>SUZX01000011.1 GCA_015059735.1 Rikenellaceae bacterium | reverse complement strand
TCGTTTGAATAGTGTTTGAAAAGCGTTTAATTTCCGCTCAAATGGTCGCTTCAAACGCTCGCAAAAATTTTGGATTTTTGCACATTTCGTTTTACAAAGTTGTACAAATCGTTTTGCCGATTATAAATGCGTATTTTTACTCCATATACCAATTTATTTTGCCTATGAAGCATCGCGTATAGTTTGATACGCACATTTTAGACATATTCGAAAAAGCGTTTTAGCTTTATTCTATCTACTCAAAAGTTTGGCGACTTAAAAGTTCTGGTAGGAATATTGCGAAAATGCTCGCGCTTGACGGCGCGGGCTTTTGGTTATTCTGCCAGAACGGGTTACGCCAAACACCCTGAGTAGAGAATACACTGAAAGTGCCGCGTTTTTTTATGTGCGTATTTCCCATTATTTCTATTCAAGGCACACGGAGTGACCCGAAAAGCCGTTAAGTGAGTAGGGACAAAAACACTTAAAACTTAAAGAAAAATGAAAAAGATTTTATTTTCAGTCATAATGTTGTTGGGAATTTATACAACATCAACAATTCAGGCTGCTGCTCCTGTAACAATAGGAGCGATAGTTGCTGCGGTTAAAGCTGCTGTCAGTCTATACGAAGCCACACCCAATGCCGAATACACTGTTACGATAGTTGATGGACAAGGTCGAGGTGCAACATATAGTGTTTCATCTGCGACAGCGGCTATTAAAGCAGCTATTGTTGCATTAGAAAATGGCGCGAGATCCGTTAATCTTGATTCTGTATATCCAACTGTACATCCATCTTGTCGTAATAGAACATACTACAAAAGCGACCTAAATTATTTAAGAAGTCGATAAAACACAACCGGCTGCCATTTTAATAAATGACAGCCGGTTGAATTATATAAACAATGGTTTATTTCTTGACATTCGGGAGTTCCAAACCGTAGCCCTTTTTCTTATCCTCGGATTTGAGGTAAAGACTCATAACAAGAGCAAGCACACCGAACAATGCAAAGATTAACATGGGAATTGTATAGTCGTAGGTTACACCCTCCGAAGTTTCGATGGTCGAGTAGCTCTGAATCACCTCGCCGATCAATATGGGGACCATCGACAAACCGATATTTTGGATATAGAAAATAATGGCATAGGCCGAGCCGAGTTGTTTGAGCGGAATAATCTTCGGCACAGCAGGCCACATGGCCGACGGCACAAGAGAAAATGCGATACCGAGGATAATCATAATGACAATAGCAAACCACCATACATTAAGAATAGGAAGCGCAAACAGAATGTGAACGAGCATCAGCATTGCCGAGCCGATGATCATCAGCGTAGCTCCTTTCCCTTTCCGATCGTAGATAGTACCAAATACCGGCGTAAGCAGGATAGTACCAAAAGGTAACATGGCAGGAATCAAACCCGCCAATTGGGGATCGACGTTATACTTATAGATCATCAACTTAGTAGCGAATTTCAAGAAGGGGAATACACCCGAGTAGAACAACACGCACAAGATAGCAATGATCCAAAAGCCTTTATTCGCAAAGATATTTCTCAAATCGCTGATATGAAACTCTTCCTCGTTGGGAACACCATCTGTCGCACCATTCGACTTATCCAATCGAGAATCCATCACACAATAAACGAGATATGCCAGAAGACCTATGCACAAAAATGCGGCACCGAGCAATACAGGAGCTGAAATATTCCCCCAAGCTTTTGCAAAAGGCAGACTGCAAGCCAACGCCACAGCCGTACCGATACGCGCCATAGCCACCTGCAAACCCATAGCCAATGCCAACTCATGGCCTGTAAACCACTTTGCGATAATTTTGGTTATGGTGATTCCTGTGATCTCGGCACCCATACCGAAGATAGCGAAACCCAACGCGGCCAATGCCACCTGTGTCGGCCAACCAAAAATCTCGCCGTCGAACGTATCATTCAAGGAGTACCATTTAATGAGTGTTCCGATCAGCATCAGTGCACTACTCATTGTGCCCGTAAAGCGGACACCGCACTTATCGAGAATGATACCCCCAAAGAACAGCATTAAAAGGAATACATTGATATAGCCGTATGCCCCCGAAAAGAAGCCATACTCATCACTCGTCCAACCCAGCCCACCCTCAGCGGGAAGTTTTGTCAAGAGGTCTTCGAGTGGTGCCATTACATCGGTAATGAAGTAACCGCACATCATCGTAAACGACACGATCAGCAACGCGGTCCATCGTGCTGCTGCCGAGTCGTTGAGTTTTTTGGTAATGATTTCCGTCATGATCTATTTTGTTTGAATTAGTTGTCTTCGTTTCGGGCATAACGTTTCAGCACCTCATACGCCGCTTTGATTCCCAACTCTCCGGCTTTTGAGATATCGAGACAACCTTTGCGGGTGTCTTTCATAAATATCTGCACCACACCACGATTATAATACGCCTCGGCAAACGAGGGATTTAGTTCGATGGCCTTCGTATAATCGTCAAATGCTTCGGGCAGACTACCCGACAAGGCGCGAAGATTGGCACGATTATAATAGGCATGGGCAAAATCGGGGAAGAGTTTGATCACTTTATTCAAGTCGGCTACAGCTTCGTCGTAACTATACGTACGTTTCGAATTGTTATTCAATCGGTTGGCCGGATCGGAGTCGATCGTGATTCGCTGATAGGAGTTATCGATCGACGAGATGAAGTCGATCATCTCGGCACGGGTGGTCGAACGGTTGAGATAGAGGAACGGATTGCTCGGATTTTGTTCGATGGCGGCCGTATAAGTATTTACCGAATTAGTATATTGCTTGATGAGCGACTGGGTGATACCGCGTTGGAAAAGATCGATCCACGAGACATCGCCTTTGCGCAACTCTTGGGCATAGTGTTTATCGAAAAGTACCAACGAATCGGCCGAAACATTGCTCTCGCGGCACGACAAGGTGAGCAATTTATTACCGACTCGTTTCTTAAAGTCATCGATACGGCGCAAACGATAGTGAGCAACCGTCGGTATGCTATCCGGCTGCAACAAGGTAAATTTGAAGAGTGGCATTAAGCGCATCTCTTCGCGGCCGCCGCTTCGGTTGATAATCGGGTCGAAACTGCTGCCGGCAAATTTACTATCGAATGACAGCAGTCGGTCAAATCGCTGCGTGGTATCGGCATAGATCGAATAAGTACTATCGCTCAACCGTGAGCGGTAGGCCGCGATCTTTTTCTGAGCGGTTTCGCGGTCATGTTTAGCACCCTTGGGGTCACGCAACAACTCTCGCAAACGACCACGATAGATATAGGCATTGGCAAAATCGGGATAGAGTTTGATGGCTGAGGTATAGTCGGCCACCGCCTTCTCGATCTCACCGAGTTGCGCATGCACTCCGGCTCGGTTATAATAAACCAACACATTGTTGGGCGAATAGAGAGCCACCCGATTGTAGTCGTCTAATGCACGATTGTAGTCACCGATCTGTGCACGCAACATGGCCCGATTGAAATAGGTCAGCGAGTTGGTCGAGTCGAGTTGGATCACCTTATCGAAATCGGCCAAAGCACGCATCGGTCGGTGGGTATCGGAATAGACCAATGCTCGATTGAAATAGGACAACAAGTAGGTTGAATCACAACTGATCGCTTTATCGAAATCAGCCTCGGCTTCGCCATAGCGTTTCTGTTGCATATAGAGTGCACCACGTCGGTTGTAGCCGTTGGGGTCTTCGCGATTGGTACGGATCGCCCGATTGAAATTGTCGTAGGCCTGCACCGTATCTTTGAGGTGCAGATAGCTCAAACCGCGACAAATAAAGGCATCGGCCACCTTTTTTTCTTGGCGAATGAATTTATCGAAGTCGGAGATCGCCTCCTTGAATTGCTGATTCAGCAGACGAGTCACTCCGCGACTGTAATAGGGGCTCGGCAAATCGGGACGCAGTTCGATCGCCTCACGAAAATCCTGCAAAGCATCGTCGTAGTTACCCAACCGCGAACGGGTAATAGCGCGGTAGGTGTAGGCTTGCGTATAGACAGGATTCAACTTGATGGCGGTCGAAAAGTCGAACTCGGCACCGATCAGATCGTCGAGGTTGTATTTGGCGATACCACGTAAGAAATAGCCCTCGAAAGCCTCGTCGTCGAAACGCAACAGCGTATTGAGCGTACGGATGGCCTCTTGATAATCATTATTCATCATGCAACGACGCCCTACCCAAAAGAAATACTCGCGGTTGTATTGGGCATGCGCTCCGAAGTGGCAACCAAAAGTTGCAGCCAAAATGATCAGCAATAGTATTTTACGCATCGATCTCAATCCCAAAGTTCCTCTTTATAACGTAATTTCAGCCGATTTATTATTTACTCCTGCTCGTAGCCGAACTGCCGCAGACGACGTTCGTCGTTGCGCCAATCATCGCTGACTTTGACAAAGAGTTGCAAGAAGACCTTTTTATCGAGGAATCGCTCCATATCCTCGCGAGCAGCCTGCCCTACACGTTTGAGTTTCTCACCTTTATGACCGATCAAAATTCCTTTCTGTGAATCGCGCGAAACATAGATTGTGGCAGCAATGCGGTCGATCGTTGGCTCTTCTTTGTAGCTTTCGATCTCGATCTGACAACAATAGGGAATCTCTTTGTCGTACATGCGCAGGATCTTCTCGCGGATGATCTCCGAGGCAAAAAAGCGCAAGGTTTTATCGGTCAGCGTATCTTTCGGATAGAATGCAGGACCTTCGGGTAGGCGTTCCAAAATGGTTTTGAAAAGCCCTTCGATATTGAAACTCTCTTTGGCCGACACGGGGACAACCACCGCATCGGGGAGTTGCGCATGCCACTTTTCGACCAACATTTCGAGCACTTCGGGCGTTGTTAGGTCAATTTTGTTGATTACAACAATGGTAGGAATACCGCTGCGGCGAATATTCTCGATAATATCGGCCGAGCGGTCGCTCTGCTCGACGGTATCGGTAACATAGAGGATGACATCGGCATCGACCAAAGCTCCGGTCACAAACTTCATCATCGACTCCTGCAACTTATACGAAGGTTTCAGGATACCCGGCGTATCGGAATAGACGATTTGGAAATCGTCGCCCGACACAATGCCCATGATACGATGGCGCGTGGTTTGTGCTTTGGAGGTGATGATCGAGAGTTTCTCGCCCACAAGTTGGTTCATCAATGTCGATTTGCCAACATTGGGGTTTCCGATGATATTTACGAAGCCCGATTTGTGCATAATTTACGATCTGCTATATTTTAATGTCCAAAGGTAGGAATTTATTCGGTTTTTTCCTACATTTGTCACAGATAACCCCAAAACAACATTGCCTATGAAGCATTAGCGTATTCGGTACGCACATTTTAGACATATACGGAAAAAGCGTTAGCTTTACTACTTGCATTCTGAAACTTAGGAACTTTCAAATGTGGCAAGAGAAGTGAAGTTGATGCTCACGCACATAGCGTGGGCTTCACTTTGATATTTGTGCCACAAGGTTTCCTAAGACCTCAGAATGCAGATATAAAGTTTGGTCCACGCTTTTTTTATGTGCGTATCTTGGAGAACGGACATTTCCCAATCAATAAAAAACTAAAAGAAATGAAAAAACTAATTCTTGTTCTGTTTTATTTAGGGCTAACATTTTCCGTTTCAGCCCAATGGGGATATGGAGGATATGGCAGCTATTCTTCTCCCAATGTAATGATGGATCCTTGTGTCCAAGCAGCAATGGCGACCGCAGCTTCTACCGCAAGTGTAAACCAAAATTGTATGCAAATGCAACAAGCGATGATGCAAATGCAACAGGCAGCAATAGCAAATGGATGGAACTACCAAGCGCCAATGCCTTCTCCCCCATCATATAATAATTCGTCAAGTAGTACTTCTTCTCATAAACGCTCATCAAGAACTTGTGGTTTATGTGGAGGTAGTGGACAAATCACAACGACAAAGGGTGTCGCCTCATTTGGGAATAAAAAATGGTGTAGTAAATGTAACAAACATGTTCCGGCCAACCATTATCACACAACATGTCCGAGTTGTAAAGGTAAAGGCTCATGGTAAGCAAAATAGGCTGTATAACAAAAGTCCTATAATGAAAATCGCCCTCACCGTATGTACTTTGGTGAGGGCGAAATTATAAATATTAGATTTATTAGACCATCTCCATTACTTATTTCATATCTTACCGCCGAAATCCGCCTCTGCCCATCGGCATTTTGGGCATTTTGAGGTTACCGCCGGCAACCATCTTCATGGTTTTACGGGTGGTTTCGAATTGTTTCATCAGGCGATTGACATCGGCAATGGTAGTCCCCGAACCTTTGGCGATACGTTCGCGCCGTTTGGCGTTGATGATCTCGGGATGTTCGCGCTCGGCAGGGGTCATCGAACCGATAATCGCCTCGGTCTGCTTAAATACATCGTCGGGAATATCGACATCTTTGAGCATCTTACCCACACCCGGCAACATCGAGGCCAGATCCTTGATATTTCCCATCTTCTTGATCTGCTGGATCTGTGCGATGAAATCGTTGAAGTTGAATTGATCCTTCACCAACTTTTTCTTCAAGCGGCGCGCCTCTTCCTCGTCGAACTGCTCTTGCGCACGCTCCACCAACGACACAACGTCGCCCATGCCCAAAATACGGTCGGCCATACGTTCGGGGTGGAAGACCTGCAAAGCGTCCATCTTCTCACCACTCGAAATGAATTTCAGCGGTTTATCGACCACCGAGCGGATCGAGATAGCTGCACCACCGCGGGTATCACCGTCTAACTTGGTGAGCACCACGCCATCGAAATCCAAACGATCGTTGAATTCGCGAGCCGTATTCACGGCATCCTGACCGGTCATGGCATCGACCACGAAAAGTGTCTCCGAAGGTTTCACCGCCGCTTTGATGGCGGTGATCTCCTGCATCATCGCCTCATCGACAGCCAAGCGACCTGCGGTATCGACAATTACCACGTTATAGGATTTCTGACGGGCATATTTAATGGCATTCTCGGCAATCTGCACGGGATTCATATTTCCCTCCTCGGCATAGACCTCGACCCCAATCTGTGTGCCGAGCACCTTCAACTGATCGATAGCGGCCGGACGATAAACGTCACCGGCAACCAACAGCACCTGACGACCCTTCTTGCTTTTGAGCATTGAGGCCAACTTACCCGAGAAGGTGGTTTTACCAGATCCCTGCAAACCGGCAATCAAAATCACAGCCGGACTGCCCTCCAAACGGATATCGGTAGCCGTACCACCCATCAACAGCGCCAACTCATCGCGAACGATTTTGGTCATCATCTGCCCGGGCTTAACGGCCGTAAGCACATTCTGACCCAAAGCTTTTTGTTTGACAGTATCGGTAAAGGTCTTGGCAACCTTATAGTTGACGTCGGCATCGATCAACGCACGGCGGATCTCTTTGAGCGTTTCGGCAACATTGATTTCGGTAATACGGCCCTCACCTTTCAGGATTTTGAATGACCGTTCGAGTTTATCGGTTAAATTTTCAAACATGGCATGTCGGTTATTTTCCGAGCGCAAAGATAGACATTTCCCGTTAAGAATTAAAGAGTAACCTGCAAGAAATGAAAATTATTTTGCAAATCCCAAGCTCTATGCAAACAACAACTCGCCCCAATCGATATGGAGCGAGTTGCCAAACAGATTATCGAACGAGTGCTACTCTCCCGAAGTATTCGAAGTGGCATCGGGAAATTTGACATCACTACCATTGTTGAGTAACAATTGGTATTTGATATAGCCTCCCGTCTTTGAAGAGTATTTGGTATAGAGAGCCGTAATATCTCCCGTAGCACCATTTGCAGGCAATTCATCCAACGCAAAATTGGAGTAACCGCTCACACGAACGATATAATTGCCCGAAGTTCCGGTGGTTGGGTCGGTTGTTTTGTTATAAGTGAACAACGAAGAGCCATAATAACGCTCGTTGTTATAGTTGTAAGCGTAGGTATCTGGAAGATTCTGATCTTTATAGAACTTCGTCACATAAACGGCTTCGGTGGAGTTATCCGGATAGGTCTGCTCCAAGTAACTGGGATAGGTATCGCCATCGTATTCTCCGGTCTTATAGGTCAACCCCTCAAAGCGGATCAAACGTCCCAAAGCAGCATCGGTAAGAGTCGTTTTATAGTTTTTTGGCGTGACAACCAACGTATCGGCAGCAGTCAATTCTCCCATTTCGCCCATTTTGATATGCTGATCGCGCATAAGCGGCAATTCGATATTACCATTAGCATACCCTTTGGCAATCTCGGTCTCCGAAGGCGGTGTACCGACACTCAACATGTAACGATAACAACCGATGGCCAAACCTTTGGTTTCAACAAAGATCGTCTGTCCCGGGTGATAATAGACATAGTTGCTGACCATCAGTTTGAGTTCGATGGCCGACTCGGAGGTTTCGTCGTAGATATGAACCGACTTATAGACATTGCCAGCCTTGTCGCTCGAAATAACCTTACCGCAAATCACATAATCGTCTTCGATAACCAGCGTTTGAGCCAAACTGCCGGCTCCGTTGCCATAAACATCGTAGAACAGTTGTTTGAAATCCTTGATCGAGATGATTCGATCGCCGAAATCATCCCGCGTATAGATTTTGTTGGGGGCAGGATTTTCGAAATCATTGTAACATCCCGTAAAGAAAACTCCTCCGGCAAGTGCAACAACCAATATATTCAATAATTTTTTCATCGTTTTCTGTTTTTAAGTCGTTAGAAACGGAAATAGAGATTCAAGTAATAAGTAGTTCCAAACATGTAGAAATACTTGGAGTCGAAAGCCTCGTAGCCTTTCACAGCACGATCATCGGTAAGTTCTTGCAAACGAGTTTGCTCATAACCGCCGGTTTTGATATTCTGATCATTGAGAATATTGTCGATCTGCAAACTGAAACCCAACGTATATTTGCGGTGGATATACCAATTTTTGCCGATGCTGGCGTTGAGTGTATAAGAAGAGTCGAATTTCTCTTGCCGACGTAAGTTACGGATCTCCTCATCGGTCATACTTGATGTCAGCACATAATCGGTGCGATAGATCGGACTCATTGAGAGATACATGTTGTTGTAATAGTTGAAGTCGGCCGAAAGGAAGATGTTGTTCTTGCTACGATACGAGAGGCCGACATTGATAGCCGTTTGCGGAGTACTCTCCACGCGGAAGTTCTTCCAATAGACTTTACCCTGCGATTCGATTGCACCGCTGTTATCACGCAGCAGTGTATAGTTGGGATTCGAGTCGTAAGTATATTGTCCCCAGCTGATAGCTCCGTTCAACGACAACCCGCGATACAGAGGAATCGACGTTGCAACCTCCAAACCGAAGAAACGTTTATCAATGCCGCTCATGGCGAAGTTATCGAACGTATTGGATACATCGTCATAATAGGAGATCACCTTTGTTTGGTCTTTGATCTTCGTATAGTATCCCGAAATGCGGGCCTTAATATCTCCCAAACGCAGGTTATAGGAGAGATCGACACCGAAAATCTTCTCGGCAGCTACCCCTGGGGTGGCCGAGTTGCGGGTACGCGGCGAGATGAAAGCCGACTGGAAATGAGGTGCATCCTGCATATAGACAATATTGGCCGCAACCGAATGAACAGCATCGAATTTATAAGCAAAATTGCCTTTCAAACGATAAGTCCAATAGTTTTGTGTTTCAGAATCACCTTTCGAATTATCAGCAAAGAGACCTTTACGCCAAACACCATGACGCCACAACGACGAATGACCGGCTTCGGCGCCCAATGTCATATCGAAACTGCCAAATGCGATGTTATATTGCAACCAAGCGCGAGCCACAACCACATTGGCATAGTAATCATAGCCGTATTTATCGCCCTCTTTTACTGCGCGAGCGTGGCCATGATACATATAATAGTCGAGATCATTCTGGTAAGCTGCGGCATCACCCGGGAGATCGCGTTCGGAGAATTTATCGACATCGACCCAATAATTACCGCCCAACAGGTCTTTTACTTCGCTGTAATATTCGGTACGGTTACGACGCAAATTCACGCCGCCAAAGAGTTTCGAATTATTGCGAAAGAGGTGCGAGAATTGGGCATAGAAATTCCAATCGAGTTGATCGGTGTGACGCTCTTCGATCATGTTGAGCGAACGATGACCGGCACCGTATAGTTTATTCTCCTCGCCATTGTAATTAATATTGTAGAGGTTGTCCCAATGGATATGGCGCGTATTGTTATAGTTCGAACGCCATGCCTCGTAAGCCCATGCAGCCTGCGTATAGTTCTTCTTAGACTCGTAGTAGCTCGGCAGATAACGATAGTAGTCAGGACGCGGATCGGGGCCACCATACCAAGTGAGTGCCGAATAACCATTGCTACCAAAACGTATCGAGGTGGCGACATCGAGTTTTGTACGCTCAGATATGTCGAATTTATAATTCAGCATGATGATCGGTTCGTGGTAGTCGCGCACACGGGCATTGCGACGATCTCCGGCCTGCCAGCCCCAATTGGGGTTGTAGTAGTTGTTGCCAATTAGATCGTAAACCTCCTGTGTCGATGCCTGTTGTACACCGCGCTCAGTGGGAGCTCCCAATATGGATAAGGCCAAACGATGGCGAGCGTTGAACTTCTTCTCAACGGCAGCGAAATAACCATAAGCGTTATAATAAACACCATGAATATAGGAGTTACCACCCTGACGAGTCGAAAGCGAGAAAGCATACGACCAACCGTTATCCTGCAAACCCGAAGCATAGGTTACCATTGCGCGGAAACGATACGAGCTGTTTCCATTTACCAAGCTGGCACGCAATCCTTTACGCATCTGTGATGGCAATGTAACAATATTGGTTATACCTCCAATACCTCCCAAACCGACTTCAGAAGTATTCAGTCCCGAAGTGATCTCTTGATTGCGCGTAGCATCGTTCAAACCGCTCCAAAGCGACCACGGTGAGTAACCTGTGATAGCATCGTTGAGTTGGATACCATTCATGTAAATATCTTGGTACTGCGAATCATAACCGCGCACATTGAAACGCATCTCGCTGAATTGATACGAAGCAATGTTGTTAAAGACATCTCTCGATGCTGAAAGCGACGAGGGCAGTGCCTGCGCATCATTGGCTGTTTCGGTGTCAAACTCGGCAAAGATAGAATCGTCGAGGGTAGGAGTTTGGATGGCAGAAGGAATCATCACAACAGCCGGAATCTCCTTTACTCCCGTACGATTAATGCGCACGGCGATATCCAACGGCTCGAAATCGGGGGTTTCGAAACGCAACATATACTCGCCGTAAGGAACATTCTCATAGGTAAAACTACCATCGGAGTTTGTCGTGGTTCGAGTCTCTCCCGGGGTCAGCACTACTTTCACATTGCCGAGCGCGGAGCGATCCTGACGCGAAACAACTTTACCCTTGATACCGCCTGACTGCGCATAGACAGCAACCGACATCAGGGACAGCAACAAAAACAGTAAACTTTTTTTCATGATTATTTAAGTAATTATTTAGCAAAATAGATATACACCGGAAAGTGGTCACTAAACCCTCCTTGAAAATTGTTTCCTACATAGGTGCGCAACGGATACCCCTTGTATTGCCCCTCTTTTTGCAACATATAGTGTTGCTTGAAGATATTGCCATAATATTTCGATCCCGTAGCTTTCTGCAACCGGAGCGATCCGCTTGATCCAGTTGCCAAATTCTCGGTCACCACAATATTATCAAAGAGATTCCACGCATCACCATAGGCCAAAGTTCCCAATCCCGCTTTGTGCATCTCGGCAAAGGGGTTGTAGAAATCACCCTTTTTCAACTCTTTCATTTTCAAACGTGCACCCAAACATTCAGCGATACTCTCATCGCGTGGATCATCGTTGAAATCACCCATTGCCACAATCTTAGTTGCAGGATTGAGTCGCAACACCGAATCGGCAATGCTACGCATCTGACGGCCAACCGCCATACGCTTGAACGCCGAGGCTTCTTTGCCTCCCAAACGCGAGGGCCAGTGAGCCACCATGAAGAAGAAGGGTTCACCCTCGATTTTACCCCACATGGTCAAAATATCACGAGTACGGAAATTGGGCAACGTCGGAACGACGGTCTTTACAGGGAAACTACCTTCCAATTTGAAAATATCCGGGCGGTAAAAAAACGCCACATCGACCCCACGTGCCTCCGGCGAATCGTAATGCACAATGCGGTAGTTGGCGGGAGCCAATTTCGGCGTTGCAACAATATCTTCAAGCACATTGCGGTTTTCAACCTCCGAGACACCGATCACCGCAGGATAGTTTTTATCCACAGCCGCAATACCGAACAACACGCGCTCGATATTGGCCAGTTTCTTATAATATTTGGCCGAGTTCCACGCCTTAGGCCCCTCGGGAGTAAACTCTTGATCATAGATCTGTGGGTCACGGATCGTGTCGAAGAAGTTCTCGATATTGTAGAACATCACTTTGCAGGGCTTCTGTGCGAAACAGGCAACAACCATCACAAAGGCCGGCAGCAAGGTTAGGAAAAGTCGTTTTTTCATTGTTAATCGCTTAATTTACACCCCACAGCGAGGGATTGTTCTGCTGTTTTACCTCCGCAGCAACTTCATCGCTCAACGTAGAGAAGAATTTGAAACCTGTTTTACTCTCGATGTCTGCTACGGTTGTACAGATCGATGTCGGAGGCTCGATATTACCATAGCTCTTATGATCGACCCAAAAGCCAATGGCCATCAACTCTTTGGCAGACAATGTCGAAACGGCTTTTCCCGTATTGCCATTGCGGGTGCGAAGAAGTACCTTGAAATAGTTTTTCGGAATAGAGACCGTATTTCCTGCACCATCGGTTGTCGTACTCGGATTGGTTCCAAACCAAGCTCCCGTCACGACATAGAGCGTATCGGAGCAGCGGTTGGCACGCACCTTGGATTCGAGTTTGGCCCACATGTCCTGATTGAGGCGATTGAGCTGCGGCGACATATTGGTCATGTAGAATGTTTGTGCATTCAATTCACTGGTTGCCAATCGATCAGCCGAAGGCAACTGATGGCCACGATCGTAGTTGCCACCATAGGAACGTCGAACGCAGTCGGGTTGGATATCTTCGGAGATATCGGGCGAAGGGTCAAAAGCCCATGCATCGGTACGACCCACTCCACCCAAATATACGGCATGCAACGGATAAGCCACCCAAAGAGCCGCTTTGTTTTTCTTGTCGTAGCAAAGCGAATAGTTGCGGTAGCTTTTGTTGTTGATCATGGCCGAATGGGTAGCATAAATGTATGAGTCATCGGTTTTCATTATCGGGAGTTCGGCCCAATGTCCGAAGACCGGCAGATTGCTCTGATCGGCTCCGTATTGGGTCAGTGTAAAGGTTTGCTCCTCTTCGCCAGCATAGTTGAATTTCAATTCGGCAGTACGCTGCTCAGAACCGGTATTGGGCTTATAATAGACATGCAACGTATTGAGTTCACCCTGCAAAACCCCCTCGGTGGAGGTATAATTCCCCGAAAAGTCGTTATACTTGAACGAACACCACGAAGCTCCTTCGCCAATCGACGCATACCACGAAGTTCCCTCCTTTCCGTTGAGTAACAAGGTCGAAGCAGTCGATGTCGGACGCACTGTCGAGGAGATCTTCCAATCGGCAGTATTGGCGGAGAATCCGCCATTGCTGCCACCATCATTATCGTTGCTGCAACTTGTGAAAAGAGTGGCGGTTATGCTCATCACAGCTACAAGGAGGATGTTGGTCGTTCTCGCAAAATATTTACGGATAGTTATCATTCCGAAGATCAAAAAAGTATAAGAATTTCAAGTTTTCAAACCCCTTCTACGGCAGTTTTGCCGCAGAAGGGATTTGAAAAGAGATTAGTTATTCGACATATGTTACCACAATCTTCTTCATGCGAGCCTGAACGTTCTCACTAGAAGTTGTTCCGTTCTGGAAGGTCACACTCGAAGCACTACCGGTCCAAGTTCCTACCTTATCATTCGTTGTATAAGTTCCCGGCTCTGCCACGAAATCACATCCCATATAAGAAGTAGAAGTAAATGTGATCTCAATCTTTGTGATCGTAGCACCAGAAACAACCAAACGGCTTGCTTTATACAAACGCCACTCACCACTCTTATTCGTACCCGGAGCATTCGAGGCTTCGCCCTTTTCAGGTGTAAGCGTAATGGCATCAATCGTCGTTGTGGCAGCTGTTCCTGTTTCGGTAATGGTCGAGAAATCAAATGTTACCGTTTTCTCCGTTCCTCCACCCACTACCGGTTTTGAATGGGTCAGCGTGGCAGTTTTGCTATTACCTCCTTCGGCCGAGACGGTCAACGTAGCAGTAATATCGGCAGTGGTTGCATTAGCCTCTTTCGGCGTTACAGTAATCGTTGTGCCCGAAATAGTTGCTGTGAAGTGTTCAGCACCCTCACCACTCAATGCAGGAGTCAGTGTCACACCATCGAGGTTCACACCGCTTATAGTGATGGTTTTAGCGTCGGTCTCTGCATTTGTCCATGTCAGCGAAATAGGAGTAAGATCCGTAATAGTCGGAGTGGTCGGAACAAATGCGGCCACATCGTCCAAGTTACGCGGGCAAACTTGTTGGGTACCGCTATATACCGATGCAATACCCGTAATCTCTGCGGTGGTTGCCACATAAGAGACATTGGTAAAGGTTTCGTAAGCCTGCTTGTTGAAATAAATGGCCATCGCAGCACCTCCGGCGGTGACGTTCTTGGTCGAGTTGGCATTACCGGTCATCCAAACATCTGACTCGGCTGTGGTAACCTCGATAGTCACAGGCATCGAATAATAGTTGGCAATCTCAGAAACAGAGGTAAGTTTGATCGGGTTTACAGCATGTCCCGACGATTTTTTCACCACATGCTCAACACCGATACCCGTAATTTGCGGAATCGAGTAACGCAATTGCTCTTTGGCAACACCGGCCGGCAAGGTTACCGTAACAACATCGCCCAATGCATAATTACCCTCGTTGTAGAATGCCGAGTTATACAGTACCACTGCATTGCCACCCGTTGTTGCATCGGGAGTCATGACATAGAGTGTACCGAACGAGCAGTTCTTCACTTTGGGATCACCACAAATGACACCTTCGAAAGTATAGGTAGTATTGGCATCAAGAACGGCAGCGGCACTTGTCGAGGTGATCTTTTTAAGCAATTCGGGAATCGTAATCGACACCGGAGTAGCCACAGCAACACTTTGGGTTGTGAAATTGGCAACATCGCCATAAATTGTTGTACCACCAGATACGGCATAGGCACGATAGGCATATTTCGTCTCGGCAGTCAAGCCATCAATTGCCACTGTCCAAGAGGTTGCAACCGCAGTTGCGGCTTTCTTCGTAGCTCCCGTCCAATTGATATTATCGGAGTAAACAATATATTCGACACCCACCTCGGTTGCAGCTGTAATATTTTGCGAAGAACCAGCGAGTGTGACACTCTTATCGGTCAAATCCGACGTAGCACCCGTAGTAACGGCCGGAACAGAAGCTCCGCCCGAGAATTCTACATCATCGACACGATAGGTATTGGATTTACCGGTATAACGCAAAGCAACATAAAGTTTCTCGACATCGGCATAAGCGGAGAGATCGATCGAAGCATCCACCCACTCATTCTTGGCCTGCGACGAGGCAAAAGTCAGATCTTTCACCACAGTCCACGTTGCATTATCGCGGGCATTATCGTTTGTTGCTGTCGAAGAAACAACTACCTCAAACTTCGAATCATCGGCAGTTTGATAGTACCATGTATATTTAAGTTTCAGCGTTTTATCAGCAGCAGCCTTCACGTTGAACGGGGTAATCACGGCATAAGCCACCACCTCCGAAAGCGACGAACCGTAAGGAGCAATTTGGATATATTTATCGGTAGTATTAAAGATACCGGTCATCCAACCCTCAGTCGGAGTAGCAGGATATGCGGTAGAGTTGGAGAAGAAACTCCATTTAGAGGATTCGTAGATTACTTTGTTAGCAGAAACGCCATCGAACACATCGGAGAACGAGGTTACAATCTCCGTAGGCAAAGTTACAGCCGGCAAGGTGGGTTCTTGACCACCACCGCCTATACCGGATGCAAGGTCGATTACCTGACCGCCGTTACCGGTAGCCAACGTAATGTCATCAATACGGATATTCGACGAAAGATTAGCGGTCGTAAAGCGGATGTAAAGGCTCGAAGTGGCCTCTTTAAGTGTAAAGTTAGCGGTGGCAAGAATCCAGTTGGGTTTCTCTACATCGCCGTTGTTTTTGGTGTATTCGAGGTTAGTCCAAGTATTACCATCGGCACTCAAAGCCACAAGCATATTATCGTTCGACCAAGTGTAATCCTGTTGGTATGTAATGGTCTGCTGTCCGCCGAAAGTAAGTTTCAGATTGGTTTGCTCGGCGGTGAGCGTGATATTTTTCACGGTAAAGGTGGCAGGAGCAGCACCGAAGAAGAGGATAGGAGCACCCGAGGCACCGTTATAGCTCGATGCGGTGTTGGGGCTTGATTTACGAACCGAAGCATTGGTAGCAACATATTCTACCGTAGCGGCACCGGTACCCGACTTGGTCCAATCGGTATATTGGTCAACATTGGTATTCTCGACCTGAGAGTTGGTACCGAATGTTTCGTTGTAGATGATGGTTTCGGGGACAACCGTACCACGTGTAATTGTAACGACTGCGGTTTTCAGCGGACCAGCTTGATTGGAAATGGTAATTTTTGCAGTAGCAGATGCAACTGTACCTGCCTGAACATCAACAAGAACGGTAGAATTCCCCCCCCCCTCATATTTGGAGAGAGTAATCCATTCGGCCGGATCGACAGTATCACCATCAGCAGCCAAAAGTGTAATATTCCAAGCTCGATTAGTATTAATGTTGATAGTGTTTCCATTCAACGCAACACCGTCTTCACCAAAGGTGAGAGCAGTAGGTGTAACTTCCAGATACGGCATTTCCGTATCTTCGTCGTCATCCACACAAGCCGTAAATCCAACGGCAGCAGCCAATAGGATCGCCCATGACAACATCCAAAATTTTGTTTTTTTCATACATTAAAGAATTTAAGAGATTAATTTATGTAGTTGAAATTTCTATTTTTGTTTTTTCACTTTGATGATCGGTGCTTCGGCACGTTCCGAGGGAATTTTGTCGGCAATATAGGGCCAACCCGCTTTATCCCATTCGATTTTATCGAGCATGCCTTGACGTTTCAGTTTCAGATTCGACACTTGATAGGCATGGTAGAACATCCAAGTTTGCCCCGCATCGTCTTTGATAATACCGGCATTATGACCCGGACCGGTAAATTTATCACTGCGGTGAAGAATCTCCTCGAAACCATTATCAAGGACGCTTACACCTTGCTTATTCACATAGGGGCCCAAGAGTTTTTTCGAGCGGGCAACGACCGTACGATAGGTACTTTTGGCTCCACCGGCATAATTTCCGACCGATGCAAACATGTAGTAGTAACCACCACGTTTCCAAATATTAGTTCCTTCGAAGGCCGTACCGGCAATTTTTACTTTCGTTTCGGGTTTGATGGCAATTGTCACATCTTTGGAAATCGAGAGTTCTATGGCATAAATATCACGGAAACTACCCCAAAAAAGATAGGATTTCCCTCGATCTTCGTAATAAAACTGATCGATGGATTGCGAAACATTGATCGGCTTACTATCGATCAATACCCCACGATCGACAAAAGGTCCTGTCGGTGAATCGGCAGTGGCATAACCGATGGCACTCAACCAAACATTGCCAAACCACATGGTATAGAACAACACATATTTTTGATTGATTTTTCGAATCTCGGGCGCCCAAAGTGTAGCTTTTCGATTGTTACGAACAAGTGGCGGATAATTTGCATCGTTGAAAACCCGTCCAACAAACTCCCAATGGATCATATCCGTTGATTTATAGATCGGATATCCCTTGCCGGTGGCATAAAGATAGAAAGTCCCATCATCACCACGAATCACCGAAGGGTCGGGGGCAGTAGCCGGCAAGACCGGATTTTCGTAATAGACAGATGTACCCCGTTTAGCAGCCTCACAATTCAAACAGATAAAAAAGGAGCAAATCAATAAAAAAAATTTCATAACATATTTTTTTTCATTTATAGCCACCGCAAAGTAACAACATTGTAATATTCAGTCCAATATAGTTACAAATATTTATCTACAACGCATATTCGTTGCAAAGTTAATACTATTTTAGGACAAAACAAGCAAGAAGATAAAGATTTTTTTTCGAAAAAAAGGTTGGCAATCGCTATCTAAACTGCACAAAGATCCGATTGCGAACGATACAAGAGTATGTTTCGTAAAAACAAGAGGTGAAAATCAATTGATTTTCACCTCGCGATTATAACAAAAAAGGGTGAGCTGTTTATATCGCACCGCTACAACCGCATACCCTTGCTCGATTCCTCGCCTGGGGGATTCTGCGGGAGCTGGTCGTATAAGACTCACCCGAGGCACAAAAGTAGAAATTTTTTCGTATCTTCGCAAAAAAAATCACAAAATGCTAAAAAAAATCTGTCTATACATCTTTCTTGGGGGTATTATCATAGGTGCTATAACAGCTATTGTCGGGGTTATCCAATTCAAAGGCAATGCTGTTGGGGCGGAGCACGATCTTTATGTAAGCTCGCGAACTGATTACACCGAAGTTCTCGACTCACTCTTGCCACACATTAAGCACCATGCTGCATTTCGGTTTTATGCTCGACATATCGGATTAGAAAAATCCTACAAAGCAGGCCATTATCGGTTACATCCGGACATGAATGTCATCGAAATAGCCCGTATGCTCAAAATGGGGTGGCAAACACCTGTGCGTGTCACCATAAACAACGTGCGAATGCCCTCCCAACTTGCGGCAAAACTTGCCCGCCAAATTGATGCAGACTCAATTGCCATCATGCGGGCTTTGACCTCAAAAGAGTTGGCAAAGGAGATGGGATTCGACTCCCTGACACTTTTCTCCATGTTTATTCCCAACTCATACGAATTTTATTGGACGGTATCTCCCGAAGATTTTGTGCGTCGCATGAAACAAGAGTATGATCGTTTTTGGACTCCGGAACGCGACAAGGCACGCCAACGCAGCGGATTGAGCCGATTGGAGGTCATGACACTTGCCTCAATCGTTTATGAAGAGACTCGCAAAAGCGACGAGATGCCCCGGGTAGCAGGAGTGTATATCAACCGATTACGCAAAGGAATGCCGCTTCAAGCTGACCCGACGATCAAATATGCCATGCAGGATTTTTCATTGCGTAGAATACTCTACAAGCATTTGAAATTTCAATCGCCATACAATACTTATATAAATAAAGGGCTTCCTCCCTCCCCGATCTGCATGCCCGGGCGCAATGCCATTGAAGCCGTTCTCAACTTCGAACAACACGATTATATTTTCTTCTGTGCCCGCCCCACGTTCGACGGTTACCACAACTTTGCGCGGACACTGAAAGAGCACAACGCCAATGCTCGAGCATATAGTGCAGAACTGAATCGGCGTAAGATCAAATAAAATTCGTATCTTTGCAAGATCATGCTGACGAAAATATACGAAACAAATCCCTCGGAACGAGAATTGCGACGCGTTGTCGATGCGTTGGAGTGTGGTGGGTTGGTGATATACCCCACCGATAGTGTCTATGCCATCGGCTGTTCGTTGCATGCTCCTCGCGCCATCGAACGATTGCGACGAATCAAAGGAGAAGGTGATTTTGCAGTGGTATTTGACAGCATATCGCAAATGTCTGACTATTGTCGGATCGACAATGCCACATTCCGCATTTTGAAACAAAATCTGCCCGGACCGTTTACATTTATTCTGCCGGCCTCTTCACGTATTCCAGAGAAAGCCCTCGAAAAACGACGAACAATCGGGGTTCGCATTCCGGATAATGCCATAGCTCGCGCAATTGTCACGATACTCGGCTGTCCGATAATTACCACATCGGTAAAAAGCGACGACGAGGATATCGAATACGCAACCGATCCCGAATTGATTCACGAACGTTACGGCCACGACGTGGCATGGGTGATCGATGGCGGCATTGGAGAACAGATTCCAACGACAATTGTTGATCTTACAGGCGACGAGCCAGAAATCACGCGCGAAGGAAAAGGAATATTACGCTGATAACAAATAACATATAAATATGGAACAAAACAATAATTTTTGGAATGATGCAGCCCGCTACGGAGCAATACTCGGTCTGTTATTGGGATTATCGAATCTGTTTGAGACATGGGTAGCACTCTCCGGAAGATTATCGCTCTACTATCTGATGTCGATCGAATGGATTGCCGTTGTGGTACTACACTACTATCTGCTACACCGATATACCCGTCAACGTTCGATGCTCTATCCCAAAGAGGTGGGATTCACATTCGGACAGGGTTACGGTTTCTTGCTGACCATCTCCGGATTTGCCGGTTTTATTGTCGGGATCATTCAAACGGTATATCTCCACCTCGTTTTAGGATATTCGAATTATATCGACCGAATAGTTACGGCCATTACGGAATTGGTAGCTAATAATGGAGAAGTCTCAGCCTCGATGGAACCGATTTTGACTCAATCGATAGAGCGACTTCAAACGGCTCCTACCCCATCAATCATTGCAGGAGTTTGGGGCGGAATCTTCTCCACCCTGCTATTCGGTGCTATCTACGGATTGATCATTGCCGGAGTAAATTCCCGTGCACCTCGTCCGTTTGATTCGGAGAATATTGCGTAATAATCAGAAGATCATGGAGCAAAAATTGGATATATCTGTCGTTGTTCCGCTCTACAACGAAGTCGAGTCGCTTCCCGAGCTGATTGCTTGGATCGATCGGGTGATGCTCGACAATCAACTCTCCTATGAAACAATTTTGATCGACGATGGCTCAAATGACGGTTCGTGGACGGTCATAGAGCAACTTCAAGCCAACTATCCAACGTTGCGAGGTATTCGATTCGCGCGTAATTACGGGAAATCTGCCGCTCTCTACTGCGGATTCGACGCAGCACAAGGCGAGGTGGTCATCACAATGGATGCCGACCTGCAAGACTCACCAGACGAAATTCCCGAATTACGTCGCATGATTATCGAAGATGGCTACGATTTGGTTTCCGGTTGGAAAAAGAAACGCTACGATCCGATCGGGAAACGGTGGCCCAGCAAATTCTTCAATTGGACCGCCCGTCGCGCTTCGGGAATTCGATTACACGATTTCAACTGCGGACTGAAAGCCTATCGTCGCAAAGTAATCAAGTCGATCGAGGTATATGGAGAAATGCACCGGTTCATTCCGATTTTGGCACGAAAAGCCGGATTCCGACACATAGGCGAGAAGGTCGTCGAGCACCATGCGCGCAAATACGGACATTCGAAATTCGGACTTGAACGTATGCTGAAAGGTTATCTCGACCTGATCACCGTACTTTTCATGTCATATTTCGGACGTTCTCCGATGTATTTCTTCGGAGGACTTGGAACGTTGATGTTTCTTTTCGGCGGTGGCACAACAATATGGATCATTGCAACCAAAATCTGGAAACAACTCCACGAAATGCCATTACGCCCCGTTACCGAACAGCCTCTTTTCTACCTTGCCATATTGGCTATCGTATTGGGGGTTCAACTCTTCCTTGCCGGATTCCTCGGTGAATTAATTAACCGCAATTCGACCGATCGCAACAAATATTTAATCGATAAAAAGCTATAATTTATGATACAACGTATTCAATCACTCTATTTATTGGCTGTCACGATTTTGATGGCTATCACATTTGCAGCTCCGCTTCTTGCATTTGGCACAACGGAAGGTGTTTCGACACTCTACACCTATCGGTTAATCCATGCCGCAGGCAATAGCGAGACTGCACCGTATTATCTCTCTTTTTTGGTGATCATAGCCACCATATTACCGTTTATCACGATCTTTGGTTATAAGAAACGGCTGATTCAGATTCGGTGGTGTGTTGTTGAGATGGTTCTTTTGGCCGGCACGATTGTTATGTTAGGACTCTATTGCTATCGTTTTTACACATTGTTTCAAGAGGCTTCACCTGCAATTTTCTCCGCATCATTCAAACTGACATTATGCTGTCCGGCGGTGGCATTGTTTCTTACATGGCTTGCATCACGAGCCATATTTAGAGATGAGATGTTGGTGCGCGATACCGAGCGAATCCGGTAAATTTTACCCACGTAATATGTATTCGGGGCGGGATTATATAATAAATCCCCGCCCCGAATTCTGTTTTAAGAGACCGGTCGGTTACAGCAGTCCTCCAAAAAAAATAGGGCGAGAAAAACTCCGTTTCTCGCCCATCTTTTAGCAACTAAAAAGCACCACTTTTTGCATCATTACCCAATATATCAAATGGAACATGGGGTAATTAATTACGAAATGAAGAAAAAAAATCAGAATAGCGAAATAATTATAAATAAAAATTACTATATTTGTATCAAATCAATAATAACAGGTTATGGCTAAGATTAAAGGAACAATTATCGTCGATGCCGAACGTTGTAAGGGTTGTAGCGTTTGTATTGCTTCCTGTCCGTGTCAAGTATTGGCCTTGTCGTCGGAGGTTAATGGCAAAGGCTATTCTTTTGCACAAATGATTAATCCGGAAGCTTGTACGGGATGTGCTTCTTGTGCTGTGATCTGTCCGGATAGTTGTATTACGGTGTACCGTCAAAAAATCGAATAAGATTATGGCAGAAAAGGACGTAAAATTGATGAAGGGCAATGAAGTGATTGCTCACGCGGCCATTCGTTACGGCTGCGATGGCTATTTCGGCTATCCTATTACGCCACAGTCGGAGGTATTGGAGACATTGATGGAACTCAAACCTTGGGAAACAACCGGCATGGTCGTTTTGCAGGCCGAATCGGAGACTTCATCCATCAATATGGTTTATGGAGGAGCCGCGACCGGCAAACGAGTGATGACCTCTTCTTCAAGTCCGGGCGTATCGCTAATGACAGAAACATTGAGTTATTTGGCCGCAGCCGAATTACCGTGCTTGATTGTGAATTGCCAACGAGGCGGTCCCGGCTTAGGGACTATTCAGCCGGCACAAGGCGACTACTTCCAAGCGGTAAAAGGAGGCGGACATGGTGATTATCGTTTAATTGTTTTGGCTCCGAATTCGGTGCAGGAGATGCACGATCATGTGGCAGAGGGCTTTGATTTGGCTTTCAAATATCGTACTCCTGCCATGATCTTGGCCGATGGTGTTATCGGTCAGATGATGGAGAAGGTGGTTTTGGCGCCGCAACGTCCTCGCAAAACGACAGCAGAGATCGCTGCTGAGTGTGGCGAATGGGCTACAACGGGAAAATACGAAGGTCGTACTCGCAATATAATAACAACTTTGGAATTGCAACCCGAAAGAATGCAAGAGATCAATTTGCGATTGCAGGCCAAATATCGACAGATCGAGCAACAGGCCGTACGCTATGAAACCACCGAATGTGATGATGCCGATTATGTGATTGTGGCATTCGGGTCGTCGGCTCGTATTTGTTCGGCAACAGTGGAGATTGCACGTGCCGAAGGGTTGAAAGTAGGTCTTTTACGCCCGATAACGCTCTACCCGTTCCCTACTGTACCACTTGCGGAATTGGCTATGCGTGGGGTGAAAGGTTTCCTTGTGGCAGAATTGAATGCCGGTCAGATGGTCGAAGATGTAAGATTGGCTGTGAATGGCAAGGCTCCGGTAGAACACTACGGTCGGCAAGGCGGTATGCTTTTCTCGCCTGACGATGTATTGGTGGCACTTAAAGAAAAATTAATTAACCGATAGACTTATGGCAGAGGTTGAGATCAAACAAGAGAACTTGGTTTATGCCAAACCAAAACTCATAACCAATCAGGAGATGCACTACTGCCCGGGATGCAGTCATGGGACGGTGCATAAACTGATCGCCGAGGTAATCGAGGAGTTGGCACTCGAATACAACAGTATCGGCATTTCGCCGGTGGGGTGCTCGGTTTTTTCATATAATTATATTGATATCGATTGGATTCAAGCTCCTCATGGACGCGCATTAGCAGTTGCATCAGCAGTCAAACGTCTGCATCCCGACCATTTGGTTTTCACCTATCAGGGTGATGGAGATCTGTCGGCTATCGGAACGGCAGAGTCGATTCATGCGGCAGCGCGAGGCGAAAATGTTGTGGCGATCTATATCAACAATGCGATTTACGGCATGACAGGAGGACAAATGGCGCCAACTACCCTACTGGGAATGAAAACAGCAACCACTCCTTATGGTCGCGATCCGCAACTGAACGGCTATCCTTATAAGATTGCCGATATGATGGCTCTTTTGGATGGTGCAACCTACATTACCCGACAGAGCGTGCATAAGCCTGCGAATGTTCGCAAGTGTAAGGCGGCGATCAAAAAGGCGTTTCAGCGCTCGATGGAAAGAAAAGGCTTTTCGTTAGTCGAAGTGGTGACGACATGCAGCAGTGGCTGGAAACTTTCACCGGTGGCGTCGAATGAATGGATGGAGCAGAATATGTTCCCCTACTATCCGTTAGGCGATATCAAAGAGATAAAATAAAGGCGATAGAATCATGAAAGAAGCATTGATTATAGCAGGATTCGGAGGACAAGGTGTATTGTCGATGGGGAAAATATTGGCCTACTCCGGTGTTATTCAGGATTTCGAAGTTACATGGATGCCCTCCTATGGGCCGGAGATGCGCGGAGGCACGGCCAATGTGACGGTGATTTTGTCGGATCGAAAGATCTCGTCGCCGATTGTCCATGAGTACGACACGGCGATCGTCCTCAACCAGCAATCGATGGACAAGTTCGAACAGAAAGTAAGATCAGGGGGTATTTTGATCTATGATACCAATGGAATTACACGACATCCGAAGCGCAAAGATATTACGATCTATACGATTGATGCTGTGACCGAATGTGCCAAGTCGGGACAAGTAAAATTGTTCAACACGATGATTTTAGGCGGCTATCTCAAAGTACGACCTGTGGTTGAGATGGAGAACGTGATGGTCGGATTGAAAAAGTCGCTGCCGGAGCGGGCATGGAAAATGTTGCCGGCCAATGAAGAGGCAATACGGCGCGGAGGCGAGATCATATGTCAGGTACGTTGATCTGCGAGGTCGTTTCTTGCCCAATAAAATAGAGAATCCCACCTTCAATCGGTGGGATTCGTTGTGTTTGAGAGGGAGTGTTTAGAATGTAACACCCAAGCGAAAAAGAATGGCATTCATGCCTGTTCCCATGTATTGGAAACGGATACTGAAATTTCCTGCTCCGGATATTAACCCCGGGCCGACACTTGTGTAAAATTCGCTTCCTGTATCATAATACCCATAAACCCCTACCGCTGCTCCTAAATCAAGAGAAAGATATACAGAGGTGTTTCTACCAAAAGGATAACAGCCTTTGAAATTGACAAAGACAGGCATAACACCTCCTCCTTCTGTTCTTGTAAGATATTCATGGTGCATATATTCAACCTGCTCGTAGAAGTAATTAAATCCGACACCTATACCGGTAAATAGATAGGGATTGATTCGAACACCATGCACCGTTTCGAATACAACTCGATCTAAATTTACGAGATTGGAGGCCAAGCCGACTCCTAATCCATACCCAATGGTAATCTCTCCTTGATAATGAGAGCCGTTCTTATGAGAAGAGGATTTCGATTGGGATAGATTGACGTAAAAAGAATCTTTGGAGCCATTCGGGTATTTGATGTGAAAGACATCGTTAATCGGAATGGTATAGGTGGGTCCTTCGAGATTGTTCCAGCGTTTGTATTCGATCTCGTTTTTGCCGATTTTAAGTACTTTGGCCTGAATCTCGGTATCATCCTTTGTTAAGATAATGTCTTGTGCCGAAACCATACCACACAGAGCCACAAAACCAAATGTGCACAATAATTTTTTCATATTCTGTTGAGTTAAAGTTGATATTGAGTGAAAGACAAATAAAAACGCAGGCTAAACTTTTATTTGCTTTCTGAGGTCTTCGCAATACCTTGCAACCAAATAAATGAGTAAAGCCCACGTAGAAACGTGAGCGTTTACACTTTACTCTTGGTTGCTTTTGAAAGTTGCGAAGTTTCAGAAAACAAGAAATAAAGCTAACGCTTTTTATATGTTTGTGTCAGTGCCTTTTATGCAAGGACGACACGGAATAAATTCGAGGAGTTTGAAGTCACTATTTTATCATAGGCAGCGTTCGTTAAGATTATCTCCACAAATATAGTGATAATTTTTGGATGTTAAACACGGTGGGAAAAGATTCGACACAAAGAAGAGTGAACGTAGTAGCAAAAAAAGAAAAGCGACCGCATGGGATCGCTTTTCGTGTCTTTTGATCGCATCAAAACTTCGAAAGAGATTAATACTCCTCTTCGTTAAAAAAGAAGTCGTCTTTCGAGGGGTAATCAGGCCAGATATCCTCGATGGATTCGTAGATATCGCCTTCGTCTTCGATCTCTTGCAGGTTTTCAAGAACCTCCAAAGGTGCACCTGAACGAACTGCGTAGTCGATCAGCTCCTCTTTCGTTGCGGGCCAAGGGGCATCTTCGAGTTTGGATGCCAATTCCAATGTCCAATACATATTAGTAGGTTTTAATCTCTTATTATCAGCATTTTACCCCAAATTTTGAGGAGGAATTTATGCTGTCGGATGTGCAAAAGTATATAAAAATTGTGAAAAACAAAAAAAAAACACAAAACAGTGTTGCTTTGTGTTTAATATATCTGGTTTTCAATTTGTTAAGGAATCCACAATATTTCTTTCACTCCAAGTTGCTGGGTGAGATGTCGTCCCAACACATAAAAGTAGTCGGAAAGCCGATTCAAATAGGCCAATACAGCAGTATCGGTGCCGTATTTTTGGTCAACACGCAATGCGGCACGTTCGGCGCGGCGGCAAATCGTACGGCAGACATGGCAAAGAGATACGGCCGTATCACCACCGGCTATGGTAAATTTGGTGATGGCGGGTAACTCGGCCTGCATGGCATCGATTCGTTCTTCGAGCCATGAAACCTGTTCGATATCCAACGGGGCAACTTTTTCACATCCCGAATTTCCGCGAGCCAAAAGAGCCTCTATGGTCATCAAACGAGCAGCGATACGATGCAATTCTTCGATTTGTTTTGTGGTTTGTGTGCACTCTTGCAGTCGATCGGTCAACAATGCGACAAAAGCCGAGAGCTCGTCAACCGTGCCGTAGGCTTCGACCCGTTCGTCGGTTTTGAATACTCGTTCGCCACCGATAAGAGATGTTGTGCCTTTGTCCCCTGCTTTGGTATATACTTTCATATTCTAAAATGTTGTTTAGGCAAATGATTATTGAAAATAAGTAAATAGCCGCGATTGTCCACAGTGGTTGACTGGTGCGCTGTTTCCAATTGTCGGCAGATCAGTTGGCGTTCGTTGTCGGCATACGGAGCCAATACAGCGATTGTAGTGTGTTGTGCGGTTGCCTCTTGTGCCAATGTAAAGAGTTCGGTGCGCGAGAGTGCCTTGCTAGCGATACATAGGTCGCCTCCGGCACAATCTATCGAGAAAGTTTGATAGCCGCAGTGGATGGCCAAGTTCTGTAATTGGATGGCACGGTGGTGTGAAACCCCGATCTCGCGCAGTGCCTGATATAACTTGTGATCTCCGGACAACAACTCGCGGCGCATGAATACCTGACGCACCAGATCATAGACAAATGGAGAGTGTACACCGTGTCCTCGGAAATAACATATTCGCACCAAATGATTGTGCAGACTTCTCATTGGTTTCGAGATACGACTATTTATCACGCCTTTGAGTTGCATGGATACTATTTTTTCAACATTCCGGCCAAATGTCCTGTCGAGAAGGCAATTTGCAAGTTATAGCCACCGGTATTAGCATCGAGATCGAGAACTTCTCCGGCAAAATAGAGCCCCTCGATTTTGAGCGACTGCATGGTTTTGGGATCAACCTCGTCGCAACGCACACCTCCGGCTGTAACCACTGCATATTCAAAGGGGGCATAGTCGGTAATCGGCAATGTCCATCCCTTCAACGTGCGAATCAAGCGAGTAATCTGCTCGTCGGTGATACGGCTGATGTAATCTTTTGAGTGGATATCCAATTCACGAGCCATAGGCATCACCAATGGCATAGGGAGTAATTTGCGCAGTAGTTCACCGAAGAACTCTTTGGTGTCCATCTCTGCAATCTCGCGGGCGATACGATCGCGCAACATCTCCTCGGTCAGTGCGGGTTTGAGGTCGAGAACGAGTTTTACTTTGCGTTCGTCGATCAGCGCATCAACGGCATCGCGGCTCAAACGCAACGCGACAGCGCCATCGATACCGCGTGACGAGAATCCGATTTCGCCAAACTCCTCACGAAACGGCTCGTTGTCGATATAGAGCATAGCGCGGACATTGCGCAACAGCAACTTATCGATGAATTTGACTTGCGGGTGCGATGAAACAAGCGGAGTGAGCGAAGGACGCAACGGCTCAATCGTGTGACCGAGGTCAGCGGCAAAGGTATAACCATCGCCCGTTGATCCCGTTGCCGGATAAGAGACACCGCCTGTGGCAAGAATTACGTTGGCACACTCCTCTTTACGAGAAAATCCACGTTTGTTGATGTAACGTACGCCAAAGACCTTTTTACCGAGGGTCAAGATCTCTGTTACGCGGGTATCGTAGCATATCTTGACACCATTAGCTACACAATAGTCGAGCAGGGCATTGGCAATATCCCACGCTTTGCCGCTACGCGGAAAGACACGATCACCTCGCTCGACATCGAGTTTTACACCTTGACGTTCGAAGAATCGAAAAGTCGATCGGTTGTCAAACTCAGCAAATGCGGGTTTTAGAAATTCGGCATTAGTGCGCACCTGTGATGAGAACTCCTCAGCAGGTCGGGCATTGGTAACGTTACAACGCCCCTTGCCCGATATACGGACTTTACGCCCCGATTTTTCCATCTTTTCGAGGAGCAATACTTTGTATCCGCTGCGTGCCGCAGTTCCTGCCGCCATCATGCCGGCAGCACCGGCCCCGATGACAATCACATCGTAGGGTTGTTTCTCTTCCATCTGTTCCATATGGCTACAAAGATACGCAATTTATAGGATAACTATCCATTTTTGCGCATGAAAAAAGTTACAGAACGGATTTAGAGTTTTTTGGGGTGCACAACGAAAAAAGTTTTGCTCACTTACAGCAAGCAAAACTTTTTCAAATTCGATCGAAATATGCTTTATTTCCATTCAATGGCGGCTCTTACTGCCACATAATCAGCATCGGAGATAATTTCGAATAGCGCAGCTTCTTCGCACAACTCACAACCGATGGTCAATGTTTGGCCGTAGCGACACTCGCGCAAGAAGTGGATATCCATTCTCATTGCTTTTTCGGCAGTCAATCGGTCGAGGGGCAACATATTGAGCATCATCTCGATATAACGCATGGTGTTGACATGTTGATTGAAGTCGATGTCGCTATACACAACCTGATGTTCGAAAGTGGTGTTAGGCATCACCTCGCGAATTTTGCGCGGACGCTCCATAGGCGAAGGTGCATCGACAATCGCTCCCTCATGGTTCTTTCCAACACCCGATAGATCAACGGCCGAACGAGTTGAAAGATTGATCATCGCCCACTGTGAGACAGCCCGTCCGAACTCTACCCCATTGGCATCGGTCAGTGTGAAATTTCGGGTAGAAAGTACACGACCATAATCACTGATCCATGTAGCGATTGTGTAATCGGTGGATTGTTTGGGACGCTGGTCGAATTCGAACGCAATGCGCGAAAGTACCCATGAAAAGTTATCGGCATTCAAGTCTTGGACTCCAAACCCTTTGCCATCGGCGTCAATTCCCGCAGTATTAAGAATTGCGGAACCCAAAGCGGGAACAGTGGCTCGCAGTGTAAAATCAACCTCGTGCGGATTGATACGATAATTATAAAGAGATTTTTCTGCCATATCTAGCTCTGTTACAGGAAAATATTTTACAAATATTGTAGTATTATTGAAATTCAGTTCTTGGCCTTTGTTTTGAGAAAAACATTGATAAGCATCCAACCTCCAAAAATTTGCAAGAGCATGCCGGGTATTCCTATCCGGAAATCTTGGCAGGCAATAATCCAACTACCGGTGAGCCCCCATTCACACAAACAACCAATTGTCTGATAACCGACAACAACGCATGTTAGCAGTAGTAGAGAAACTTGTCGACAGCGGTGGGCCGTCCACGCAGCCAGTAAGGCCAGCAATGTGGATTTCAACAGAATGGCAGGCAGAACTTGGATTAAGGGCATGCCATACAGAAAGTTATTCAGCAATGGGGAGGCAATGGCAGTGAGCAGTCCAACACGCCAGCCATAGCACCATGCACCGATGAGGGTGAAGAAATAGATCGGTAACCATGTGGCACCACCTTGTGGAAACAGGTGGAAAAGTTGTGGCAAGAGCAGGTTGCCAGCGACTAATAAAGCTGCCGTAAAATAAGTGCGGATATTGCTAAATGTATGTGTATAAAAAGAATTTGTAAACGTAGTCATACAGATAGTGTGTAGAGTTGGTATTAACATCTTTTATAAAAATTGACTATAAAGTACCCTGTTTGAGTTTCTCCACAAATCCATCAATTCGTTGCAGCTCTTTGGGAATATTGATGCCTTGCGGACAATGCGAGATGCAATGTTTGCAACCGATGCAATGGTTGGCCTGTCTGAGTTTGGGGACACTCCTGTCGTAGCCCACGAGAAAAGCCCGACGAGCCTCGCGGTAGTTCTCGGCCTGACGGTCTTCGGGCACGTTACCTTCATTCACGCATTTGTTATAGTGAACCAAAATAGCCGGAATGTCGAGTCCGTAAGGACAAGGCATACAATATTTACAGTCGTTGCAAGGAATGGTGGGATATTGCATCATCAAGTCGGCCGTTTCATAAAGATATTGCATTTCCTCGTCGTTGAGCGGTTGCAACGGACAAAATGTGTGCAGGTTATCCAAAAGATGTTCCATGTAGGTCATGCCGCTTAGGACGGTCAACACTCCTTTGTGCGTTCCGGCAAAACGGAAAGCCCAAGAAGCCACACTACGTTCGGGTTCTCGTTGTTTCAAGCGGGCAACGATGTGGTCGTGTACTTTTGAGAGACGTCCGCCGAGCAAGGGCTCCATGATGACCACCGGAATATTCCTCTTTTCCAACTCTCCGTAGAGATATTCGGCATTGGTATTTCTCCGATTGACTTCTTTGGCATGTTGCCAATCAAGGTAGTTCATCTGGATCTGCACGAAATCCCACTGGTAAACGTCGTGTTGTGCCAACAGATGGTCGAACACTTTCACATCACCATGATAAGAGAATCCCAAATGACGGATGCGTCCGGCTTTCCTCTCTTCTAATAGGAAATCGAGCATGCCGTTGTCAATATAACGAGCCTCATATCTTTTCATGCCGTCTCCCATACCCACCGCATGCAGCAACATATAATCGATATAATCCACTTGTAGCTCTCGGAATGAGTTGTAGTACATTTCCATAGATTTCTTGCGGCTCCAAGTAGAGGAGGCAAAATTGGACAATTTGGTGGCAATGAGAAATTTCTCGCGCGGATGTCTTTTCAAGGCAATGCCCGTAGCGCGTTCGGAACCTCCCTTGCAGTAAGCCGGTGATGTATCGAAATAGTTGACTCCATGTTCTATGGCCGTATCGACCAATTGGTTTACGGTATTTTGGTCGATAACTTCCTCTCCCTGCTCATTTACGATTGTTGGCCAGCGCATACATCCGTATCCAAGAATAGAGACCTTGTCGCCGGATTTAGGTTGGGTACGATAGGTCATTTGATCCTTAGGAATCACTCTTGTTGCGGTGAGGTTTTCGTCGGTTACTGGATTTTTTCCGTGCTTGCATCCGGTAAGAGCGGCAACTGAAACGGCTGTGGTTCCCATGCCGAGACGTTTCAGAAATTTGCGACGGTTGATGTAGCTTTTATTCTTTTCTTCCATAGTTAATTCGGATTAAGTGAACATGGAGTGTTCATTTATAAAGTTTTATGCCGATCGTGTCCTTCTACATAAATGGCACTGAAAGGTCGTGCCGGACAAAGATTTTCGCATGCACCGCATCCGATGCAGCGTTCTGTGTTGATGGCAGGGATTTTTGGAGCAGCAGGTTTACCGTTTTGTTCAATCATTTGTATCGCGCCCGTAGGACAGTGGCGGGCACAGTTGTCGCAGATGTCTTTTTCGTTGGCGGCGATGCAGTTCTGCTTTATCCAAACGGCGTGACCAATTTGTATGGCTGATTTTTCGGCTTTATCTACAAGGCGGATGGCTCCCGCCGGACAAACTTCCGAACAACGGGTACACTCAGGTCGGCAATATCCCCTTTCGAATGACATTTCCGGTTGCATCAGTGTTTCCAAATTTTTCGAAGGACGAAGCACTCCGTTGGGACAGGCTGAAACGCAAAGCTGACAAGCTGTGCAGTGAGACGTGAAGTGCTTCTCACCTTGTGCGCCGGCAGGTCGGATTGCTTGGTTGCGTTTGGGGATTTTCTTGTCAATAATGATGGCCAATCCGCCATCAGTGGTCTTTTCCTGAGCATGGAGCAGGGATACGGTGGCCAATGAGGCGGTTCCGGCAAGCATGCTACGACGGCCTTTGTCGATATTTTGCTCATCCTTGTTCTTTATTTGATCGACGGCATCCGATTTCCGCCTCTGGTAGGTAATAGCACCTTTCTTACAGATACTAATGCAATTCAGACAGACCACGCAACGAGAATAGTCGATACTATGTTGTTTACTGTCGATGCAGGCAGCCTTGCAGTTTCGGGCACATAGGCCACACGAATTGCATTTGGAGGTGTCGATGACAGGTTTCAGTAGCGAAAATCGCGAGAGGAAACCCAATATGGTGCCGACAGGACATACACTATTGCAGTAGGTGCGACCGTTGCGCCATGCCAGCCATCCAATAACGCTTACTGTAAGGATGGAAACGATTAAAGTAAGACCGCTTTTCAACCAAACATCTACACTATAAAAAGCATAACTTTCAGTTTTTTCAGCCCAATAAGCCAACAGGTTGTTGCCCCAAATCCAGAAAGGAGAAAGCAGATTCTCGACAATGCGTCCAAAAGAACTATAAGGAGCCAGCAGGGCAACAACAGAACCGATTCCTGTCACAAGTGCAATGATGAAAATAGCAAGAAAGATGTAGCGTAATATGTTCTTGGCGGGAGAATAGTTGTATCGGTTCTTCTTTTTGAGGCGGCCAAGTCGGGCAAAGACGTCCTGCATGATACCTAACGGACAAATGACAGAACAATAGATGCGACCGCAAATGAGAGTCAGCACTGCCAACACGGCAACTATAATGAAGTTGCCTGCTAATATGGCAGGCAAAAGCTGCACTTTGGCCAACCAGCCCCAATAGTGATGTAGGCATCCGGTAAAGTCAAGAAATAATAAAGTAATGGCCGCGCATACAGCTATCGCCAAAAATTGTCGGATTCTTTTAAGCATCGGGTAAAACTTATATAATATTGGTTGAAATCTCTTTTAGGCAAAGTTAAAAATAAATAAGTATTTTCTTCAGAAACTTCGGGGAAATATTTTTACAAATATCACGTTCTTTTCATCGAGGATGAAAAATATTATCGCAAAACGATAAATATTGGTTGTTCTTCGAAAAAAGTCGTATCTTTGCAGGTGGGGATTTTTAACTTCCAAGAGAAATGCAAAACAAAAAAAGTTTACACAGACATTTGTTGACAATTTATGTCATCTATTTTGTGGCACTCTTCATCGGGTTTATGGCCACGATCGTGCCCAGCTTCTCGCGCGGCTGGAACGATGCGGAAAACATGGTGAATCAGAGCGAAATGCTTGGTGATGGCCGCATCTATTCGGTTTCGGCTCCGCTTGTTGCCGGACGTGGCGAAACATTGAATATCGAAGGATTGCCCGAAGGGGTAACATCCAACATTCAGCAAATTGCGCTACGCGTTCGTGTTCCCGAAAACTACACGATTGGCAATGCTTTCAAGGTGAATGCCAATAGCGGTTGGGCTTATTTGCTAATGGCGGTCATGGGATTGTCGTTTTTAGCAGTATTTGTGCTTTTTGCATTGATCATCAATTCACTGCGCAAGTCGATTCGCAACGAGCAGCCTATTTGCCAATGCAATATCTCGCGGACGCGATGGATCGGAATTCTGATTCTTGTCGCCGAGTTCTGTCGGGCCGCCATGCTCTACATCAATATTCGCGAGGCTTCGCGACTTTTGGCCGACACCTCGTTGGAGGTGGCAACCGCTTTCCCACTCAACTACTGGGAGGTGATCGTAGGAATTTTGTTCCTCTTTATGGCAGAAGTCTTCTCAGTGGGGACACAATTGAGCGAAGAACAAAAATTAACCATCTAAAAAACAGCCTGAATATGACTGAATTAACAATAACCAACGGGGGGGGGTATCTATGGCTATAATTATCAATATCGATGTGATGATGGCCCGAAGAAAGATATCGCTCGGTCAATTGGCCGAGCGGGTGGATATCACTCCGGCCAATTTGTCGATTCTCAAAAACGGCAAGGCACGAGCAATTCGTTTTTCGACACTCGAAGCCATTTGTCGAGAGTTGGATTGTCAACCCGGGGATATTATCGAATATCGTCCGTCTTCCGAAGATGAGTAAATCAATAAAAACTATAATTCAAAACCTATGAAAAGATTTAGTTTGATACTCCTTGCAGCGGTGTTTGCAATGAGTAATGTTATGGCTCAAATGAATCCCATGCAGCCGATTCCGGATGATCCGGCTGTTCGCAAAGGAAAATTGGCCAACGGTTTGACTTATTACATTCGTCACAACGAGAAGCCCAAAGGGCAAGCCGACTTTCATATTTTTCACGATGTGGGAGCTATTCAGGAGAGTGATTCACAGCAAGGTCTCGCCCACTTCCTCGAACACATGGCTTTCAACGGTACGAAAAACCTGCCGAAAAAGCAGATGACAGAGTATTTGGAGAAAATCGGTGTGAAATTCGGCGCCAACCTCAACGCCGGAACCAGCTGGGATTATACCTCCTATCTGATGAAGGATGTTCCGACTTCGCGCGAAGGAATCATTGATAGCGCATTGCTCGTTTTGCACGATTGGTCGCATTTTATTGCTTTGCAGCCAGAAGAGATCGACTCGGAGCGCGGGGTGATCATGGAGGAGTTGCGCACGCGCGACGGAGCTTCGTGGCGTTCGATAATAGCACTGATCAAAGCCCTCGGCAAAGGTACGCTTTACGAACAACGCAATTTGATCGGTTATCTCGATGGATTGAAAGAATTTCAGCACAAAGATCTGGAAGAGTTTTATAAAACATGGTATCGGCCGGATTATCAGGCGGTAGTAATTGTTGGTGATATTGATGTCGATGCCGTCGAGAAGAAACTCAAAGCACTGATGGCAGACATCCCTGCTCCGACAGCCAATGCTGCAAAGAAAGCAACGATTGTAGTTCCCGACAACGAAACTCCGATCGTAAGTATTTATACCGATCCCGAGATGCAGGGCTCTAAAATTCAGCTTTTCATCAAACGTGCAGCCACTCCCAAAGCTGCGAACAATACCATTGCGGCGGAGATGATTGATGTCGTTTCGGCATATGTAACGACTATGGGGAATGCCCGTTTCCAAGAGATTGCGATGAAACCCAATGCTCCATTCCTCGGAGGTGGTATGATGTCGGGCAGTGTAGGTGTCATTCCGACACTCAATGCCATGAGTTTTGTGGTTATGACACAAGATGGAGGTGTTGCTCGTGGTTTTGAGGCACTCTATACCGAGGTTGAAAAATTGCGTCGTCACGGTTTTACACAAGGCGAGTTTGAGCGGGCCCAAGAGAATTTGATGCGCCAAGCCGAACGGAGCTATACGAATCGCAACGACCGTCGCAACGCCGAGTATGTACAGACATATTTGAACAATTTCCAAAACAACGATCCGATGCCTGCTGCCGAGGTAGAATGGCAATTGGACAGCATGTTGATCAAATCACTGAATGTCGATGTGGTAAATAGTTTTATCAAAGAGTCTGTTTATCCGAAAAATCAGGTATTAGTGGTTACGGCTCCCGAAAAAGAGGGTTTGGCCAAACCGACAGAGGCCGAATTACTCGCTATTCGTGAAAAGGTTGCCTCCTCGGAGGTTGCTGCATATGAAGATAATGTCGTTAAAGAGCCGCTGATTCCCGTAGGAACAATTTTGGCAGGTTCTCCTGTTCAGAAAACTGCAACAGATGCGCAACTTGGCACAACGGAGTGGACGCTGAAAAACGGGGTGAAAGTTGTGGTAAAACCGACAACCTATAAAGCTGATGAGGTGCGTTTGAGTGTTCGTGGAGAGGGAGGTTTGTCGATTTTGAGCGATGAAGAGTTTTATATGGGCGAAATGATGCCTTCAATCAATGCGATGTCGGGAGTGGGTAAATTTTCAGCCACAGAGTTGAAAAAACAACTTTCGGGCAAGACCGCTTCGATTCAAACATCGACCGAAAACTATTTCAGTTCGATGCAGGGTATTTGTTCGCCGAAAGATATCGAGACGATGTTACAGTTGCTTTGGCTGAATTTTACACAACCTCGCTTCGATCAAAACGACTACAATACAATGCTCAAAATGGTGCGTGCACAACTTGAAAATGTGCGTTCGAATCCCGATTACATCATGAGTGAGAAGTTTATCGATGTGGCCTACGGACACAATCCGCGTCGCCAGATGATCTCGTTGTCTCATCTCGATAAATTCCGTTTCGAGGCTTTGCCAGCGATCTATGCGAAACTCTTTTCGGGAGCCGATAGTTTCATTTTCACTTTTGTAGGCAATGTCGATCTGAATACATTAAAACCTTTGGTGGAGAAATATATCGGATCGATCCCTGTAACCGGCAACCCAATAAAAGCGGTGGACGACAAAGCGGCTGCGGTGAAGGGAGCTATAATCGAAGATTTCACGGCTACCATGCAACAACCCAAAGTTTCGATACGTTATCGGTTTACGGGTGAGATGCCCTATACATTCAAAAACAAATTGGCTTTGACATTCTTAACGCAAGCCCTCAATTCGCGTTATCTGATCTCGATCCGCGAGGAGAAAGGCGGGACTTATGGCGTTCATGTAGGCGGATCGACTGAATATCTCCCGAACGAAACCTATTGCATGGATATCATATTCGACACCAACGAAAAAATGGCCGATGAGTTGCGGACTATCGTAATGAAGGAGATCGAGAAGATCGCAACCGAAGGTCCTCGTAGCGAGGATATCGAAAAGACGCGCGAATATTTGGTTAAGACATGGAAGAACTCGTTGGAACAAAATAGCGGTTGGATCTCTTATATTCAAGCACGTTATCACTCGGGATTAAACTTCCTCGGCGAATATGAGAAGAGCCTGCATGCCATTACCAATGCCGATGTGCAGCAACTTGCCAAGAAGATTCTTGCGGATAACAACCTTGTACAGGTGATTATGCGACCAACCAAAGGGGAGGCAAAATAGTAGCCGACTACCCTGCTGCCGATTCCGATTCACCCGAAATGCTGTGTAAATAGCATTTCGGGTGAATCGTTTTTATTTGTTTGAGACTCTGCACTATTCGGCATAATATGGATATTCCGGCAAAAATGATTATATTTGCAGTCTATTTTAGACAGTTTATGAAACATATCCGCAATTTTTGCATCATAGCCCACATCGATCATGGCAAATCGACTCTTGCCGATCGGTTATTGGAGAAAACCAATACGTTGAACCAACGCGAAATGCAGTCGCAGGTGTTGGACGATATGGAGCTCGAACGCGAAAAGGGAATCACCATTAAGAGTCATGCTATTCAAATGGAATATGTGGCTCGCGACGGGGAGAAATACACACTCAACTTGATTGATACGCCGGGACACGTCGATTTTTCTTATGAGGTTTCGCGTGCCATAGCCTCGTGTGAAGGAGCCCTATTGGTTGTCGATGCCACACAAGGTATTCAGGCCCAAACAATTTCGAATCTCTATTTAGCCGTAGGCAACGATTTGGAGATTATTCCCGTGTTGAATAAAATCGACATGGATTCGGCCATGATCGACGAGGTGAAGGATCAGGTGATCGACCTGATCGGATGCAAAGATGAAGATATCCTGCTTGCATCGGGAAAAACGGGGCTCGGCATCGAAGAGGTGCTTGAAGCGATTGTTCACCGTATTCCCGCACCCAAAGGCGACGAGAATGCTCCGTTGCAGGCACTGATCTTCGATTCGGTATTCAATCCATTTCGTGGTATCATCGCATATTTCCGCGTCTTCAATGGTATAATCCGCAAAGGTGACCATGTAAAATTTTTCAATACAGGAAGCGAATACGATGCTGATGAGGTGGGAGTTTTGAAACTCAAAATGCAGCCTCGCAACGAAATCAAAGCCGGAGATGTGGGTTATATCTGTTCGGGTATCAAGAACTCCGTTGATGTCAAGGTAGGTGATACCATCACTTCGGTAGCTAATCCATCCAAAGAAGCAATTGCCGGTTTTGAGGATGTCAAACCGATGGTTTTTGCCGGTGTTTATCCTGTCGAGGCCGACCAATACGAAGATCTGCGAGCCTCACTCGAAAAGCTGCAACTTAACGATGCCTCGCTGACCTTCGAGCCGGAGAGTTCGCTGGCATTGGGATTCGGATTCCGTTGCGGTTTTCTCGGCTTACTTCACATGGAGATCATCCAAGAGCGTTTGTATCGTGAATTTGACATGGATGTCATTACCACTGTGCCGAACGTATCGTATCGTATCACCACCACACAGGGTGATATTCTCGAAGTACACAACCCCTCGGGACTACCCGAAATTACGAAGGTTGCCAAGATCGAGGAGCCCTATATTCAGGCACAAATCATCACCAAAGCCGAGTTCTTGGGCAATGTCATCAAATTGTGTATCGACAAGCGCGGTGTGATGAAAAATCAAACGTTCATTACCCAAGATCGTGTGGAGGTTAATTTCGATATGCCCCTTTCGGAGATTGTTTTCGATTTCTACGATAAACTCAAAAGCATCTCAAAGGGTTATGCCTCGTTTGACTACCATCGCACGGGATTCCAACTCTCGAAACTGGTAAAATTAGATATCCTGCTCAATGGCGAGCCTGTCGATGCGCTTTCGTCGCTGATCTATGCCGATCATGCTTATGATTTTGGACGCAAAATGTGCGAGAAACTCAAAGAGTTGATTCCACGCCAGCAATTTGATATTGCCATTCAGGCAGCCATCGGCGCAAAAATTATTGCCCGCGAAACGGTGAAAGCTGTTCGTAAAGATGTGACCGCCAAGTGTTATGGTGGCGACATCTCACGCAAACGCAAACTACTAGAAAAACAGAAGAAAGGTAAGAAACGCATGCGCCAAATTGGCAATGTAGAGGTGCCACAATCCGCATTCCTTGCCGTTCTGAAAATGGACTAATTATGAAGAAAACTATCATTGATCTCTTTGAATCCTCTGTCGAAAAGTACGGTTCGAAGACCTTTTTGCTTGAAAAACGCCACCGCGAGTTTGAGCCTACAACTTATACCGAAACCAAAGAGCAGGCTCTTGAAGTTGGAGCCGGCCTTGTATCACTCGGAGTAAAAACCGGCGATAAAGTAGCTATTCTTTCCGAAGGGTGCAATGCTTGGATCATCTCGGAACTCGGTCTTTTCTATGCCGGAGCCATCAGTGTCCCCCTATCGGTCAAATTGGAAGAGTCGAACGATCTACTCTTCCGTCTGCGTCATGCGGAGGTTAAGGTGCTCTTCGTGTCGAAACAGCAGCTGCCCAAGATTCGTCGTATTCGCGAGGAGTTGCCACAGATTGAGCATATCATTGTTTTCGGCAGTATTCCGCTTGAAGAGGGTGAGATGGCTTATGGAACGCTCAAACGCATGGGACGTAGCTATCTCGAAACCGACAAGGAAGAGTTCTTGAAGATTGGGCAGGCTATTCAGAACGATGACTATGCCACGATCACTTATACTTCTGGAACAACAGCCGATCCCAAAGGTGTGATCCTCACCCATCGCAACTATACGGCCAACGTCGAGCAGTCGTTGTCGCGCATCACTATTCCCGATGACTATCGCACACTGATCATCCTGCCTCTCGACCATTGTTTTGCACATGTCGTAGGCTTTTACATCATGATTGCATGCGGAGCTACGGTAGCGACTGTACAGATCGGTGCAACTCCGATGGAGACGCTCAAAAACATCCCGCAGAATATTCGCGAAGTGCGGCCGCATTTCCTGCTGTCAGTACCAGCTTTGGCCAAGAATTTCCGCAAGAACATCGAAAGCACCATTCGCGCCAAAGGTCCTACGACCGAACGATTGTTTCGTCTGGCTTTGCGTACGGCTTACGCATATAATCTTGATGGTTATAGTAAAGGTAAGGGTTGGCGTTTCCTGCTGAAACCAGCTGTGGCTCTTTTCGACAAAATAATATTCAGCAAGGTGCGCATGGCTTTTGGAGGCTCTCTCCAATTCTTTGTTGGTGGCGGTGCATTGTTGGATTCTGAGTTGCAGCGTTTCTATTATGCTATTGGTATTCCGATGTTTCAAGGGTATGGTCTTTCAGAAGCAACTCCCGTTATTTCAACCAACTCGCCGAGATACCATTGCCATCGTTTCGGCTCGTCGGGTAAAATTCTCATTCCGCTTGACCTGAAAATTCTGGATGAGGAGGGACGCGAATTGCCTCGAGGTCAAAAGGGAGAAATTGTCATTCACGGCGAGAATGTCATGGCCGGCTATTGGAAAAATCCCGAAGCTACGGCAGATACCGTTCGCAACGGATGGTTACATACGGGGGACATGGGATATGTTTCCGAAGATGAGTTCCTCTATGTTTTAGGTCGTTTCAAAAGTTTGTTGATTGCCTCGGATGGTGAAAAATATAGTCCCGAAGGTATGGAGGAAGCTATTGTCGATAAGTCACCTTATATTGATCAGATTTTAATCTATAACAATCAATCGCCTTTTACGGGTGCGATCGTAGTTCCCAATCGTGATGCATTACGTCGCGAATTGACCTCTCGCAATGTTGCAGAGGCACAACGTGCCGAGGTAGCTGCTGAGATTATTGGAGCAGAGATCGATAACTATCGTGCCGGAGGTATTTATGCCGGAGAGTTCCCCGAACGTTGGCTACCTGCCGGATTGGCCATTGTCGATGAGGCTTTCACCGAGCAGAATGGATTGGTGAACAGCACCATGAAGATCGTACGCGGCAAGGTGGAAACCTATTTCGCCGACCGGTTGGATTATCTCTATGAGACCGGAGGACGCAATTTGAAGAACGAAAAGAATCTCGCATCGTTGCAAAAAATCGTAGGATAAAGCGATTTTTATCGGCAAAAATGTGGAAATATTAAAAAAGCGGAGTATATTTGTACTCCGTAATGCGGAAGTAGCTCAGTTGGTAGAGCATCAGCTTCCCAAGCTGAGGGTCGCGGGTTCGAGTCCCGTTTTCCGCTCAAAACTCGGGACTTCTAACAAGTCTATAATATGAAAACCCCTATCGGATAGATTTCTGATAGGGGTAAAATTGTCAAAATTAGATTTGTTAGACACGAATGAGCCCCCAAGTTTTTGCCCAAACATGGGAGGGTATTTCAGTTTCGGCTTTTTCTCTTTTACTATTACTGATTATCAGAAATTGTCAAAAAACTTGGGGTTACTTTATCGCAAAGTAACCCTTAATTGTTTGGAAACAGTAGATATTTCATGCTTGTGTGCCGGTCTATCAACCTATTAAAACTTGATTGTTATATCACTTTGGGATTGGTTGCTCGTAGCGTGGATTTACGAGGAATTATTCGATGATGATTCAGACAGCAGACTTCACGATATGTCGCAGAACAACACTCGTAACTACAATGATAAGGTGTTTTTATGCGCGATTCCTGAATGTATGCAAGATGTCGTTGCGATTGAACCAGTGAAAGCCATCTCCAACATTAGGTTTCGCGCATTATTTTGGAATTACAGTTGACCTAAGTCAAAATAGCTTAGTGCATAAATCAAGCCAAACGATTGATTCTCTATATATTTCCCACGTATTAGAGGTAAATGATTCACAATGAAAATCCTCTATTTGTCAGTTCTGATAAAATATTTTTTATCGTTGTAATCCTTTGTAATGGTTTCATATTATCTATTCGCAATAATTTGTCATAAAGATATGAAAAGTTTTAGTTAATATATCAAAGGTGAACACTAAAATAATCTAACTGATTGGTAACCATTCCTCTATGTGTATTAGGGACTTTACGGAAGATTCTCATTGTTGAAAAGCAATCTTTATAATCCTCTATAAATCACATGGTTAAATTATTTAACAAGCGTTTGGATATTATTGGAATGATTGGTATCATTGTGGGATGCTGGGTGAGAGTTATTGTACACCTTGAGCATATTAATTAAAGTTTTGCTATAATCATAAATTTTGAGGGAAAACAACGCATTTAGATCAAAAGAAAAACGCTGCAAATCAATGATTTGCAGCGTTTTGTTGATTTTAACCTTTGGTTCAAGTGGTGCCACCAGAAAAGAAAGGCATTCCGCTTAAGGACATCTATATGTTCTGGACGAAGGTAAAGCGAAGGAGCAATGTGGAGGTACTCAAGAACTATTCGGAGTTGATGGAGAAGACAGGATTAAAAGTACTGA
>SUZX01000007.1 GCA_015059735.1 Rikenellaceae bacterium | reverse complement strand
TCTGCATTTTGAGTAGCTACATATCCGTCAGCCACATAAGCCGAAGGATTGAAATTGAATACACCACCACTTACAATAGCAACACCCGGGCGCATGCCGTCGTTAGAGCCATTGGGATTAACATATCCGTTAAATGTACCGCCATTGATAATAATACCGGCATTTGCAGCACCCAACAAATAAGACTTACCTACTTGTGTGAATGTACCGCCATTGATGGTGGCTGTGCCTGAATTAGCAACGTGAATAAGTTCGTTTCCGGATGTGCTGCTGAAATCACCGTTATTGATGATCAGGCTTGTTCCGCTGTGATAAATACCGTGTCTGCCGCTAATGGTATTCTCGATAGTACCATTATTAAATGTCAATTCGCCAGCATTGTATATTGCGTTAATCTTGGCGTTATCCACAACAAGAGTTCCGGCGTTATTTACTCCATAAGTAGTAGCACTGCTAATCTCGCCATTACCTGTGATCGTTAAATTCTTTTCGTTTTTAATAGCGTTTCCGCTAGCGATACTAATTTTTCTACCATTCAAATTAATGGTCATGTTTGCAGTAACATTCAGAGTTTCGGTCAAAACCACATCCTCAGTCAACGTTACATCACCACCGTTTACGGCTGCAAGGAGAAGAGCCTGCTGCGAAGTGGTTGTGTGCTCGTTGTCAAACTCGGGATCAACATTAATGTTGATAACCGTGTTCGTGGTAAGGATATTACCCTTCACCGTTGTCAACCAGTTGCGTGTTACGGGAACATCAGCTTTTACATCATAGGTGCGAATGCCGGCGTCGATCGTAAAGTGAACCGGATATTGTGTTATGGTAGCTGCCGAAGCCGTCGGATCGCTGATCGTCATACCCCACAAGTAATCTACATAGAGCGTCTTCTCGGCTACGGTGGCACCCTCGTTCGTGTAGTCGTTGATCGCTGCAGTGTACTCCATCGTTGCGTTCGAGCCGGTCAATGCTCCGGTCAACAGGTTCATTCCCGTGTAGAGCGTCGTGTTGTTGTAGGTGATCTTTACCTCGGTCGGAACCGTTGCATTCTGAATTGCATCCTCATTCCAGTCTGTCGTTACAACACGTACTTTACCGAACGGACGTTTCAGCGTAAGATCTATGTTGTCGTTCTCTTTGATGGTAATTGCCTCCGTTACAAAGTAAGCATCGCGAGCCTCGTTGTTGATGCGGGTGTCACCCGTAGCAATCGGAAGCTCCTCGATAGCTGCGAAATCTGCCGTCTTGTAGTAGAGGTCGGTAGTGGTACCCTCTTTCACGAAGTCGGCCCATACAACAAAGGTGTACTCGTGACCCGGAACCAAACGGTATTGCTTTTGGTAAGCAATCGTCTGGGTCGAACCGGCCCATGTCTCCTCTTTTACGACCTGGTTGCTCTCATAGATGCGGAGAACAAAACGCAAGTCGTACTTGCTGTCATCCACGTTTACTGTACCTCCCTTGTCGCTGGTGCTGTTCATGGCCGCACGTGTGCCGACAGCCTGAGGTGCAGTGGCGGTAACCGTTACCAGAGTCTCGCCGGTTGAGCCACCGAGATTCTCTTCTTTTTGGCAGGAGCTGAAAAGAATTCCGGCTGATGCCAACATCAAAAAGATTTTTTTCATGATGTGATAATGATTAAATTAGGTAAAAATGTATAATAGATATCTCTATTCTCTTTACGACAAAATGAACAATTTCAAAATTTGGTTTCGAAAGTTCGAAAATTTATTCCTTAAAAATCTAATCAGTTGATAACCCGAAAGTCGTGGCAAATATATAGCAAAAATCGCAAACTTCAAAATATAGGGGGGGGGGGAATTTTAGACTTTTTGACGAAAAATACATTTTTCATCAAAATATTTCACCATTGACTGAAACGCCCCCAAAAGTAGCAAAGAAAGCGAAGAGGGGCGCAGGACAACACGGCATTGCCAAAACTCTCTTTTAGTATAGGAGTTTGGCACAAGCAAAGGTTATTAAAAAAGAAGGGGATTCAAAGAAAACAGCAAAATCAGTAAAACGCCACTGCAGCAGCACACGCATACCCCTCATTGTAGAGTTCGGTGAGTTTCTGCACATCGCGCTCCATGCGTTCTACAACAATCGGCCGAAGAGGGCGAATCACCGTAATCTCTCCGGCATCTTCCAATTTCTCGATCAGACTGATCTGTGCATTATAACAGGCATTGCGACGACGTATCGCCTCGCGTAATAACGGATATTTGCGATAAAATAACGGCGGTATCGTGGTCGGCTTTTCGGGCTTGCGATATCCGCGATTGCGCGTCAATACCACGACATTATTGTCATATCCCCGCGATCGTGCCCTTTGCAACGGAATGGAGTCGGCAATACCACCATCCAACATCGGTTCGTCATCGACATACGAAATCGGACAGACAAAAGGCAAACTGCTCGATGCTTTTACAATGGAGATAATACGCGCAGGATTCTGTTTCTCGTCGTAGTAACAAGCCTCACCCGTTCTGCAACTTGTCGTCACCATCTCAAAACACTCTGCCGAACGAGCATAAGTTTCGTAATCGTAAGGAATTATCTGTTCGGGGAAAGTATGAAACAGCAGGTCGAAGTCCATGATATTACCCTTGAACAGCAATTGTTTAAGCCCGATATAATGATATTTGTCCAACAGATCGATATTGCTGAATTTCGCACGACCACGCTGGCCCGACATATAGGATAATCCATTACAAGCTCCGGCACTCACACCTATCGTATATGGAAAACGGATGCCTCGATCCATTAGGTTATCGAGTACTCCACAAGTAAAAACTCCACGCATGCCTCCTCCTTCGAGAATCAAACCCGAAGTAGCTGTCAATCTAACCTGCTGTTTTCCCATAACGCGTTATTTCCCATACATCATATTGCGCAAAATTAACTATTCTTTACAACATTTCATTATTTTCCGTCTCAATCATTTGCCACAAGTCGATAAAGGTCAATTTTCAGGATGGTCCATCCCTCTGTGGCAACGGCCATACACACGACAGTCCGACCCCCAGTTTCGGACTGTCGTTATCTTCATAGATCATCTTATCTCTCCTCCGAATGTCGTACAGGTTTCAATTTCTGCGCCAATAGTGTATCTACTGCATATCTCCCGGGACCTGCCGCAAACAGCAACACAAAAACTATTAAATAGAGTAACGCCAACTCTTTGGAGGCAAATGTATCTCCCTGATGAATCACACAAACAACCACTGCTAACGCTAAAATGATTGGGATAAGTGCCAATCGATACAACGCGCCTGCAATAACTCCGAGCGAACAAAACAACTCCGCAAAGATCGTCAACATCAAAGCTGCCTGCGACCCGACACCCAAAGGATCGGGAAACGACACCGAGAGTACAGCAAAATTATGCCATTTCATCCAACCATGCAACAAAAGCAATCCTCCGAAAGCAATTCGGGCCAACAACAAAAGCACCGATCGTCCGGCATTCACCGGCTCATCGGGGAAGAAAAATCGCAATAACATATCCATAAGCTATCTTCTTTTTGAGTCGTTCATCGAGTGTAATCGGCTCATATTTCCTTGTTTTTCTACAAACCAAATGCCGAAAGAGTCATCCGAAAGGCCATATTCATACGCTTTTTATCTTATTCGCCTTAACTCCTCATAAAAAATCGTATCTTTGTCACCTACTCATTGCTACGTCTCGAATGGATACATTGGCTTCGCTTTTAATCGATTGGGGATATCTCGGATTATTCCTTGCTGCTTTCATCGCCGGCAGTCTTTTCCCGTTCAGTTCCGAAGCGGTATTAGTCGTCTTGATACAGATGGGATGTAATCCCATCGGCTGTCTGATTGCGGCAACTGCCGGCAACACATTGGGCGGAATGACCTGCTATTGGATCGGCTCGTTGGGAAAATCCGAATGGATTGTCCGACTTGGCATCCATGAACAGCGAATCGAGCAAGCCCGACGGTTTCTTTCGGGACGTGGGGCACTCATGGGTTTCTTTGGATTTTTACCGGTGATCGGAGAGGCCATTGCTGTGGTTTTAGGACTGATGCACAGCAATATATTGTTAACTTCACTCTCTATGTTTATAGGCAAGGCATTACGCTACGTGTTCATCCTCTATCTCGCCGAAGGGATCATTACTTGGTTTTTCTCTTGATTTGAATTTTATGCAACAATGAAACAAACGAGCACCAATCGTTGATCGATTGGTGCTCGTTTATCATTACAACTTTAGTTATCCCACAATCTTTTACAATCCGCGATTGCGCAACAACGCATCAGTCTTCGGTTCACGACCTCGGAAATTGACATACATTGTCATACCGTCATCGACGCCGCCAGCTGCAAGAACATATTTGCGGAATTTGTCGGCAACCTCTTGGTTGAAAATATCGCCGGTTTCGACAAAAGCATCAAATGCATCGGCATCCAACACCTCTGCCCACATATAACTATAATATCCGGCCGTATAACCGCCCCCCATAGAGTGGCTGAAATTGGTAACACGATAACGAGGCAAGATCTGCTGCGGGATTCCGCGAGCCGTCAGTTTCTCGGTTTCGAACTCCATGACATTCAAATTCTCCGGCACTTCGGTCAGCACATGAAGATCCATATCCACAAGCGCAGCAGCCAAGTGCTCTACGGTAGCAAAACCTTGTCCGTACTTTGCACTCTCCTCGATCTTCTTTACCAACTCCATCGGAATTACCTCTCCGGTCTGGTAATGCTTGGCATATACCTTTAACACCTCCGGAGCAAAAGCCCAATGTTCGTTGATCTGCGACGGCAACTCCACAAAATCACGTTCGGTTCCCGCCACATTTCCATAATGCACATTGCACATAAAACTATGCAAAGCGTGTCCGAATTCATGGAACATGGTTTCAACATTATCAAGACTTTGCAAAGCCGGCTGGTCCCCGTTTGAGGCTGTCATGTTGCATACGTTGAGTACCAAAGGAATAATGCGGCTACCATTCTCGTAACGCGATGAGCGGAATCTTGTACACCAAGCTCCTGCTCGTTTGCCTTCACGGGGGAAGTTATCACTGAAAAATACTGCCAACGTCGAACCATCACGATCGATTACCTCATAAACCTTAGCTTCGGGATCATAAACCGGAACTTGGCTGGTGATCTCCTTAAATGTCAAACCATATAGCTTATTAGCCACATGGAAGATACCCTGCATCACATGGTTGACTTCGAAATAAGCACTGATCTCCTGCTCATCGACTGCAAACTTAGCCCGCTTGGCCTTATCCAAATAGTATCTGTAATCCCAAGCGGCCGGTTCGAACGACTGTCCCTCTTTACGGATCTCTGCCCGAATATCTTTTAATTCTTCGTTTGCTTTAACTACCGCCCGTTTCCAAACTTGGTCAAGGAGTTTATAGACATTTTCAGACTTTTTAGCCATTCGATTCTCCAATGCCATCGAGGCAAAATCTTTGAATCCCATAAGTTGAGCCTTCTCCAAACGCAGTTTTACCAATTTCGCTGCAATATCCTTATTGTCATACTCATTCCCTTGATTGCCGCGATTATAGTAAGCCCAATAAACCTTCTCTCGCAACGCACGATTTGAGCAATATTGCAGTACCGGATTACAACTCGGACGCTGCATATTGAACATCCATTTCCCGGCTTGACCATTTTTCTCGGCCATTTTTGCCGCAGCCTGAATATTTGCATCGGGCAATCCGGCCAACTCTTCCACACTCTCTACCGTAACAAAAGTATTGTTTGTTTCGTGCAACAGGTTCTGCGAGAAAGCAAGTTGTAACATCGAGATCTCTTTATTCAAACCACGAAGTTTGGCTTTCTGCTCATCGTTGAGTAAAGCTCCACTACGCACGAAGCGTTTGTAGAAATTATCCAACAATTTAGCTTGCTCTTTGTTGAGATTCAACTCCTTTTGAGCATCATAAACTGTTTTCACACGAGCAAACAGTTCGGCATTGAGATATATATCGTCGCTATGTGCCGAAAACAGCGGTGACATCTCTTTTTGCAAAGCGCGAGTTTCATCGGTAGAGTTACTACCCGACAATGGGCCGAAAACACCATTTACCTTGCTCAACAACTTTCCGCTATTTTCCAATGCAAGAATGGTATTTTCGAATGTAGGGGCCTCAGCATTGGCAACAATGGCAGCCACCTCGGCCCGCTGTTCCTCCATTCCTTTGAGCATTCCCTCGCGATAATTCTCAATCGTAATCTCAGCAAACGGAGCAATCCCAAATGGGGCCGTAAACTCATCGAACAGCGGATTTGCCGATTTTTTCGAACCACATCCGCAAACTGCAACAGCAATTGCAGCAACTAATAATTGTCTTTTGATTTTCACGTTATTTATTTTTTAGGTCAGTTTTTACAAAGATAGCTATTTTTCAACACATTTGGAATATTTAACACAAAAAAAATTGGTCTCTCCATTGAAGAGAGACCAAACCAATGATGATTGAACTCGACGATTACTCCGCAGTCGTTGTCAACGGTGAAGCCTGCTGATAAGTACGCGCCGCCAACTCTTTATCGAGCATATAAAGGCCATACTTATTTCCTTCAACCGATTCGCATGCAAAGATCATATCGCGAGCCGACTCCTCTTCCTCTACCTGCTCATCAACAAACCATACAAGCATATTTGACGAAGCATAATCATTATCTTCGGCAGCTATGGCGGCCAAGTTATTGATCATGGCAGTCACTTTTTTCTCATGCACCAGTGTATCTTGGAACATTTCCAGCGGCGAGGGCCATGTCGTACGAACCTCGGCAATCGGCAACAATTTTACCTCTGCATCACGCGAATTAATGTAGTTCATCAAGATACGAGCATGATCCTGCTCCTCTTGGAACTGTACAAAAAACCAATTGGCAATACCTTTCAGTCCTTTTGCTTCGGCATCCATCGACATCGAAAGATAGAGATATGCCGACCAAAGTTCGGCATTGATTTGCGCATTGAGCGCATCGTGCAATTTAGAACTTAACATAGTTGTAATTTTTAGAAGTTTGATATGTGTTTATTTCTCTTTATTCGCATTGCAAATATACAATTCATTTCGATTTATGCAATGTAAATTTGATCATATCTTCCGATCTCAGCATAAGATAAATCTATATATTACACAAATCGCATAAGCCATTCTATCACATAAAAGATTTCCCCCGACAAGTCTTTAAGTTTGTCGGGGGAATCTTTTATTGATCTTATCAATCATCAATCTCAACCAATGCGTAGTTTTTATCAAAGGTCAACTCCAATCCATTATCCAGTTTCAACTCATAACCACGACGTTGACGTTCAATTTGGCGGACCTTCTGTTTCGGATAATGACTCTTCAAATAATTACAAATAGGCTTTGGAACAATTTCCATCGGAAATGGAGTCTGTTTAACCTCCACCTCACGCCATTCACCGTTTTTTGCAAATTCCACCTTACGACCATCGGTAAAAACAACTTTATAGTCGGTATCCATTATCTCGTTATCGACGGTTGCAAAAGAGATCTCTGCACCTGCGAAATGAGTCTTAATGAATTGCTGCGCCGCAGCCGGCAACTCCGATACGGTAATCGGTTTATCGACAAAAATCGAAGCCATAGTCGGGACAGTTGCAACTGTCACCAACACGAAGATAAAAAATGCTTTAATCTGTCTCATAACATTCTCTTTTAATTTAAGTGTACATATACCTCTTATACAAATATAGTGAAAGAGTAACAAAATGTGTAAAAAAAATCCTCTTGCCTTCAATTAGATCCCATATGAAATGAGGTCGTTATTACAATAACGACCTCATTTCTATTTTATTGCATAAATAGACGAAATTAGCAATCTTTTCTTCTCTAAACAAGTGAAGATAACCTTTGAAGAGAACCTATACTCAAATTTTCGAGCCATCGTAGGCCCATTTCACATAAATAGCACCCCAAGTGTATCCGCCACCAAATGCCGACAGAATCAAATTATCTCCCGAGCGCAACTCTTGTTCGTAGTCACACAAACAAGATGGGATTGTTGCAGCGGTAGTATTACCGTTGCGATCAATGTTGATCATACATTTCTCAATGGTTAACCCCATACGACGAGCCGTAGCATCGATAATGCGCAAATTTGCCTGATGAGGGACTAAGAACCGAATATCATCAGCCACAAGATTGTGGCGCTTCATCATCTCAACCGACACGTCTGCCATCTTCGAAACAGCGGCCTTAAAGACAGCCTGACCATCCCACGAAATCGTATGCCAATTATTGGCCACCGTTTCCATTGATGCCGGATAACGCGAACCGCCAGCTTTCATATAGAGTTGCCGCTCACCCGACCCATCGGAATGTAACAGCGAATCAATAACACCGTAACCCTCGGTATTAGGCTCCAACAACACGGCAGCAGCACCATCGCCAAAAATTGGACAAGTAGAACGATCGGTATAATCTACGATCGAAGACATTTTATCGGCACCTACGACTATTACTTTCTTGCTGGTCCCGGCCTCAATAAACTTTGCTCCGGTGGTCAATGCAAACAAGAAGCCACTGCATGCAGCAGAAACATCATAAGCAAACGCATTTTTACAGCCAGACTGATCAGCAATCAGATTTCCTGTCGAAGGGAAAAACATATCGGGAGTAACCGTAGCACAGATGACCACATCAATCTCTGCGGGGTCAACACCGGTTTTATCCAGCAGATTGATAACAGCACGAGCTCCCATATAAGAAGTACCGACTCCCTCACCTTTTAGAATATGGCGTGTTTTAATACCGACATGCGACATGATCCACTCGTCGCTGGTATCCACCATTCGACTTAACTCCTCGTTCGTGAGAATATAATCTGGCAAGTACTGCCCTACTCCGGTTATCGCTGCTGTAATTTTACCCATTCACACTATATTTAGTTCTTACTCGGTGAATTGCTCGTTTTTGAATGCTTGTTGCAAACGAGCCGTAACACCAGCACGGATCGTCTGCTCGGTAGAAAGAACCATGCTACAAATAGCTTGAGCCGACGAACAACCATGACCGATGATTACCGGTGCATTGACTCCCAAGACCGGAGTTCCGCCAACATGCTCATAGTTCATGGCCTCCCAAAAAGAGTTGCCACCTCCCATAGCCTTGTTGATGCGATAAAGACCTTCGGCCATTTTGAGCACCGTATTTCCAACGAAACCATCACAAACAATCACATCGGCTACTTTCCCCGAGAAAATATGCGAACCTTCCACATTCCCGACAAAGTTGATCCGCTCTTCGGTTTTCAACAATTCATAAGTAGCTTTCGACTGTGCATTACCTTTGGCCTCTTCTTCTCCGATATTAAGCAACGCGACACGAGGACGTTCGATTCCTAACACCGACTCAGCATAAATCGAACCAATCAATCCGTATTGTGCCAACACTTCGGGTTTGCAGTCCACATTCAAACCTACATCCAACAACAATGCAGGACGTCCGGCAGCCGTAGGAACCAACGACGAGATCGTTGGACGAATAACACCTTCTATAGGTTTCACGGCATACATCGAACCAACCATCATAGCACCCGTAGAACCGGCACTGGCAAAACCATGAATAAGACCTTTGGCCAAGTAGCCAAATCCAACGGTAATACTCGAATTAGCCTTAGCCTGAAATGCTTTGGCCGGATGGTCTCCCATCTCAATCACCTCGGTAGTAGCCACAATATCGAATCGATCCGCAGAACATCCTTCGGCCTCTAATACCGCTTTGATTTTCGCTTCATCGCCAAACAACACAATCCGGCTGTCAGCGGCAACTTTATCAAGAGCCAACACAGCTCCTTGAACAATTGCTTCGGGTGCGAAATCGCCACCCATAGCGTCTAAACCAATCTTTAACATACTTGTGCGATTAGGTTAGTAATCTTGTCACCGAAAAAAACGATACTTCGGAAAGCTTCTGCTCCTCGATCGATTCTTTCGAACAACAATATTATATCAAGGAGAGGTGTTGCAGTAGCACAAGACCTCTCCCATAACCGAACTATTCGGCAGCTTTCTTCTCGATAGCCAACTTACCGCGATAGAAACCACACTCGGGACATACGCGGTGGTACAATGTTGCTGCTCCGCAATTCGAGCAAGTAACAACTGTCGGAACAACAGCTTTGTAATGAGTTCTTCTCTTATCGCGTCGAGTTGACGAGACTTTGTGTTTAGGATGTGCCATGTTACAATAATTATTATAAGTTTAACATTTTTGTTTTCTTTTTACTCTTAGGGCTCTTTACTATTATTACACGTCTCAGCGACCAATTTATCACGTAAAGATGCCAACAACTTTTGCTGGTCCTCCGAAATCGTTTCCGAACTCCGCTCTTGCGACTCCGCCTCAACAGCGGCAAACTCCTCCTCCGAAACAATCCGGAAACGTTTCAGCATTTCGGGGTCACACCCGCCATCGGGATGTACCCGTTGGTAAGGTAACGACAACACGATGCTCTCATAGATATACTGCGAAAGATCCAACGTATCCTCGGCAGGAAGTATCCACATAACCTCGCCATCGTATTCTCCGGGAGTATCGGTAATTTCAACGGTCAGACAACCTGTATAATCAATCGGCATCGAACAATCCTCCAAACAACGATCGCAAGCTACCGTAACATCTCCCGTAATTTGCACTTCAAGAGTCATTCGCTGCTCGGCTCGTTCCAAATGTACGGAAACATGACAATTCCCATTGCTGATCTCCGCACTCTCAAAAGCCTGAAACAACTCCGCATCGACCGCAAAGTCGAAATCGTGAGGTCCCGATTTAAGGCCTTTGTAGGCAATTGAATATCGTTGAGCGATCTCCATTTGTGCGCATTTAGTGCGCAAAGTTACAAAAAAATCTCTCAACTGCAAAGATTTCCGACATTTTAGCAAATTGATTATTCCAAAAAATTGAGGGAAAAGCAAGAAACACAACGAACTACAAAGCAATTGAGTGGAGTGTTCGGGGCCTTTCAAAGAGAATATAAAATTTGTATTCCTCACGACAAAGCATCACTTCGGAATAAAAATAAAACAAGTTTGCTTTTATTCGTTCGCCTTTTCGTATCTTTGTCACATGACAACAGGGTTCACAATCGAAATCACAAGTCGCCATGAAGTATGGTGGCGATACAATGTGATATGCACAATCGGCTGTTTTGATGCAGCCGATCGACGCACGGGATTTGCATCAGAATCCTCGCAAGTTGCCGAAGTGGGCGCACAGTTGCCCAAGTGTCCCAAAGACATCGATCCCCGACGTAAGATCCGGGTGACAACAGCAAATTGCGCATCGATTCATGGCTACATTTACATCATCCCCCACACCCTGCCCGAAAGTCGAATAATCGAGCAAAATCAACCGTTTGAAGTCGAGATTCGTATCTCCTACAACCAAAAAAAGTTGCGCAACGAGAAGTATAAAATCAATCAATGGGGAGGTGGCAGTATCGAAATACGTTGCAACCAAAAAGGCGAAAAGTAGCCAACACACATAGTAACATAAGAAAAGGTCGTTCTTGCTGTTATAGCAGAACGACCTCTCTTATTGATCAGTATTTGAATTACTTGTTGTAAGCCTTCATTGCCGAAATTAGATCGAGAACGCGGTTCGAATAACCCCACTCGTTATCGTACCAAGCAACAACCTTCATGAAGGTATCCGTCAAAGCAATACCCGCTTTGGCATCGAAAATCGAAGAGTGCGAATCACCTAAGAAATCCGACGAAACAACAGCATCCTCGGTATAGCCCAAAATACCCTTCAAATCACCCTCTGCAGCCTCTTTCATAACGGCACATACCTCCTCGTACTTAGCCGGTTTTGCAAGATTGATCGTCAAATCAACCACCGAAACATCAATCGTCGGAACACGCATCGACATACCGGTCAATTTACCGTTTAATTCAGGAATTACCTTACCTACGGCTTTGGCAGCACCGGTCGATGCGGGAATGATATTACCCGAAGCAGCACGACCACCACGCCAATCTTTCATCGACGGGCCATCTACGGTTTTTTGCGTAGCAGTAATCGAGTGTACTGTGGACATCAAACCGTTTACGATACCGAACTTGTCGTTCAGCAGTTTGGCAACGGGAGCCAAGCAGTTGGTCGTACACGAAGCGTTCGAAACGATCTTCTGACCGGCATAAGTATCAGCATTTACGCCACATACAAACATCGGAGTTGCATCCTTCGAAGGAGCCGACATTACTACATATTTGGCACCGGCAGTGATATGAGCTTGTGCTTTCTCTTCGGTAAGGAACAAACCGGTTGACTCGACAACATACTCAGCCTCGACCTCGTTCCATTTCAATTGTGCGGGATCTTTCTCAGCAGTTACGCGAATCGCTTTGCCGTTTACGATCAACTGGCTCTTCTCGATATTGAAATCGATAGTACCCTCAAAACGACCATGCATTGTGTCGTATTTCAACATGTAAGCCAAGTAATCTACCGGACAGAGATCATTGATTCCAACAATCTCATATTTATCTGCCTGCGAACAGGCAGCACGGAACACCATACGGCCGATACGACCGAATCCATTGATACCAACTTTAATAGCTGCCATAATTATTTGAATTATTAATTAAAAAACCTCTTCTATTTTCACGCCGCAAAAATAAGTATTTTCTATTTTCTATGCAAGCAAAATATTAAATATTTTTAATATATGCCTGTATAGAGGGTTTAGAGGCTACCTTTTGTTGTAACATACAACAAAATTTATGCACAACTTGTGCCAATTATTGCCACAAATTATCACATCATCAACCCAAAAGGATTGCAAAAAACGGATGAAACGAATTATTATTTTACGGCATTAGTTTTGGCACGCTTAGCCATAGCCGAGGCGAAGACAAAAGCATTAAGCTCCGGATTTTCGGCATGAAGAATATCCTCTTTGGTTCCTTCCCACCACTTATGTCCTTCGTGAATATAGACTATCTTCTCTCCAATCTCCATCACCGAGTTCATATCATGCGTATTGATAATGGTAGTGATGTTGTATTCGCAGGTGATTTCATGAATAAGATTATCAATTACAATCGAGGTCTGCGGGTCGAGACCCGAATTCGGCTCATCACAGAAGAGGTAACGCGGATTGAGCACAATGGCACGGGCAATGGCCACACGTTTGATCATACCGCCCGACAGTTCCGCAGGATAGAGGTGATTCGCATTAGCGAGTCGTACACGTTGCAGACAGAAATTCACTCGCTCCATTTTCTCGGCCTCGCTCTGTTCGGTAAAAAGGTCGAGCGGCAGTTTGACATTCTCCTCAACGGTCGAGGAGTCGAGGAGTGCACCTCCTTGAAAAATCATACCGATATCTTTACGAATAGCCTTGCGATCACGAAATCCCAATCCCGTAAAATTCGTATCGTCATACCACACCTCACCCGAATCGGGGTTATGCAATCCGACCAATGTTTTGAGCAACACGGTCTTTCCCGATCCGCTACGGCCAATTATCAAATTGGTTTTGCCGGTTTCGAATTCAACCGAAATATCATTGAGGACCATACGCCCCTCAAACGATTTGAAGATGTGTTGAGCTCGGATCATATCAACAGGATTTGAGTCAGAATCAGGTTAAAAATCATGATAACCACAGAGCCGACCACCACAGCACGAGTCGAAGCCTTGCCCACTTCAAGCGAGTTGCCTTTTGCATAGTACCCGAAATACGATGAGATCGAAGTAATAATATAGGCAAAGACAGCAGTTTTGATCAACGAATAAGTGATCGAATAGGGTCTGAAATCGAGAAGCAAACCTTCGATATAGTTATTCGGGATCATGATACCCGTAAGATAAGCAATCAACCAACCGCCGATAATACCGATGGCAATCGAAAGGATGGTAAGAAACGGGAAGAAAAAGACCGCTGCAACGATTTTCGGCAAAATAAGGTATGAGGCCGAGTTAACACCCATGATCTCCAAAGCATCGATCTGCTCGGTGATACGCATAGTACCGATCTCCGAAGCGATCGACGATCCGACCTTGCCCGACAAGATCAAGGCGACCACTGTGGATGAAAATTCAAGAATCATCGTTTCGCGAGTAGCATAACCGATAAGTGACTGCGGAATAAACGGAGAATCGAGGTTGATACACATCTGCAAAGTGATCACAGCTCCGATAAAAATCGAAATGATCGCCGTTAGGCCGATGGAGTCTATTCCCAACGATTCCATTTCATAGATAATGCGTCGTCGATAAATCGCACCTTTCTCCGGACGAGAAAAGACTTTTCCCATCAAGATAAAATAACGACCGATCTGTTCGAAAATGCCAAACATCATTCTTATTTTTTGGTCTCCTCGAAATCAACATAGTCACCCACATCACTCGCCACACGTTTGTCGGGCACGCCGGAAGTGCGATGCACCTTAACTTCGCCCTCGCGACTTTGCGACGTTGCAGATTTGGAATACCCGCCAAAATGGCCTGTACCCGCAGAAGTCGTTCGACCCGTCTTTTTCGACTGTCCCCCAAACTGTTCCTCCATTTGCCGGCGGACAGAATAGATGCGCCAACGAAACAACAGAACAAGGATCACAATCAAAACCACAAAGCCCAACAACATATAAAGAATAACGGTGGCAATGCCTTTCAGCAAAGCTGGGGCACCTACCGCAAGCACAAGAATCAACAATACGGTCAACGGATTACGCTGCACAAAGCGAATCAGACCATCTATGATTATCAATAAAAATTGCATACTCTATTCGATTGACCATTTCGTACACGGGGGACCAACGTTTCCGACCAGAAATCGTGATCACTCACCAATGCCGAGCAATTAATCTTTGCAAAGATAACGATTTTTATGCGTATTTCAATTAAAAGTCGTAAATTTGGCGTCGTAATCAGCAAATTTCAAGCCTATATGTTGAACAATCTTACCGCCATTTCTCCCGTAGATGGCCGTTATCGTAAAACAACGGAAAAGCTTGCCGACTATTTTTCGGAACAGGCCTTGATCCGCTATCGCATTCGTGTAGAGGTAGAATATTTCATTGCCCTCTGCGAGTTACCACTGCCTCAACTCGTCGGAGTGGTACCCGAAAAACGTGCAGCACTGCGTACACTCTACACCGAGTTTTCGTCAGCAGATGCCGAACGTATCAAAGAGATAGAGTCGATCACCAATCACGATGTAAAAGCAGTGGAATATCTGATCAAAGAGAAGATGGACCAATTGGGGCTTAGCGACTATAAAGAATTTATCCATTTCGGTCTCACTTCGCAAGACATTAATAATACAGCTATTCCGCTCTCTCTTAAAGAGGCTCTCGAAGAGGTTTACTATCCCGCCATCGAGGAGGTACGCAACAAGATCGCAACATTTGCCGAGGAGTGGAGCAGTATCCCGATGTTGGCCCGCACCCACGGACAACCTGCCTCGCCGACCGTATTGGGCAAAGAGTTTCGGGTTTACGTCGAGCGTCTCGACAAGCAATTAGCTTTACTCCGCGCATTGGCCGTACCGGCAAAATTCGGCGGTGCAACCGGAAACTTCAATGCTCACCACGCCGCCTATCCCGCAACCGATTGGGTCGCATTTGCCAACCGATTTGTGGGCGAGGTATTGGGATTGAGCCGTTCGCAGTACACCACGCAGATCGAGCACTACGACAATCTCGCTGCGATCTTCGACAACTTGAAACGCATCGACACGATTTTGGTAGATTTCGCTCGCGATATTTGGACCTATATCTCTATGGAGTATTTCAAGCAACGCATCAAAGCCGGAGAGGTCGGGTCAAGTGCCATGCCGCACAAAGTAAATCCCATCGACTTCGAGAATGCCGAAGGGAACTTCGGAATCGCCGGAGCCATTTATGCGCATCTTTCGGGGAAACTGCCGGTATCCAGACTGCAACGTGACCTAACCGACTCTACGGTTTTACGCAACGTCGGTGTACCGATGGCGCACTCACTCATCGCCCTAAAATCGCTAATAAAAGGCATGAACAAGTTGATCCTCAACGAGGAGGCTTTACAACGAGACCTGGAAGCAAATTGGGCGGTCGTAGCCGAAGGCATCCAGACCATTCTGCGCCGCGAGGGCTATCCCAAGCCATACGAAGCACTCAAAGCATTGACCCGCACAAATACGCATGTTACCGGCGAGTCGATTGCGACATTCATCGAAGAGTTAGCCGTATCCGACGCAGTCAAAGCCGAGTTGCGAGCATTGTCACCTTCGACCTACACCGGAGTATTCCGCACACAGAAATAAGTTCGATTCTCGCCACACAAAGAGAGGGGGTTGCTTCGATTCGAGCAACCCCCTCTCTTTACTATTTCAAACGAATTAGAGAGCGTTGGTTTCACGCAACACATCGTTGGTCTTGTGAACAGCGGCAGCCGATGCAGCAAACATGGCCTCTTCCTCCTTCGTAAGATCAATCTTCACAATCTTCTCGATACCCTTACGACCGATAATGGCGGGAACACCGATGCAGAGGTCGCTCTGACCATACTCGCCCTCCAAATAGCAGGAGCAGGGGATCAATTTCTTCTGATCGTTGAGGATCGATTCAACCATCATGGCAGCAGCAGCTCCCGGAGCATACCAAGCCGAAGTGCCGATCAATTTGGTCAGCGTAGCACCACCTACCATCGTATTTTGAACTGCCTCTTGCAACTTCTTCTTCGATGCGAACTGCGAAACGGGAACACCGTTAACCGTTGCTTTCGAAACCAACGGAATCATGGTTGTATCACCGTGACCACCGATAACCATACCATCGACGTTGTTGATGTTGGCTCCGGTAGCTTTGGCCAAATAGCATTTGAAACGCGACGAGTCGAGAGCACCGCCCATACCGACAACACGGTTCTTCGGAAGACCCGAAACTTTGAGAGCCAAATAAGTCAACGTATCCATCGGATTGGCAACCACGATGATAATAGCACGAGGCGAGTATTTGATAACATTCTCAACAACACCCTTCATGATTTTGGCATTGGTGCCGATCAACTCCTCGCGAGTCATACCCGGTTTACGGGGAATACCCGAAGTAATGACAACCACATCGGAATTGGCGGTCTTTTTATAGTCGTTGGTGACACCTACAACCTTCGTATCAAAATCCATCAACGTCGAGCACTGGTACATATCCAGCATTTTACCCTCCGAAAGGCCCTCTTTGATATCGACCAAGACAACTTCGCTTGCCACCTCACGGCAAGCCATCACGTTTGCACAGGTTGCGCCTACGGCACCTGCACCTACTACGGTAACTTTTGACATAGTTTTACTATTTTTGAATGTTTATAGTTTTTTTGAATCTTCTCGTATTTTCGATCGGATCATCCATCGCCTTAAACAACAGCGACTATCACACACCCAAAAACTCATCTGTTGCAGTCAGGCAGAAACTCATCAACACATTCCGACAAAGCCGAATAGTAACAAAAAAATCCGTACATCGGGAGACCCGTTATACAGATTTTTTTTTGCAGATCGGATGAAACGGGATGAATTAGCCGATCAACTCCTCGTACTGTGCAGCAGTCAACAGCGTGTCGTACTCCGCAGGGTTCGACATGCGAACTTTGACCATCCAACCCTCACCATAGGGATCTTTGTTAACCAATGCGGGATCGGCATCAACAGCCTCGTTGAACTCGACAACCTCACCACCAACAGGGAGGAATACATCACTAACGGTCTTCACAGCCTCAATCGAACCGAAAACCTCACCGGCAGCAAGAGTCTCACCCTCGGTCGGGATGTCAACGAAAACGATATCACCAAGTTGGCTTTGGGCGAAATCCGTAATACCGATAACAGCGATGTCACCCTCTACGCGGCACCACTCGTGATCGTTGGAATACTTCAAATTTGCAGGTACGTTGCTCATAATTTATTTAATTAAGTGTTATTATTTTATTCAGTGTTTGCTTCACGCTTCAATGATGATGCAAAGATAGTTGTTATTTTGGTAACAGCAAGAAAAATCAACAATATTTACAAAAATATTTCTTCCCCATCTTTCCAATCGCAGGTTATAGTCAACGAGCCAGAACGAATTCAACCTCTTTGAAGAGGTATTCACCCAACATACCATCGTCCTGACGAAGGAGTAGTTCTCCGGAAGGGCGAACACCTTCGAGTACGGCATCAAACAGTCTTCCATCGGGCAAGCGATAACAATGACTCTCTCCAAGACGATAGAGCCGAGTATGATAATCGCGTTGCAATAATGCAGTATTGCCCTGTTCAAGAGCCGCATATCGGATCATAAGATGTGAAAGAAACCCGTCTAAAATCTCTTCACGACGAAAAGAGCGTTTCGTAGCAAGAGCCAGCGACGTGGGATTGGGCAACTGCGGATCAAAAACCGTTTGATTGACATTAATCCCGACCCCTACAATCGTGCGAGTAAGAGTTGCTCCCGAATAATTGTGTTCGATCAATATACCAACGACCTTACGATCTCCTATATAAATATCGTTTGTCCACTTAATACGCGCATCGATGCCGAGATCGGCAAACTCGTCGCAAAGAGCCAATGCTACAACTTCGGAGAGCAGGAATTGCTCACCGACCGGCAAAAACCGAGGTTCAAGAAGCACTGAAAAGGTCAGATTCTCACCCTCTGGCGAGATCCATGTATGCCCCCGCTGCCCGCGACCGGCAGTTTGACGCTCGGCCCACACGACATCTCCGTGATGATATTTTGCATCACGAAGCAGATCGTTGGTCGAAGAAGTTTCTGTTATACGATGAATTTTCAACTCGGGAACTTTTACAGCAAACTATGCCGAAACACCAAATTCACGCAACGCATCGTTGAGCGAAGTCTTTTTATCGGTCGATTCCTTGCGGCGGCCGATAATCAAGGCACACGATACACTATACTCGCCGGCAGGGAACTGCTTGCGATAGCTGCCCGGAACAACCACCGAACGGGGCGGAACATAACCTTTGTAGGTTTTAGGCTCAGACTCAGTAACATCAATGATATGTGTCGAGCCGGTAATCACCGTATTCGAACCGAGTACCGCCTCACGGCAAACATGTGCCCCTTCGACGACAATCGAACGCGAACCGATGAAACAGTTATCCTCAATGATCACCGGAGCAGCCTGCACAGGCTCCAACACGCCTCCGATGCCCACACCTCCCGAAAGATGGACATGTTTGCCGATCTGCGCACAAGAGCCAACCGTTGCCCATGTATCGACCATCGTGCCGGTATCGACATACGCGCCGATATTTACATAGGAGGGCATCAGAATAGCCCCCGAAGCGATATAGGCACCATAACGGGCAACAGCTTGGGGAACGACGCGTACGCCCAACTCGTCGTAGCCGTGTTTGAGGTCCATCTTATCGAACCACTCCAACTCTCCGGCCTCCATTTTGCGCATGGGTTGAATCGGAAAATAGAGAATGATGGCTTTCTTGACCCACTCGTTGACCTGCCAAAGGCTCTTTTCGAGATCAACGGGTTCGGCCGTACGTAATTGACCTTTATCTACCAATTCGACTACTTCGCGAATCGCTTGTTGCACGACCGAATCTTTCAGCAGTTCGCGGTTTTCCCACGCCTGCTCGATTATCTTTTGAAGTTCGCTATACATAATGAATCTAATTTTTATCAGTTTGTCAGCCAAAGGTACGAAAAAACTTCAAATGACCGCACTATAAGGCTATTTTTCTCGCCCAATATTACAAGTATAGGATTTTTTCATTAACTTCGCCCCAAATTGACTTAACCCAAAAAGAATGGAATCAATGAAACCGATGTGCAAAGTTGTGCTCCTCGTGGGGCTGGTGACAATCATGACAAGTTGCAACAACATGAAACAGATAAAACAACTCCCCTACCCCGCAACGGAACGCGGCGAGGTGGTAGATAACTATTTCGGAACAAAGGTGGCTGATCCCTATCGTTGGCTCGAAGATGACAACTCGGAAGCCACATCGGAGTGGGTCAAAGCACAGAATATCGTAACACAGGACTATCTCTCGCAAATCCCGTTCCGCAAGGCGATCCACCAACGTCTGACCGAGTTATGGAATTATCCCAAAGAGTCGGCGCCGAGTAAGCACGGCGAGTGGTGGTACTACTCCTACAACAACGGATTGCAAAATCAGTCGGTACTCTACCGCACCAAGAATCCGAGCGAAAGCGGAGAAGTATTCCTCGACCCCAACACCCTCTCGGAGGATGGGACGGTGGCACTCTCGGCACTCTCGTTCTCGAAAAACGGTCGTTACTGCGCTTATGCCGCAGCTGCATCGGGATCGGATTGGGTGGAGATTCGTGTCATAGATACCGACAGTAAAAAACTCACTTCTGACAAGATCAATTGGGTAAAGTTCTCGGGCGCAGTATGGGCTCCCGACTCGAAAGGATTCTATTATAGTGCTTACGACGTTCCGAAAAAGGGAGTCTATTCATCACAAAACCAATTCCAAAAGGTATGGTATCACCGATTAGGCACAACACAAGAGACTGACAAGTTGATCTATGCCGACATGAAACACCCGTTGCGTTATTTCCATGCTTGGCCCTCGGATGACGGCAAATGGCTCTTTGTAACTGCCTCGGAGGGAACTTCGGGGACAGAGATTCTTTACAAAAAGGTTACAGACAAAAAATTCCGCGTATTGTTGGCAGGGTTTGATGCCGACTATGCAATAGTGGAGTGCCAAAACGACAAACTCTACTATGTAACCAATCGCGAAGCTTCAAACTACACGTTGGCACGCATCGACTTGAATAATCCGACCAAGAGCGAAACCGTAATTCCCGAACACGAACGTAACCTGCTTGAAAGTGTCGAATCGGCCGGTGGTTATCTCTTTGCCACCTATTTGCAGGATGCACAGAATAAGGTGTATCAATATGACTTCGATGGCAAATTGATTCGCGAAGTAACCTTGCCGGCCATCGGATCGGTAGGAGGATTCCGCGGCAAGGAGGATGCTAGCGAGATTTATTACTCGTTATCGAACTACACTGCCCCCGCAACGAGCTATCGCTACGACATTGCAACGGGCGAATCAACACTACACAAAGCTCCGCAAGTGAACTTCGATCCATCGCTGTTTGTGACCGAACAAGTATTCTATCCCTCAAAAGATGGCACAAAGATCCCAATGTTCATCACGCATCGCAAGGACATGAAACTCAACGGAAAAAATCCGTGCTATCTCTATGCCTACGGAGGTTTTCAAATTAATCTAACCCCCGGATTTAATCCCTCGGCCATTATGTTCGTAGAGCAAGGCGGTATTCATTGCGTAGCCAATTTGCGCGGAGGCTCGGAATATGGCGAAGAGTGGCATAAAGCCGGCATGAAGGCGAACAAGCAAAATGTGTTCGATGACTTCATCGCGGCCGCAGAGTACCTTATTGCCGAAAAATACACCTCCTCGGAGAAATTGGCCATTGCCGGCGGATCGAATGGCGGATTGTTGGTCGGAGCTTGTGAAGTACAACGACCGGATCTCTATGCAGTATGTCTGCCAGCAGTCGGCGTAATGGACATGTTACGCTACCACAAATTCACGATCGGGTGGGGTTGGGCTGTAGAGTATGGCTCGAGTGACAACGAGGAGGAATTCAAATATATATATAGGTATTCACCCCTCCACAACATCCGTGAGGGAGTAAAGTATCCGGCAACGTTGGTAACAACTGCCGACCACGACGACCGCGTGGTGCCAGCACACTCATTCAAGTTTGCTGCACAGATGCAATATTGTCAGGCCGGCGAGTGCCCCATATTGATCCGCATCGACTCAAAAGCAGGTCATGGAGCTGGCAAACCCACTTCAAAACGCATCGAAGAAGCAGCCGATGTTTATTCGTTCCTTTTCCAAAATATCGGTACGGAATATGAGCCGGTAGCACCGACTGCCCAATAACAATAATCTACGAACCAACAGAATATTAAGTCATAACGACTATGAAAGTATATAAATTCGGAGGAGCCTCAGTGCGAACAGCCGACGGCGTGCGCAACTTGCGTAAGATCATTGACGATGAGCAAAACCTTTTCATCATCGTTTCGGCGATGGGAAAAACGACAAATGCCCTCGAAAAGGTATTCGAAGGGATACAGAAAGGGAATCAAAAATTATCGAACGAACATATTGCCCAAATTCGCGAATACCATGCAACGATTATCTCCGATCTTTGGCACGGTCCGAAAAAACTCGAACAAGTAGAGGTTCTGTTTGATGAATTGGAAGAGGTCTGCGCCAACACGGTTTATCGTGCAGAAGATGCAGAATTGTGGTACGACCGAATCGTTGCCTATGGTGAATTGGTTTCTACGACGATCATATCGGAATATTTGGCTTATGCCGGAGTGCCGAACAAGTGGATTGACATGCGCAAATGCATGCGGACCGAGCAACGACACAAAGATGCTGAGGTAAATATCGAGAAATCAAAAACACTATTGCAATCTGCACTAAAAGAGAGCGATGCAACGATATTCGTAGGTCAGGGATTCATCGGAGGAGCTCCCGATGGGACGACAACAACTCTCGGCCGCGAAGGATCGGACTATTCGGCCGCAGTTGTAGCCAACATCCTCAACGCCGAATCAATGGCCGTATGGAAAGATGTCGATGGTGTTTTGAATGCCGATCCGAAGATCTTCCCCGATGCCGAAAAAATCGATGAATTGAACTACTTAGACACCATCGAGTTGGCATACAGCGGAGCACAGATCATTCACCCTCGCACGATCAAACCTCTACAAAACAAAAACATCCCGCTCTATGTGCGCCCGTTCGGCGATAAACTCAAACCCGGGACAGTGATTCGTGGCATGTCAGCACCGGTCAATGTACCGATCCTGATTCTCAAAAAAGATCAAGTATTGTTGACAATCCGCTCTCGCGACTTCTCATTCGTATTGGAAGAGAAATTTGCAGGAATATTCTCGTTGTTGGAACGTTATCGCGTAAAAACCAATCTGATCCATAACTCGGCAATCAATCTGAGTTTGTGTGTCGATAACTCGTGGCATATCGGAGAGGCTGTCGAGGCTTTGCGTGATGCCGGTTTCGATGTCATGCAAGCCGAGAATATGGAGTTGCTGACCATTCGCGGTTATACCGACGAGTTGTGGCATCGATATGCTTGTGGCCCGCAAGTATTTGTTCAGCAAGCGACACAAGCAACTGTACGCATTGTGCGAAAAAGAGAATAATCAAAGCGTATCTTGACGTAGATTACGAAGAATAGCCAAATAGGAATCACCGCGGATCTCTCCGCGGTGTTTCATTTCGATAATCGTGCGGATGATATAGCGGGAAATATTACGTTGAAGTCGTTTATACAGCGGGCAACGCGTATAGTTCTCGTTATCAAGTAGTACATCGCGCACCGGTCGCAAAGAATTGGTATAATTTGACATCTCGTTACGCAAAGCCACTCCGTGTTTTTCCGAGGCGTTGATACGGGCGATGGAGAGGTCACGCAACTTCTCGCAAACCGAATTGAGCAACACCATCACCACATTGTCCATCAATGTGTGGCCGTGCATAAAAAGGTAGGTATTCTCCGGTGTCAACCCGCGAGCTTGCAACTGTTTTTCGAAGAGTTTCATCGGCTCGATCATTTGCGGATTACGTGCAATCAACAACTGACGACGTTTCTCGACATTACGCCGTAACCACTCGATCGTGTTGGCTCCATTGTCGGTGATATCCAAATACCCCAAGCGCACCGAAGCCTTAAAGTCGATAAGCGGAAAAACATTCACCGTATCCAGCTGAGCAGAGAACGCATACCACACAAAAAGCGGATAGATCGTGCAAGAATAGTCGTGCATAAACTTCACGAAATCGAAAATCCGTGTATCATTCTTGGTTGCCTTGACACAAATGTTGTGTAACGAAGGAGCATAACAAAGATAGTTTTCCGTAGCATAGGCAAACGTATGAAACAGAAATTTCGATCCATTGACCTCCTGCGATTGGGGTGTACGATCGGCAAAAAGGTAATCGAAATCCGAATCCATGCAGAGCAACAACTCTTCGGATGACCGAGGCAACATGCTGAGCAACACCTTTTTGCCTTTGGGAAGATCACCCCGATCGGGCACTGATATTTCAAAGCGCAAATAAGGATTGCGGAAATGATCAAAAATACCACGCCAGAAAGCCACATCTTCATATCCCTCGACATAGACCCGCACCAAACGTTGGTTGGGATCGGGCGGCAGAGGTTGCGGCATCTCTTTCGACTTCGCCGAGTGAGAAAACGGATTGAGCCGACGCAAATGTTCTCGTATTTTTTTTGCCATAATGTGTCTTGAATCTTTGTCCTCATCACCAAAACGGATTTTCGAAAGCATCTGTCCAAAAGCAAGAGGATCATCCTTTTGACAAAGATAATATTTTTGTTATTTTTGCACAAAATACGTCGCATTTTTCGGCGTTATATTCCAACAATTCGAACAATATGGCAGACAACGACTGGAAATCACGCCTCGGCATGGTCTATTCGACCAACCCCGATTTCAAATACACCACCGATGAAGAACCCGAAGCAGAACTGCTTCCACCGGCACGACAGCAATTGCGTGTATGGCTCGACCGCAAACAACGAGCCGGCAAAGTGGTGACATTAGTCAAAGGTTTTGTAGGCCCCGATGCCGACTTGCAAGCGTTAGCTCGACTGCTAAAAAATAAATGCGGCGTGGGCGGCTCGGCCAAAGAGGGTGAAATCATCATTCAAGGCGATCATCGGGATCGCATCGTAGATATCCTGACCCAAGCGGGATATGGTTGTAAGAAAGCAGGAGCATAGATGACGGCATTGCGTTACATATTGCTTGTATTCTCTTTATTGGTGGGGATTCGTCCGATCTTCGCTCAATACTACACATGGGGGGCAGACGCCCCGACAAAATGGTCGGAGATTCGCGACCCAAAAGTGCGTGTGATCTATCCGGACAGCGCAGATGCGTTGGGACGTCGTACCCTGCACTACATACAAAGCGTACAGCCCGACATTTCATATGGTTTTTCGCGTCCGGCAATGCAAATCCCCTTTGTATTGCATACCGAAAATTTTCAATCAAACGGGATGGTGATGTACATGCCCAAACGTGTCGATTTCTTGACAACTCCATCCGAAGAGAGTTACTCAATGCCTTGGATCAAACAATTGGTAGCACACGAATACCGACATGCCGTACAATACAATAACCTCAATCAGGGCATTCTGCGCATTTTACGCTATCTGTTGGGACAACAAGGAGCTACGCTGGGTATGCTTTTCATGCCGTCATGGGCTATGGAAGGCGATGCCGTGATGAGCGAAACAATGATGTCATCCTTTGGACGCGGTTTACAGCCCTCATTCTCGATGGGTTATCGCGCCATTGGTCGTGTTGGAACGGATCATCGGGGACGTGACCGAAAGAACACCGACCGATGGTTTTGCGGCTCTTTCCGCGATTATATCCCCAACCACTACGAATTGGGGTATCAAATCTGCTCTTACGCTTATGATCGCTATGGAGAGAATATCTGGGATAAAGTTACACGCTATGGAGCTCGTAACCCCTATGTCTTTGCCACCACCCGCATAGCCTTGAAAAAATACTACGACACCAGCGTCAACCAATTGTTCCGCGAGACATTCGATGCCTTAAAACTCCACTGGGACTCGATCCCCACTCCGGCAAACAGTTCAACACCTTTGGTAGAACTTGATGCCCGAAATTATACCACCTATCAATGGCCTATCCCACTCGATGAACAGACCGTCTTAGTCTTAAAGAGCGATTTCGACCGCACCAACCGATTCGTACGGGTAGATCTCCGTAGCGGCAAGGAGACAACGGTGGCTTATACGGGAGTTCTGTCAAGCCGTCCGGTGTTGGACAATGACCGCATCTGGTGGACCGAATACCGTCGATCGAAACTCTTCGAAGAGCGTGTCAACTCGCAACTCTGCTATATGAATCTTGCCGATGGCAAACCCCGACAAATAAACGGAGAGCGTAACTCGCTCTACCCCACTCCCGCTGGCGATAAACTCTATTGGGTAACCTACCATCCGAACGGGCGCTATTCGATCATGGTCAAACATGTTGAAGAGGTGCAACAAGTGTTGATCCTTCCCGCCGATAAGGAGATTCACGGATTGGCATGGGACAATCAAACGGCTGCCCTCTATGGAATAATTACCGACGACAATGGCATGTGGCTAGCCCGTATCGACTCCCAAAAGTTGCACCCCTTAACCACAGAAGCCTACATCACATTAAGCGATCTACGTGCCGCAAACGGATGGCTCTATTACGGGTCGATTGCCTCGGGTCGCGACGAAGTGCACGGATACGATCTGTCGAAACAACGTGAATATCGCCTAACGACCTCAACCTATGGTTCTTTCGATGGCATTCCCTCACAGAAGGGCGACGAACTCCTGCTGACAACATATGAAAAACAAGGTTACCGTCTTGCACGACAACCGCTGACCGACACGTCGCTAATCACCGTAAAAAATTCCCGTCTGCCGATCAATTTGGTAAATCCACCTCGTAAGCATTGGGAGGTAATCAACCTCGATATAGTAAATTTTACCCCCTCCGATCTCCAAAAACAGCAAGCCAACACTCCGTCCAAACGCTATCGACACGGATTGCACTTGTTCAACGTACATAGTTGGATGCCGGTATCGCTCGACATCTTCAATGCAATCGATGAACACCAAATAGATACCAACGTAGGGGTCACTCTGTTATCGCAAAACCAATTGTCGAATACCGAAGCTTATGTCACCTATGGGTGGCATCAAAACGAGGGATCGCTCTTCAAGATGGGAGTACGTTATTTCGGGTTGGGAGTACATCTCAATTTCGATGTCTCCTATGGGGGAAATCAAATTATTTACTCGCCTTGGATCTATAACCCGGCAACAAGTACGCTTTCACGCTTGAATCCACGTCCTGAAAAATATTACTCTATCGGACTTTCAACCCTCCTGCCCCTCTATTTCCAGCGCGGCTATCATACACGCATCTTATCAGCATCGGTCGGTTGGAATTACTCCAATGGATTAATCGCAAATTTGAGCAATGCCGTTTGGTACAACGGTCTGAACATCAACCCGCAACTTGGTTTCAAGAAAGGATTGCACAAATTATCGTTTGGTGCGAGTTTCACCGACCAAATTCGCATGGCTCATCGGGATTTTGCCCCTCGCTGGGGATATGGGTTGAAAGCGTCTTACACGATCAATCCGGCCAATCGTCAATACAGCGACCTTGTATCGCTCTATGGAGAGGGGTATTTACCGGGAATATTCCGACATCATTCGCTGAAATTGGCCACAAACTATCAAACATCGATCGGAGGATACCAATATCCGGCAGGCTATTCGCTCCTCGGATACCGTTCGGCACAACTCATTCCGCGCGGATTTTCATCGTCCGACATCGAGGCCGATAACTATTTCGCTATTTCGGGAAACTACCAATTCCCGTTGTGTTACCCCGAAGGTGGTATTCCCTCCGTACTGTATATCAAGCGAATCCGGCTGAACATTGGAGGTGATTATGCACGTTTCGACATCGGGCCATTCGGCTCGCAAAGTCTATGGGCCGTAGGCGGTGATTTGATCTTCGACTTCAACGTCTTGCGACTGCCGGCCAAAGGAACTTCGACATTCAAACTATCGATATACAAACCTTCGATAGGCGATTGGTGGATCAGCGGATCGATTGGCTTACCTTTTTAATAGCCAAAGGAGCAATTGAAGCCGCTCTTTTAGATCGGGCATAAGATAAAAATTACTATCTTTGCAACCAATATGCCGGCAATCCAAATAGGGCATGAAAAATACTATGGCAAAAAAGCAAAAAAAGGGGATCGATCCCAAAATAATACGGTATATTTGGCTCATTGCGTTCGCACCTTTTGCGTTGATAGGTATACTATTGTCGCTTACGGCATTGGGAGTATTCGGCCACATGCCATCATTCGAAGAGTTGGAGAATCCGCGTAGCAATTTGGCCACGGAGATCTACTCCGAAGATGGTAAAGTCATCGGCACATTCTTCGTACAGAATCGTTCTTATGTACAATATGCGGATCTTTTCCCTGCCGACTCCACTCTGCACATCCGTTTGGGCGACCACGATGTTCCCCCGATTGTGGCAGCGCTCATTGCAACGGAAGACATTCGTTTCCGCAACCACGCCGGCATCGACATTCAGTCGCTGGCTCGTGTTGCGATAAAGACATTGTTGTTGCAAAACACTTCGCAGGGTGGCGGCTCGACCATCACCCAGCAGTTGGCCAAGAATCTTTTTCCACGTGACACCACACGACGCGGAAGCATCGGCCGCAAGGCAGTATTGGTTGTATCGAAACTCAAAGAGTGGATCACGGCATTGAAACTCGAATACAACTACACCAAAGAGGAGATTGCCGCCATGTACCTCAATACGGTAGAATACGGTTCAAACTCCTACGGTATAAAAGCTGCTGCGCAAACCTTCTTCAACAAAGAGCCCAATCAACTCAACGTACAAGAGGCCGCCATGATGGTAGGTGTGGTCAATGCCCCTACCCGCTACTCTCCCGTGCGCAATCCCGATAATGCGTTGGCACGCCGCAATCTGGTGCTGTCGCGTATGCAAACCGCCGGAGCTTTGACCCGACAGCAATACGATTCGATCGCTGCTCTGCCAATCGTACTCAACTACAAGCCCATTTCGCACAATCAGGGTACAGCCACCTATTTCCGCGAAATGTTGCGCCTAGTGATGAATGCCAAGAAACCATCGCGTCGCCAATTCTACACCGAATGGGACTACAACGAAGCCGTTCGCGAATACGAGGAGAATCCGCTCTATGGCTGGTGTCACAAAAACCGGAAGGCCGACGGCACCCCCTACGATATCTACCGCGATGGTTTGAAAATCTACACCACGATCAACTCCGTGATGCAGATCTATGCCGAGCAAGCCGTACAACAGCAGTTGGAAAAGAGCATCCAGCCCCGCATGGATGCCCAATATCGACGTACAAAGGTACTATTCAACGATGCCGAGCCCGAAGAACGCGACCGCATCATCCGACAGGCAATCCGCTATTCGGATCGTTATCGCGAAATGAAAGAGGCCGGCATTGCCACTCGCGAAATCGAAGCCTCGTTCAACAAGCCCTGTCGCATGAAGATCTTCACCTACAAGGGTGAACGCGACACGCTGATGACCCCACGCGACTCGATTCTCCATCATAAGCGGATCATGCGTGCAGCATTTGTGGCCATCGAGCCGCATACGGGGTTTGTCAAAGCGTATGTCGGTGGCCCGAATTTCCGCTACTTCAAATACGACATGGCCAAGCAGGGCAAACGCCAAATCGGCTCGACGATCAAACCCTTTGTCTATACCTTCGCCATCGACCACTTGGGAATGACACCTTGCACGATGGTTCCCAATCTTCCCGTCACGATCGAAACCTCGAACGGTACGGCATGGTCGCCCAAAGAGGCCGGCAAGGTAGAGTACGACGGAGTATTGCATCCGCTGCAATGGGGATTGGCACGCAGCCGCAACAACTACTCGGCATGGATCATGAAGCAGGCCAAGCAGCCCGAGGCCGTCGCCGATTTCATCCACAACATGGGTATTCGCAGCTTTGTCGATCCGGTATATGCCTTGTGTCTCGGATCGTCGGAGTCGAATGTCTTCGAGTTGGCGAGTGCCTTCTCGACCTTCGCAAACAAAGGTGTCCACAACGATGCAACCTTTGTAACCCGCATCGAGGATCGTCAGGGCAACTTGATCGCCACGTTCATTCCGCAATCGCAGGATGCGATCAGCGAACGCACGGCCTATACAATGTTGGGAATGTTGCAGAATGTGGTCAACGGCGGAACAGCCGGACGTCTGAAATGGATGTTCGGGTTCGACGACGTGGAGATCGGGGGCAAGACCGGCACCTCGAATCACAACCGCGATGCGTGGTTTATGGGTGTTGCACCGCGTATTGTGGCCGGAGCATGGGTTGGTGGCGAGGACCAATATGTCCACCTCACCTCATCGGGCGAAGGTAGCGTTGTCGCCCTACCGATTGTTGGCGACTTCTTGAAAAAGGTCTATGACGACGGAAGACTCGGAATCAGCCGTACCGACCGTTTCGTACGACCGGCTTTGATGCCGCAATACGACTGCGAGGAGGAGGCCGCAAAACAAAACAAGCCGACCAAACCGGAAGAGAATTTTTTTGATTAGTGTCACAAATAACAAGCAAAAGATGAAAATTGCAATCGTGGGCGCCAGTGGTGCCGTAGGACAGGAATTTTTGAGAATTTTGGAGGAGCGACCGTTGCAAATCGACGAATTGTTGCTCTTCGGATCGGAGCGTAGTGCGGGTAAAACCTACAAATTCCGCGGCAAAGATATTACCGTTAAATTGTTGCAACACAACGACGACTTCCGAGGAGTGGATTTCGCCCTCACTTCGGCCGGCGCGGGGACTTCGCGCGAATTTGCCGAGACGATCACCAAACACGGGACGATCATGATCGACAATTCGAGCGCCTTCCGTATGGATGAGGATGTACCTTTGGTCGTTCCCGAGGTGAATGCCGCCGATGCCAAAAATGCACCGCGTCGTATCATCGCCAACCCCAACTGCACCACTATCCAGATGGTAGTGGCATTGCAGGCTCTCGAAAAGGTATCACACATTCGCCGCGTACATGTCGCAACCTATCAGTCGGCCAGCGGTGCCGGAGCGGCTGCTATGGCCGAGTTGGAACAGCAGTATGCCGAGCTCGGCGCCGGCAAAGAGCCTACGGTACAAAAATTTGCCTTCCAGCTCGCCTATAACGTCATTCCGCATATCGACGTCTTCACCGACAACGACTACACCAAAGAGGAGATGAAGATGTTCCACGAGACCCGCAAGATCATGCACTCGGACATCCGTGTTTCGGCCACCTGCATCCGCGTTCCCGTGATGCGAGCACACTCGGAGAGTGTCTGGGTGGAGACCGAACGTCCGATCTCGCCGGAGGAGGCACGCACGGCCTTTGCTGCGGCACAAGGCGTGGTGCTGATGGACGAGCCGGCCAACAAGGTCTATCCCATGCCGCTCTTCCTCGCCGGCCACGATCCCGTTTATGTGGGTCGCATCCGCAAGGATCTCACCAACGACAACGGGCTGACTTTCTGGTGCGTCAGCGACCAGATCCGCAAGGGCGCAGCCCTTAATGCCGTACAGATCCTCGAAACACTGATCTAAACGGAGTACTACCGTTCAAAAAAGTAATAGCATAAAAAAGGAGTCAATAAATGACTCCTTTTTTTATGCTATCCAACTGTTAAGTCTTATTTAAGTTGATTGGAAAGTGCTTTGTATTTGTTGTATTTCTCTATCATACCAGCTTCATCGCGCAGATAAAAACTGAGGACTTTAAGCATGTTGACTACGTCAAAATGGTTGGGTTGCAGTTGGTGTGCTTTCTCCAACCAACGTAGAGCCTGTTTGTAAACTTCGTTTACCTTTTTCAAGTCTTCTTCATATGCAGTCTGAGTATTGTATGATCTATTATTCATTTTCTCTTTCAGATCATCACTTTTGAATACATACAAGAACCCTAAAGTGGAACAATTAGTAAACATATTAGGTTGCAACTCAACAACCTTCACATACGATGCGATACATTCGTCGAGATTTTTAAGATAGTAGAATATTTGACCGCGAGTAGTCCAAAAATCCGCATTCGTCGGATTACGTTTGACAGCCTCGTTAATCAAAGGAACAGCCTCCGCGTACCGTTTTAGAAGATACAACCCATAACTCTTATCATACAACTCTTCTGCTGATTCGCATGTATTTGCTGTTGTTGTAGGGGTTGAGTTATAGGAATTTTGAGAGGATTGAGATTGCACTGATTGCTGTGAAGCAGTCTGCGCCGGCTGAGTATGCGCCGGTTGTTGATATGAGGGTTGTTGAGGCGATTGGCGTTGAGCAGTACTCGACATGCCTAATTTTGCCATTGCTCGGGAAATCGCAGACATAACAGACTGCACACTCGCTGTTGCATCCTCATGAACCGGAAGCACCTTCGAGGCTGTTTTGATTCGATAGAGCGACATTGAGATATGAATAGTAACATCTTGTGATCCAATGGATGATTGACTTGCTTCCAGTTCGGTAAAAATGATAAAATCCGCCTTTTGACCTATCATTTCACAGATATTTTGGAATTCGGGCGCCAACCCTTTGGCTTTAAGTTGTTGCTTTGCATCCTCAACACATTCATTATAGACCGCATATCTTTGAGAGTTGGTACAATCATCCATGAGTTTTTGATAAATCAGCCTTTTAAAACCTTCGTCCAAAGGCTGGTCGTTTCTATCAAAAATATCCCAAATAACAACTTTTTGCTTGGCAAAGATGGATAAACCTTGTGCTGCGGCAACCCCATGCAGAACGGTCGCCACGCACAACAGAAAGAAAACAGATATTTTTCGTTTCATCATTATTTATTTTTAATGGCTATCACGATTTCCTCATCTCTGCAAGGGCTTTCTTAGCATATTTGTGACCGTTCTCGGCAGCTCTCTGATACCATCTAACAGCTTGGGCATGGTCTTTTGGTACACCACGACCAAACCTATAACAACTACCTAAACTATATTGTGCCAATTTATTATTTTTTTCGGCAGCCTTGCGATACCACTTTACGGCTTCACAATAATCTTGTGTTACACCTCGACCCCATCTATAACATGCACCCAAGTAATATTGCGCGCTTGTACTTCCATGTTCGGCTGCACGTTTTAGATATGGGAAAGCCGCTGTATAGCTTTTTTTGAAATACAACTCAACCCCCTTATTACGCCACTCCTCAATCGATTCCACCGTAGTGCTAGTTATTGTAGAGGTCGAATTATAAGTATTTTGAGAGGATTGAGATTGCGCTGATTGCTGTGAAGCAGTCTGTGCCGGCTGAGTCTGTGCCGGTTGTTGATATGAGGGTTGCTGGTATGAGGGTTGTTGAGACGATTGACGTTGAGCAGTATTCGACACGCCTAATTTTGCCATTGCTCGGGAGATAGCAGACATAACAGACTGCACACTTGCTGCTGCGTTCTCATGAGCCGGAAGCACTTTCGAGGCGGTTTGAATTCGATAAAGCGACATTGAGATATGAATAGTAACATCTTGCGATCCAATGGCAGATTGACTTGCTTCCACCTCGGTAAAAATGATAAAATCAGCCTTTTGGCCTATCATTTTACAGATATTGGGGAAATTAGGCGGCAACCCTTTGGCTTTAAGTTGTCGCTTTGCATCCTCAACACATTCATTATAAACCGCATATCTTCGAGAGTTGGTACAATCATCCATGATTTTTTGATAGATCAGCCTTTTGAAACCTTCATCCAAAGGCTGATCGTTTCTATCAAAAATATCCCAAATAACAACTTTCTGTTTGGCAAAGATGGATAAACTTTGTGCTGTGGCAACCTCTTGCAGAAAGGTCGCCACACACAACAATAAAAATACAGATATTTTTCGTTTCATCATTATTTAATCGAGTTAATACTAATCACACTATCTTTACATTTTTCTCAAAGCCTCTTGTGCATCTCGATGACCTTGCGCTGCTGCTTTACGATACCATTTTACCGCTTCAGAATAATTTCGTGGAACACCGCGACCAATCTTATAACAATAGCCCAAATAACTTTGTGCATTTGAATAACCTTGTTCGGCAGATTTACGAAACCATTTTACAGCCTCGTAATAATCTCTTAATACACCACGACCATGATAATAACAATAACCGAGATTGTATTGTGCCAACCGGTTACCATGTTCGGCAGCACGTCTTAGATAAGGAATCGCCTCCCCATGACGCGATAACTTCTGTAAACTACGTCCCGTCCTATACAACCGATCAATCTCCTCATATGATAATTTAGGTGTCGTTGTAGATGTGGATTTCTGCGGAGTTTGAGATTGTGTCGGCTGTTGTGAAGACGATTGGGCAGGTTGACGTAAGGTAGTTTGTGTCGGACTTTGTTTAGGTTTATCCTCCATATTTACTCCAAACAAAGTTGACATCAACGAGGCTATTCCCGATTTTATAGATTGTTCTGTTGCCTGAGTTTTTATAACCTCAGCTGCGATCTTTGATGTTGTTTTTATTCTGTACAATGAAGATTGTATGATAATACCAACCTGTTGATTTCCAAATGCAGATGCAGTAGCTGTGATTTCCGTAAAGACAATAAATTCAGCCTTTTCACCAATTTTCGAACATATATTGCGAGGTGACGCAGCTTCCCCATTTCTACTAAGCTCTTGTTCTATTTCTACTGTATTTACATCATACACTTCATAATCCGAGGAGGCAACAAAATTATCACGAATACTAGCCAGAATCATTCGTTTAAACCCTTCATCCAGAGGGCGATCATTTTTATCAATGATCTCCCAGATAACAACTTTCTGCTTGGCGAAGATAGATAAACTTTGTGCTGTGGCAACCTCATGTAAAAAGGTCGCCACGCACAACAGAAAAAAAACAGATATTTTTCGAGTCATCATTACATCTGAATCTGGATTAGATCGCGCCAACCAATTTATAAGCAAGCGTATTGCAAGCTGGACGCAGATAGTCGATACTTGCATAAGTGCGTACCGATGACGAAGCCACGATTCGACCGCTGGCGGTATTCACAATACGGGCACTGAGCAGCACGGTACGTTTGTCGAGCGGGGTAACCTCCGAGACCAAAATATACTCCATCATCTGCTTTTTGATGTAGGTAAGCGTGGCATTGGAGATATTTCCCGTTTTGTCGAAGTTCATTTCAAGCGACAAAAAGCTGATTTGGGCATAACCCTCATAACCATCGGAGTTGGTGATGGCGTCGGTCAAGGCACTGCGGATAAACATCTTCGTACCATCGGCCACATCGCCACTTTTATCCACTACCTCGGTGATAGCCACCTTTTTGCGATTGTAGAATTGAGCCGAAACAGACGAGGAGATCAGCGCAAAAAACGCAACTAAAAGGAAAAATTTGGTCTTCATAATAGATAGAGTTTAAGTTAATAATTATTGTTTATTTGCAAATACAACAGCCTATTCGGGTACGACTTCGCACCCACTCTATCCGCTCCTCGATAGTGATTACCTTATTATAATATAGAAAGTGTGGAGTTAACTTCCGTTTATCTGAATGGAGGCTCTGACAAAACCCTGAAAAGAATAAACGATACAAGACCCCACACCTGTAATTGGCATGGCAGAACGCATACCAATACAGATGATGAGTGTTGTCGTAATCCTCTTTTCGCGAAAACTGTCAGATTTTCCATTCAAGGATAAAAGCGAAAACACTTTCATCAAAATATGTACGCCGAAAGCATACCGCTCACGACGTCACAAAGTTATAAATCTTTTCGCAAATGACAACACTCTTCGGGGTCTTGTTCGAAGAAAATACAAAAAAAAGGCCATTTTTAGCGTCAAACCAGTTTGCCGCAAAATTTCGCAGACTCCATTTTCGGCACTCTATTTGCTACTCGACGGAATGAATTTCAAAAACAAACGATTATGAGAAAATACCGCTGTACTGTCTGCGAGTACATTTACGATCCGGCATTGGGCGATCCCGACAACGGCATTGCGCCGGGCACTGCATTCGAAGATCTGCCCGACGGGTGGCTCTGCCCCATTTGTGGCGAAGGAAAAGAGGTTTTCGACCCCTACGAAGAGGAATAAAAAGCATATTTTATGAATACACTTATCGTTTCACTTTTCCTATTTTTGACTATGCCAACCGACACCACGACACAAACACGCTTCACAGTGCGAGAACTTCCCTACGCCTACGATGCACTTGCGCCACACATCTCCGAGGAGACAATGCGCTACCACCACGACAAACACTATGCGGGTTATGTCGATAAACTCAACGAACTCATCATCGACACACCCCATGCCACACAGCCGTTAGAAGATATCATACTTTCGTCCGACGGCCCAATTTTCAACAATGCCGCACAAGTTTGGAATCACGAATTTTTCTTCGATCAGCTCTCGCCCACACCGCAACAGCAACCCTCGGGGGCATTCAAAGAGGCGATTGATCGTTCGTTCGGATCGTTCGCGCAAATGAAAGCACAAATGAGCAAAGCCGCGGCTGGATTATTCGGATCGGGATGGGTTTGGCTTGTGGAGGATAAAACGGGGCGGCTGGCAATTGTCAGCGAGCAGAATGCCGGGAATCCGTTGCGTCACGGGATGAAACCCCTGCTCGGAATCGATGTTTGGGAACATGCCTACTACATCGACTACCGCAACCGTCGAGCCGACTCGGTTGCCGCACTATGGAACTGCATCGATTGGAAAATCGTCGGCGAACGCTACAATCGGAAATAAGGGCGCCTTGCTCTTATTTGAAATTGCGCTACGCAAAAAGTTCCTGCTTGATTTTCACGTTTGATGTCTTAATTTCCACCCATAGGACTCAATACAAAAAGAGCCCGTCTGCAAGTTAAAGTCAGGCGGGCTTTTTATCAATCTTAATACTTAATCTACAAATTACTCCTCCGGTTTTACCAACGAGAGATATAATTCATCCAACTGTGTTTGATCAATATAACCCGGGGCATCGAGCATCACATCACGACCGGCATTGTTCTTCGGGAAGGCAATGTAATCACGAATCGATTCCGAGCCGCCGAAAAGTGAACACAGACGATCGAATCCGAACGCCAATCCACCGTGAGGCGGTGCTCCAAACTTAAAGGCATTCATCAAGAAACCAAATTGTTCTTGTGCCTTCTCGGGAGTGAAGCCCAAACATTTGAATATCGTAGCCTGCAACTTGGCATCATGAATACGAATCGAACCTCCACCGATCTCCGTACCGTTGCAAACAAAATCGTAAGCATTGGCTCGCACACGAGCTGGATCGCTCTCCAAATAAGCCACATCTTCGGGTTTGGGCGAAGTGAAAGGATGGTGCATGGCATAGAAACGTTGCGTCTCCTCGTCCCATTCGAACATCGGGAAATCGACCACCCACAGCGGAGCAAACTTTTTCGGGTCACGCAATCCCAACTGCTGAGCCACCTCCAAACGCAACGCACAAAGTTGTGTCAACGTCTTGAACTTCTTGCCACAGAGGATGAAAACCATATCTCCGACTTTGGCTCCGCAACGCTCGGCCATTGCCCGCACCTCGTCGGGCGTATAGAATTTGTCGATCGATGATTTCACGCCACCTTCGGCCTCCATACGAATCCATATCAGTCCTTTGGCTCCCACTTGCGGACGTTTCACATATTCAGTAAGCGCATCGATCTGTTTACGAGTGTAAGTTGCACACCCCTCGGCGGCAAATCCCGTGATATATTCAGCGTCATCGAAAACCACAAAACCATGTCCTTTGGCCAAATCGGTAAGATCCGAGAACTCCATACCGAAGCGCAGGTCGGGTTTATCCGAGCCATATTTCTCCATTGCCTCGATCCACGGCATGCGACGCAAAGGCTCGGCAAACTCAATACCCATAACCTCGCGGAACATATGTTTCGCCCAACGTTCGAATACGCCGATCACATCTTCCTGCTCGACAAAGGCCATTTCGCAGTCGATTTGCGTAAACTCAGGTTGCCGATCGGCGCGCAGATCCTCGTCGCGGAAACAACGCACAATCTGGAAATACTTATCGTATCCGGCAACCATCAGCAACTGTTTGAGTGTTTGTGGCGACTGGGGAAGTGCATAGAATTGATTGGGATTCATACGGCTGGGTACCACAAAATCGCGAGCGCCCTCCGGTGTCGAGCCCACCATGTAGGGAGTTTCGATCTCCAAGAAACCCTCGCTGTCGAGGAATCGGCGAATCTCCTGCGCCATTTTGTGACGCAGAATCATATTACGCTGCAATGGCGGACGGCGCAAATCGAGATAGCGGTATTTCATGCGCAGGTCATCTCCACCATCGGAATTCTCTTCGATGGTAAACGGAGGCGTCTGAGCCTCGTTGAGTACTCGAATCTCGGTAGCCGAAACCTCTATATCGCCTGTTGGCATCTTCGGATTCTTCGATTCGCGTTCGATTACCCGACCGGTAACCTGCAACACCCACTCGCGTCCTACACGAACAGCCGTTTCACGCGCTTCTGTCGGAGAGTGCTCCTCAACGACCACTTGTGTAATTCCGTACCGGTCGCGCAAATCGATAAAGGTCATAGCTCCCAAGTTACGGACTTTCTGCACCCAGCCCGCAAGGGTGACGACTTCGTTGATATGATCGGCTCGCAGACAGCCGCAGGTATGGGTTCTATACATACATTATGTTTTTAATGGCCGTTATACGCAATCCGTTAAGTAACGTACATGAGCCGCATTTACAAAAATACTTTCCAAATGACAAAAATAGTGAAAAATCATCATTCGCACCTCGCATTTCAAGATTTTTTCATTTCGAAGATGCAGTTTGTGATTTTTCGCTATTTTTGCACTTAAATATCTGCCATTTTTTATGGAACAACGGGAAATCGACGAAAAATTCATGCTACACGCACTAAAAGAGGCGCAACAAGCGTTAGAAAAGCAGGAAGTGCCCATTGGAGCGGTTGTTGTTGCCGATGGAAAGATCATCGGCCGAGGCCACAATCTCGTTGAAACACTCGCCGATCCCACAGCCCATGCTGAGATGCAGGCCCTGACAGCTGCCACCGCCACACTTGGAGGCAAATACCTACAACAATGCACGTTGTATGTCACGGTCGAGCCATGCATCATGTGCGCCGGAGCAATCGGTTGGACACAGGTAGGTCGTGTGGTTTGGGGTGCCGACGACACAAAAAAAGGCTACCGATGTTATTCCGAGCAGGTATTTCACCCCAAAACCACGATCGTTCGCGGCATATTGCAGGACAAGTGTGAAACATTAATGAATAGTTTTTTTGCAACGTTACGCGGGTAACTTTTTTGATAAAAAATATTTTTTTCTTACATTTGTCCCCATACGTATCGAAAATGGGATACTCCCAACAAGAAAACACTAAAAATTAACATAAATAAGAATAAAATGAAAAAGTTATTAGTATCGGTAATTGCGTTGCTGGGAGTAGTTGCTCTCTCGGCACAGAATCTCACGACCACATTCAACGAAGGTGCTGCCGCCATGAAAGCCAAAGATTTTGCCGGAGCAGCCGCTAAATTCGAAAAAGTAATCAACGACGGCATGAATAGCGAGGAGTCTGCCAGTTTGGTAACCAATGCAAAGAAATACCTGCCTACCTGCTACTTTATGTTGGGTGGTGCCGGTGTGAAGAGCAAGAACTATGACAAAGCTCTTGAAAATTTCACTAAATCGGCTGAGTTGGCTGAGTTGTATGGTGACATGCCCCAGATGAATAAGGCTAAAATGTGGATCGCTCGCGTTTATCAGGTTCAGGGTGGCTCTGCTTATAACAACAAAGATTACGCTACTGCATCGCAGATCTTTGCCAAAGGTTATGAGGCCGATCCTGACAATACGGGCATGGCATTGAACCTCGCCATGAGCTATTGCGAGTTGGGTGAGTATGCCAAAGGTATGGCTATCTACGAGGCCGTAGCAGCAAAAAAGCACCCCAAATATGCTGCTGATGCTGCCAAAGCCAAAGAGATGATGACCATGTATACCAACAATAAAGTGGCTGCTATGCAGGGTGCTAACGATTACGACGGTATCATTGCCTTGGCAGACGAGCAGTTGGCTAAGAATCCCAACAGCCCGCTCTTCTTATCAGTTCGCGTACAAGCATATCTTGGCAAGAAAGATTATGCCAAAGTGATTGAATTGGCTCCTGCTGCGGCTGAGGCTCAGACCGACGAGGCTGATAAGAGCACGGTTTATTATCAATTGGCTTCGGCTTACAACGCTCTCTCGAAACGCGATCAGGCTATTGCCAACTTTAAGAAGGTAACAGCCGGTCCCGCTGCTGAGAATGCAAAAGCTGCTTTGGCCGAACTGAACAAGTAATAATCGGACAAGAGTTCAAAAACGGTTTAACGTCTCCTTTTTGCGTTAGCAGAAAGGAGACGTTGTATTTTTGCTCTTTCATTCCACTCTCTACCATACGATTTCGATTATTCCGAAAAATCCGTATCTTTGGAACTGAAACCAAATTAACCTCCGATCATGCCAAATATCCCATTAGCTGAACGACTGCGTCCTCGCACCATCGATGAATACATCGGTCAAGAACATCTTGTCGGGCCGAGCGGAGTGTTTCGCAAATTTTTCGAAACAGGAAATGTCCCGTCGTTCATTCTGTGGGGCCCTCCCGGGGTCGGAAAAACCACGTTGGCAAAAATTGTTGCCACCCAACTTGAACGTCCGTTTTTCACCCTCTCGGCCGTTACATCGGGTGTCAAGGAGGTACGCGAGGTAATCGAGAGTGCCCGCAAACAGCAGTTCTTTGATCGTAAGCCGCCTTTCTTATTCATCGATGAGATCCACCGCTTCAATAAGTCGCAACAAGACTCGTTGCTCGGAGCCGTCGAACAAGGTGTGGTAACCCTGATCGGTGCCACCACCGAAAATCCCTCATTCGAGGTGATATCCCCGCTTTTGAGCCGTTGTCAGGTTTATATCCTCAAATCTATGGAGGATAAAGATTTGCAGACGTTGCTCAATCGTGCCCTGCAAACCGATGCGGAGTTGAAAACACGCGATGTCGAAGTGCAACAGACCGCTGCACTCTTCCGTTTTTCGGGAGGCGACGCCCGTAAGTTGCTCAACATCCTTGATATTGTGGTCGGAGCTACCGATGGCAAAGTGACAATCACCGATCAATATGTGACCGATTGTTTGCAACAGAATATTGCGCTCTACGACAAAAACGGCGAACAACACTACGACGTGATTTCGGCTTTTATCAAGTCGGTGCGCGGGAGCGATCCCAATGCTGCCATCTATTACCTCGCACGCATGTTGGCCGGTGGCGAAGAACCACGTTTCATTGCTCGGCGGTTGGTAATTCTCGCCTCGGAAGATATCGGATTAGCCAATCCCAATGCCTTGCTGCTGGCCAATGCCTGTTTCGATACGGTGCATAAGATCGGTATGCCCGAGGCTCGTATTCCGTTGGCCGAAACTGCCATCTATTTAGCGACTTCGCCTAAAAGCAATTCAGCCTATATGGCGATTAACAAAGCTTTGGCGATGGTCGAGCACGATACCACCAACCGCCCCGTACCACTGCATCTGCGCAATGCTCCAACCAAGTTGATGGAAAAAGCAGGATATAGCAAAGGTTACAAATACGCCCACGATTTCGAAGGTCACTTTGCCGACTTAGAGTTTCTGCCCGACTCGCTCGCCGGTACAAAATTCTACGAACCCGATCTGCAAAACGCCGCCGAAGCCAAAATCGCCGAACGTATCCAAACCCTTTGGAAAGGGAAATATTGATTGTCCTCAATACCTTTCTTCCGATTTTTTCACTATCTTTGTTCTTATGAAACGCATCGGCATCATATCCGATACACATGGAACTTTCGATGAGGTGTTGCGCAATTTTTTGCGCGATGTCGATGAAATTTGGCATGCCGGCGATATCGGCTCGCTCGAATTGGCCGATGAGATTGCCACTTTCAAACCGCTGCGAGCTGTTTGTGGCAATATTGACGGGGGCATGACACGCCGAGTATATCCACCGTTTGCATCGTTTCGCTGCGAGGATGTGCCGGTGCTGATGACCCATATTGGTGGCTATCCGCGCCATTATGATCCGCGAGCCATCGCTAAAATACAAACATTGCATCCCAAACTCTTTATTGCCGGGCACTCCCACATCCTCCGTGTATTATACGATCCGGTTTATGATCTTTTGCATGTCAATCCGGGTGCTGCGGGGCAGTTCGGGTTTCACAAAGTACGTACCGCAATCCGTTTTACCATCGACGGAGCCGACATGCGTGATATGGAGGTCGGAGAATGGCCACGTTGATCCACAAAATTTAATATTTCAGCTACTTAAAACTTAATAGATATGAAAAAGTTACTCTCTTTAACCCTCTCTCTGTTGGTCGTTACTGCAACTGTTGCAGCCCAACCCAAAGTAATTGCCCATCGCGGGTATTGGAAAACAGCCGGCTCGGCTCAAAATTCGATCGCATCCTATACCAAAGCCGATGCCATAGGCGTATTCGGCTCGGAGATGGATGTATGGTTTACGGGCGATAATAAGTTAGTAGTCAATCATGATCGCGTGTATAAAGGTACAAAGATCAACATGGAGAAGGACAAGGCCAACTTGATCACCTCGATCGTGCTTCCCAACGGAGAGAACATCCCGACACTCGATGCTTATCTGAAATTGGCAGCCTCGAAACCCAATACGCGTTTGATTCTCGAAATGAAATCACTCTCCGACCTCAAACGCGAAGATCTCGCTGCTGAAAAGATCGTAAAGGCACTGCGCAAATACAAATTGTTGAACAATACCGACATTATCTGTTTCTCGATCAATGCGTGTTTGGCTTTTCGCAAACTGCTACCCGACGGTCGTATTCACTACCTCAATGGCGATCTACCTCCCAAAAGCATCAAAAAGCTCGGCTTGACAGGTATCGACTACTCGCATAAGGTATTACGCAAGCACCCCGAATGGATAAAAGCCGCTCACAAACTCGGTTTGGAGGTGAATGTTTGGACGGTAAACAAAGAGGAGGATATGCGCTACTTTATCGATATGGGGGTGGATTATATCACAACCGACCACCCCGAGCAATTGCAAGCCTTACTGAAAAAATAGTTCTCCATAACAGCACACAAAAACGGTCACTCTTTTTCAAGGGCGACCGTTTTTATATGTATCGTATGGCACTATTTCTCGACTACCCAAACTTCGATCCCTTGTTCGCGCAATTTATCGAGAAATAGTTTCGGTGTCCCACTATCGGTAATTACCAAATCGACATCTTCAATACCGCAAATTTTACTAAATCCTCGACGTCCGAACTTCGAACTATCAGCTAATACGATCACCTTTTGTGCCGCATCGATCATTGCTCGATTGAGCGAGGCCTCCATCATATCGGTAGTAGTCAGACCGAAATCGGGATCAACACCATCTACTCCAATAAAGAGTTTGCTGCAATTGAACCCATGCAACATGCGCTCAGCAAAAGGTCCGACCACCGACATCGAAGTCCGGCGCGTAATGCCTCCCAGCTGGATAACATCAGCCTGCTCCTGTTGCGAAAGAATCTGTGTTACAAGCACCGAGGAGGTAATAACGGTCAATCGTCCCTTCGGCTGTATCTCCCGCGACAAAAAGGTCATGGTGGTACCCGAAGCAATAATCACCGAGTCATCTTCGGCAATCAACGTTGCAGCAGCAGCTCCAATACTTTGCTTTTCGGCCACACAACGCTTCTCTTTCTCGTTAACATGTCGGTTGCCGATATATGGACTGATCAAAATCGCACTGCCGTGCGTTCTGTAAAGTCGTTTTTGCTGTTCAAGGACTGTAAGGTCCTTACGAATAGTGACTTCCGAGACCTTAAAATATTCGGACAATTGCACGACCGACATGGATCCGCGTTGACGCAGTAACGCAAGAATCTGCTCGTGGCGTTCTGTTAATATTAAGTGATTATTCTCGTCCAATTTATTCATGAAATTGCTATCTTAAATTTTCACGGCAAGGTACAAAAATTTTTCGATTTTGAATGATAAATCCAACTCATTCTATTCTATCCAGTTTCAAATTTCAGTCATTTAGACCTACTCCTGCGACATACTATCCGATAAAAAGTCTTCGTTATGAATGCGAGATTAAAAAAGGATATAAATATATGCAACCGAAAATTTCGAAAACGCTCGATGGTATCATCGCCCGCGCGGCGTTCAACACCACAAAAGCAGGTATCACCCACGCTTTCAAAGATTTTCTAACGTTGGAACTTCTCCGCGAAGAGGGATCATTGGCCCATCAATTAATATCTACGAAACTGAAAGATTGGGAATTATACCAAGCACGTCTGCGCATTGAGCAGGAGATTGCCTCTCCGAAAGAGCAGAACTCGCAAACACCAGAAACATTCTACAAGGCTTTCACAGAAGAGTTACGCACAACCATCTCCGACACCCGCAGTATATCCACTGCTCATGCATTGCAGGCGATTGTTGCCGATTCTACGACAGCTACGGCTCGTGTATTGAAACGATATGGAATAACCGATCATATACTTGCCGAAGAGTTGCGCAAATTCGCATCAGGGGATGATTTTCGCACCGAAATCCATATCCACGCTCTCGACTTCGATGCTGAGAACAAACCGCACGAGGTCAACCGTCAACTCGACAAATTCGGGATAGACCTCACCAGACAAGCCCGCGAAGGAAAGATCGACCCTGTGATAGGCCGCGAAACAGAGATCGAGCGTGTGGTGCAGATTCTCTCTCGACGCAAGAAGAACAATCCGATGCTGATCGGCGAGGCTGGCGTCGGCAAAAGTGCTGTGGTGGAAGGACTTGCTCTGCGCATTGCGACAGGAGATGTTCCCTACACGCTTGCCGACAAGCGCATATTTTCATTAGACATCTCATCTCTGGTTGCCGGAACAAAATTCCGAGGAGAGTTCGAAGAACGCATGCAGCAACTCCTCGATGAACTGCGCAAAGCCAATGACACCATTCTTTTCATCGACGAGATTCATACCATCGTCGGCGCTGGCTCTACACAAGGCAGCCTTGACACTGCAAATATTCTCAAACCTGCACTTGCCCGAGGGGAGTTGCAAACCATTGGGGCTACAACTCTCAACGAGTATCGCGAAAATATCGAACGCGATGCTGCACTCGAACGTCGCTTTCAGCGTGTGATGATTGAGCCGACAACTCCCGAACAGACTCTACGCATCTTGCGCAACATTGCCCCACACTACGAACAACATCATAAGGTGTGTTATTCGGAGGAAGCGCTACAAGCCTGCGTAACACTCACCGGACGATACATCACCGACCGTTATTTTCCGGACAAGGCAATCGATGTGCTAGATGAGGCCGGTTCTCGCATTCATTTGCTTTCAGCTCGTGAACCCCAAGAGCTACGCACCATGAGGGCTACACTCAGCGAAGCACAACGTGAGCGACGCGAAGCCATAGCAACACTGGTCTATGAAAAAGCGACAGAAGCACGATTGCGTGAAATCGCGTTGAGATCAAAAGTCAATGAGTATCGAACGGAATGGCAACAAGCACTTGCAAATCAGCCGACAACAATCACCGAAGAGCATATTCGCCAAGTAATCACCTCCATGACCGGTATTCCGGCCGAACGAATTTCGGGTGACGAGAAACAGCGATTGCAGCAGTTGGACACCCACCTTGCCGGACGAGTTATCGGCCAACAAGAGGCCGTAGAACGTATTTCGCAGACAATCCGTCGCTCGCGAGCAGGCCTGCGCGACGAGCATCGCCCGATCGGAGTTTTCTTGTTCGTAGGTCCTACGGGAGTAGGCAAGACGTTGTTGGCCAAAGAAATTTCGAAATGGCTTTTCGATGAACATCGCGGATTGATCCGCATTGACATGAGTGAATATGCCGAAAAGCATAACGTTGCCCGATTGATCGGATCGCCTCCCGGGTACGTCGGTTATGGCGAAGGAGGCCAACTCACCGAGGCGGTACGCCGTCAGCCCTATGCCGTAGTATTGTTCGACGAGATCGAGAAAGCGCATCCGGAAGTGTTCAATGCTATGCTCCAAATATTCGACGAAGGGCATTTGACCGACGGCTCGGGGCGCAAGGTCGATTTCCGCAATACGATTTTGATCATGACTTCGAATGTCGGATCACGGACTGCCGCACAACGTGCCGCACACGTAGGATACAATACCACATCAAAAGAGAAAATCATCGGAAAGATCTCGCAAGGCGAATATCGCAAGGCTTTGGAACACACTTTTGCTCCGGAATTTCTGAATCGTATCGACGACATTGTGGTATTCCGCACATTGGAGATCGACGATGTGGAGCAGATCGTGGAGTTGGAACTAAACGGATTGGCTCTCCGCACCGAACATCTTGGGTACAAACTGCGGATTACCTCTTCGGCTAAACGACGATTGGCGACAATGGGATACGAAACTCGCTATGGCGTACGTTCACTCAAACGCACATTGGCCGATCAAGTCGAGGAGCCACTTTCAGCACTGATCATCGCCGGATCACTGCAAACCGGCGACACGATAGTAGTCGAAGCCGACAAGATGCACGGAGTGCGGTTACGAGTTGCATAAACAGATGCAATATTCCTAAAATGAAATGGTATTTCCGAAGAAGACTATATTGCAACCTCTCTTCGGAATTATCAAAAACAAGCCGAACCTGCCTAACTTTGATTTGTTAGACAGGTTCGTTTATTTTCTGCACACCTACCATTTGTCGCGATCTCCCCCAAGTTGAAGAAACATAGCATTCGGGCAATATTGATTTTCAGCAACCTTTTTCCGAAATTTGTCGCCGCAATACCCCGAGAATATGGTATTCTTCCGCATTTTACGGAGGGTGGGTGTACTCTAACATTCTATGAAAACGGTCGTTTCACAGAAGACTGGTGGGAGGTAAAAAATGGCTCATACAAATACAGCGGATCTACCCTCACTATGAGTTTCGACGATAGAGCAAGTCACATATATATCGTTACAATGTTAACAGAATCAAGACTTGTTTATATGGATAAGGATGGGGACTCCTACTCGTTTTCACGACAATTTAACGCTCTTGGTGGTATTATAGGTGGTAAATTTGCCGGTAAAGGTCGTAATTAATAAATAAAAGATTTATATTTGCGCATGGACTTTTTTTTAATTATAATTACTGTTTTCATGGCGATTACCGGTGTTGTGTTTTGGATCGGTTTAATACGTCTTATTTGGCGTCTTGGTTCTAAAAAGTAGTTTGTAGGCCGTCGATTGCTCGACGGCCTTTTTGTTTGCGACGGAACGCAGATGTATCGGTACATCTAAAAAATAGGGGTCGCAAAATGTGTGTATAGGCGTTTTAGCTATATACAGATGTATAGAGTATAATTTGTAGAAGTCAATCGTATGTGCAAATGGACATGTACACGTAGTGTGTAAAGACTACGCACGTGCGCGTGCGTACCTCAACCTTTGACCTACAAGAACTCTCCGCTTCTCGATTGAGGAACGGAGGGTTTTTCATATCAGCGAGAAAGGTGTCAACCCACTTTTGAGGCTTTCCTTGCCTCTTTGGCAGCCCTTATTCCCAATAACCCTAAATTATTGTAGCTTTTAATTCCTCCCACTCATCGTGATCAACTCGGCGAGTTTTGCGTTGAACGACTTTTCTTCAAGCAGTTGTTCCAGGGTGAGGTGCATCCGATAGCGCCAATAGTGACGCGGGACTGCCGGTATATTGATCCGCTCTTTCTCCGGATCGCGGTAGCGCAATCCACCATCAATTGCCAACCAATCCTGCAACGGCAAAATCGCAAACATTGCCGGTGAAGCAAGATGTTGTTCGACGATGCGTTGGCAGATCCACGGCTCACAGTCGAGCGGAGCTTCTCCGCTTTGCCCCAACTCCTCATGCCAAAAACGTTGTGTAAGTTCTCTGTTTTCATTCCACCATGCACGAATCGGGCTCATATCGTGCGTTGAGGTAGTACAAACCGACAGATAAGGGTAGTGCGCAGGATCGGCAAAGGTCTCGGCCGGATGCTTGGGCATACGCTGAATTTCCAGCGAGAGAATCCGCAAATCCTGCATCGTCTGTGGCACACACTCCGGAATCATGCCGAGATCCTCGCCGCAGGCCAACATCTCCGTAGCTTCGAGCAACGCCGGAAGTTTGCGCATAGCCGACTCCCGCCAAAAGACATCGTGACGCCGATAGAAAAAATCATCGTGCAACCGATTGAATGCCTCGCGCCGTTGCTCGTCGAGTCGGCGATATGCAATGGTCGATTGCGCTGCAATACGCGGATGATAACAGCCTCGACGCACGGGATCTTCGACAAATAAAACATCGTCGAGCAGTCTCATCAGCCCCTCGCGTAACCGTCCCGTATGCGGATCACGGGCAACAAGCTGCGCGGCGACTTTTCGTTGGGTATCATAGGATGGAATCAGATGTCCATCGCGAACATACTTGGTCTGCACCTCTTCGGCCAACTCACCGAACAACTCGATCAGCAACTCTTTATCGATACTCGGAGTGACATATCTCCCCTCCGAGAGATCAAAACCCCGATCTCGCAACTCTTCGGCCGAATAGGGTAATGCAGGATTGAAATGTCCCAACACGCCATGTATGGCATGCAACGGGATCTCCCAAATACGGAAAAATCCCAATAGATGATCGATCCGAAAGGCATCGAAATAGGCCGACATCTTTCGCAAACGAGCCCGCCACCATGCGTAATTGTCTTGTGCCATCCGCTCCCAATTGTAGGTCGGGAAGCCCCAATTCTGCCCCGAAGCCGAGAATGCATCGGGGGGAGCTCCCGCCTGCGAATCCATACGGAAAAGTTCGGGTGAGCACCACGCGTCGCAACTCGTTCGACTGACACCAATCGGCAGATCACCTTTCAACACAATTCCGTGAGCATGTGCATAGTCGCGCACTGCGGTCAATTGGCAATGTAGGTGGTATTGCACATAATAATAGTAACCGACATTTTCCGACTCTTCTCGGCACAACGTTTCGATCTGCGTCTGATCATAGACCGCATATTCGCCCCATTGCGTAAAATCGGCCGATCCGAAACGATCACGCAACACACAGAATGCGGCATAAGGAGTGAGCCACGCGGTATTATCCTCGACAAACTTTCGGTAATCCTGCCGCATCGAGACTTTCGCCCCCTGCGTTTTGTATAATTCGCGTAACAGCCGTTCTTTGAGCAGATTGACTCGTTCATAATCCACAGTGGGAAGGCTATTCAGTTCTTTGCGCAAACATCGAAACTCATCGTTTTCCTCAACACCGGCCTCGGTAAGTCGGATAAACTGCGGATGCAGAGCAAACGACGAATTAGCATTATACGGATACGAATCTTCCCATGTACGCGCCATCGTTGTATCGTTGATCGGCAAAAGTTGCAACACCTTTTGTCCGGTCACCACAGCCCAATCGACCAAGAGTTTCAAATCTTCGAACTCTCCAATACCAAAACCTTTCTCCGAACGTAACGAGAAGAGTGGAATTGCAGTGCCGGCACCTCGCCATTGCCGATCGGGGATTCGAGGCACGGCAGACATTTCAAGCAAATGTTCACCGGCAACAGGAACTTCCTCCCATCGACGATTCTCACCCTCTTCCCAACAGCGAGGGGTCAACGTGGCGCGATCGACAATCAAAAACTTATATTCAAACGGCTCAGTTACGGGCAACGTCACCCGCCACATGGGAAAACAACTATCGTCGAGCGGAACGATGCGTTGCCACTCCCGCAACACCTTACCACTTCCGGCTATGGCCAAAACCTCGTCGGATCGAATAGCCGGAAACGATGTTTGCAGAGTAACATTACCCACAGTTTGAGGAGTATGGTCAGTCATCGGTCGTGCAAAAATTGCCTGCGTAAAAGCTGTCGAGTAAAACGGGGCATCGCTCAACCGATCCAACCACCGATCGCGAATAACAACCCGCCGACCGACTGCACTTTCAGGCAATGACAACCTATGATTTCGCCATTCGTTACGAACGGTTACCCCATCGCATTCGAGTACATAATGGTATTCTATCGGCTTTTCAAACGTAAGGCCCTCTACGCAACCTGTCCACCGGTGTCCATCAATGCAGTGCAACTCGACACGTCGGTCGTTGATCTGCAAAACAAGTTGCTCACCCCAACGTGTATAATATTCGATGTCAAAATATAGTTTCATCTCTTTTCGCTTATAAAACCCTTTCGGAATTTCGGATAAAGATAGAAAAAATTTCGCCAATCCATAAATTTTCAATGGCTTTCAAAAAACGATTGCAACCGATGAAAAAAAATGTGTCAAAAACATCATATTTCCCAAGTGTTTTTCGTACCTTTGTTTCGGTATATATCCATTCGCCGGATCGAACTTCGCCGAATAGCATTTATTAAGTTGAATAATAAATAATTAAAAAACATACACAGACGAAAATCATCCTTATCACACATGGAACAGACCCCACTATCGGGACACAAAGAGATCGGACAGAGAGGGAGGATTTTCCAATTAATGCAGAGGTAAAATTATGGGACTTTTTTCATTGACTCAGGAGTTGGCCATCGACCTCGGAACTGCCAATACGCTGATCATTCATAACGGCAAAGTCGTCGTTGACGAACCATCGATCGTAGCGATCGATGTCCATACAGGCAAATTGATGGCCATCGGCCAACAGGCTCGCCAAATGCACGAGAAAACCAATCCGAATATCAAGACCATCCGCCCGCTGAAAGATGGTGTAATTGCCGATTTCAACGCCACCGAGTTGATGTTGCGCGGCATGATCAAAAAGGTCAAAATGTCGGGGAGTCTGTTTGCCCCATCACTGCGCATGGTGATCTGCATTCCATCGGGATCGACCAACGTCGAGATCCGCGCCGTTCGCGACTCGGCCGAACATGCCGGAGGGCGCGAGGTATGTATGATTTATGAGCCGATGGCGGCTGCTTTGGGTGCCGGATTGGATGTCGAAGCCCCCGAAGGCAACATGGTGATCGACATCGGTGGTGGCACCTCGGAGATCGCCTGCATCTCATTGGGAGGCATTGTCTGTTCCGAATCGGTCAATGTCGCCGGCGATGTTTTCACAGCTGATATCCAAAGTTATGTCCGCCAGCAGCACAACATCCGTATCGGCGAGCGTACGGCCGAGGCCATAAAATGTTCGATCGGTGCAGCCGTTTCCGATTTGGAACAGGAACCCGAAGATTTTGTGGTAACAGGTCCCAACATGCTCACGGCATTGCCGCAAACCGTATCACTCTCATATCGGGAGATTGCCTACGCCCTTGAAAAATCGCTTACGAAGATCGATGCCGCATTGATGACCGTATTGGAATCTATGCCACCCGAACTTTATGTCGATATTGCCAAGAATGGCATTTATTTAGCCGGAGGCGGGGCCTTGATCAAGGGACTCGACAAACGTTTGCACGCCAAGACAGGTATTCCGTTCCATATCGCCGAAGATCCATTGCGTTCGGTGGCTCGCGGTACGGGATTGGCGTTGAAAAACATCAATCGGTTCTCATTCTTGATGAAATAATTTGAATTAAAAAGACCTTTATTTTGGATCATACTGAATCCCAGGCTGTTAAAATTAATAAGGATAAGATTGCGGGTTAACCCCGCAATCTGTTTAATTAAAAGTTTCCCGTGCATAAACTAATCGAGTTCATACGCAGCATCTACGTCTTTGTGCTCTTTGTTTTGTTGGAGATTGTGGCCGTCAGCTACTATGCCAACTCCACACACTATACCCAAGCACGATTGATTGCCCGATCGAATCAAGTGGTCGGGGGGCTGCATGGTTTATTGGCAAATATGCAGCGTTATTTTTTGCTCGGAGAAGAAAACCGTCAATTGCTAACACAGGTCGCCGAACTGCGGGAACAACTTTCGCACTATGAAGAGGCCAAAATGGTTGCCGGATTCAACACGACATTAGCCCAAATCGGCGGTTCGAAATTGCGTGTACTGAATGCCGCAGTGATATCCAACTCATTAACCCGTCCGGAGAATTTCATCGTATTGAATCGAGGCAATGGCGAGGGTGTGGTCCCCGACATGGCAGTTCTTGCCGCAGATGGCTCGATGGTCGGTTATGTAGTCGATTGCACTGAACGTTACGCAGTAGCGATTTCTATTCTCAACACTTCGTTCCGTGCCAGCGGGAAATTGGCAGATTCGGATTATTTCGGATCGATTTATTGGGATGGAACAGATCCCGAATTTGTGACCCTCGACGAGTTGTCCAAATATGCAGAGCCACAAGCAGGACAAGAGGTAGTTTCCACAGGGTTTTCGACCTATTTTCCGGCAGGAGTTCGTATTGGTACGGTCGAAAGTGCCGAACTGAACGAAACACGCACGGCTTATAAAGTTCGTGTGCGTTTATCGGCCTCCATGTCGCGCTTATCCAACGTCTTATTAGTCGAGAATCTCGATCTCTACAACATTCGGGATTTGATGAACAGCGAACAAGTACAACAACATAGTCGTCAAAAGAAATGATGCACCGCTTCTTTCCATATACGTTACTTTTCATCGTCGTAACTCTGTTGCAAACTTTTTTGTTTGACAACCTATCGATCAGCGTCTATTTTAACCCGTTGATATATATCGTATTTTTACTATTGCTGCCCCTCGACACCCCTTCGATCGGATTGTTGGGTGCAGGCCTATTGTTGGGACTCACGATGGATTATACGATGGGTGCCGCCGGTGTGAATATCATTGCCACCCTGCCGGTGGCTTTCTTACGGCCTTGGATCGTGGATCTGTTTGTCAACCGCGATGAAATCCGCGAAGGCGGCATACCTTCAACGTCGCGTATGGGAACTCGCAAATTCATCGAATATCTGATCGTAACAACTTTACTCCATCATGTGATTTTTTTCTCATTCGAAGCTCTCTCGTGGAATCATGTGTCGCAAACCGTGTTACGTATCATCGTAAGTACGGTTGTCACGATCGGTTTTTCGTGGCTGATTGCCCGATTTTTCACTGCTAAACTTCCGGTACGCGTATGATCGGAACTTCGGAAGGATATTCGCGCATGCGGACATTGCAGGTGGTTGTATTGCTGATCTTTTTCATGTTGATCGGCCGTTTGGCTTACATCCAATTGGTGGACAAACGTTATGCCGAATTGGCACGCGGAAACACATTGCGCCATGTAGTACAATATCCGCCTCGTGGTGAAGTTTTCGACCGTAACGGTGAATATTTGGTGCAAAGTCGCGCCTGCTACGACTTGATGGTCACATTCAAAGATCTCGACCGAGCTGGTTTCGACACACTTCGTTTCTGCTCGGCAACCGGTGTATCGATCGAAAGGTTGCGCCGCGAACTCGCCAAAGCGCGTATGCACCCCAGAGCCCCACACCTGATCCTCAGCTACCTATCGACCGAGGATAAATTGCGATTCGAAGAGTGCAACTTTGCAGGATTCTATACCGTTTACCGCACCATGCGTGAGTATCCACGCAAAATCGGAGGCAACCTGTTGGGATATGTCGGAGAGGTTAGTGAAAAGATTCTCAAACGTCATCCCGAATATCGTGCCGGAGATTATATCGGCATGAGCGGTGTAGAATACTCCTACGAAGAGGAGTTAAGAGGTAAAAAAGGCGTTCGCATTCAAGAAAAAGATACCCACGGAGCAATCAAAGGATCATACATGGAGGGGCGTTATGATTCGTTACCCACCTCAGGCAGTTATTTGGTGAGCACCATTGATGCTCGGCTACAACTGCTCGGAGAGGAGTTGATGCGAGGTAAAGTAGGAGCAGCCGTAGCAATCGAACCTGCCACCGGTGAAATTTTGATGATGGTGTCATCACCTACCTATGATCCCGACGAGTTGTTGGGGCGCGAACGCGGTAACCACTACATGGAGTTGCTCCGCAACAAACGACAACCGCTATTCAACCGCGCCGTAAAAGCCAAATATCCTCCGGGATCGACATTCAAATTGGTACAGGGACTTATCGGTCTGCAAGAGGGAGTATTGCGACCCTCCGATATCCACTCCTGCCACATGGGATATCAAGTGGGACATTTGAAAATGGGTTGTCACGCACATGCCTCACCACTTGATTTGCGTTACGCAGTAGCCACATCGTGCAATGCCTACTTCTGTTATGTGTTCCGCGACATCCTCGACAATCCGAAACACGGGAGCGTAAAAAACGGATTCGATGTATGGCGGGAATATGTCAAAAGTTTTGGATTCGGCCGCAAATTAGGATCTGACTTTCTCGATGAAGGAAGCGGCTACGTTCCGGATCGGGCTTTTTACGATCGTCGTTATCGTGGTGCATGGAATTCGCTGACCACCCTGTCGCTCTCAATCGGGCAAGGTGAATTGGGTTGCACACCGTTGCAATTGGCCAATTTAGCTTGCATTGTCGCCAATCGCGGATATTATTATATCCCGCACATTGTCAAAAAGATCGAAGGCCTCGATTCGATCGATCGTCGTTTCTACGAACGACAATATACCAAAGTCGAAGCCAAACATTTCGAGCCGATAGTCGAAGGTATGTGGCGCGGTGTTCATGTGAGTGGAACTTCGATGATGGCCCGTATTCCAAATTGGGATGTTTGCGGAAAAACCGGAACTGCCGAAAATCCGCGCGGAAAAGATCATTCGACCTTTTTGTCGTTTGCACCCAAAGATAATCCGAAGATTGCCATTTCTGTTTACGTCGAGAACGGTGGATTCGGAGCTTCGGTGGCGTTACCCATTGCAAGTTTGTTGGAAGAGTATTATTTGACAGACACCATTCGTCGGCCAGAGTTGTTCAATCGTGTGAAAAACATGCACATTTATTATCCTGCTTATGACCGCTGATCGCCGTATTCGTATCTTTGAAGGGGTCGATCGGATGACACTCCTGCTCTATCTGCTGATTGTTTTAGTAGGATGGATATCCATTACATCGGCCTCATACGATGAGGCTGCCGCCGACATCTTCGCCTTCTCACATTTCTACATGAAACAAATGGTGTGGATCGGATTGGCCGGCATTGCAGCACTGGTCGTATTATTACTCGACGAACATTACTACCACATGTTTGCCTATCCGGCTTATATCGGAGGTTTATTTCTATTGTTGGCGGCATTGGTTTTCGGTAAAGAGGTCAACGGAGCCAAAGCATGGTTCGAGTTCGGATCGTTTCGCGTACAACCCGTCGAGTTCGCCAAGATTGCCACAGCATTGGCGGTGGCTCGCGTAATGAGTGCCTACTCTTTCTCCATCTCTCGTCCCGAAAACCTGACAAAAGTTGGAATGGTGATTTGCGTACCGCTATTGATCATCATTTTACAAAACGATACGGGATCAGGCATTGTTCTCGGATCGTTCCTATTCGTTCTCTATCGCGAAGGGTTGAGTAAATGGCTCTGTATTCCGATATTATTGGTTGCAGCCTTATTTATCGTTTCATTTCTACTTACACCCATGACCCTCTTGGTGTCTTCGATTTTGATATGCACACTTTGTGAAGCAATGATGAATGGTCAATGGCGTTCTCGGATCATCTTTTTGGCTGCATTGGCATTGGCGAGCATCTTATTGTGGGTTATTACGGCATGGATTGCCCCAGGAAGTTTGAGTTTATACGGCAGTTTGTTGACCGTAACACTACTTTCGTTGGTCGGAATTGCCGTATATGCCTTTCGGGCACAACTGAACAATATTTTTCTGCTGTTGTTGCTCTTCGTCGGAACGATGATCTTCCTGCCAACGACCGATTATATCTTCCAATCGATTTTGAAAGATCACCAACGCGATCGTATTCTGAGTTTCTTGGGTATCGTCAACGATCCGCGAGGTATCGACTACAATGTCAATCAGTCGAAGATCGCCATCGGATCGGGCGGATTCTTCGGAAAAGGATTTTTGGAAGGGACACAAATCAAACACGGCTTTGTTCCCGAACGGCATACCGACTTCATCTTCTGCACAGTCGGAGAGGAGTGGGGATTTTTGGGAACAGTTGTCGTCTTGTCGTTGCTATGCCTGCTGATCCTACGGTTGATGCGCATGGGAGAGCGACAAGAGGAACCATTCGGACGTATCTATTGCTATTGCGTTGCATCAATCCTGCTCTTTCACGTATTGGTCAATGTCGGGATGACAATTGGATTGATGCCAGTCATGGGTATTCCATTGCCATTTATGAGCTATGGAGGATCATCGCTGATCGCATTCACCATATTGCTGTTTATTGCCATACGCCTTGACGCATCCACCAAGCAGTTTGCATTGAATAATCGATTTTGAACATGATAGATTTTAATCCACAGGGATTAACCCAAGCACAAGTTGATAAAAGCCGAAACGAACACGGAACAAATATCATCACACCGCCCAAAGATGACTCTGCTTGGCGGTTGTTTCTCGAAAAATTCGGCGACCCCATCATCCGCATTTTATTATTGGCTGCCGCCTTATCATTGATTATCGGTGTCGTAAATGGAGACTTTACCGAGTCGATGGGAATCATCGGGGCAATTATTCTAGCTACCTGCGTAAGTTTTTGGTTCGAGTGGGACGCCCGACGTCGATTCCGTCGTCTGAATCGGGTCAACGACGATATTCCTGTAAAAGTAATTCGCGAGGGGATTGTTAGCCAAATACCGCGCCGCGAGGTGGTCGTAGGCGACTTGGTGGTATTCGAAAGCGGTGAAACCGTACCGGCCGATGGTGAACTGATAGAGGCTGTATCGTTGAAAATCAACGAATCAACGCTTACCGGAGAGCCCGAAGTCGATAAAACAACCGACCCTGCCTATTTTGATTCAGATGCCACCTACCCTTCGAATATGCTGTTGCGTGGGACAACCGTTGCCGATGGCTATGGACAGATGATTGTCACGGCGGTAGGTGATGCCAGCGAGGCCGGACGTGTCACAGAGCAATCAACCATTCGTAACGAAGAGCCCACCCCGCTTGACCAACAACTCACACGTCTTTCACTACTCATCGGGAAAATAGGAATAGGTGTTTCAGCCATCATCTTCTGCATGATGCTCGGCAAAGCCATGTGGTTTGGGGATCTACTGGATAAATCGTGGCTCGACATCTCGCAACAGGTGTTGCATATTTTCATGATCTCGGTAGCCATTATCGTCATGGCTGTCCCTGAGGGGTTGCCCATGAGTATCACACTCTCGTTGGCTATGTCGATGCGACGCATGTTGAAAACCAACAACTTGGTGCGAAAAATGCACGCCTGCGAAACAATGGGAGCCATTACGGTGATCTGTACCGACAAGACCGGCACACTGACACTCAACCGCATGTCGGTTCAAGAATTGGTGCAGTACGACACATTGCCTCTACCCGAATTGGGAGAGATAATCGCAACCAACTCCACCGCTTTTCTTGACTCCGAAGGGAATGCGATCGGGAATCCGACCGAAGGAGCTCTGCTATTATGGTTGCGTAATCAAGGGATCGATTATGAACAATTACGCGCAAAAGCCAAAATCATCGATCGACTTACTTTCTCAACCGAACGTAAATACATGGCAACGATTATCGAGAGCGGCATATCGGGACGACGATTGCTCTGCGTAAAGGGTGCTCCCGAAATTGTACGCGCCATGTGCGACAACGACGATCGTGCAGAAGCAATCTCGGCAGCTCTGCTTGATTTTCAAAACCATGCCATGCGCACATTGGCGATCGCATGGATCGAAACCGATGCCACCGATTGTATATCGGCAGTAGGAAACGGAGGATTGCACCTCTCGGCGGTGGCTGCCATTGCCGATCCGGTACGCGACGATGTTCCTGCCGCCGTACAGCGCTGTCTTGATGCAGGCATTGCCGTGAAGATCGTCACAGGCGATACTCCGGCTACGGCATGCGAAATCGCTCGACGTATCGGCTTGTGGGATGATGCATCGGATAGTACGCGCAATCAAATCACCGGAAGTGATTTTGCTGCCATGAGCGACGAAGAACTACTCGACCGTGTGCAAGATTTGAAAATCATGTCACGAGCCCGACCACTCGATAAACTGCGTTTGGTACGTCTGCTGCAACAACGTGGCGAAGTGGTGGCAGTCACGGGAGATGGCACAAACGATGCTCCGGCACTCAATTTTGCCAATGTTGGTCTTTCGATGGGATCGGGAACCTCTGTTGCAAAGGACGCTTCGGATATTACATTACTCGACGATTCGTTTGCCTCAATCGCAACAGCCGTAATGTGGGGCCGTTCACTCTATCGCAATATCCAACGATTCGTATTGTTTCAGTTGACCATCAATTTTGTGGCGATCGTCGTATGTTTCATTGGAGCAATAGTAGGCACCGACATGCCGCTCACTGTGGTACAGATTCTGTGGGTAAACATCATTATGGATACCTTTGCCGCAATGGCAATGGCATCGTTGCCTCCCAATCCCGATGTGATGCTCGATCGGCCGCGAAGTCGTAACGAGTTTATTATTTCGCCAGCAATGGCTCACACCATCTTCTCATGCGGATTGGCCATGATTTCAGTGTTATTGGGATTACTTTTTTGCTGGGCCGAGCCATCGGGAGATCTTGACATTCGTCATTTGACGCTTTTCTTTTCGACATTTGTTTTCTTTCAGTTTTGGAATATGTTCAATGCCAAAGGATTTGCCACACATCGTTCGGTATTTTCCTGTTGGAAAGGCTGTCGCGAATTTCTGCTGATTTTAATTGCTATTGCCGGAGGACAAGTATTGATTGTCGAAATAGGAGGTGCCGTTTTCCGCACCGTACCACTGACATTCGGAGAATGGCTGTCTGTCATCGGAGCCACATCGCTATTGGCATTCGGTGGTGAAATGATTCGCACAGCAATACGCCGACACGCCGACAGAAAACAGATCAGATAACTGTGATTAACATTTGTCGTGCACCATGTAAAATAAAACAATCCGCTGGCAACAAAATTTCTATTGCAAATCCTAAAATCGATCAAATAACAATCGTTGTGTACAACCTATCCGGATAAAAACAAATCACACGATTGGCATTTTCTATAATTTATTAAGGTATAATCTATAATCCGAATCAAATCAAAAGCCTCAACTTTGTAACAAATAATCTAACCCGAAAAACGATAACTTATGACACGACGAATTCTCTTATTCGTATTATTGATCACAACGGCTTGGGAAACGGTATCTGCCAAATATCCTGAACCGTATTCCTCGTGCAAACCCTACACCCGTTGGTGGTGGTTTACGGACGACATCAAAAAGCAAGATATTCGCGAACAATTAATTTGGGCAAAAGAATTCAGATTGGGCGGCGTCGAGATTGCTTGGATTCGTCCACGAAGCAAAGCTGCCCGCCAAAATCCTACACAAGGCCAAGAGTGGCTCTCGCCCGAGTGGGCCGAAGTAGTGGCTTATGCGAAACATTGTGCCGACTCTCTGGGGTTGGGTTGCGACTATACCTATGGCTCGCTATGGCCGTTTATGGATCCCGATCTACCGGAAAAATACGGATCGCGCACCTATGGTCAATCGGAATCTCCGATTAAAAGAGGGGGTGGCTGGTATTGGCCGCGTCGCGCCAGAGTACTTGACCACCTGAACAAAAAGGCTTTCAAGTGGTATGCCAACCACATGGATAAAGGATTGAAAGATGCCTACAAAGGTTCCACGTCGGCTCTCTTTGTCGATTCGTGGGAGATTTTCCCCAAAAAGCTTTGGACCAAAGATTTAGGCAAGAAATTCTATAAAAAATACGGTTATAAAATTGAACCGTTGATGGATCAATTGTACACCGCTGGATATGAGGGTGCATACTACGACTTCACACAACTTCTTAGCGAGCAGATTATCAACAACTTTTACAAACCTTTCACCGAGCATGCTCACAAGGTAAATGCTATTACCCGTTCACAGTGTAATGGATCGCCTACCGACTTGCTCTCGGCCTATATGGTCGTAGATGTTCCCGAAACCGAGGCCTTGCTCTACGAGCCAAAATTCGGACGCATCGCCGCCTCGGCAGCCACTCTTGCCAACAAAACGGTTGTTTCAGCCGAAACCTTTACCTGCCTCTACGGATTCCGCCCCGTGAAAGATGGACGCGGACCGCTGATGGGTCAGGAACAGGTTGCCGACATGCGTCTGATTGCCGATGCGTTGTTGGCCAACGGAACCAACCAGATCGTATGGCATGGTATGCCTTACAACAAAGTCGGCTCGAAGTATCACCATTTCTACGCGAGTGTACACCTTGCACCAACGGCCTACTTTATCGATCAGGTAAAAGACTTCAACAACTATATGACCCTTGTTTCGAGCTACATGCGTCGTGGTCGCACATACTCCGACATCGCACTCTATCTCCCCGTCGAGGACTGTCAGCAGAAATTGGCCATGCCTAAAAATCGTCCGGCTTACCAGCGTGTCCCCGGGACACAAGGACAACACCAACTGCGCTACGAGGATGCCCCCAAATACCTATCCGGCTATCAACCGTTATGGGTTAATCGCGAGGTGTTGACCAAAGCCAAAATACAAAATGGTCGTATGGTCTTCAACCAAACCTCGTTCTCGGCTCTTGCCGTCGATGTTAAGTTTGTCGATATTGCCTCGTTGCGCCAGATCTTACGTCTCGCCAAAGCAGGTCTGCCGATCATCCTTGCACAAACTCCGGCACAACCCGGGTTCAAAAAATCGCCCGAATACGCCGAACTGCTGAAAGAGATCAAGTCGTTGCCCAATGTTTCGCAAACGCCCGAATCCGTACTGAAAAACATCCCCCGTTTGATCGAAGGCAACGATCTGCCTGAGTTCTGGTGTCGTGAGGAGAATGGCGATAAATATATCTTCCTCGCCAATCCGGCAGCTTGCAATATGCACTACTACTTGCGTTACTGCCAAGCTTTCGAGGATAAAGGCTCGGTTCGCGATGTTGTGATCAACACGCCGGCAGGCGCCAAACCGATGAAATTGCAGTTCAAACCCAACGAGTCGATTCTGCTGAAAGTGGCCGCCAATGGCTCTGTGGAGCAAATTCCACTCAATTTCACGGCCAAACGTATCGAAGGTCCGGGAGTTTTCGAATAACCGGAGCACAAAAATCGCAATATAGAGGGTATCCAACTTTCTTGTTTGGATACCCTCTATTGTTATGTCATAAGAGAATCTTTGTTTTGAGGAGCATTCAGTCAAACATGATGCAAAATCGGACACAAACAGCGATACCGAAAGTCCTATCTTTGCACAGTCGTTGCAATAAACACTTCATGGTATCATGCGCAAACACATTCATCCTGCGGCCATTCATTTCACCCAATTCATGGAACACTTACCGGAGCTATTCGATCACGAGGGCCAACTGCTATACGAGGGGCGCAATAAAATCAAATGTTTTACGATCGAAGGAGTAAAAATGGTTGTCAAACGTTACAAACGTCCCAACTTGTTTCAAGCAATCGTATATACCTTTTTCCGCAAGAGCAAAGCTCAACGTGCTTACGAACATGCCATTCGCTTACGAGAAATGGGATTCGATACACCAGCTCCGATCGGTTGGAGCGAATACTTCCGACACGGGTTGTTATCCGATAGTTACCTAATCACCTGGCATACTTCCGATACGGCATTGACACAAGCTGCCAGAAATTGGCCATCGGAAGAGGCAATCCCGATTCTAAATGCATTTGTGCGTTTTACCATACGTCTGCATGAAGCAGGAATCGAACATTGCGATTTCAACCATAGCAACATATTATATAAGTATGACATCAAAGCAAACAATTATCGATTTCAATTGATCGACATCAATCGCATGCGTTTTCATAAACAGCATCTTAACATGCGACGTTGTATGATTAATTTGCGCCGATTATCTGTTTCCGGAGAAGTTTTTCTCTATCTGCTGAATCGTTATGCCGAAGAGCGGAAATGGCTCCTCGAAGAGACTTTGCTACAAGGAGTGATCTATCGGTTGCTGTTTTTGCGCAGACAGAGGCTGAAAAAGCAGTTCCGAGAGCATAAGACAAAGATATCTGCAAAAAAATAGTTCAAGAATTTGCATTAAAAAAATATTTCACTACATTTGCAACCGACAAAAGCATTGAAACAATGAACGCACTTGGTTTTTACGCTTATTTCTTTTACTTTTTCTTTTACGGCAAGAGAAAAAGCGGGACGGCGTGCGCATAAGTAATATGATATAAAATAACACACAAATCCCGCTCTTTTTTGGAGTGGGATTTTTTTTACCCAACCTCCATGAAACGTATAGCCATACAAGGTATCGCCGGATGTTTCCACGATACGGCCGCCAGAGCCTGTTTTCCGAATGAGGAGATCACAACACTTCACTGCCAAACATTCGAAACACTATTTGCCCAAATGGCCGCAGACCCTTCCTTATTAGGTATCGTAGCCATCGAAAATACCATTGCCGGAAGCCTACTCCCGAATCACGAATTGTTGCGCCGAAGCAATGCCCGCATCGTCGGAGAACAAAAGTTGCGCATCTCTCATGTGTTGGCGGCTCTCCCCGGGCAACGGGTCGAAGAGTTGCATGAGGTACATTCGCATCCGATTGCCTTGATGCAATGTAGCGATTTTCTGCAAGCCCACCCATTTTTGAAAGTTGTTGAACGCGACGACACGGCCGGCAGTGCCCAAGAGATCGCCGAAAAACAGCTTACGCATACAGCAGCCATCTGCGGTGCCGATGCCGCCGAGTTATACGGCATGGAGATTTTGGCACGCAGTATCGAAACCAACAAACACAATTTCACACGTTTCCTACTACTTGCCGACGAGAGTCGTGCCGCCGAATTCTCACGTCCGGAGCATGCCGGCAAGGCCTCGATCTGTTTCACTCTGCCACACAAACACGGCAGTTTGTCGCAAGTGTTGGCGGTTCTTTCGTTCTACGATATGAACCTCACCAAAATTCAGTCGTTGCCGATCATCGGACGCGAATGGGAATATCAATTTTATGTGGATATCGCCTTCGACGAATTGCAACGTTGTCGTCAGGCGATTGACGCCGTGCGTCCATTGGCCAGCGAATTCCGTATTTTAGGAGAATACACGTCCTGTGCTACTCCTGCATTATAACGCCAAAAATAATAACCAAAAAAATACCAAACATTATGGAAGATTTACAACCTATTACGCTGTCAGGACTTGATCCCGTACGTCCGCTGACAATCGCCGGACCGTGCAGTGCAGAGACCGAAGAACAGGTCATTGAAACTGCCCGTCAACTTGCCGCCGAAGGGATCACCATCTATCGTGCCGGTTTGTGGAAACCCCGAACCAAACCCGGAGGATTCGAGGGTGTCGGCGCTCAGGGATTAGCTTGGTTGCGCCGTGTGAAAGCAGAAACAGGGATGTATGTAGCTACCGAAGTGGCAACTCGCGAACATGTGACAGCCGCATTGGCCGGAGGTGTAGATCTGTTGTGGATCGGAGCACGAACAGCCGCGAATCCGTTTGCCATGCAGGAGATTGCCGATGCTCTTCGCGGACACGATGTTCCGGTGTTGGTCAAAAATCCCGTAAGTCCCGATCTCGAACTATGGATCGGTGCAGTACAGCGCATCTATAATGCCGGCATTCGTCGATTGGGTGTTATACACCGAGGATTTACCTCGATCGACAAATCACTTTATCGTAACCACCCGATGTGGGCGATTCCGATCGAGTTGCATCGCCGTATTCCCAACCTACCCATCTTCTGCGATCCGAGCCATATCGGAGGCAAACGCGAGTTGATCGCCCCGTTGGCGCAACAAGCAATGGATATGGGATTCGATGGTTTGATTATCGAATCGCACTGCTCACCCGATGATGCGTGGAGCGACAAAGCACAACAGATCACCCCGCAGGCTTTGGCCTACATTTGTCGTAACTTAGTGATTCGTCAAACCACCGCACACACCGAAAGTCTTTCGGAGTTGCGCGATCAGATCGACAAATTGGATGACCAATTATTAGAGTTGTTGACTCATCGCATGCGTGTTTCGCGAGACATCGGAGAATATAAAAAGGAGCACGACATGCCTGTCCTACAAGCCAGCCGTTATGAAGAACTCCTCGCCCGACGTGCAGCCCAAGCGGTGCAATTGGGTATGGATCGCGAATTTATGCGCACGGTTTTGCAAGCAATCCATGAGGAGTCGATCCGCCAACAAATGGAAGTTTTGAAGGAGTAAGAACCAACTTCTTCGAACAACCTCAAAGGCCATGACAGCTGAGTTGTCATGGCCTTTGAGTGATTTATACCCTACCGAAAGGTCTATTCAAGCGAGGCTACGGCATAAGCCAAACGCTCCATTGCCTCTTGGAGAATCGAGCGAGAAGTGCCGACATTCAAACGCATGAAACCTTCTCCGCCAATACCGAACATGGCTCCGTCGTTCAACGCCAACCGTGCTTTGTTGACAAACAAATCGATCAACGCCTCGTGCGAAAGTTGCAACTCGCGACAATCGAGCCAAACCAAAAACGAGGCTTGCGGACGCAACGGTTTGATTCTCGGAATTCGGTCGGCGCAATATTGCGATACGAAATCGACATTACCCTCTACATAACGCAACATAGCCTGTCGCCACGATTCACCCTCGGAGAAAGCCGCAATGGTGGCAATCGGAGCAAACAGATGCGAATGACCGAGTTCGCTGGCGTCAAGCCACGAATAAAATCGACGACGCAACTCGGCATCGGGAACAATGGCATAGGAGCTGACAATACCCGCAATATTGAAGGTCTTAGAGGGTGCTCCGAAAGTAATGCTACAAGCGGCTGCCTTTTCCGATACCGAGGCGAATGGGATATGTTTATTCCCCCACAACGCCATGTCACAATGAATCTCATCGGATATGACAATGATCCCCCGACGATAACAGATGTCTGCCAACCGTTCGAGGGTTTCCCGATCCCATACGATACCGGCCGGATTATGCGGATTGGAGAGAATTAACATGCGACACGATGCGTCAGCAACCTTTTCAAGATTTTCAAAATTCATGCGGTAACCACCCTCCGGAAGCTCGATGAGCGGATTCATAACCACGTCTCGCTTATTTCCTTCGGGAACTAAGCGAAACGGATGATAAACAGGCGGCTGAATGATCACTTTTTCATCTTTACCGACCAACGCATTGATCGCCAAACCGATTCCCTTAACAATACCGGGAATGTAAGTCATCCATTCGCGTTGCACCTCCCAGCCGTGATGCTCCAAGATCCACTGGATGATCGTTGACCAATAGATATCCGACTCAATCGTATAACCGTACAACGGATGATCAAGCCGCCGGCGTAAAGCCTCGGTGATACAAGGCGGACACTCGAAATCCATATCGGCCACCCACAACGGCAACAAATCGGAACGCCCGTAAAGTTCTTGCAATCGATCAAATTTCACCGTGTCGGTTCCTCGACGGTCAATCAGCTTGTCAAAATTATACTCCATGCGATATTTAAGTTCAAATTTACACCAACAAATTTACAATTTTCAACACGCATCTGCAACATATCGGATAATTTATCCTATCAATAAATTGTCCGAATAAGACTATTTTCTCGCAAATCTTTGTATCTTTGCCTGAAATAACAACCAAAAATTATGGAATTTGAAGGAACAGTTTACAAAATAATGCCTGTGACCAAAGGCACTTCGGCTCGTGGCGAGTGGCAACGTCAGGATGTTGTATTCGACTACTCCGAAGGCGGAAATTTTACTCGCAAAATCTGCGTGACATTTTTTAATCGACCCGACGACGTGGCCAAACTGCGCGAAGGCGCAACTTATCAGGTCTCGGTCAATATCGAGTCACGCGAGTACAACGGTCGTTGGTACACCGACATCCGCGCATGGCGTTTGCAACCCAAACAGACCGAGGTTTCGGCCGCAGCAGCCATGCCCGACATGCCCCCAATTGTCGAGGAGCCGACCTATGCGGCCGCTCCGGTAGCCGAGGTTGATGACCTGCCCTTCTAATACAGGTATCCATTTTTGAAACAAGCCAAAGCCCTCGCGTCAACCAAACTTTGACGCGAGGGCTTCGTGATTTTTTCCAATTACAATTACTCAACCCCATGCGGGAAATATTTCATATACTGGATTCGTTGGTAATTGTCATCTCCGGTATTTCCAAAATTCATGCATCCCCGAAATACCGCCAACGAATCAAATCCGTGCCGATCGGCCCACCCCTCGATAAAATCATGGATATTTTCGATCACGCGATACCCCATTCGATGAATCGCAGTGCAGAGTTGCACCACCGAAGCACCGCAGAGCAAAGCCTTGATTGCAGCTGCCCCATCATGCACTCCTGTCGAAACCGCAATATCGAGTTGTGGCAACGCTGTTGAACAGAGAGCTGTTGGTCGCAACACATTGCGTAATTCGGAAGGGGTACTAAACGGATCACTCGGAACAAAGCAAAGCCGTTCGATGTCAATGTCGGGTTCGAAAAAACGATTAAAAAGAACAACACCACGAGCCCCCGCACCCAACAAACGATCGGCAAGAGATAGAAAGTTGGTCAGCCGCATGGGTAGTTTTACCGATACCGGAATCGTCACCGCCGAAACCACCGCTGCAACCGTATTCCCATAAATAATTTCAAGTTCTTCGGCGGTATGGTGGTGATCGGTTGCCAACAAAAAGAGATTCAACTCCAAAGCGGAGGCACCAGCGCCCTGTATATCAACCGCGTATTCGACCCAGCGATCCGATCCAGATAAGCAATTGATACTTGCAATGACCGGAATATCCGTTGCACGTGCCTCCGACACCAAACGAAGATACTCCGCACGATATGCGTCGTCTAAATAACGTTCGAGATACTCGCCCGAATCGCCCATTCCCACAGGTGGAGCATTACGTTCGAGTGCTGTGGCGTGACGAAAAATCTGCTCTTCGAAGATTGACTTCAAGACAACGGCACCGGCACCATGACGTACACAACGCTCGATATTCGCACGCGACGCTGTATAGGGCGAACTTGCCACCACAACCGGCGAGGACAATTCTATCCCCAAATAAGAAGCTCTCATAGCCGACGATTTTTTTGTAGTCTTACGCGATTTTCATGCCGCAAGCATCAACTTCTGCCCTAAAATCACACGTGGCTGAATACCATACAAGAGATATTGAATAAAAATTCAGACGCATATGGGTAACTATTGCCCTACATACGTCTGAAACTAGCGGTATATTATATCTTTCTACTTTTAAGCGTTTTTGTACGCATTAAGACCCTCTTGAAGATCCTCATACACAACTGCGGCAGTATGGGATAATAGATGCTCATAAATCTGTTCAATTGCTCCATACTTTTTATATAAATATTCTATCCGCCGTCTTTCCACTTTCTTATAGCGGGCAAGCAATTTGTCGTAAGTACCCTCGACAGGAATGATGTTGATACAAGAGATCGTTTTACCTAAAATTTTGATTTGCGATAACTCAAATCTCTCGATATCTTGATATTTGATCACATTTACCAGACTATTGTTTAGATTGGTGACACTGATACCATCGTCCGTTATTTCAAGAACCGGACTTTTTACCATTCGACGTACACTTTTTATCAGCATAAAAGAGAGTAAAGCCCCAATAAGTGCAAAAACAGGCATGATTAAATAAGGATCGTCGTTATCGATAATCTCCCACATAAAATCCAATATACCGCTATCATAAAAACGATACATAAGGACAGGCGACAGAAGGAGAATCACACAGAGAACCGTAATGGCACTGAATAAGATAGCAAACCCCACATAAATCCGCACAATTGTTGAACTCGAACTGCAAAAATACTTTTTTGCTTCCATGATAGATTGATTTTGTCCTCCCGCTCCACAGAGGCATTAACAAACAGAAAGTGTGGAGCAAACATTCGTTTATCTGGTAAGAGGTTCTGACAAAACCTTGAAAAGAATAAACGATCACAAGACCCCACACCTGTAATTGATATGGCAGAATGCATACCAATACAGATGATGAGTGCTGTCGTTATCCTCTTTTCGTTGAAACTGTCAGATTTCTTACCAAGGATAAAAGCGAAAACACTTTCATCAAAATATGTACGCCGAGAGCATGACGCTCACGACCTTACAAAATTAGAAAAAAATTTCGCAAACGACAACACTTTTCGAGGTCTTGTATCGGAATAATATAAAAAGGCTTAATTTTAATTGAATTATTACCCTATTCGTCAGGGATTATCATCTCCGGCGTTAACTAAAATCAGGCGTATGCAGGGCTTTTTAGTCCACAGCATACGCCTGAAATTATTACCGTATATGAAGAACTAGGGGAGGCAAACCACACGGAAACCGCTGAAATTGTAACGTGTCAAAGGATGTTCTCCGGCACGATGTGAAACGCGACAGAACTGTAGTTCATTAAAAAAACCACCGCCACGCAACACGCGGTCTTCACCCGAAAATGGGCCCGTAGGATTGTTTTGCTTCGAAGAATCATATGTACCATAGTAATCGCTACACCACTCCCATACATTTCCGCTCATATCGTACAATCCAAGCTCGTTTGCACGCTTTTGTTTTACAGGATTTGTTTTAGCATTACTATTCTGTTTGTACCAAGCTACGGCATCTAGTTCATCACTACCACTATATTTATACTTTTGGCTGTTTTTACCTCCGCGAGCAGCATACTCCCACTGAGCCTCGGTAGGAAGCTGATAGGTTTTACCCGTCAATGCACTCAGCTCGCGACAAAACTTCTGTGCATCCTCCCAATTGACCATCTCAACAGGATGAGTGTCATCTTTAAATTCCGAACGATTTTCTCCCATAATTTTTTTCCATTGAGCTTGGGTCACCTCACACTCGGCAATATAAAACGATTCGAGTTGCACTTGGTGGACAGGTGATTCATTATCGCGTGCGTCTTCGCCTTGCTCCGAAGTTGCGCCCATCTGAAATAGGCCACCTTCGACAGCAATCATCTTCATATTCAGTTCACAATCGATATTCTCAACATAATCTTGTAGCGGTTGAGATCCTCCCCCCTTCTCCTCTGAGTCGGTGTCGCACCCTAACATGAAAAGTGCTGCCAAAAGCATAAATTTAGTCTTCATAACACATCTTATTTAGTAATTAGTAATTTATATTTATTCAAAATATGCTATCCAATGAATAACAGCCCAAAGTCGTGAAGTGACCCCAAAAGTTTGGACAAAAAACTTTTGGGGTCAGTACATCGTTATCCGACTATTTATTAAACGAAAGGTACTTTTACCACCTCGGCCTTCACGAGTTTCTCGCGGATGACCACAGCGACCTCTGTCCCTACTTTGGCATATTCGGCTGCTACATAACCCATAGCAACACCGATCTTCAAGCAGGGCGACATCGTACCCGACGTAACGTGACCGATCTCAGTACCATCGAGCGAAGCAACTGCATAGCCGTGACGCGGAATACCGCGATCGATCATTTTCAGACCTACCAACTTGCGGGTAACACCCTCGGCTTTCTGTTGTGCCAACACCTCGCGATCGATGAAATCTTTGCCTTCGGCAAATTTGGTGATCCAACCCAAACCAGCTTCGAGGGGCGACGTGGTATCGTCGATATCGTTGCCGTAGAGGCAGAAACCCTTCTCCAAGCGCAAGGTGTCACGAGCACCAAGACCGATATTTTTCAGGCCATACTCCTCGCCAGCTTTCCACAAAGCCTCCCAAAGTTTGTCGGCATCCTCGTTGGCTACATAGATCTCGCAACCACCCGATCCGGTGTAACCCGTGATCGAAAGGATGGCATCGCAACCACCCACCGGCATCTTCTTGAAGGTATAGTACTCCATATCCTCAACCGGCTCATCGCACATCTTCTGAATGATCTTCATGGCAGTAGGGCCCTGTACGGCCAACTGGCAAATCTCGTCCGATGCGTTGTAAAGCTCTTTGCCATGACCGGCCTCCATGCCCATCTTGGCACCCTCGGCGCAAATGTGAGCCCAATCTTTATCCACATTGGCAGCGTTGACTACCAACAGATAGGTCTCGGCATCGATACGATAAACCAGAATATCGTCCACGATACCCCCTTTGCCGTTGGGCATGCAGGAGTATTGCACCTTGCCATCATAGAGTTTCGAAACATCGTTAGAGGTGATGCGCTGTAAAAGGTCGATGGCTTTGGGGCCCTTAACCCAAATTTCTCCCATGTGACTTACGTCGAATACACCAGCACCGTTGCGTACGGTCATGTGTTCGTCGTTGATGCCTGAAAACTCAATCGGCATGTTATATCCTGCGAACTCTGCCATCTTGGCACCCGCAGCGATATGATACTTAGTAAAAGCGGTTGTTTTCATAGTTTTTAGGTAATATTTATGGTGATTTTATTCACGACGTTTTACGCCCAATCGCGGACAACGATGAAACTCCCGTTCGCGATCGAAGAGATAACGATAGGTAGTGTGAATTTTGTGTCGCGTGGCACAAACATAATTCTCGATCATGCGATTCATTACAGGATTGAAGTCTCCGATCCATGCCAATTCAAGGGTTTTGTAGCGTGTTTGAGGACCCATCATAAAGTTCCAATAACGCGCCATGATGGCCGACTCAACACCCTTGCCATGAAATTCGGGTGCTACACCGAAAATGATACCGAAAATACGGTCGCAACTCTTTCGAACTTTCAATTCCCACATCAATTGCAGTTTCTGCCACAACCCAAATTTGCCATTGAACCGGCCGATGATCCGGTTGAGGTCAGGAACGGTAATGAAAAATCCGATCGGCTCCTCGTTAAAATAGGCAAAAAAGATGATATCCGGATCGATGATGGGTTTCATCGCCTGCATGATCTGCAACGCCTCTTCGGGTGTCATGGGTTTCACTCCCGAAAAGAGCGACCACGCTTTATTATAAACGATACGGAAATTCTCGGCGGCTTCCTCCAAGTTGTTCATGTCGATATTCTCGACATGATACCCGGGGACGGCAAGCAGTCGTTCCGAGCGATCGAAGATTCGAAAACTCGACTCCGTAATATTGGTTCGCCAAATAAAACTATATTGATTGAAATAGTTCTTGAACCCGTAATTTTCGAAGAGCTCTTTATAATAAGGTGGGTTATAGGGATTCTTGTAGAGGGGTTGAAATTCGTATCCTTCCACCAGCAATCCCCACCAATCGCGTCGTTGTCCGAAATTGATCGGGCCGTCCATAGCCTCCATTCCTCGGCTGGCAAGCCACATGCGCGAGGCATCAAAAAGCATATCGGCAACACATTGATCGTCGATCGACTCGTAAAAACCACAGCCACCCGTCGGCAACTCTTCGATCGCTGCCTTCTCGCGATTGTAAAAAGCCGCAATACGACCGACAACCAATCCCGTCTGATCGCGTACCACCCAACGAGTGGCCTCGCCATCGGCAAAAAGTTCGTTTTTAGCAGGGTCGAACACCTCTTTGACATCGGCATCCAACGGACACACCCAATTGCGATTGCCGGCATAGATTCGTTTGGGCAGATCGAGCCATTCGCGTTCTTGTGCAGATGTCACAACCTCCTGTAAGGTATAATTATTATTCGGTTCTTTCGGTGTCATCGATCGTTCTAAATTCGTTCTAAGGTTCGATATAACGTACAAAGGTAAATAATTTTTCTTATTTTTTGTATCAACGAGCCCAACTTTAACACAATTTACCACCATATGAGTTCAAAACAGCGAACAAAATCCCTCAAAAATCAGAATTGTAAAAAAACTTATCGAATTGTTTCGCTCAAATGAGAAATATTACATATATTTGTATGGGAATAAAGACCTTATTTTATAAATTATTTATAAATTTATCATGCAAGTAGAAAAATTAATGACGGAGCTTGAACGCAAGCATCCCGGAGAAAGTGAGTATTTGCAGGCTGTCCGCGAGGTACTCGAATCGATTGAAGAGGTGTACAATCAACACCCCGAATTCGAAAAAGCTAAAATTGTAGAGCGTATCGTTGAGCCGGATCGCATCTTCACCTTCCGCGTAACGTGGGTAGATGATAACGGCGAAGTGCAGACCAACCTCGGCTATCGCGTACAATTCAACAGCGCCATCGGTCCTTACAAAGGCGGGTTGCGTTTCCACCGTGCCGTGAACCCCTCGATGCTGAAATTCCTCGGTTTCGAGCAGACGTTCAAGAACGCCCTGACAACGTTGCCGATGGGTGGTGCCAAAGGTGGTTCGGATTTCGATCCGGTAGGCAAATCCGACGCTGAAATCATGCGTTTCTGCCAAGCTTTCATGACTGAGTTGTGGAATAATATCGGTGTTGACACCGATGTTCCTGCTGGTGACGTAGGTGTAGGCGGTCGCGAAATCGGCTTCCTTAATGGTATGTACCAGAAACTCGCTCGCAAATACCACACCGGCGTTTTGACCGGCAAGGGTATGACTTGGGGAGGTTCGGTTCTTCGTCCCGAGGCTACCGGTTTCGGCGCCCTCTATTTCGTAGAACACATGTTGGCTAAGGCCGGAAAAGATATCAAGGGTAAGACTGTGGCTCTGTCGGGCTTCGGTAACGTAGCTTGGGGTGCCGCCACAAAAGCTACCGAGTTGGGTGGTAAAGTGGTTGCCATCTCGGGTCCCGATGGTGTTTGCGAGATCCCCGCAGGTATCACCAAAGAGATGATCGACTACATGCTCGAAATGCGTGCTTCGAATCGCAACAAGGTTGAGGATATGGCTACCAAGTTCCCCGAGGCTGCCAAGTTCACTGCCGGCAAGAAGGCTTGGAGCGTAAAATGCGACATCGCTCTTCCTTGCGCATTCCAAAACGAGTTGAACGGTGATGATGCTGCCGAACTGCTCGCCAACGGTACATGGTGCTGCGCCGAGGTTTCGAACATGGGTTGCACACCGGAGGCTATCCACGCTTTCCAAAGTGCCGGTATCCTCTTCGCCCCCGGTAAGGCTGTAAATGCCGGAGGTGTTGCCACTTCGGGCTTGGAGATGACGCAGAACTGTATGCACATCTCATGGTCGGGCAAAGAGGTTGACGAGAAACTCCACTTCATCATGGAGAGCATCCACGAGGCTTGCGTGAAATTCGGTCAAAAAGCCGATGGTAGCGTTGACTACGTGAAAGGTGCGAACATCGCCGGCTTCATGAAAGTCGCTCAGGCTATGTTGGAGCAGGGTATTTTGTAATCCTACTCACAACAATCAATCAGGAGAGCCGTTCCCACAAGGAGCGGCTCTTTTTCGCAAACATTCTTCATATCGCTGACAAACAGCCATTCGCACGCCTAAACAGCCACAAATCGAATTATCACACTTTAACATTTTTGCCATTTCCTGCGCTTTCGTGATGTTTTTTCAAGATTTTTTACTAATTTAGAGGCGATTTTCGACACGAAAAAATATGTAATTAACATTAATAAAACGTCAAATCTATGAAAACAACTATCCTTTCCAAGATCTTTGCATTGGCGACAATCTTTACATTGGCAGTCGGATGTAGCTCCGGTGAAGACAGTGGTGAAGGTGGAGGAGGCGGTGGTGGTACCAGCCAACGTCCCAGCAACCAACTGCGCCTGACCAGCGATGCTGCCATTCTTCACAACCTTTACACAACGATCGCAACGTTCGGTTACGCTCCGATATTTGACCTCAGCGCAAAAAGAGTCACTTTATCCAATGGCAAAGAGTTTACCATCACTCCTTCGGGTGACACTCCCTCGTTTGTCATCTATGCCGAAAAAGACGAAGAAGATAAAACGTGGTATTGGAAATACGAGTTTGAGGGCGCACAAGGTTGGCTTATGGACAGCAACAATACTCGTGTTGCTTTGCTGAAATCGGCAGCTCCGATCTTCAACACCGATGCAAGCGGCAATTTGTCTGCAAGTTTTGATAAAGGCCAAAACTATATCCAACTTTCAGATGCTGCCGGCAACAAGATCAAAATAACCGGTAAACACCCCGGTCTGTTCCAAGCGATCAAGGGAAACAGCAATGAGATCACCATCACATTAGTGAACGATCAAAGTATCGAAGTTCTCCGCAAACCCGACCAGCGTGGAGCTCTTGAAGCAATCTACGACGCCTGCAACGGAGATGATTCGAAATTGAGCGGCAGTTGGAAAAAGACCGACGACATCGATGCATGGTATGGAATCACCTGCAACAGCGAAGGAGAGATTACCCAAATCGACCTACGCGGATGCCGATTGAAAGGTGTTCTGCCCGATGTTTTTGCCGCATTCCCCAAATGTACAACCATCCGTTTCAACAACGATGCAACGGCAACAGCTAACGACAATGAGCTGACCGGCCAGTTGCCGCAATCGATGACCACCTATGTCGCAACCACCAAGTTCTATTTGCATTACAACCACTTCGATATCACTGATTTTTACATTCCCACAGAGTTGTTCGATATAGCCAGTTCGGCATATCGGGTTTATCCGCAACGCGAAGATAGCTACGATTTCCGGCTCTTCATCAACAGCGATATCGATGGTACAGGTCCCAAGCACGGCCACGAAACCTGCGTGCAGGTTCAGAAAGCCGCCAAAGGCAAGGGTATCGACATCTACTTTATCGGCGATGGCTACGACGAAGAGAACCATACCAAAGGTGGCACATTGGATTTCTGGTTGAATGAAGCCGTTAAAGCCACTTTCGGCATCCACCCGATGGACAAATTGAAACAATATTTCAATATTTACTTCGTTTACGGATACTCCCCCGAACGTGGTGTCGGTTTGTTTAATAACAAACGTAATTGCCTCTACGGCTATTGGCAAAAGAACCCGTTAAAAGAATCAAACTGCTCGTTCAACGCTCAAAATATTGCCACTACAATTGAAAAGGCCACCAAAGGCAGAGCATTCTCAACCTCCGATCGTGCTTGGATCTGTATGATGGTCAACACCCATGTACACGGAGGAATGTATCGTGGCATGCAATATTCGAAAAACGTGGTTTACAATGGAGTAAATGTACCTATTGCCGTTGGTATAAATCCCACCTATTCGATAAGCAGTACGGCATCTCTGCTCCAACACGAGTTTGTCGGTCATGCTATGGGGACATTGTTAGATGAATATGGTACAGCCGATTCCCCTGTACTCGAAAATCCCGAACTAAATAATACTCTATACACTAGAAACTACAACGTTACTTATGAGTCGGATCCTACCAAATCACCATGGGCAGACTTTTACCGCGACCCGCGCTATGCACATGAGAAGTTGGGATGCTACGCAGGTGCTTGGAACTATGGCAACCTCTATCGTCCAACGACAACGAGCATGATGCGCAGCAGTGGTGAACGTATCTATTGGTTCAATGCACCCTCGCGTAGGGGAATCTATTCGAAAATCATGCAACGCGCCTTTACCGCTTGGCAGTTTGACTACGAGGAGTTTGTCAAGTTCGATGAGCCGGAGAAGCATAAACCCAACTACTAATGGTTAAACCTACTTTCCTTGAACTGCAAACCATTGCGTTCAAGGAAAGTTTTTCATGCGATAACCCTTATACAAAAAACCCGCAGCACAATAGACCATGCGACGATATCTATATATCACGGTTGCAATAGCAACCATTGTTGCCGCGCTCTTCACCTACGGCAGTAGTTTGGCTGACAACAGTTCGGTGAACAAGCCGGCAGGCAACAATCAACCCCAACTGAACAACGATGTAACGATCATCCGCGACTTCCAAGCCATGATCGCAGGATACGGTTTTGCAGCAGCGATAAAAACCGGTTCGAACAATTCGCACGACATAACCCTTACCGGCAGAACCAAACCCCACAATATCACATGCACCAATCAAATTGCATCGCTCATCGTATTCGTTGACAAAGCAAAGGGCAAAAAACTCTGTTGGAAATATCATGCCAATGGAAAAGATTTGTGGCTTACCGACAGCAACAAACAGCCCGTCGAAGTGCTGACCTCTCCTACTCCGATTTTCGACACCGATGCCGAAAATCGCTGGCAGGTGAGTCTCGATAAAGGCAAGACCTATACCCATCTGCTCGACGCCACAGGCAAACATATCGTACAACAGGGCAAACATTCGGGATTGTTTAAGGAGATCAACATAACAAAAGCCAATGTAACCCTCACTCTTGCAAATAACAAGAAGATCAAATTATCGCGTACTCCCGACCAGCGAGGAGCTCTCGAAGCACTCTACTATGCGCTCGACGGCGATAATTGGGCTCGGAAAAAGAATTGGCTTTCGGGCGAAAACATCCGCACATGGCAGGGAATAACCTGCGACGACGAAGGTTATATCACCAAAATCAACCTTCGGATAAATTGTCTGAAAGGTGTGCTTCCCGATGTATTTGCGGCATTTCCACGCTGCAAGCGCATTCTCCTCAACAACGGCGGAAGAGAATCGGAAAACGACAACTATTTGACCGGTGTATTGCCGCAATCGATGACCACCTACATCGAAACAACTGAATTCGACCTGCGATACAACGATTTCGAAACGACATCGTTTGCCGTCCCCGAGGAGAAGATCGATATTGCCACCAACAATTTCAAACCCTATCCGGCAAGCAGCGCCAATTACGACTTCCGTCTTTTTATCGACAGCGATGTCGATGGCACGGGCGAGATTCACGAACACCTGAGTTGCTACCAATACCAAAAAGCCACCGAAGGAAAGGGTATTGACATCTATTTCATCGGTGATGGTTTCGATGCCGCGCACCACACCAAAGGCGGAACCGTGGATTACTGGTACAAGAAGGCTGCCGAAGCGACTTTTGCCATCGAGCCGATGAACAAGTTGCGCAAATACTACAACGTTTTCTTCATCTATGCCCACTCGGAGGAGCGCGGTGTCAGCCTTTTCAACAATCCGCGCAAATCGATGTACCGCTATTGGCAAAAGAATCCAACCCGAGGTTCGGGAGCTCAATTCCGATCGCAAAACGTGGCAACAGCCATCGAAAAGGCAACAGGCGGGAGACCGCTACCGATGGATGGAAGCAATCGTGTAAGTATCAGTATGATTTTCAACTCGACGAACAACGGTCTTTATGCGGGCATGATGTATTCGCGTCGCCCGATGTATAAGGGAGAGAAGACCCCGATTGCCGTAGCACTGAATCCAGCCCGCGAGACTAAAAACGGAGGATTTGCCACATTGCTCCAACATGAATTTGTCGGCCATGCCATCGGAGGGATACACGACGAATACGGCACCGAAAAGAGCAAAAAACACCCCAACCCGACAACAATCAAATGGGGACCGAACCTCGACACCATTGCCGATCCTACAAAATGCAAATGGGCACAATTCTACAACGACCCGCGTTATGCTCATGAGAAAATCGGCTGCTATCCGGGAGGTCGCAACTTTTCGAACGTATATCGCCCCACCGAAAAAAGTATCATCAACGGAGGTCGCAAACGCACCAAAGAGTTTAATGCTCCATCGCGAGCCAGCATCTACCGAAGAACGATGCAACGCGCTTTCGACAATTGGACGTTTGACTATGAGGAGTTTGTGAAATTCGACGACCCGAAACCCAAGACTACCGAAAAGTAAATATCGGATTCAAGATAACAAGTACTGACCCCAGAAGTTTACCTTCGCAAACTTTTGGGGTCTTTTCAAACAGATTGTTTTCGTATGATTGTTATAACGGACAAAAAAGATTGCTGTGGATGTAGTGCCTGTGCCCAAGTATGCCCCAAACAGTGTATAAAGATGTCGGCAGATAACGAAGGTTTCTTATATCCCGTAGTCGACACCACGACCTGCATCGATTGCGGCTTGTGCGAAAAGGTCTGTCCGGTAATCAATCAAAGTGCATCGAGCCTTCCGTTAGCCACCTATGCCGCGAAGAATACCGACGAGGAGATGCGCGCAAAAAGTTCTTCGGGAGGAATCTTCACCCTGCTTGCCGAACAGATCATCTCGGAAGGCGGTGTCGTGTTCGGCGCAAAATTCGATACGGATTGGAGTGTTGTTCACGCTTATACCGAAACGGTTGAAGGTCTTGCAGCCTTTCGTGGAAGCAAATATGCACAAAGCACCATCGGGGAGAACTATAAAACCGCCGAGCGATTCCTCATCGAAGGGCGGAAAGTGCTGTTCTCGGGTACTCCCTGCCAGATAGCCGGTTTGAAGAAGTTCCTGCGTAAAGAGTATGCACAACTTTTGACCATAGAGGTGGTTTGTCATGGTGTTCCCAGCCCAATGGTTTGGAAAGATTATCTTGAATATAAACGGGCTTGCACCACAAGTAGCGAAGAAGCAACCCCTAATACGCTACCGACGATAACCGACATTTCATTCCGAGACAAATCAAACAGCTGGCGAAAATATGGGGTCCGATTCTGTTTTGCCTCAACCGAGAATTCGGGAATCTCTCGCGAAATTACTCCGTTCTACGATGATCCTTTCATGAGAGGCTTTTTAAGAAACCTCTATCTTCGTCCTTCGTGCTACCATTGTGCGGCACGATCGGGAAAGAGCGGTGCCGACCTCTCGATTGCCGATTATTGGGGTGTTCACAAAATCCATCCCAAGTTTTACGATGATCGGGGCGTCGGATTGATATTGGTAAACACCAACAAAGGAGCCGAATCGTACAACGACATCAGTAACCGATTGAACAGCCTCCAATCCAAATTAGACAAAGCGTTGGCATACAATCCCTGCATTATCCGGAGTGTAAATGAACCCCAACAGCGAGCCGAGTTTTGGAGACTTTACAATCATACCAATTTCGACATCATTGCGCAGTTATGTCCTAAGAAAAAGCGTTCATTTCTGTCCAAATGCAAGCGGTTTATCAAGAAACTTATAAACAAAGCATAACAACACGAAGCGAATTCTCAAAAAAATGCAGTCTGCCCATCACATGGAGCAGACTGCAAAACTTTTACACCGTAGTTCGCGGTAAAAACCGCAGCCGTTGTTACGCCATTTCGATCAGTTGGCAAAAGTCAACCCATCGTCCGCCACGTCGATAACGATCGGTTTCGAACGATCGACCTCGCCCGCCAGAATTCGTTTCGAAAGATCGTTGACCACATAGCGTTGAATCGTACGTTTCACCGGTCGGGCACCGAACAACGGATCATATCCTGCTGCTGCAATCCATTCACGCGCTTTATCGTTATATTCGAGCCGAATACCGTTTTCGGCAAGCATCTTTCGAACGACACCCAACTGAATATCCACAATCCGCTCGATGTCACGATGCGTCAGCGGCTCGAACATCACAATCTCATCAATACGGTTCAGAAACTCGGGTTTAAGTTGCTGTTTCAAGAGGTCGATCACCGCCAATCGGGTACGCTCGATCACCTCCGAAGCGAGTCGATCTCCGTTGAATGCCGCAGCGAAGTTCTCCTGTATGATATGCGAGCCCATGTTGGAGGTCATGATGATGATCGTATTACGGAAATCCACAGTGCGCCCTTTGTTGTCGGTCAGTCGGCCGTCATCGAGCACCTGCAAGAGGATGTTGAAAACATCGGGATGCGCCTTTTCAATCTCATCAAGCAACACCACCGAATAGGGTTTGCGCCGCACGGCCTCGGTCAGTTGACCACCCTCATCATACCCTACATATCCCGGAGGCGCTCCGACAAGACGCGAAACGCTGTGCCGCTCTTGATATTCACTCATATCGATACGGGTCATCATTTGATCATCGTTGAAAAGAAATTCAGCCAACGCCTTAGCCAACTCGGTTTTACCGACACCCGTTGTTCCGAGGAAGATAAACGAGCCGATCGGTTTGCGAGGATCGTTCAATCCGGCACGCGAACGTCGTACAGCATCCGAAATGGCTGCAATAGCCTGCTCCTGCCCCACAACCCGTTTGTGCAGCTCGGCCTCCATGTGTAACAATTTTTCACGTTCGGAGGCCAGCATGCGTGTCACAGGAATTCCCGTCCAGCGCGAAACCACTTCGGCAACATCCTGAGCATCGACTTCTTCTTTGATCATCGAACCATTGGCCGAGGCCAACCTATACTCCTCTTTCAGTGCCTCGATCTGCTTCTCGGCCTCTTGAATCTTGCCGTAACGAATCTCGGCCACCTTGCCGTAATCGCCCTCACGCTCGGCTTGTCGTGCTTCGACATTCAGTCGCTCGATACGATCTTTATTCTCTTGAATATGTTTCAACAAGTCGCGTTGCCCCTGCCACTTGGCCCGCATGGCAGCATCTTTGGCTTTCAAGTCCTCGATCTCTTGGGTCAACTGATCAACACGTTCTTTGTCTTTCTCGCGACGAATTGCCTCACGCTCGATCTCCAACTGTCGCACCCGACGGTCGAGCGTATCGATCTCTTCGGGAACGGAGTTCATCTCCAAACGAAGACGCGAAGCCGCTTCATCGACCAGATCGATCGCTTTGTCGGGCAGGAATCGCGAAGTGATATAACGTGTAGAGAGTTCCACAGCCGCCACAATCGCCTCGTCTTTGATGCGAACCTGATGGTGATTTTCGTAGCGTTCTTTCAATCCTCGAAGGATCGAGATGGCATCCTCCCCAGTCGGCTCATCGACCATCACCTTTTGGAAACGACGTTCCAACGCTTTATCCTGCTCGAAATATTTTTGGAATTCGTCGAGCGTTGTCGCACCGATCGTCCGCAATTCACCTCGCGCCAAAGCGGGTTTCAGGATGTTTGCCGCATCCATTGCTCCCGACGATTTACCGGCGCCTACCAACGTATGGATCTCGTCGATGAAGAGCAGAATCTCACCATCGCTCTGTACGACCTCCTGCACCACAGCTTTCAATCGTTCTTCAAACTCGCCTTGATATTTCGCGCCGGCGATCAACGCTCCCATATCGAGCGAGTAGATTACCTTCGATTTCAGATTCTCAGGGACATCGCCATCGATGATTCGTCGGGCTATTCCCTCGGCAATAGCGGTTTTACCGACCCCTGCCTCTCCGACCAAAATCGGATTGTTCTTTGTGCGTCTCGAAAGGATTTGCAGCACACGACGGATCTCTTCGTCACGTCCGATCACCGGATCGAGTTTGCCAGATCGTGCCTGCTCATTGAGGTTGATGGCATATTTCCCCAGCGCATCGAACTCTTGTGAGGCAGTCGGCGAATCGACCGTTGCCCCTTTGCGGAAACTACGGATCGCCTCGATCAGTTCTTTTTCGGTAGCTCCCTGCCTTTTGAGGATGTCAGCAGCCGCTCCGCGCTCGGCGACAGCCGCCAGCAGCAAATGTTCTACCGAGGCATAACGATCGCCGAATTTCTTTGTGAAATCCACGGCTCGTTGGATCATTTTCGAGCAATCCGAGGAGAAGAACTGCTCTCCTCCACCTTCGACACGCGGCAAAGCCTGTACGGCACGTTGTACCTCATCGCGCAATGTGCGGACATTGACTCCTACACGTCCCAACAAAAAAGTTGCCAGCGAATCCTCTTCTTTCACGAGAACCGAAAGAATATGGAGCGGCTCGACAGCTTGCTGTCCACGCTCCCGTGCCACGGAGAGTGCCGTTTGCAGTACTTCCTGCGCTTTTACAGTCAATGTGTTGATATTCATAATTGCTTTTGTTTTTCATTTATTGTTTCACAAAAGACTTGCCACAGCAGATTACCACGACAAAGCGTCATCTTTTGTCACCCATTTCTGCTTTTTTGACGGCCTTTGTCACCCTTTTCCGCCATCATACGACATTTTGGCTGAAATATTTCTCAATTTTTGATTCTTAATTTTAATTTTTGATTCTTAATAGGTATCTTTGCGCTATTATGAGTGATTTTATCGTCAGCGCACGCAAATACCGTCCTGCAACCTTTGCCTCGGTTGTCGGACAGAAGCACATTACCTCCACGCTTCGCAATGCCATTGAACGTGGGCAATTGGCTCATGCCTACCTCTTCTGCGGCCCTCGCGGGGTGGGCAAAACCACTTGTGCCCGCATCTTTGCCAAAGCGATCAACTGCTTTGCACCCAACGGAGCAGAGGCGTGCAACGAGTGTGAATCGTGCCGTGCATTCAACGAGGGACGTTCACTCAACATTCACGAATTGGATGCTGCCTCCAACAACTCGGTGGAAGATATTCGCACACTGATCGAGCAAGTACGCATCATTCCGCAGATCGGGCGTTATTCGGTCTTCATCATCGACGAGGTGCACATGCTCTCAGCAGCTGCGTTCAATGCTTTCTTGAAGACTCTCGAAGAGCCCCCCGCACACGCCATCTTCATCCTCGCCACCACCGAGAAACACAAAATCATCCCCACGATCCTCTCGCGTTGTCAGATTTACGATTTCAACCGTATTCGGGTCGAGGATGGGGTTGAGTATTTGAAATACATCGCTGCCCAAGAAGGAATATCGGCCGATGAGGAGTCGCTGAACCTCATCGCACAAAAGGCCGACGGCGGCATGCGCGACGCCCTTTCGATGTTCGACAAGGCGGTATCGTTCTGTGGCACGACGCTCGACTATCACAACGTGGCCCGTACGCTCAACGTTCTCGATTACGACACCTATTTCAATATCACTGATCTGCTGGTCTCGGGACATTACGCCGAAGCCCTCATAGCATTTGATACGGTGCTGTCGAAAGGTTTTGCCGATCAATTGTTCATGGCCGGACTGAATCGCCACATGCGCGACCTATTGATGGCCAAACGTCCCGACACGCTCAGCCTGATTGAGATGACCGGTACATTGCTCGAACGTTATCAAGCCCAAGCACAAATTTGCGACGCTGAATTTCTGTTCGGTGCCATCAGCATATTGACTGAGCTTGATGGGAAGATTAGACAATCTTCCAACAGACGATTACTTGTGGAGTTGGGCCTAATGAAGATTGCAAGGCTCGGCGAAAAAAAAAATGATGTACTGATCGGCTCCGAAACCTACTCGTTGCCAACACTGACCTCTCGACCGGTAAATAGTCAAGAGGAGTCCAGAATTCCAACCGCAGAGAGTAACTCCATCCAAAGTGGCACACATACACCATCGGCAGAGAATACATCGACTCCTCAACCAATGACCACTCTGGCGCAACCCGATCCAAGCAATCGTCCAACAATATCCTCAACGCCCCATTCTACGCAACCGACACGACAACCGATGATCTCCGGAACGTCGCTCACGGAATTACTCGTCACATCAACAGCCCCCGTTTCGGAAACTTCGGCACAAACCTCCGATAAGAAAAACACACTCACTGCCACAGCTGAAATTGATCCCGATTGTGCAGAAAAGATCAAAACAGCACATCCTGCTATTCTCCGTCTCATGCAACAGAAAAGGCCTCGATTTGTGCCGGCATTCGAACAAATGGAGGTTGTCAACAATGAAATACACCTAAAAGTATCAACCCCAGAACTTCGCGAAGAGATATTGCGTAATCAAACAGCCATCCTATTGCGCATTGCCGAATTGGCCGGTGTGTCGGGAGCAATCCAATTGGAAGTCACAGTCAGCGAAGAGGTGCGAGCCTCCCGCCCTATAAAACTGGAAGATCGTATCAAATACATCACCGATAAAAACCCGTTGGTCAACGAGCTTTGTAAAGTCCTTGACCTTGAAGTAGAATAAACTCATCAGATAACAACAAACAAAAATAACTATGGCAATCAAGAATTTCATCGAAGAACTCGAATGGCGTGGCATGATCCATACAATCATGCCCGGTGCTAAGGAACAACTCGAAAAAGAGATGACAACGGCCTACTTGGGAATTGATCCCACCGCCGACTCATTGCATATCGGACACCTTGTAGGTGTCATGATCCTCAAACATTTTCAACTTTGCGGCCACCGACCGTTGGCACTCGTAGGAGGAGCAACGGGTATGATCGGCGATCCATCGGGAAAATCGCAGGAACGTAATCTCCTCGACGAGGCAACTCTGCGTCACAACCAAGAAGCCATCAAACGCCAATTAGCCAAACTTCTCGATTTCGAGTCCGATGCCCCTAACGCTGCCGTAATGGTCAACAACTACGACTGGATGAAGGAGTTTTCATTCCTCGATTTCATTCGCGACATTGGCAAATTGATTACCGTCAACTATATGATGGCCAAAGATTCGGTAAAGAAACGTTTCAATGGAGAAGGCGACGGCATGTCGTTTACCGAATTTACCTATCAACTTGTGCAGGGCTACGACTTCCTGCATCTCTACCAAACGATGAATTGCCGCATCCAACTCGGAGGTGCCGACCAGTGGGGCAACATTACCACCGGCACAGAGTTGATCCGACGCAAACTCAGCGGTGAGGCTTATGCCATTACCTGCCCCTTGATCACCAAAGCCGATGGTACGAAGTTCGGCAAGACCGAAAGCGGAAACGTATGGCTTGATCCGCGCTACACATCACCCTACAAATTCTATCAATTCTGGCTCAATGTCAGCGATGAGGATGCCGAACGTTATATCAAGATCTTCACGTTACTTGACCGCGCAACCATCGAATCGTTGATTACCGAACACCAAGCCGCACCTCACCTGCGTCTGCTCCAAAAGCGGTTGGCCGAGGAGATTACGACGATGATCCACTCGCGTGAGGAATACGAAAAAGCCATAGAGGCTTCGCAAATCTTGTTTGGTGGAGCAACTTCGGATGCCTTGAAAAAACTCGATGAACAAACTTTGCTGCAAGTATTCGAAGGTGTACCGCAATTCCGTATTGCACGCAACGATTTAGGTTGCCCGATGGTCGATCTTTACGCCGAGAAGACACAAATATTCGCTTCGAAAGGCGAATGTCGCAAGCTGATTCAGGGCGGTGGAGTATCGCTCAACAAAGAGAAGATTGCCGACCCGATGCAGAGCGTTACAGAAGCCGATCTGATTGCCGGCAAATATCTTTTGGTGCAACGCGGCAAGAAGAATTATTATCTTGTAATCGCAGAATAAACGTTACTTATGGAGTATCGCATCTGTCTCGACCGCATGGAGTTTCGCGCTCTTCACGGGTGTTACGAATTGGAGCGCAAAGTCGGCAACCGTTTCACGGTAGATTTGGAAATCACCACCGAGTTGGGACAGGTGGCCGCCGAAGACAGTGTAGAGATTGCAGTCAACTACTTGACGGTTTACGAAGTAGTTCGGGCACAGATGACTGTCACACAACGAACAATCGAACGTGTGGCTATGAACATCATTGAAGCACTCTATGCAACCTTCCCGCAGATTCGTCATATTGTCTGCACGGTATCGAAGTTGGCACCGCCGTTGGGAGGTAAATTGGAAAAAGTGCGTGTCGTACTCGAAAAGTAAAATTAGGTTAGATTATGCAAAACAATTCGCAAAGTCGCGCCACATTGGGCGGGAAATTGAGTGCCGTACTTGTAGCAGCCGGAAGTTCTGTGGGATTGGGCAATATTTGGCGATTCCCGTATGTTGCCGGAGATAATGGAGGTGGCGCATTTTTGATTATCTATATTCTCTGCGTCATCTTACTCGGTCTTCCGTTGATGCTCTCCGAATTTTCGATAGGACGCGCCACACGTCTTAATGCCGTAGGTGCATTCCGATCTTTGAATCGTCGATGGAGTTTCTTGGGATATAACGGCATATTGGCTGCCTTTTTGATTCTCGGATTCTACTTTGTGGTAGCAGGTTGGACTGCCGAATACTTGGTTCACTCCATAACCGGTGATCTCGCACAATTGAGTAGCCCCGAGGAGTATAAATCGGTATTCGATAACTTCATTACCAATCCATGGCGTCCCATACTCTACACCGCTCTTTTTGTATTGGCAACCCATATTATCATCGCCTTAGGCGTTCAAAAAGGAATCGAACGTTCGGCAAAATTGCTCATGCCGTTATTGTTCTTGATCCTGATCATTTTATCAATCCATTCGTTACTCATGTCGGGAGGCACCGAAGGTTTGAAATTCTTCTTTACCCCCGACTTCTCGAAAGTTACACCCTCGACCGTGCTTGTGGCATTGGGGCAAGCCTTCTTCTCGCTTTCAATCGGATTGGGAACAATGGTTACTTATGCCTCCTACTTCAAACCCGACACAAACCTGTATAATACAGCACTCAATGTCACGATTCTCGACACCTCGGTAGCCATACTTGCGGGTGTGATGATCTTTCCGGCCGTATTCAGTGTCGGAATCGAGCCTTCATCGGGTCCTTCGTTGGTATTCATCACTTTGCCAAGTATCTTCAACGGATTGCCATTGAGCATGGTGTGGTCAACGATCTTCTTCTTGTTATTGGTAATCGCAGCCCTGACATCAACCATTTCGTTGCACGAAGTAATCACAGCCTATCTCCACGAAGAGTGGCATGTCAGTCGCAAAACGGCAGCTTGGCTCACCACGTTGAGCACAATGGTATTAGCGAGCTTCGCTTCGCTCTCGTTAGGGGTATGGAATGAAATGAAGATCTGTGGATTGAGTCTTTTCGATGCGCTCGATTACCTCACAGCTAACATCATGTTACCCGTCGGAGGTATGTTTACCTGCTTCTTTGCGGGCTGGAAACTCGACCAACAGGTTCTGAAAGCCCAAATCACCAACAATGGTGCAATAAAATTCCGAATCTACAAACTTTTCAGAGTGCTACTACGTTATTTCTGTCCCATTGTATTATTGCTGGTTTTCCTCGACAATCTCGGGTTATTTTAAATAAAAATGTATACCCTCTACAAAAGCTCCCTGACCTATTCGGGGCGGCTTTTGTCTTTTCAACATAAGTTGGTTATCATAACACCTTATATATTATAATGTCATGAGAATTCGTGTTTTGATTTTGATTCTTGCACTCGGTTGCATACTTCCATGTCGAGCAATCGACACGCTGTTCGTTCGGGAACCGCAAATTCCAATTCTGATTGATCGCACCGACAACATACTTTACGAAATGCGGATTACTGCCGACAAAGGAGATATTCTCAATCGGTTAACACTCCGTTTCGACCCCAAGACCAACACGAAAAACATTCGCGCCATCCGACTTTTCTATGCCGGAGTAGAAGCTCCGTCCCGAGAGGGCAATCATTTCCGACCGACTTACTACCTTTCACGCGACACACCCCGATGGACACGCAAAGCCATCGATTCCTATTCGGTTTTGCAAAACGAAGTTACCCGCCCCCAACATCATGTCGAACTGACCTCCACACAACCGATGTTGTCCGGCACCAACTATTTCTGGATCAGCATCGAAGTCGATAAGAATACGACTCTCACCTCGACACTCTCCGTAGAACTCTCCGAAGCACAAATCAACAATCAGCCGACAATCATCACGGGTCCGACCGATGCAGGCATCCGACGCATGGGTGTCGGCGTACGACATGCTGGCGACGATGGAGTTGCCGCTTACCGCATCCCGGGACTTGTCACCACGCGCAAAGGCACCCTGTTGGGTGTTTACGATATTCGCTACAACAGCAGTGTCGATTTACAAGAAAAAGTCGATATCGGCGTCAGCCGTAGCATTGACGGCGGACAACATTGGGAGCCGATGCGGGTAGCCATGACGTTTGGACAAACCGGAGGACTCCCCCACGCCCAAAATGGAGTTGGCGATCCCTCGATTTTAGTTGATGAAAAAACCGGTACAATATGGATCATTGCTGCTTGGACGCACGGCATGGGTAATGGCCGTGCATGGTTCAATTCCATGCCCGGCATGAAACCCGAAGAAACTGCACAATTGATGCTTGTACGCAGCGACGACGACGGTCGCACTTGGAGTCAGCCGATCAATATCACCTCACAGGTCAAAGATCCGTCGTGGTACTTCCTACTGCAAGGCCCGGGACGAGGTATCACCATGCAGGACGGAACTTTGGTCTTCCCCATTCAGTTTATCGATGCACAACGACTTCCTCATGCCGGCATTATGTATAGTAAGGATCACGGATCAACTTGGCATATCCACTCTCCGGCTCGTTCGAATACAACAGAAGCACAAGTAGCTGAAATCGAACGCGGTGTTTTGATGCTCAACATGCGTGACAATCGTGGCGGCAGCAGAGCCGTGTCAATCACACGAGATTTAGGCCAAACATGGGAAGAACACATATCCAACCGCTGTGCCTTGCGTGAGCCTATCTGCATGGCAAGTCTGTTACATGTTCCGGCCTCTGCAAATATACTTGGTCGCGATCTACTCCTCTTCTCCAATCCCGACACGACCAAAGGGCGCAACCACATCACCATCAAAGCAAGTCTTGATGGCGGTAAAACTTGGCCGAAAGCGTATCAAATCATGCTCGACGAAGAGGATAGTTGGGGCTATTCCTGTCTTTCGATGATCGATTCGAAAACTCTCGGAATATTTTATGAGGCAAGTGTTGCTCACATGACTTTTCAAGCAATCCCGTTACGCGACTTGATTTCCGACTAATTTGATGACTATTTTTTAATATTTTTGCGTAAAAGATTAAAATTATTGCAATAATAGGCCAAAAAGATGAAAAAATATAATCAAACTATTGAAAGAAGATAGAAAAACACTATCTTTGCGCAGTGTGAAATATTGTGTAACTATTGAATTAAGTTTAACTAAATAAATCTATAACACTATCGACTAAAAAACAAATTAACAAACAGCTAACACAACTACCGTCTGCGATTTCGATTACATGCAGGCAATTTAGAAAATCATTAAACTAACATTTATGCATTAAATTATGCGCAACTTGATTAAATCTTTGATGAGTACGTGCTGTCTCGCGCTACTTTTAATTTTTGGCGCAGAAGCATTTACTGCCCCTAAGGCTTATGCACAGGGGGGGGGTGTCACCGTTAAAGGTGTTGTCAAAGACGCCCTCGGTCCGGTCATCGGTGCCACAATCGTTACTAAAAGCGGTACATCGGGAACGACCTCCTCGACAGACGGATCGTTTACCTTGAACAAAGTAAAACAAGGTGATGTAATCGTCGTATCTTTCATCGGTTACGAAACTCAGGAGATTCCTTACGCAGGACAGACTCAAATCGATGTTACATTGGTTGAGTCTTCGGCACAAATGGATGCCGTTGTTGTAACCGCCCTCGGTATCAAACGTGCGGAGAAAGCGCTGTCTTACAATGTTCAACAAGTAAAAGCAGAGGAACTTACCGCAGCAAAAGATGCCAACTTCATGAACTCGCTAGTCGGCAAGGTTGCCGGTGTGCAGATCAATGCCGGTGCGAATGGAGCCGGTGGTGCTTCGCGTGTTGTGATGCGTGGTACCAAGTCGTTGACCGGATCAAACCTCGCACTTTATGTGATCGACGGTATTCCGATGTTCAACATGATGAACACGGCTAGTGGTAGCAACATGTCCGATCAGCCGGGTACCGATGGTGTTGCCGACATCAACCCCGACGACATCGAGTCGATCACCATGCTGACCGGTCCTTCGGCTGCCGCTCTCTATGGTAATGCAGCTGCCAGCGGTGTGGTATTGATCACCACCAAAAAAGGTTCAGCCGATAAAACGACCGTAACGGTTTCGAACAGCACAACTTTCTCGCAGGTATATATGATGCCCGAGATGCAGAGCAAGTACGGCAACGCTGCAGGCAAGATCGTAAGTTGGGGCAACCAAGTAAATTCGTCCTACGATCCGAAAGGTTTCTTCAACACCGGAACCAACCTGATCAATACCGTATCGTTATCGACAGGAACGCAGCGTAACCAAACTTATTTGTCGGCTTCGACTACCAACACAACAGGTATTCTGCCCAACAGCGGTTACAACCGTTACAATTTCACGGCTCGTAACACTGCAACCTTCGCCAAAGAAAAACTGACGCTCGATCTCGGTGCAAGCTTCATCAAACAGGAAGACTGCAACATGATGTCGCAGGGTATCTATTACAACCCGCTGCCCGGTCTCTATCTCTTCCCGCGTGGAGAGAGCTTCGAGGAGGTGCAAATGTTTGAGCGCTACGATGCTGCTTTGGGTTACAATACGGTTTATTGGCCCTATGGCAACAACGCAGTTGGTATGCAGAACCCCTATTGGGTACAACACCGCGAAGTTCGCGAGAACGAGAAGAAACGCTACATGGCCAATGCCTCGCTGAAATGGCAGATCACCGATTGGTTGGATATCACGGGTCGTGTACGCATTGACAACTACGACAACCGTTTAACCTACAAGTTGGCAGCTTCTACCGATCAATTGTGGGCCAGCAAAGCCGGTCACTATCGCGACATCCGCACCAATTCGAACTCGACATATGCCGACGTTATCGCTACGGTAAACAAGACCTTCGGCGAGGATTGGACGCTTAATGTCAACCTCGGTGCATCACTCGACGATACCAAATACGAGCAGATCGGTTACAATGGTCAACTCATCATTCCTAACCTCTTCGCCATCCACAACTTAGATTGGAGCACGAAGTTTAAGCCCACGCAGAGCGGTTACCACGATCAAGCACAGGCCATCTTCGCCAACGTTGAGGTGGGTTGGAAATCGATGCTTTACCTGACGCTTACCGGCCGTAACGACTGGGAGTCGCAATTGGCATTCTCAAACTACACTTCTTTCTTCTATCCTTCGGTAGGTCTTTCGGCTGTACTCTCGAACATGTTCAATGCTCCCAAGTGGTTGTCGTTCCTCAAAGTTCGCGGATCATACACCGAGGTAGGTAACTCCTACGATCGTTTCATGACTACGATTTCTTATCCGTTCGATGGCGAGTCGAAAAGTTGGTCCACTTCGACCACTTATCCTAACCTCGATCTGAAACCCGAGCGCACGAAGTCGTGGGAGGTAGGTATGAACGCACGTTTGTGGAATCATGTCAACGTTGACCTGACCTACTATCGTTCGCACACCTACAACCAAACTTTCTTTGCAGCACTTCCGCAGGGTGCCGGTTATTCGAGTGTCCCCGTACAGAGCGGTGATATCATGAACCAAGGTATTGAGATGTCGTTGGGTTATAACAACAAATGGGGTGATTTCACCTTCTCGACAAACTACACGCTGACATGGAACGAGAACGAGGTTGTTACGTTGGTTGACAACGTAATGAACCCCTTCACCGGCGAATTGGTAGATATGTCAACCGTAAACCTCGACATGGGCAACTATGGTGGTTTGGATGCAAAAATCCGCTTGGAAGTAGGTGGTTCGATGGGTGACGTATATGCCCAACACCTGCTCAAACGCGATTTCAATGGCTATATCTACGACGATCCGTCCGGAGGTCTTGCCGTTGAGCAAAAAGAGACTTTCCTCGGCTCGATCTTCCCGAAAGCCAACATGGGCTGGAACACTCACTTCGGATGGAAAGGTCTCGACCTCGGTTTCACAGTCGCAGCCCGCTTGGGTGGTATCGTAATGAGTGCTACTGAGTCCTATCTCGACCAATATGGTGTATCAAAGCGTTCGGCTGACCTGCGCGATAAGGGAGGGATGAAGATCAATCAAGGAACCATCGCAGCCGATAAATATCTCTCGACGATTTCGGGTTATGCTGCTTACTATACTTACGATGCTACCAACGTACGATTGTCGGAGTTGACCCTCAACTACACGCTTCCTGCCAAGTGGTTCCGTAACAAGGTTAAGATGAGCGTAGGTTTCGTGGCCAAGAACCTTTGGATGATTTACTGCAAGGCTCCGTTCGATCCTGAAATATCAGGAGAGGTTTCCTCGAACTACTATCAAGGATTCGACTCCTTCATGTTGCCAAGCACACGAAACATCGGTTTCAACGTCAAACTTCAATTCTAAACCAACACCGAGTTATGAACAAAATATTGAAATATATTTCGGGTATTGTCTTGTTGAGCACGGTTGTCGGCTGTACAAGCGGCTTCGAGAAGTTCAACACCAATCCCTACGAGCCTGCGACGTTGCCCGTGACAAGTTTCTTTCCGGCAATGATCGACTGTCTGGCATCTCCCGAGGAGAACCCCTGCCAGCGTAACAATACGTTCTGGGCCTGCTTCGGCGGCTATGTTACCGCTCCTCACTCGTGGAGTCGCAACACACTCTTCTCAACTTACAGCGCTGATGATGACTGGAATAAATGGACTGTCAATTGGTACTACGAGCACTTCTACACTTCGTGGTTTGAGGTTGCCCGCCTTACTGAAAATCAGGGTTACTACTACCAAATGGCTCAATTGCTCCGCGTTTACACGATGCAGATGGTAGCCTCGTTGCAGGGTCCGATGTCCTACTCGCAAATTGCAGCCGGTCAGTTCTATGTTCCTTATGACAACGAAGAAACCGCATGGAAAGCCATGTTCGATGATCTTGATGCTGCAATCGTCGAGATCCAGTCGGCCGTAACCTCGACCTCGCGTCCGTTGGAGGATGTCGATCGCGTATATGGTGGCGACAACAGCAAATGGCTCAAATTTGCCAACACGCTCAAACTGCGTATGGCCATGCGTATCAGCAACGCCGATCCCGAATATGCCCGTCAAAAAGCCGAGGAGGCTGTTGCCGGAGGTGTGATGACATCGACAAGCGACAGTGCCTACGATCTGCTGAACGGACGTTATCCCAACGGTTACTATCAGATCTCGGCCGGTTGGGGTGGTGAGGCAAAAGCCAACGCATCGATCGTTTCCTATATGAACGGTTACAACGACCCACGTCGCGAGAAATATTTCACCGCACAGACTGCTGTCGAGGGTAGCGATCCCTATATGGGTGTTCGCTCGGGTATTCAGGGTATGGTCAAAAACGACTATATCAACTACTCGGGTCTGATCTATGAGGAGTCTAATGGCAAAACTGCTCCGATGCCTGTCATGCTGGCTGCCGAGGCTGCATTCCTGCGTGCCGAAGGTGCTTTGAAAGGTTGGAATATGGGTGGCACAGCCCAAGACCTCTACGAGCAGGGCGTACGCCTTTCGTTCGAGGAGTGGGGAGCTTCGGGTGTCGATGCTTATTTGGCTGACAATACCTCGACACCTGCCGACTACACAGATGCTGTCAACACATCGAACAGCATTGCCAACAAATCGACAATCACCATTGCTTGGGACAACGGTGCCAGCAACGAGAAGAAACTCGAGCGCATCATTACCCAAAAGTGGATCGCCGGTTATCCCAACGGCTTGGAGGGATGGAGCGATTTCCGTCGCACGGGTTATCCCTATATCTTCCCGCCGAAGAACAACCTTTCGACACAAGGTTGTACGAACGAGCGTGGTCAACGTCGCCTGCGCTTCTCGGTTGACGAGTACTCGAACAACCGCGCAAACGTAACGGCTGCCGTACAGATGCTTTCCAACGGTACCGACAGTGACAACACCGACCTTTGGTGGGCACTGAAATCGGGAAGCAAATATTAATAATCAGCAAACAAGAGACAAACTATGAAACGACTGATCAATATTTTGCTCGTTGCCGTGCTGGCTATTCCTGCCTTTATCCGTTGCAGCGATTGGACGGAGGTCGAGGCATTGAAGTACGATCCGCACATGACGGACGCAAATCACGGCGAAAAATATTATGCTAACCTCCGCGCCTACAAAGCCGAGAAACACCCTGTTGCCTTCGGTTGGTTCAGCGACTGGACAGGCGTTGGTACAAAGATGACCTCGCAGCTGATGGGTTTGCCCGACTCGATGGATTTCGTTTCGATGTGGGGTAACTGGTATGGCTTGAGCGACGAGAAGAAAGCCGACTTGCACAAGGTACAAACTATCAAAGGTACCCGTGTGCTCATGTGCTTCATCGTAGATAACATCGGAGCACAAACCACTCCGGCCGATGTTCGCAAACCCCAGCAAGTACCTATTTTGAATCCCGAAACCGGAGAACCGATGCTCGGACCGGACAACACTCCGCTCACCGAAAGCGCCTATGTCGTAAATGGCAAATATTATTACAGCGAGAACGACGCTTTGGCTGCATTTTGGGGTTGGTATGGTGGTACCGTATTCGATGAAAACGGTGACCGCGTATATGACAGCGAGCAAGTAGAACTGGCCAAAGACAAGGCTATTCGCAAATATGCCAATTCGTTGCTTGACACCATCGCCAAATACAATTGGGATGGTTTCGATCTCGACTTGGAGCCCAACTACGGCCACTATGGTAACCTTGCCAGCTATCCCGACCACTTGTCGATCCTGCTCGACGAACTTTCGAAAAAGTTGGGTCCGAAATCTGGTACACGCAAGATGCTCTGCGTAGATGGTGAGCCCGACACGTTGAACCCCGAAGACGGTGCATTGCTCAACTACTTTATCCTGCAAGCTTACAACGACGGCTATGAGAGTTCGATCGACAGCCGCCTCAATCGCTTGGTCAACAATTTCAATGGCGTATTGACCGCCGAGCAAGTTGTCAGCATGACGATTCTAACCTCCAATTTCGAGTCTTACGGCTCGACCGGTGGTCCCTCGTTCACACTTGACAACGGTCAAAGAGTCAACCAGCTCAAAGGCTATGCGCTTTACTCTTACCCGGGTGTAGATGTTAAGATTGGTGGTATCGGTGCATATCGTATCGGTTTCGACACCGATTATAAATACCTGCGCGAGGCTATGGGTATCCTGAATCCTGTTATCAAATAACCAAAGACTTGACAGATTATGAAATTCAATCAAATCATAAAGGCTTCGGCTCTCGGTGTTGTTCTCTTTGCATTCGCCGGTTGTGAGAATGCGGATAATCAACCCATCGGAAACCGCATCTACATCAGCGAGGCAGCTCCGGCCGACAAATTTACCCAGCAAACCGAGACGATTACGGTCCTCGGCACGACCACGACTTCGATCCACGTTCGCTTGGCTCAACCGTTGGACAGCGATATCACCGTTACGGTAGGTACCGATGCGACGCTCCTCGATGAGTACAACACACGCAACGGTTCCAACTATGTAGCTCTGCCGGATGAGTTTCTCTCGTTCGAAGGCACTACGACCATTCCCGCAGGAGCGGTATCGTCGGAGGCCATCTCCATTACCATTAAAGAGTTCCCAACGGATAGTGGTGATGCTTATTGCATTCCGTTGCGCATCAAAGACGTTTGCTCCTGCTCGCCCGTTGGTATCACTCAGGCTACAAGCCGTATCTTCTACGTGCTTACCACGCCGTTGCGTCAGGTTGTACCGATGATGAACTATCAGAACGTACCTAATAGCAACAGCTCATGGGGTATTGCCACCACCGAATGGACTCTCGAAGGTTGGATTTGGATGAGCTCGTTCTCGATCAACAACCAAGCAATCTTCAATGCCGGTGTATCGGCCGGTACCGAGATCTATATCCGTTTCGGTGATGCTGACGTTGCTTACAACAAGTTGCAGATCAAAACTTATGGTTCGCAGTTCAACAGCAACCAAGCCTTCTCAACCAACACTTGGTATCATGTGGCATTTGTTTGTGGAAACGGCAAGTGTACGATGTATATCAATGGTGTAGAGGATAGCTCGATGGAAATCTCGGGTAATAACTACGTAATCGAAAGTCTCCAACTCTGCTCATCGGGCAGTCAATACTTCCGCGCTAACGCCCAAATGGCACAGATCCGCTTCTGGAAGAAGGCTCTTTCGGCCAGTGCCATCCAAGATGCCATGTCGCGCCAAGTATCGCCCACGTCCGATGGTCTGTTCGGCTATTGGAAACTTGACGAGGGACAGGGTAATGTTTACCACGACGCTACGGGCAACGGCCGTGATCTGACCTGCTCGGTAGCTCCGACATGGTCGAGCGAGGTGGTAGATTTCACCAATCCCAACAAAAAGTAATTTTGCGGATGAATTAAAAAAGAAAAGAACATGAAAAAGTTTTTGAAATACGCAGCACTGTTCAGTGTGTCGTTGATCGCATTCGCAAGTTGCGAGGATCCCGATACAGAGGAGAAACTGCCCTACTATTACGAGCCGCTCGCCTATATCGATCAGGTAGAGAGTTCGATGACAGCCATCCACTGCCCGCTGGGAATCTTCAACAAAGCAGAGTTGAACATTCCACTGAATGTTAAGCTCACAAAGGCTGTATCCAACAATGTGAAGGTGAAACTCGCCCTCGAAGTCGAGGGTGAGGGTATCACCCCCAATATCTTCACGTTCAACGATGAGGTTACCATTCCCGCCGGCTCGATGAGTGCCGAGCAAACGGTAACGATCACCGATTGGTCGTTTGCCACAAGTATTCAAGAGGCTGCCGATTGGAAGATTCGGTTCTCGATTGCCGAAACTACGGGCATCAGTGCTGCCCAAGAACAGGGCAAACTCGAACTCGATCTCCACAAGAAGGAGTACTCGAAGATTCGCCCCATCACTTCGATGGAAGACTTGATCGGTATCAAGGTCAGCGATCAGTCGGGTTGGAGCACAAACCTCGGAAACAATCTCTTTAATGGAGGTTCCACCAACTTGGGATCGCGCAATGCCGAACTTCTCGTCGATATGGGCCAAGAATATACCTTCTCGGGTATCACGCTCACGTCTTACTATTATGCTTATAATAGTGTCGAAGTGTGGTATTCGGCCGACGGTGTGGTTTACGACAAAGTGGGAACAGCTACTCAATCGGAGATGTATTACGACGACAGCGGCTATTATCCCCCGCACGGAATCGCATTCTTCTCGCCGATCACCGCACGCCACCTCAAATTGGTCATCAACAACAATTATCAGTATATCTACGGTTTGAACATCATTCAAACCGAGGCTATTCCGGTTGTCTTCACTCCTTCGTATGAAGTAAACGGCAAGATCTCCATTCTGCCAACAGGTTCGGTAATAGGCTCGGTAACAGCTGGTATTATCCAAGCCATGACCAATACGCCGGCCGAAGGCGGTTACACCGTAAATCTCACGCAGGATGATTCGTTGATCGAAGCTTATAACGCTGCCAACGGCACATCGTACAAAGCATTCCCGTCGGAGAATCTCTTGATCTCGGGTATTCCTGCCACTATTGAGGCCAACGCTTACAAGTCAAGCGACATCACTTTTGAATTGACTGGTGACCTATCCAAACTCGACGACGAGAACGGTTATCTCATTCCGTTACGCTTGGAAGCTGCGGGTCTCTCCACAGCACAAATTGGTGGTGTGGTTTATATCAAAGTAGCTGTAGAGCACAACAACCTCACTACGAATCCTTCGGGTCCCGTTGGAAATCCGGTATCCGACTACTCCGGATTCTCGGCTACGGGAGGTGGATATACGTTGACCCACTTATTCAACAACAATCTTTACGATTACGCATATGCAGACTACGAAACGATCGAAGTAGATTGCGGTACAGAGTTGAACATCAAATCGATTCGTTTGTGTGCGATGTATGCTTATAGTAGCAATTACAGGTTGAAAAATGTTCAAATCGAGCTCAGCTCCGACAAGCAAAAGTGGAGTTCGATGGGTACGGCAAATTCGACTGAACATCTGCATTGGGATGATTGGGATGGCTATCAGACCGCTGTGCTGATTGTTCCGACCAAAGCTCGTTATATCCGTTTCACCATTCAACCCGTAAATAGTAGTTACTACTACGGATTGGTAGAGGTTGATATCTATACCGAGTAATTGGACTCTCTTTTCAGGATTCCGGCATTGGCCGGAATCCTGTATAAAGCCAAGAGGCTGTCGCAACAAATCTTGTTGTGACAGCCTCTTATCGTAAGTCTCCTTGTTAGACGGTTTCTGTTATTGGGGAGATCTAAACGACATATCGAATCGGAATCCTTTTAACGAATAATCAGCACATTGACCAACCGAACACCCGACCGACGATTGATCTCATCGCGCAAGGCATCGCGTTGATAGAAGAGTTCCGAACGAATGACACTCGACTGCAACCGCACATAGAGGACATGATTCTCCAAGCGCAGTTCGGTTGTGAGATCGGCCACCTGATCACCGACAACTGCTCGCCATGTATCGGGAAGTTTACCCTCGGCAACTTTGGCAGCCACATAGGGGCGTTTGAAGAACTCTTCGAGCACCTCTCCTATCAACATGGTTTTCGTGCGTCTCATGGCTTTTTCGGTTAGTGATCAAGATTGTCAGGAACAACCACTTCGGATATAGGAGTAACTTCCGGATCATTTGTTGCATATTCGGTTATGATTTGCCCCCCTTCGACCCGAAACAGCGTATAATTGCCACCGGCCTTGTCGAGGATCGAACGCAGGCGCGTGGGGTTGCAATCGGTAATCATGATCTGCCCAAAAGTCTTGCCCGTAACCAGCCGGATCAGCTGCTCGACCCGCGAGGCATCGAGTTTATCGAAAAGATCGTCAAGCAACAGAATCGGTTTCTCGCCTTTCTCTTCGGCAACGATCGCATATTGCGCCAATTTCAACGCGATGAGGAACGATTTCTGTTGGCCTTGCGAGCCATATTTACGCAACGGATAGTCGCCGATGCGCAGTACCAAATCGTCGCGATGAACACCCGACGTAGTGAACTCGTTGATCAGGTCTTTCTGTCGCGCGGCGAGCAGAAGTTCTTCGAATGGTCGTTCGTTCAACTCCGATTTATAACTCAATGTTACCTGTTCTCGATCTTCCGAAAGGATGCGATAATATTCGGCAACAAGTGGTTGCAGCCGTTCGACAAAACGCTGACGGCAGGCGTGAATCGTTTTCCCATGCTCCACGAGTTGCATGTCGTAGATCGCAAGCATCGTTTCGTCGGGCTGCATCTTCAACAGTCGGTTACGTTCGGCCAACACGGCATTATAGCGCATCAAGGCGGTCAGATAGGAACGTTCGAGTTGTGAAATAAAGGCATTGAGGTAGCGACGACGCTCGTCGGCAGCATCGCTGATCAACACACTATCAGCCGGCGAAACGATCACCGCAGGCAACAGCCCCACATGATCCGAAAGTCGCTCATACTCTTTACCATTGCGTTTGAGAATCTTGCCTCCTTTTCGCGAATAGGAACACACCACACACTCGCTTTTACCTGCATCAGAAAGATAGTGCCCTTCGGCCAAGAAAAAATCTGCGCCATGACGCACACTCTGCGAATCGGTCATCTGCAACGACGATTTACACATCGAAAGGTAATAGACTGCATCAATGACATTGGTCTTTCCTGCCCCGTTGTCACCGACCAAACAATTCACCCCCGAACACAGAGATAACTCCTCCTGCGCGATATTCTTGAAATTGAGTAGCGATATTTTTTTTAGATACATGGAACAAAGATACAAAAAATACCGAGACAGCATTGCACTTTGTGAATAGTTTTGTATCTTTGCAAAACTGTATATGCAATTATAAACCAAAAACACAATACTTTTTATGGCAAATCAGCAAGTCTCCGATCCGCAAGAGTCGCTCGGACAGGCAATGAGTAAGACCGAACTCTTTTTGGAGAACAACGGTCGCAAATTTTCCTATATCATTTTGGCCGTATTGGCCATAGCTGCCGTCATCTACGGCTATCGCGCGTTAATTTCTCAACCGCGTGCCGAAAAAGCCGCCGAGATGATCGCCGAGGCACAACTCCGCTTCGAGGCCGAAAATCCCGATTTCGAGTTGGCTCTCACAGGAGATGCCAACGGCGCCGGTTTCCTCAATGTGATCGAACAGTATGGCTCGACCCCGTCGGGCAACTTGGCCAAACACTATGCCGGTATCTGCTACCTGCGCAAGGGCGATTGGGCCAATGCCGCCAAGTATTTGGCACAATATTCGGCTGTAAAGGGTCTTGCTGGCGCATTGATTAATGCACAAAACCTCGGTTTGCAGGGCGATGTAGCCGTTGAGCAGGGTAACTACGCTGCCGCAGTGAAATTCTACGAGAAAGCGGTAAAAGCTGCTGATAACAACATGACCGCTCCGACTTATCTGCGCAAAGCCGGTTTGGCCGAGCGTGCTGCCGGCAATGCTCCCGCCGCAACCGCATATTTCGAGCGTATCATCCGCGAATATCCCGCATCGATGGAGGCTCAGGAGGCAGAAAAACTCCTCGGCAAAAACAAGTAATTCAAGCCGATGGCAACCAAACACCATAACTTATCGCAACTCAATTCACCACTCCCCTCGGCCGAGAATATGCGTTTTGGCATTGTCGTAGCCGAATGGAATCGTGAAGTTACCGACGCGTTATTGGAGGGTGCTGTACGAACGTTGCGCAGTGCCGGATGTCCCGACATCAACATACAAATCAAATATGTTCCGGGGACATTCGAGTTACCGCTTGGCGCACAATTTTTCGCAGAGTACACAGATGTCGATGCAGTGATTGCTCTTGGATGCGTCATTCAAGGTGACACCCCGCATTTCGATTTCGTATGTCAGGGAGCTACGCAGGGGATCATGCAGTTGCAGATCAATTGGAACATGCCTATTGCATTCGGCGTACTGACGGTCAACGACATGCAACAAGCGTTAGATCGCTGCGGCGGGCGTTTGGGTAACAAAGGCGACGAAGCTGCAGCCGCAGCTATTCAGATGGTGAAGTTGCAGATCGACATGGATGCCGCATCCCCCGACCACGAACCCGACCGTCGTAAGGTGAACTAAACAGAAACAAAGTCGAATCATCATAAATCGGTTGCCCAATGATGGGCAACCGATTTCATTTATAATTTGTGCGGTCGAAATCACCTGCAAGCGCATCTATCGCTTGCATTATCGGCAAAATAACCATTATTCTACGACACCCTCCTACCACCATAAGCGTAACGGGATAGCTCAAATCGAAACAAGGAGATAAAAAAAACTGCGCCCCTCGCAAGGAGGAGCGCAGAACAAAGTATGAATCGTTGGAGGACTATTTTACCTCTTTAACATTCTCAACTCGGCTGGTAACAAGTGTACCAATGTTGTCACTTGTCAACTTTACACCATTGAGACGGCAGTTTTCGAACGACACCTCTGCACGAGGATCCATCGCATATCCCTCTGCAAAATCGCAATTGGTAAATGTTGTAGGAGCATAAGGACGGCAGAAAGCATAACCTCTACCCTCACCGAATTTGCAATCTGTGAAACTTACAGTTCCGATTGTTGCAGCATAGCTTGTCCAACCGTTGAAAGTGGAGTTGGTTGCAATCAGGTTTTGATTCATACCCTGATCGCAAGAAATGGTATAAGTGGTTCCATCGATAATCACATTGTCAAGAACAACAGGCTCGCAATGATCGCTATTATGATTAATAAATATTCCTCGGAAAGAGCCCGTAATGGTAATATTCTTGATAAGGCCTCCGGTCGTATTGATACCCGAATCCCAAGTACCACCTGCACCTTTGATATCAAGCGTATTGCCTCCGCCATCAATAGTTTGACCATTCTTAACATTGATACCGGTAGTACCATAAGCGTTGCTCATGCCTGCGGGATTAATATTGACATCGCTAGTCAGAACAACATCTTTACCATTTTCAAGAGCCTCAACCAGACCATCGCTAGTCTCAACAATAACCTTGTCATCGCCAACAGTTACGCCATTGGTTGTCTGCATATACTCAACACCGTCGATAATCAGTTTGCCGGCACCATTTGCATTGTAAGCTGCGCAAACAAGGTTGCCGAACTTCTTGGTATTGATGACATAACCATTATTTGCTTTCAACTCTCCGGAGAACGTACAGTTAGTGAAGGTTACAGGCTCAGTTGCGCTGCTGTTCATCCATACACCGGCAATACCACCGATCTCTTGTACATCCTCCTCCGCACTAGCGGCATAAATCTCAACATTACCGGTGCAAGCGCAGTTGATGAAGTTATTACCATAGTGAGCGATACCAACAATACCACCTACATCACAGGTCGAACCCTTAACATCGATGTTCGATGTTACATTGCTCATGGTATGACCACCCTCACCCATGAAACCAACGACACCACCAACATAGGAACGATAAGCAAGACCGTTCTCAATCGAGTTGGCATTTACATAACTTGTCTCATCTGCATCAACAGTAATATTGGTCCAATTAGCATAAGCATTCTTACCACCTACTGCACCTACATAAGACATACCGTTTACCTCAACATGACCCTTAACGGTAATATTGGTATATTTCGAGGTATAAGGATTACCGGCAACAACACCTACGTTCAAACGACCTGTAATCGTTGCATCATTTACAGTCAGGTTCTTGATTTCGCCGTCTCTTGTATCACCAAACAAACCAATATTTGACTTACCTGTAGCATTGATTACCAAGTTGTTGATCGTATTACCCTGACCATCGAAAATACCATAGAACGGATTCGAGCTAGTTCCGATAGGAGTCCACTCTACCCCATTAAGATTAAGGTCGTTCATCAACTTAATGGTTTTACCTTTCAGGTTATCTGCGGTTGCTGCGCGTGTGCCAAGCGTACCATTTACCAATGCTGCGATATAAGCCAACTCCGAAGCATCGGTGATCGTATAAATATTGTTTACAGGTGTTACCGCTTTAATAGATCCATCCCAAAGCGCAACTTCATGGTTGTTGTCAAACTCGGGATCAACCTCGATGTTGATAACCGTGTTCGTGGTAAGGATATTACCCTTCACCGTTGTCAACCAGTTGCGTGTTACGGGAACATCAGCTTTTACATCATAGGTGCGAATGCCGGCGTCGATCGTAAAGTGAACCGGATATTGTGTTATGGTAGCTGCCGAAGCCGTCGGATCGCTGATCGTCATACCCCACAAGTAATCTACATAGAGCGTCTTCTCGGCTACGGTGGCACCCTCGTTCGTGTAGTCGTTGATCGCTGCAGTGTACTCCATCGTTGCGTTCGAGCCGGTCAATGCTCCGGTCAACAGGTTCATTCCCGTGTAGAGCGTCGTGTTGTTGTAGGTGATCTTTACCTCGGTCGGAACCGTTGCATTCTGAATTGCATCCTCATTCCAGTCTGTCGTTACAACACGTACTTTACCGAACGGACGTTTCAGCGTAAGATCTATGTTGTCGTTCTCTTTGATGGTAATTGCCTCCGTTACAAAGTAAGCATCGCGAGCCTCGTTGTTGATGCGGGTGTCACCCGTAGCAATCGGAAGCTCCTCGATAGCTGCGAAATCTGCCGTCTTGTAGTAGAGGTCGGTAGTGGTACCCTCTTTCACGAAGTCGGCCCATACAACAAAGGTGTACTCGTGACCCGGAACCAAACGGTATTGCTTTTGGTAAGCAATCGTCTGGGTCGAACCGGCCCATGTCTCCTCTTTTACGACCTGGTTGCTCTCATAGATGCGGAGAACAAAACGCAAGTCGTACTTGCTGTCATCCACGTTTACTGTACCTCCCTTGTCGCTGGTGCTGTTCATGGCCGCACGTGTGCCGACAGCCTGAGGTGCAGTGGCGGTAACCGTTACCAGAGTCTCACCGGTTGAGCCTCCGAGATTCTCCTCTTTTTGGCAGGAGCTGAAAAGAATTCCGGCTGATGCCAACATCAAAAAGATTTTTTTCATGATGTGATAATGATTAAATAAAAGGTTAATTAAAATGTGAATTAATATATAATAAGATATATTTACAGAAAAAAACTGACTTTCGGATATAGGCACAACAAAGAGCCCACAATCCACAGATCATAGGCTAAATCTCTAAACAACAAAGGATTTGCTAATAAATAGGGGGGGGGTATTTTTCATCACTTTTACCATCGCCTCAAAAGATTCTCCACCAAAAATCATCGACATTTAACTAAAACGCTCAAATAAGCAAAAGTGAATTTATTTGTTCAAAATACCATTAGTTGGCACTTCATCCCGCTTAACAGGAACTATATGTTCGCCATTGAATCCCGGATCGATACCGATACCTCCCGATTGACTTGACGATGTAAGGAAACGTCCATGAATCAAAGTCTCACGGTTACGCATCAACGGCACGTCGGGAACATTCCACGAACTGATCTTACGGTCGCCCTCATAAAATTCGAGGTAAAGGCTCACATACGACTCTTTACCATAAACAAAGATATAGTCGTGAGTCATCTCTCCCGAAGAACGGTTATAAATCGGATGGAAGAATGTACGGCTTTGGGGCTCGTCAAAAAGGTTAGGCTCCTGACTCTCGACATTATAACCCGACGAAACAAAAGATATATAGGTTGCACGAGTCCACAGAGCAGAAGCATTACCTCCGGCAGCCTCGAAGTCGGCGATATCATCGGCAACCAAACGCCAACGCCCCAGTGGACGATTCAAGTTGACAGGAACTGTAACAGTGTGACCTTCGCCCGCACCAATATAAGGGGTGAGATCAACAGTTTCAACACCCGTATAAGCATCTTTATCATCGTTATCCTCGGGAACTACATCGGTATAGACAATGGTACGCAGATCCGAAACCTTATAGTACCAATCGTTTCCTATTTGATCGGAGACATAATCACACCAAATCAAAGCTTTATATACCCCGGGAGTAGGTTCAAATTCGGCAACAGCCTGCGGTCGTTCGGCATCGGGAGCTGCGAACTGAACGACTTTTCCGACCGACTGAGAGGTCGAGGAATTGATACTGCGACGCAAATCGAAATTGAAACGCAATTGTACATTTTCGTCAAAAACACGCGACCCCGACTCGTCACCACTACGCACCAACAACTGATTGCCAGCCTTAGCATCACATACATACTCATAATAGAGTTCAGGCATCGCAAGGTCGGTATAAGCCTCGACGATAAGTTTTACATGTCCGGAAGTTGGATATTCGTGCACCGTAGCATCACATGAGATCAGCCACGAGCAAAGCAATAAGCAGAAAATATCAACAATCTTTTTCATGGCTATCTTCTGCAACGGTTTTTATTCAACAAAAAGCGATAGGAAAAATCGACGCCCAAACGGGTAATTCCCCAATAATCATGGGTACCAGAACTGAGGAAACGGCCATTACGCTGTCCGTCATAGACATCGTATGTGATCTTGGCATAACCGGCACCGATGGTAAACTCTACGCCCCAACGATCACTCTTACCCAGCGGCATGGCATAACCATAAGCCAAACCGGCTCCCCACAACGCATGGTTAGGATCTTGGTAACGTTTGCCATCATTCATCTGCACGTTGAAACCCAAAACATGACCATGAAGACCCAAGTAGTGACCCTTGACTAACGGCTCGCCCCACCAATAACGCACCTCGGGTTGCAAACCGAAGATACGGAACTTACGCGTTGACGAGAAAAGGTTATATGGCGACCAATAACCAAGCATGTCAAATGACCAACGACGGCCAAGTTGCACCTCGAAGCCGAGACTCGGAACAAGCATCGCATAGAACAAAGCGTTGGTTTTAATTGAGATACGCCAAGGATCTTCTTTTTCGGGCACTACCCCTGTGACAGGAGCCGACGTTGCAGCGTGGAAAGGCGACGGTGCAAAATCGGCAGAGCGAGTGGCAACCGGCTCCAAAAAACGAGGGGTTGCCGGAATCACTTGGGGATCGTAAAGGCAGAAAATAGCAAAACGCACACTACGCAACTCTGGCAAAATATCACTACTGAGCCAAGCCCAAGTAGCACCTTTATTTTGACGACGGAGCGCATATTCACGATCTACCGGAGATTTCCATTTGGCTAGCACTTCCAAAATTTGATTCCGATAAGGACTATCACTCCGTTTTACCAAACGAGCAAAATCTTCCCAATCTTCTCCGAGGACCTCTATTCTGAGTTTATTATCGGGAATTTTTGTGGTCTTTCGCAAATAATTCACGGCCCAAGTAGCACGCAGACGACTGAGGTATTTATTGCGAACTTCGGGGCCATCAGGCGAAGCAGCTCCAAGCACCCAAACCTCCAATAATTTTCTATCCGGATCGGCAAGCACTTCGTTCAATTCTGTGGCAGCCGCTGCAAGCGGTGGTGCCAATTTCAAACTAGCCTCGTTAATCGGATAAAGCACCGTTGTCAACAAGCTATCGGCATACTCGGTATGCGGACGCAAACTATCTGGTTTAGCATAACGAATATATTTATGGTTTTGCGCCTCGACTTCGCACATCGAGAACGACAAAAACACAACAGCAAAAATAGCCGTTATATGATAAAATTTCGACACCTCGTTGAATATTTGATATTATCGGTGCAAATATATATATTTCTCTGCAAAAAACAAAAATTAGAGAGGTGCAACTTTTAACTTTTGTGTATTTCAGTATATTCGGCCGAAAATTGGCGACATTTTTGCCATTTTTTTGGATCGAATCCATAAAATATCGCGGTCCTACACCCTAAAATTTTGATTTTCACAAACGACAAGAGAGCCTCGTTAATTCTTGGCTCTCTTTTCGGTTACATCAACGGTTATCAAAAAATCAACCGCACTTGGAATATCCGCAAGACATACAGGTCAAACAGCCGTTTTGGTAAGCCATATTTTCCTGACCACAACTCGGACACTTCCCTTTCGATTTCGTACCATCAACGATATATTGTTTCAACGCACGACAAACACCCGTTTTCCATGTGTTGATCGATTCACTATCGAAATGCAACGAATCAATAAGCGATACAGTCTTCTCGATAGGCATGCCGTGACGCAATACACCGGAGATCAGTTTGGCGTAATTCCAGAACTCTTCATCGAACAAACGCGAGATACCACCGATGGTGTTTGTATAGCCATAACGATCGGTATATTGGAAATCGTAACGTTTTGTTCCGTCGGCTTCACGCACCTTAATAATATTACCCTTAGTAATCTTTCGGGGGATGTACATGGCATCCTCCTCGATCTTACCCGTGAAAATCTCATAAGGACGACCATCTTGCAACCCGACGAAAGCGATCCAATCTTCCGAACCGTTTTTGAAACGCATGATATCCGCAGGAATCGAGTGTGGGCGTTTTTGAGTTTGGCCCGGGTGTTCCTCGCAACGTTTCTGTTTGCCTTTCGAATTTTTATCGAGCAACACGCCATCGCGACAACCGTCACGATAAACCGTAACACCCTTGCAACCGCACTCCCAAGCCGTACGATAGACTTCGGCAACTAACGCCTCCGATACATTGTTCGGCAGGTTCACCGTCACCGAGATCGAGTGATCCACCCATTTTTGAATGGCTCCCTGCATCTTGACTTTTGCCACCCAATCGATGTCGTTGGCCGTAGCCTGATGATAGGGCGATGCAGCAACCCACTCGTTCAACTCGTCATCCGAAATCGAAGCCAATTTCGAAATATCATAGCCATTGGCCTCTAACCACTTCACAAAGTTGTGGTGATATACATTGTACTCTTGGAACTTTTCGCCGGTTTCATCTTCATAATCGACATGGGTATCCTTATCCGAAGGGTTAATCTTACGACGACGCTTGTAAACTGTGCGGAATACCGGTTCGATACCCGAAGTGGTTTGCGACATCAGTGAGGTAGTACCGGTCGGAGCGATCGTCAACATGGCGATATTACGACGGCCGGTTTTGATCATCTCCTCATAAAGTTCAGGATCGGCTTCGCGAATACGGGCAATCATCGGATTATTCTGCTCTTTGATTGCATTGTAGATAGGGAAAGCACCACGCTCACCGGCCATCTTCACCGAAGCACGATAGGCTTCAACTGCCAACGTTTTCTGTACCTGCACGGCAAAATTGATGGCTTCCTCCGAGCCATAGCGCAAGCCCAAAGCCGCCAACATATCGCCTTCGGCAGTGATACCCAAGCCTGTACGGCGTCCTTTCAATGCCATCTCGCGAATCTTCTTCCAAAGTTCAAGTTCAACATGGCGCACATCGCCATCTTCGGGGTCGTTCTCGATTTTGCCGATGATCAGTTCAACTTTCTCCAATTCCAAATCAATGATGTCGTCCATCATACGCATTGCCTTGCCCACATGATTGCGGAACTTCTCAAAGTTGAATGAGGCATCGGGTTTGAACGGATTATCTACATAACTCAACAAGTTGATAGCCAACAGACGACACGAGTCATAGGGGCAGAGCGGAATCTCGCCACAAGGATTGGTCGAAACCGTAACAAACCCTTCATCGGCATAGCAGTCGGGTACACTCTCACGGATGATCGTATCCCAAAACAATACCCCGGGTTCAGCAGATCTCCATGCATTATGGATGATCTTCTCCCACAATTTCTTAGCATCGATCTCCTGCTCATATTTCGGAGTTTCAGCCTGAATCGGGAACTGCTGACGATAGGACTTGCCGGCCAACACCGCACGCATGAACTCGTCGTCGATCTTGATCGAAACATTTGCTCCCGTAACCTTGCCCGTATCTACTTTGGCATCGATGAAACGTTCGGCATCGGGGTGTTTGATCGACAGCGAAAGCATCAAAGCACCGCGACGACCGTCCTGAGCCACCTCGCGTGTCGAATTGGAGTAACGCTCCATAAACGGCACGATACCTGTCGAAGTCAAAGCCGAGTTCAACACCGGACTGCCGGTGGGACGGATGTGCGAAAGGTCATGCCCCACACCGCCACGACGTTTCATCAACTGTACCTGTTCCTCGTCCATACGGAAAATACCTCCGTATGAGTCCGCCGGATTTTTATGACCGATAACAAAACAGTTGGACAGCGAAGCCACTTGCAGGTTGTTACCAATACCGGTCATGGGGCCACCTTGCGGGATGACATATCGGAAACGATCGAGCAATTCAAACACCTCGGCACGACTGAGCGGATTGGGGTATTTGTTTTCGATACGCTCGATCTCTGCGGCGATACGCTCGTGCATTTCGCGCGGTGATTTCTCATAGATATTTCCGTACGAATCTTTCAGGGCGTATTTCGACACCCAAACTGTTGCGGCGAGATCGTCTCCCTCGAAATATTTTTTCGATTCGGCGACCGCCTCGTTGTAATCGACTTTTGGCAACACTTCTTTGGCAGCAACTTTTGACATGGCTCTATATATTTATTTTCAGATTCTTACTCTTCAAGCAGGCGAATTCCGGTTTTACAAAGAAACAGCATCCGCAATAAAAAATCAATTTGCCAGGTTTTTTTTCATTCACAAGTTATCAACAAATAAAAAAAAATGCGTTCCAGAGGGCTGGGACGCATCTTGTCGATCGGAGTCTTGATTATTTCGCAGCAATGGCATCGATCTCCACTAAAACACCCATCGGCAGGGCGGCAACTTCGTAGCAGACACGTGCCGGCATATCGACAGTAAAGAACTCGGCATATACAGCATTCATAGCAGCGAAATCACTGATATTCTGCAATAATACAGTAACTTTTACCACATCGGCATAGTCGTATCCTGCCTCATGAAGGATATGACCGATGTTGGTCAAAGCCTGACGGGTTTGGGCCTCGATTCCCTCAGCCATGATGCCTGTCGAACGATCAAGCGGCAACTGCCCCGAAACATAGAGTGCACCGGCAGCCTCTACGGCTTGCGAATAGGGTCCCACTGCTTTGGGAGCGAGGGGAGATGCAATAATTTTTTTCATAAGCAATGGTATTTGTCAATTGATAGATAGGCAAAGGTACGATTTTTATTCATATCTTTGCAAAAATAAACACCACTTACCATGAGAAACTTTGCACATCTCCTCATTTTTGCGGCTGTGACACTCCTTATCACAAGCTGTTGCGCATGTCGCTCTTATCAGAAAAAAACGCGTCGGCCGTTGGTGGGCACTGAATGGCAACTGATCCGTTTGGGAGGACAAGATATTACCCCCAAAGCCGGGACATATACCATCGTATTATCTGAGCAGGGAACATTATCTGGCATGGGATCCTGCAACCGCATAATGGGGAACTATAAAACCACCGAAAAGCGAGCCTTGAAAATCGAGTCTTTGGGAACAACGCGCATGATGTGTCCCGACTCGAAAGGTGAACAAGATTTCGTTGCCGCACTCGAAGCAACAACTCACTACGAAATGGACGGTCCCATGTTGTTGCTCCTCGCCAACGGCGAACTTCGCGCCGTATTAAAGGCTCTTCCGGAGCAATCCGGCAACGCAAAACAATAAATCGGCATATTAAGCTACTCCGAATCGATCAACAGATCGTCAAGTCGCACTTTCGGGACATAATGAATTCCGTTTTCGCGGTAATAATTATGGTCTGCATCGGAATCAATCTCAACCAACTCAATCCGTTCGACACCTTTACCGACAGCTAAAATCAATAGTGGCTCATATTCAAGCCCAAATTCCCGACGAATAGCCGCACGGTCAAAAGCCCCGATACAAATTCCATTCAGGCCGATTTCCACAGCCTGCAATAACATACTTTGAGCCGAAATTCCCAAATCGACATCGACATAATGACTTTCGGCAACGGTCGAGCAGATGATAATAAAGGCATTGGGTTCTGTCCCTGACAGGGGCAGATTCAAGTGCGGGAGTGCTCCTCCAAGCCTAATATGCGGCAAAACCTTGTGTGCTTCGTCTGCCAATACCGGTCGAAATCGCAATACCTGCTGGTTTCGTGCCGAAGGGATTTTGGTATTGACAGCAATAATACGTCGGAGTTGATCTGAGCGAACGATAAAACGGCTGTCATATCCCCGATGACTGCGATTTTTCTGCAACAAACGACTCAAAGTCCCCAATGCGATCGGTTTCGTTGCGGGACGAGCCGCATACTCCTCCATTTTCTTATCCAAATAATTGTCGGCCATCTTCGATCGATTAAAAATAATGTCAAATACGATAACAATCATACAAAGATACGAAGTTTTCACGAATCATCATTTTGTTTTTTACACTATCTTTGCAATGTCAAAAGATTAGTTATGGAATCCATCAAAGAATTATTTAGAATTGGCTCAGGGCCATCTAGTAGCCACACTATGGGGCCTAAAAAGGCAGCCCAACTATTTGCCGCACGCAACCACAAAGTCGATCAATATCGGGTGACACTCTACGGATCGTTGGCAGCCACCGGAAAGGGACACCTTACCGACAGAGCCATACTCTCCGTTTTAGAGCCGTTGGCTCCGACCGAAATCATTTGGAAACCGGAAATCGTTCTTCCGTTTCATCCCAACGGCATGCTCTACGAAGCTTTACAGCAAGACAAGGTGATCGATAATTGGACAATATATAGTGTCGGAGGAGGAGCGTTGGCCGATGAAAAGACCCGATTTGAGAATTCCAAAAAAGATATCTATCCACTAACCAACATCGAGGATATCAAAGAGTGGTGTTACCGCGAAGGAAAGACCTTTTGGGAGTATGTCCAAGAATACGAAAGTCCCGACATTTGGGAGTATTTAGATACGATTTGGACCACGATGTGCGAAACAATCGAACGGGGACTGAATAACGACGGCGTACTGCCCGGTGGTTTGAAAGTTGCTCGCAAAGCCGGAACTTACTGGGTGAAATCACAAAGTTATACCGGCTCACTCAGTTCGCGATCCAAGATCTATGCATACGCATTGGCCACAGCGGAAGAGAATGCAGCAGGAGGCACCATTGTCACAGCTCCCACTTGCGGATCGAGTGGAGTGGTTCCGGCTGTCATCTACCACTTGGCAACTTCGCGCGAATTTTTGCGTGTACGCATTCTTCGCGCATTGGCCACAGCGGGTCTTTTCGGAAATATCGTCAAGACCAACTCCTCGATTTCGGGGGCCGCAGTCGGCTGTCAAGGTGAGGTAGGCGTAGCTTGTGCTATGGCGGCAGCGGCAGCATGTCAACTCTTCGGAGGCACTCCGGCGCAGATCGAATACGCCGCAGAAATGGCACTTGAACACCATTTGGGACTCACTTGCGATCCGGTATGCGGATTGGTGCAGGTTCCCTGCATCGAACGAAACGCCATTGCGGCAGCCCGAGCATTGGATGCCAATACCTACGCCATGCTCTCCGACGGAACGCATTTGGTAAGTTACGACAAGGTAGTCGAGGTAATGAACGAAACGGGGCACCATCTGCCGAGCCTCTACAAAGAGACTTCGGAGGGAGGATTGGCCAAACGGGTGGAACGAAAGTAGGTTTTACTTCAACCCAGAGTGCTATAAACGAGAGATGCAAAAAGCGGCGCTTTTTGCATCTCTCGTAGTATTAGATCGCGACTTATTAGTTGTAAGGATTTAGAACGAAAAGCCGATTTTCACTTGCGGGTAACCACTTACAATATCATACGAGGACAACCATTTATAACCCACTGCCAGATTAAGACTATAACGATTGTTTAATCGCCAATTAATACCAAATTGAGGATTGGCAAACATACTAAATTCTTTTTTTTCGGTGTATTCCTCTCTACTCTGTTCGACATGATAATAATGCTCGTTCATTGTATTAAATGTTGTAGTTCCATTATAGGAATATTGAACCTGAACCACATCTTCTTGTTTCATATAAATACCGCCCAAAGACAGATCGAAATAGGGTTGTATGCGCGTTTTTGTCAGATATACCCGAATATTTCCAAAAAGTTGTGCATAAATGGATTCCAATGAACGCTGTGTATATGACATATAACTTGGCGTTTGAAACTGATAAGAAGACTCTTTAATGGTGATATTTATAGGATCTCCATATATGGGACCCATCATATCCGAATAGGCCTTGCCATAACCTAACCCAACGCCTCCACCGATAAACAATGTGTTATTAAATCGGTAGCCGATCGTGTAGTTTACTCCACTGGATAATTGCATATCGTTTACATCGAATCCTCCGACCTCAACACTGATCTCTTGTTGTAAGCCGGCTTTAACAGGGTCAAGTACTTTTTTCTCTTTTTTGACCTTCTCTTTTTTCGTTTTGGTGATGACGGTCTGTGAAGAACGAATCAACTGTGCCTCGGCTAATTGTGCTGATCCTAAAATACATACGATCAATAGTAATACAATCTTTTTCATAAATCTAAGGTTTAATTATTTGAGAACTTCTATTTTGTTGCGGGCATTGGGGCGTTTTACAACAGCCTCATCATCGCTTTTGTCGGCACGTCGGGTCTGTCGGATGAGTTCGATATCTTCGAGAGCCACGTTGCGGAAACGACGATAGTGAGCCGGATAACCCGTAACCGTGATTTCGAGCAACCCTCGGTCATTGGTGATGACATCGATGGTGGTGCCTACCATTACATCGGCGTTACACGACCGAGCAGCGCGGCTTAATGCAATTTTCTTGAATTCGGGGATCTCTTTAATCATTGCAGTCGTAACCGGAAAATCGAGGAATGCCGACTTCTCTGTGTAGGTAATTTTAGTTTCCGACACCTCCAAATCGGCAATTAGGGGCGTAAGAAGCATAAAGTGCTCGGGTTCGAGATTGCGTGCCGTCGATTCTTGGTAATCGACACGTTCGGTGCGCTGTTGGGCGAATCCACTTCCCGTCAAACACACCAAAAACAGAAGAAACAGTTTCTTCAACATTTTGATCAATAATGTACCAATAGAGCTCCTATATCGGTGGATTGTAAAAAAGAAAGTGTGGAGTCGATTCGTTTATATGACACGAGGCTCTGGAATGCCTTAACCCAAATAAACAATACCCCACACCCGTATTGGATGGTATGGAGCAGGTTACTCCAAAGCATATACCAATACAAGGTGACGAGTGTGTTGCTCTCCTTGGGTTATTGAAATTTTCCAGATTTCGTGTCAAGGATAAAAGCGAATACACTTTCATCAAAATATGTCTGTCATCTGTGATGATGACATTGCAAAGATAGTAAAAAAGGAATATATGAAAGTATAAAAGAAACGATATTTTGATGAAAATATTGATGACGATCTTCACAAACTCTCGGACTTCCGATTTTTGCAATAGGCGGACGTAAATTTCTGTCCCGAAGCGGAGGAACTTAAAGGGACGGCAATTATAGACACGATTTTGCCGTGCGTATAAAGTTGAATAGAATGAATCAGGAAAATTGGTATGATCTCCGATATGGCTTTTACAGGTAGATCACAATTCCGGCTACTGCCGAAAGGATAATCAGCAGAATGGGGTTAATCTTACGCCATGAGCCGAGGAGTACTCCACCGAAAAGCAGCCAACTCCACTCGTCGATGAAATTTTGTTCACCAGAGGTGCTGCTATGCGGGAAAATCAGCATCAATGCTGCGGCTGCAATCATACCGATCACCACAGGTCGCATGCCGCGCATGGCTCCTTCGATCAGTGGATTATCTTTCAGCCGCAGGAAGTATCGCGTAATCAGCAACATGATGGTAAGCGCCGGCAGACATACGGCAAAGGTGGCAATCATGGCTCCAAGGATCCCGAACCATGTTCCACCGCCTTGTACTCCGACCGTATAGCCCACATAGGTCGCCGAGTTAATGGCGATCGGCCCGGGAGTTATTTGAGATACGGCTACAATGTCTGCAAACTCGGCATTGGTCATCCATTGATGTTGTACAACGACCTCGTTCTGGATGAGCGAGAGCATGGCGTAGCCACCGCCAAAGCCGAAGAATCCGATCTTCAAATAACTTACGAATAGTTGCCAGAAAATCATCGGATACCTTTTTTAGCGATGAACAATTCCCACGCAATACCGGCCACAGCCGCTCCCAATAAGATTCCGACCGGTGACCATCCCCAATGCCAAATGGCCAATGCAGTGACAGCAATAACAGCGTAAAAAACTCGATTTAATCCGCGTGCCAACGAGATCACCGGAACAACAATCAAAGCCACAACTGCCGGACGCATCCCCTTGAAAGCGGCATCAACGAACGGATTGTGGCGGAAATCGGTAAAAACGATGGCGATAAACAGGATGATGACAAACGAGGGTATGACCACCCCAAGAATCGCTGCCAAAGCCCCTGCAAAACCGGCCATCTTGTATCCTACAAAGACCGATGTGTTGAGCGAGATAGGCCCGGGGGCTGATTGTGCAAGAGTCAGCAGGTCGAGAAACTCAGCTTCGGCAATCCACCCTTTGCGATCGATCACCTCACGGCGAATCAATGGGATCATGGCATATCCCCCACCGAAGGTGAAGAGCCCGATCTTGAAAAAACTGCAGAAAAGTTCGAACAACCGACCCATACCACCAAGCGATTATTCTCGCGTTTTTTTACCCAACAGGTTACGGATTCCGTCGATGAAAACCATCGGATGTGTCGGAGCCCCCGGCAACCACAGATCGACTTGATGTCGATCGAGGAACGAACGGTCGATGGCACGACTATCAGCAAAAAGTCCGCCGGAACACGCCTCCGATCCGCAGACCACAACGATTTTCGGCTCGGCAACCGCATCGTAGCAGATCTCCAAAGCCTCGGCCATGTTTGCCGATATGGGACCTGAGATCACAACACCGTCGGCATGACGTGGTGATGCGGTGAATCCCACACCAAAGCGACCGAAATCGAAATTGACATTACCGGTTGCCCCCAACTCCATTTCGATTGAGCCATCACCACCGGCTGAAACCTCGCGTAACTGCAAAGCTTCTTTGAAATATTTGCCAATCTCTGGACGTATGGCTGAACGATCGAATTTTACCAATTTATCTTCGGGATGTATTACAAGCGCCTCGCGTGTTGCGGCACCCATGCGGTAATCGTTGGTGAAACGTATGTTTCGCGGAGCACAATGTGCGCACTCTCCACAGAAAAGACAACGCCCCAAGTCGAGTGAGAAAGGTTGTAACGAAATGGCTCCTGTCGGGCAAATGGCTACCGCCTGATCAAGCTCTTTACGCTCTACGTCCGTTGTCGGCTCGGTTAATTCGGGTCGTCCTCGGAACTCCTCGGTCAACTCCACAGCATCGAGATCGGGAATTGCCTGCTGTCCGTGACTGCGCAAAACGCGGATTTTAGGAAATATCATAGTTTTATCTCTTAATTACAAATCATTGCCGCAATACGACAGATTGAAACTTTTGTTGCAGATCGGAAAATCGGAGATTCCCTCTCCACGCACGGCGAGAGCCAATGCCATCCAATTATGCAGGCTGGGATCTTTGATGCGTGATGCTGCAATCTTTCCTTCGGCATCGGTTACCAACACATGGCAAATCTCACCGCGCCATCCTTCGACCAATCCGAATGCAAGCGATGAGGCCGACAGCGGGGCGGTGTAGTCGGGTTTGTCGCAAGGCGAAAGTTCAGATGCGTACTTTTGATCGTAGATGCTCAACAAACGGTCGATATATCCGGCCGATTGAAGAATTTCGCGACTACGGACCATCAATCGAGCCATGACATCTCCTTGTGTTTTGGTAATAGGCTTGTGGCTGATATCTTGGGCATAGACTCCCCATGGATGCGAGGTGCGGATGTCACGACATACTCCGCTGGCACGAGCTGCCTGTCCGACTCCACCGATAGCAGCCATCTGATCTCGTGCCACAATCCCACACTCCTCGAAACGTGCCAACAGCGAAGGTGAAGATTTGATGTCTTGGCGCACTTCGTCGTAGCGACGAGCAATTTCGGCCACATTGCGGCGTATCATCTCCGATTTTTGAGTTGTCAACGGATGATTGGTGCCGTGCGGACGAATCAACCCCTTGCCGAAACGATTTCCGCACCAAGCCTGTGTCGTGTTGATTGTCATGGTGCGCAATGCTTCGCATGCCACCTGTCCAAGTTGATAACCCACATCCATCGACAGCGCTCCGGTGTCGGCAATTTGCATGGCCATACGCTCCAATTCGAGCGCAACACCTCGTTCGCAATCTAATTGAACCGGACGATCTTGTCCTGAGAGTTTCTCGATCGCTTCTGCAAAAGCTGTGGCATGAGCTATTGCACTATCGCCGGCGATGGCTTCGGCAAGGCAGATCTGTCGCAGGCGGTTGTTGGTCGAGACAAAAGCCTGCTCTACGCCGCGATGCTGGTAGCCGAGGGCAATTTCAAGATGCAGTACTTGCTCGCCACTGCAAATAAAACGGAAAGCCCCGGGCTCGATGATACCTGCATGAATCGGGCCGACATTTACTTCGTGGAGCGATTTACCCTCCATCTTGTAGAAGGGGAAGTTGTCCATCGAACTGTTACGATCGTATCGATCAAACGGGAATCGCAACGGCTTGGGCCAAGGCATATTGCCGAATCGTACTCCGTATCGTTCGGTAATATCACGCTCGAAGGGGTGCACCTGCGGATGTAATGCCGTAAGTGACGGCAACTCCGTGTCGTCGTAGTAGTTTAGAGCGTACGAGGTGATCATCACCTGCGAAGAATTATCATCCAACAGCAAGCAATAGAAAACCATGCGATCGCCTTGTGGCAGGGCAAAATAGTGAGCCAAATGATATCGCGGATCTGCGAGTTTCTCCGATAGATCTGCATAAAAGTCGGCATATGAAACCTCTGGAATCTCTTCCAACAGAACGGATGCCGCTGTATTGTCGGTTATGTAGTATTTCATCATAGCGAAGCAATTTGTGCAATGAACTCCACCAAAATCTCCGGTCGCCACATGCCTAATATCATGGCAACAATGAGCAACGACAATGCCGACCATGATAATGTGCGATCGGATTTTGAGGGGTGCAACTCATCTTGATTGGGCTGATAGCAAAGGCGAATCATGCGCGAACAGAACGAATAGATCACGATGCAGATCAACAGGAGCATGGCAGCCACAATCCACCAATTATTAACTAATATGGTCTGTTTCAGAATCATCAACTCGGAAACGAACAGTGGTGAAGGCGGAAATGCCATCAGTACCACCATGCCAGCGATCAATCCTGCCGCACCTATCGGATTGATGCGAATGTAGTCACCGATGCGATTGATGCGATAGCCGTCATATATCTGTCGCACAACGGCCATTTGCAGAAATAGACTGCTTTTGATCAGCGTGTGGCAGGCAACGTGAAATATGGCAGCCCATACTCCGATCCCTCCGATTCCCAAACCGATGATCGCAATACCCATGTTTTCGACCGTCGAGTAGGAAAGAAAACGTTTATAATTGTTCGTGCGACGTAAAAACAATGCTCCGATCACTAACGAAAGAATACCGGTGAGTAACAACACATTGCATATCCAATGGAAAACCTCGGAGCCAGACAGCAACTTATATATACGGAAAATAGCCAAGAATCCGGCGTTGACCAATCCAGTCGAGATCAGTGCCGAAGCCGGTGATGGTGCCGCAAAATTGGCGTCAACGCCTACGGTGTAAAGAGGGAACAACTCGGCTTTGCAACTATATCCGCAAAGAATCAACAGAAATGCGGTCTTCAAATAGAGCGGATTGGCCGTAGCTACTGCTGCTGCAACCGCTTCATATGAGAGAGATTCGCATTTGGTGGCGGCACAAAGAAGCAAAATGCCGAGATAGGCCACCGCGATACCTGTCGAGCATACGAATAGATATTTCCATGCCGCTTCGAGGGTTTGGGTTGTTCGACGGTGATAGATAATACCAGCCGAACAGAGAGTTGTGGTTTCAAGCAGGATCCAAGTTACCGCTATGTTATTGGCAAAATAGACTCCCGTGATAGCTGTTGTGAGCAACATCAACAAACCCGAATAGATGCCGGTTTGGCGTGCATTACTTCCTATCATGTAGGCCTCCGAGTGAAAATAGGCATAGGCCGAAACAACTGTCAACAACACATAAAAGAGTGTACCGGCGGCATCAAAGGTAAAGACTGTGGCAGAAGAGGTTTCGTAAAGCCCCCCGAAGATTATCTGCAATGCAAAAACAATTTGCACGGCATAAAAAGCCACACCGGTTGCAAAAAATTGTCGTTCGTTGCGCGACAGAAACGTGGCAATGGCAATAACTATGCTTAAAATAAAATAGGAAATCATAGCATCAGTCTTTTACATGGGTGAGTGAGTCGGCATCGTCGGCGTGGATTTTATTGTCGATGCGCGTGAAGAAGATTCCCAACATCAATACCGACATAAGAACATCAAGAAGGATAGCGATGTTAATCACCAACGGCATTTCGACACCGATTGCCATCGAAAAGAGGAAAACTCCATTTTCAATGATCAGAAATCCCACCAGATGGAAGAAAAGTCGTGAGCGAAAAACGATGAGCATCAATCCGCTTAACAAGGCGTAAAGTGCCACTCCGAAGAAGACCAAATCGACCGTCGAATCCGAGATATAGCAGGTCACCGAAGCACTGATGGCCAGCATGGTCAGCGAGAACAGCAATGCACCGAACTGCGAAGAGCCAGAGGTGCGGACACGGTTGATTTTCGTATGTCGAATAACGGCAAAAAGGATTGCCGGCACCAATAACGCTTTGAACAGCAAGGTCTCAATGGCGATAAATGCCAGTTCGGCAGGATTTATCGTATGCAGCCGTAACAATGCAATGGCAAAGAGCAACCATCCCTGTATCGAAACAATCGAGGCAAAGTTGCGGAAACGCTCGGTGATCGATAGATAAAAGAGCGTTACAACGTAGAGCAATATGAGTGCTGGAATCATTAGAATACGAGTTTGAGTTGTAACAGATAACCGGTGAAAAATACCAAAGCAGCCATCGTCGCTATGGCGAGAATGAATGTTGTGTTACGCATGAGTTTATTACGAGCTTGGGTCGATTCGACAATGCCGATTGCCAATCCGGTAATCAACACCGCCAACAAGACCGCCAACCACCAACAAAGTTGGATCATTGCAGCCACTGCATTGGCGGCAAGCATTGCCAACGAGGCTGTTTTGAGCCAGCCGGCCATCTTGATCATAGCCAAATCGACACCACAATAGTCGAGGCACATCACCTCGTGGATCATTGTTAATTCCAAGTGTGTGCGAGGATCGTCCACCGGTACACGACCACTCTCCGTGAAGACGATTTTCACCAACACATAAGCGGCCAACAGCAATACAATTGCATAACGCAAGTCAAATGTTGCACCTGCCGCAAAGATGTCGGCAAACGATGTGCATCCCGAGAGTAGAGCCAATGTCGCAAAAATGAGCATCAAAGCCGGTTCAACAAGAGCCCCGTAGAGAGCTTCGCGGCTGGCTCCCATTCCTTCGAATGAACTGCCGGTATCCATCGCTGCCAACACAAGGGCCACACGACCCAAAGCAAGCGTATAGGCAAAGGCGATTAGGTCGCCATCGAATGAAATCAACGGCGATAAATTGCCCACCGGAATAAAGAGTGAGGCAACAATGGCCGCAGCAAGATAGATCGAGGGTGCTATTCGAAACAGAGCAGAAGTGGTTGTCGAATAGACAGCCCCTTTGCGAAGCAACAATCTCAAATCGTAAAGGTGTTGCATAAATCGAATACCGTTCCGACCGGCCAACCTTGCGCGGGTTCGATTGATCAATCCCGGGATGGTTACGGCCACAACAAGTAACAGAATAATATTGAGAATCGTCATCATGATCAAAGCAGATTGAAAATAGAAAGCAGGAATACCAATCCGAGGAAAGCCAATGCAAATAATATGTAGTGATTGATTTTCCCCGTGCGTAATTGCATGACACGGCTGTTGATCAGATGTAATGCCTCAACCCACCATGCCGAAAAGAGTTGACCGATACGGTCCTTATGGCGAATCTCAAAACGATGATCGGAGGGGAAAATCTCGTTTTTTCCCACCGGAGCGCCCTCTTCGCTGTCGTGAGTCAACGGTCGGGCAATCGCCTCCAATCCTTCGGAGAAAGACTCTCCGGAGTATTGCATACGGACATTTGTTGCCGTAAATCCGCAGCCCCATGTCGGACCCTCGGCTACGGTGCGATTTTGTAGCAGACGTATTCGTATGCGGAATAAAATAGCCGAAACTAAAATCAACAACCATGCCGAACGGCATATGGTTACCATGACGGGCGAAAGCTGCCACGAGATATCGGTAGGCAAAAATAGTTTGACTGCTTGTGCTACGACACGCAGAGCCTCTTGCGGGAAAAGGCCGATGACCAAAATTCCCAGCAACGGCAGAGCCATAGCAGCAACACGACAATTGTCTACCTCCGAAGCCTCAGCAACTTCATGGGTTCGGGGCGAGCCGAGGAAAACCGTACCGTAGAGTTTTGTAAAAGCCAATACAGCCACCCCTCCGATCAACGCCAAAGACACCAATCCAATTACGGAAGGTAGGATGTCGTTACTCGACGCAATGCCATTGAACATGCCGAGATAGATCAATAGTTCCGAAACAAATCCGTTGAGCGGAGGCAGTGCACAGAGAGCTACGGTCCCCACCAAAAAGAGAATGGCTGTAAGAGGCATGTGTTTCCCCAAACCGCCCAAAGCATCGAGCGAAGTGGTATGGGTCTGCGAGAGGATGTTGCCTGCTCCAAAGAAGAGCAGCGATTTGAAAAACGAGTGGTTTACGGTGTGCAGCAAGGCTCCGGCAATTCCGCAAAAAGCCATTAGTTGATTTCCCGAACTTTCACCCAAGAGGGCTACACCCATGCCGATCAGTATCACACCGATATTTTCGATCGAAGAGTAGGCCAACAACCGTTTGACATCGTTTTGAGTGGCAGCAAGCATGACACCCCACAATCCGGTGACGACTCCCATACCTAAAAGAATCATGCCCGCAATATGGAGCGAAGCCGTGTCGGAAAGAGCCATCGCAACCCGTAAGATTCCATATATACCGGTCTTGATCATTACTCCCGACATCAAGGCCGACACATGCGAAGGAGCTGCTGGATGCGCTTCGGGCAGCCAAACGTGCATGGGGAATAATCCGGCTTTCATACCGAAACCCAGCACAAAGACAAGAAACAGGGATAAAAAAGGTTGCGTTGCGAAATAGCCGGTCAGTGCAGCAAACGAAGCCGAACCAGTAGCGGCATGGAGTTGTACAAATCCGACGAGTAACAATACAAAACCCACATGCATCATGATCAGATAGGAGAGTGCTGCTCTGCAAACTTCCCGTCGCTCGGCATCGAACAGAATCAGCAGGAACGAAGCGATGGTCATCAATTCCCAAAAAAAGAGGAACGAGAAACCTCCATCGGAGCAAACCACAGCCAACATCGCCAATGACATGATGGCGAGAGATGTATAATGCAACGAAATATGTATCGGTGATTTGGTTTCGAGGTAGTGCGATAGGTAGCCCCGAGAATAGAGGGTTGCGGCAATAGCTCCGAGTGAGATGACCAAAACAAACAACGCCGATAATGAATCCAGCGAGCCGCTGTCTACACCAAACGGAGTTCCTCCGAATTGCCATAATCGGATCGTTGCCCCCGATAGCAATACCTCAATGGCACGCGCCGAAGCATATAACGCTCCGAGACCAACAACCGTCAATGCCGCCCATATCTTGACCCGAAGAGGAACGGCAAAAATCAACGTTGCGATTGCCACAAGCGTAAGTAACGAACAGATAAAAAACATATTCTTTGATTTTATATTGCATTGATTGTCGCGACCATTGTTGTCGCTACGACAGCGGCCGTCTCGGTACGCAGGCGTTGTGTACCGAGTGTGATCTCTTCAAACCCGTTTTTTAAGGCCAATGCGATCTCCTCCGGCGAGAAATCCCCCTCGGGACCGATCAAGATAGTTGCAGTCTCTCCGGCTTTCAGCACTTTGGCCAAATGCTCTTTGCCGTTTTCGCTTTGCGCCGCATCGCAATGGGCAATAAACTTCCGACCTTCAAACGGGGTGGTGACCCATGTGCGGAACGATGTGAGCGGATGCAAATTGGGACGATAGGCTTTGAGCGACTGTTTCATGGCTGCTGTGATGATTTTCTCACCGCGCTCGGCTTTGAAAATGCGTCGTTCGCTGTGGTCGGTTTCGAGTGGCACAATCTCACCGACACCAATCTCTGTCGCCTTTTCCAAAAACCACTCGAAACGATCGTTGTTTTTGGTCGGTGCTACGGCCATTATCAATCGGTAAGGCAATTTCTCCCATTCGTTGCGGGTTTCAATCACGCGCACCGTGCATCGTCGCGGATTGGCATCGGTCAACTCGCAACAAAATAAATTGCCTTTTCCATCGGTTATATATAAGGTATCGCCCGTATTGAGACGCAGGACACGCACACAATGTTTCGATTCCTCTTCACTCAGGGTGTGGAACGGGGGGATAATCTCCGGTGCGTAAAAAAGTTGCATGACGATGATATTTTCGTATCTTTGCACTCAATCCGGCGACCCGATTTTGACAAATCGCTGGCCGATTCGGTCACAAAGGTATGAAAAAAGTTTAAGAATAAGTCAATAACCGAATGAAACATGTTTTTCATCTATTCGCAACACTCTTTTTGCTTATGACAATGGTGTCGTGCAACTCCCGCAAAGAGACGGGAGAAAATCCATTTTTCGGAGAGTGGGATACGCCATACGGAGTTCCTCCCTTCGATAAAATTCTCCCCGAACACTACCTGCCGGCTTTCGAGCGGGCGATGTCGTTACACGATGCCGAAATCGACGCTATCACCTCTAATAACGATGCTCCGACCTTCGAAAATGTTATTTTGGCCTACGACGAATCGGGGCGCATGTTGGAGCAGGTGGCATTGGTGTTCGGTATGCTTTGCGAGGCCGAAACCAACGAGCAGTTGCAAAATTTGCAGGAGCAGATCATGCCCCTGTTGGCTGCTCACGAGGATAAAATCCGCCTCAACGAGCAACTTTTTGCCAAAGTCAAACAGGTTTATGACAACCGGTCGACATTCGATCTTGACTCCGAGCAGCAACGTTTGTTGCAAAAGACCTACAATGCCTTTGTCCGTTCCGGAGCACTGCTCGATGCTACGCAAAAGGCACGTTTGAAAGCCATCAACGAGGAGTTGTCGCTTGCAACAGTGAAGTTTGGCAATAACCTGTTGGCCGAAAACAACGACTATGTACTGTGGCTCTCCGACAAAGATCTCGATGGACTGCCGAATAATGTTCGCGAACAAGCCAAAGAAAAAGCTGCGGACTTGGGGAAAAAAGGGAAATATGCGTTCACATTGCACAAACCGAGTCTGTTGCCGTTCTTGACTCACTCGTCCAAACGCCATTTGCGCGAAGAGATATATAAAGCCTATCTAAATCGCGGCAACAACGACAATGATCACGATAACAAGCAATTGATCAACGATCTTATTCGTTTGCGTACAGAGAAGGCACATCTGCTGAATTATCCCTCTTATGCCCATTACGTCATTGCCGACCAAATGGCCCGTACTCCGAAAGCGGTCTATGCGCTATTGGAGGAGATCTGGACACCGGCTCTCGATCGTGCCAAAGGTGAGTTTGCCGAAATGGAGAAACTCTTCAAAACCTCTCATTCCGACGAAACTTTCGAGTCGTGGGATTGGTGGTACTATGCCGAGAAGTTGCGAAAAAGCAACTATTCACTCGATGAAGAGATGCTTCGTCCCTATTTCTCGCTCGAAAATGTGCAGGGAGGTATATTTTTCTTGGCAAACCGCCTTTATGGCATTACGTTCCGCCCGATTTCGGTGCCAACCTATCACCCTGAGGTCTCGGCTTATCAGGTGCTCGATACCGATGAAACACATCTCGGAGTTCTCTATTTCGACTATTTCCCACGCGAAGGCAAAGGGCAGGGAGCATGGTGCGGTAATTATGTCGAACAATCTTATAAGGAGGGTAAACGTGTCGCTCCTGTGGTGTCGATTGTGGCCAATTTTACCCGTCCGACAGCGGGGACTCCGGCATTACTGACATTAGACGAGACCGAAACATTGTTCCATGAATTCGGCCATGCCTTACATTTCCTGTTCCACGATGTGAAGTACCGAGGTTTGTCGGAGGTAGAGGGCGACTTCGTAGAGTTGCCATCACAAATCATGGAGAATTGGGCTTTTGAACCGGAGATGTTGCGCCAATATGCCGTGCATTATCGCAACAACGAGGTAATTCCTCAACGCCTGATCGATAAATTGCGTCGTACCGAATTGTTCAATCAAGGTTTTATGACGACCGAATTGATTGCCGCATCGCTTTCCGATCTCGACATTCATTCAATTACCGAATACGAACGTTTCGATCCCATTGCATTCGAAAAGAACGCATTGGCAGAGCGCCGCGGTCTTATCCCGCAGATAGAACCACGCTATCGCTATCCCTACTTTGCCCACATCTTCAACGGTGGTTATTCGGCCGGCTACTATTTCTACACATGGGCCGAGGTGCTCGATAAAGATGCGTTTGAGGCTTTCCGCGAAAGTGGAGACCTCTTCAATAAACGTATTGCCGATGATTTCCGCCGTAAGATCCTTGCTCGTGGCGGCTCGGAGGATGGCATGTCGCTTTACCGTGCATTCCGAGGTCAGGATCCCGATAAGCGAGCCATGCTCAAAGGTCGAGGATTGTGGGACGAGCCGGAAAATGCCGAGAACTCCGAGCAAAAAAACACATCGGGAATCTCGGAATCCACAGCCGCAGCCTCCGATGTTGCTCTACCTGCGACCGAAATCGCCATTGAAGCGGCGTCCGAGCCTCACGTTGTTGTGCCTGCCGGTTCCCGTTCCGAGTCGGCGAAATCCGCCCGAACAATCGATCAGCCTGAACCGAAGAAACCGTAAATTTCGATACCATGAAAAAAGTTTTTTTGATGATGATCTTTTCAGCTTTTGCAGCAGCTTGTGCCGATCATTCGATCCCGAAGGCGCAACTGCCCGAATTGGATACGACCAACCCGTTGCTAGCCGAGTGGGATACCCCTTATCAAACTCCGCCCTTCTCGAAAATCGAGTTGAAACATTATGAGCCGGCTTTCGATGCTGCCATTGCATGCTCGCGTGCCGAAATAGAGGCCATTGTTACCAATCCTGCCAAGCCGACTTTCGGGAATACAATTGTGGCGTTGGAGCGTCATGGTGCTCTATTAAATCGTATTGCCGGCATTTTCTACAATCTGTTGGAAGCCGACACCTCCGATGAGATGCAGCAGATTGCCGAGCGTATTCAACCCAAATTGACCGCATTGTCGAACGATATTTCGCTTAATCCCGAGTTGTTTGCTCGCGTAAAAGCAGTTTATGAACAGGCGAATTTTGGGTTGAGCAAGGAAGAAGAAAAACTTTTGGAGGATACCTACAAGAGTTTTGCTCGCAAAGGTGCGGCTCTCTCCGATGCCGACAAGGAGCTTTACCGCCAATATACCACCGAACTTTCGGGATTAACATTGAAATTCGGGCAGAATGCGTTGGCGGCAACCAATGCCTTTACACTCAACATCACCGAACCGAAAAAGGTTGCCGAACTCCCCGATTTCGTGCGTGATGCTTTGGCTACCGATGCCAAAGCGCGCGGAGAGAAGGGTTGGACCGTAACCTTGCAGGCACCGAGTTATGTGCCGTTTCTGACCTACTCTTCCGACCGTGCGTTGAAAGAGCAGTTGTGGCGGGCATATAACTCGCGTGCATTGGGTGGCAAATTCGATAACACCGCAATTGTCAAACAGATTGCCAATACCCGTTTGAAGATCGCCAACTTGCTGGGTTACAAGTGTTATGCCGACTATGTATTGGAAAATCGAATGGCCGAATCAACACCTACGGTACACAACTTCTTGAAAGAGTTACTCGATGCTACGAAAAGTTATGCAGAGAAAGATTATGCCATGATCAATGCTTATGCGAAATCGCTCGGTTTTGAGGGAGCTCTTCAACCATGGGATTGGGCCTATTACAGCGAGAAATATAAAAACGAGAAATACGCTCTTAACGATGAGTTGGTAAAGCCCTATTTGGAACTCGAAAATGTCAAAAAGGGTGTTTTCTTGTTGGCCAACAAACTCTATGGCTTGAATTTTACGCCCAACTCTGCGATCGATGTCTATCACCCCGATGTAACAGCCTACGATGTCACCGATGCCGATGGTCGTTTTATGGCGGTGCTTTATCTCGACTTCTTCCCACGCGCGTCGAAACGTTCGGGCGCATGGATGACAGAGTTTCGTGGCACCAAAACTGTCGGCAAGCAGGAGATTCGTCCGTTGGTGTCACTCGTTATGAATTTCACCAAACCGACAGAGACATCGCCTTCGTTGCTCACTTTCGACGAGTTTGATACCTTCCTCCATGAGTTTGGCCATGCGCTGCACGGCATGTTGGGGCAGGGTGAATACGAGTCACAAACCGGCACTAATGTTTATCGCGATTTTGTGGAACTCCCCTCGCAGATTTTGGAGAATTGGGGTACGCAGAAAGAGTTCCTCGATCTGTGGGCCAAACATTATCAGACCGGTGAGTCGATTCCGGCCGAAATCGTTGACCGTATCGTCGCTTCGCAAAACTATTTGGCCGCTTATCTGAATGTTCGCCAACTTTCGTTTGGCATGACCGATATGGCATGGCATACGCTCACCGAACCTTTTGAGGGAGATGTTGAGGCTTTTGAGATGGCTTCAATGGCTCCTACACAGGTGATGCCCGTTATTGCCGGTACGGCTATGGCTCCTGCATTCGGTCATATTTTCTCCGGAGGATATGCCGCCGGATATTATGGTTACAAATGGGCCGAAGTGCTTGCTGCTGATGCTTTCTCGCTTTTTGAGGAGAAAGGAATCTTCGATGCGGCAACAGCTATGTCGTTCCGGTCAAACATCCTATCGAGGGGTGGCACCGAACATCCGATGAAACTTTACGAATGTTTTCGCGGCCATAAGCCAGCAACCAAAGCGTTGATCGAAAAGATGAACTTGGGAGAATAATCCCCCTATTGCTACAAATCTGTCTAACAAGTTTGTGTTAGACAGATTTGTGTTTGAGAGCAAATGATACAAAGAGCCCCACTTCTATCCAAGAAGTGGGGCTTTGATTTTCAACCGAACGTTTATTTCCGACGTTGTTGAGCGGCCTCTTGCTGACGTAGCAACTCTTCGTAGCGTTGTTGGAATTTCGATTTCTTGCCGTTCGATTTTCGTGCGGCATTGGCGTTCATAATTGCCTGAATCTTCGTATCATCGACCATACGACGGATGATCAGCGTTTGCCCAATGGTGAAAAGGTTCGAGAGCAGATAGTAGTAGCACAAACCACTCGAATAGCTGTTGAACCAAAGCAACATCATGATCGGCATCATATAGACCATCATAAACTTCATGCCGGCCATCTGCGGCTGTGACGAGGCGGTCTGTTGGTAGTTGAACCACGAAAATCCGAATAACGAAATGGCCATCAGCAATGCAAAGAGTGAAATGTGATCGCCGTAGAACGGAATCGAGAAAGGCAGATTTACCACTGCATCGTAGGACGAGAGGTCGTCAGCCCACAAGAAAGGTTGTTCACGCAACTCGATGGATGCGGGGAAGAAGCGAAACATGGCAATCAAGATCGGGAGTTGGATCAGCATCGGGATACAACCACCCATCGGATTGATACCTGCTTTACGGTAGAGTTCCATAGTCGCCTGTTGACGTTTCATGGCATCCTCCTGCTTGGGATATTTCTTGGTCAACTCATCGACTTGCGGTTTTATCAGGCGCATTTTAGCCATCGAAACATAACTCTTATAAGTCAACGGTGAGATCACCAACTTAACAAGAATCACCAAAATTAGGATGATGATACCGAAATTGGAGATGTAGTTGCGCAGAAAATCGAAGACAGGAATCACACACCAACGGTTAACCCATCCGAAGATACCCCAACCTAGCGGGACCAAACGTTCAAGGTAGAGATCTCCGGTAGTTTCATCTCCCACTTTTTTGAGGGTCGAATATTTGTTGGGGCCGAAATAGAACGCAAAATCGTAGGCATCGGTTTGGGCTGTGTAGGGGACAGCCAAGCGTGCAGAGAAGTGTTTGATGTAGCCCGAATCGGGTTTGTCAGTTTGGAATGCTACATTGGCATACGAGACATTCTTCGGAGCAATGAAAACCGACGAAAAGAATTGTTGCTTGAATGCCACCCAATTGACTGCCGTGCTAACATCTTCGGATTTATTCCCATCGCTCATGCCAAGCTCCTCGATGGCGGTTTCCTCCGGAAAACGATAGGCCAACGTCGTGTACATATTTTCGTTTTGGAATCCCTTTTCGTTTTGGAACGAAGTATTTGACCAATCAATACCGATGGAGGTTTGGTTGGCCATACGCGATGCCATATCAATAAGCCGCACATCGAAATCAACCAAATAGTTGTTGGCCGACTCTTTCTCGTTGCGTACGACATAACGATACTCCACAGCAGCACCTTCGGCTACGGGCAAACGCATCACAACGGTTTGTGATCCGTCGGCAGCCTGCTGTACAGGCTCAACTGTAAAGGTGTAGTCAACGGTATTTACGGGGATGCTAGACAAACCGTTTTTAATGTAAAACAACATATTGAAACGAGCTGTGGCAGGATCGAAGAGTTGAACGAGTTGGTTACGTTCACCTCGTGGCGCATACTTCGTGTAATCTTTGAGTGTGACATCCACGATTTGACCTCCACGCGTCGAAAAACGGATGCTCATGACCTCGTTCTCGACCGTAAACTCCTCGGGGTGTGCGGCCAATGCTGTTGCAAGTGATTCACCAATCAACTCGGTTTGCTGGTTGCGGAGCGATTGGAGTGCTGTGGTGTCCGATGTGCCGGCTAACGAATCGGAAACAATGGCTGGTTGCGACGGACGCGATACTGCGGCAATCGAATCCTGTTGAGCCTGCCATTCGGCCATTTTACGTTGGTACTCCTGTTGTTCTTTACCGTTGAAATAGGCGAATCCGATGAAGAGAAGAGCCACAATGGCAATTCCTAAAATCGATTTTTTATCCATTTAATAATTATGTACTCTGCTTATTGTTAATCTTTTATTGTTTATTGGCAAGAGCAGATGCCACAAAGGCTACAAAGAGTGGTGCAGGATGCAATACCGTGCTCTTATATTCGGGATGATACATGGTAGCAACAAACCATGGATGGTTCTCTATCTCGACAACTTCTATCAAACCGGTTTCAGGATTCACACCTACGCACTTCATACCAGCTTTTTCAAACTCTTCGCGGTAATCGAGGTTGAACTCATAGTGGTGGAAATGGCGCTCGATGACCGATGTGATACCATAAGCCTGTGCAGCTTTCGATTCGGGATCGAGGGTGCAGACATAACCTCCAAGACGTGTCGTATTCCCTTTGTCGGTCGAACCTTTATGTTCAGCCATTATATCTATTACCGGATTCTTTGTCGAGTTATTCATCTCAAATGTGGCGGCATCTTCCAATCCTAACACATTGCGGGCATACTCGATGACGGCACACTGCATGCCGAGACAGATGCCGAAGAATGGTATTTTATTCTCGCGTGCGTAACGTACAGCCTCGATTTTACCTTCCACACCCCGATTACCATTACCCGGAGCAACCAAAATACCAGCCATGCCTTTCAGCAACTCGGGAGCAGTCTCGGCAGTGATCTTCTCCGATTGGATAAGGTGCAATTTGACTTTGCAATCGTTTACGGCTCCGGCATGTACAAACGATTCAATGATCGATTTGTAAGCATCGGGGAGTTCGACATATTTCCCGACAAGTGCAATATCTACTTGGGTGGAGGGAGTCTTTACTCGATCCACGAAATTGCGCCAAGCCGTGAGATCGGATTCTGTGTCATCAACCGGAAGTCCCAAACGCTGTAAAATGACTTGATCCATTTGTTGCTCATACAGACGTAACGGCACCTCGTAGATTGTCGGCATATCAACCGATTCGACAACGGCTTCGGGCATCACATTGCAGAAGAGTGCGATCTTGCGTTTTACGGCTTTGTCCAACGAATGTTCGGCACGGAGTACCAATACATCGGGCTGCAAGCCGTTCTCCAACAATGCTTTTACCGAGTGTTGTGTGGGTTTTGTTTTCAACTCTCCCGAAGCTGCCAAGTATGGAACCCATGCTAAATGCACGAGAGCCGTATTTTGATAGCCAAGCGAGTTGCGTAACTGGCGTACCGATTCGATGAATGGCAACGACTCGATGTCACCTACCGTACCACCGATCTCGGTGATGATGATGTCGAATTTCTTGGTTTGGCCATTGAGTTGAATGCGACGTTTGATTTCATCGGTAATATGCGGAATAACCTGCACGGTTTTGCCGAGAAATTCGCCACGACGCTCCTTTTCTATGATTGCTTGATAGATCTTACCTGTTGTAACAGTATTATTCTTCGAAGTGGCAATGGAGGTGAAACGTTCATAGTGGCCCAAATCGAGGTCTGCTTTTGTTCCATCTTCCGTCACATAACATTCGCCATGCTCGTAGGGGTTTAGTGTCCCGGGATCCACATTGATATAGGGGTCGAACTTCTGAATAGTTGTAACGTAACCACGAGCCTGTAATAAGCGAGCAAGCGACGAGGAGATAATGCCCTTACCGAGTGATGAAGCTACACCACCCGTCACAAAAATATATTTGGGCTTAGAAAGTTTCATATGTTTGATGTATTAAATATTATTGGTTGTCATTAGCATTTTGTTCGGGTGTCGGCTGCATCTCCTCGTTGTCGATAAGTTTTATCTTTTCGATGGTGGCACCTATTTCAACACGAGCTCGCTCGATTTTGGATTTAACATCCGCAACCAAGGTTTCGGCATTTTTAGATTTGGCAAAAAAGCCGATGTTATTTTCCAACAACGCAATCTCCTGCTCCAATTGGCGAACTTTGTTGAACAGACGTTCGCGCTCCGATCGCAACCGACGATCTCCCGAAGCACGCATCGAGGCTACTTTGTCACGGAATCGGTTCATGGAACGGTCGCGCTCCGAACCTCGCAACGCTTCGAATAATGTATCAACTGCGGCCTTGTATTTTTTCTGGATCGCATCTTTTTGTTTGATGGGCACAAATCCGATCTCTCCCCAACGACGTTGGAATTCGCGGATCATTTCGTAACCTCCGGCTTTAATGTTTGCGGCAGCCATCTCTTCGAGTAGAGCCAATTTCTTTTGGAGGTTCTCTTCGTATTCGGAATCTACACCGGCAAAGTGTGCCGCTTTACGCTCGAAAAATTTGTCACAGGCCGTACGGAAACGTTTCCATATTGCATCCGAGTGGCGACGTGAAACAGCTCCAATCTCTTTCCAGCGAGCTTGCAATGCGATCAACTCATCGGTGGCCGTTTTCCACTCTTCACTCATCGCAAGCGATTCAGCAGCTTCGCAAATCTCTTGTTTGAGTTGGAGGTTATGCTCCATTTCCGTCTTCACATCGGCATAGAAATGACGCTTAGTTTCGAAGAACTTGTCGCAGGCGGCGCGGAAACGCTCATAAATGCGGTTGTTGTCTTTTTTCGGGGCAAAGCCAATGGTTTTCCATGTTTTTTGGATTTCCAATAGGCGTTCGCTGGCTCTGTTCCACTCCTTGCGAGTAGTCAGCAGTTGGTTACAAAGTTCCTCGGTAGTGGTGCATAACTCGGTTTTGAGTTCCAAATTGTGCAGTTGCTCGGCTTTAAGTGCCTCAAAATGCTCTTGGTGCTGTTTGTTGATTCGGCTCGATGCCATTTTGAATCGCTCCCAAAGCGCCTCTTTGTATTCGTTGGCAACGGGGCCGGTTTCGCGCCATTCGTCATGCAACTTCTGCAACTTGTGGAAAGCTTCGACAATCGAAGGTTCCATGACCAGCGCCTCAGCCTGTTCACAAAGAGCAACTTTTTGCTCGTAGTTTTTCTTTAAGTCGAGGTCGCGAAGCTCTTTGTTGATTTTGATGAAACTATAAAAATGTTCTACATGCAGGTTATAGGTCTCCCACAAGTCCTTGACATTCTGCTGTGGAACGATTCCGGTCTCTTTCCAACGTTGTTGCAGTTCGCGGAATTTGTTGAATGTATGGTTTAGGGTTTCATCGGAGTTGATCAACTCTTTCAACTCTTCGATGATTCCGAGTTTTATTTGAAGATTTTGCTCTTTTTCGACTTCGAGGTTGGCGATGAACTCATCGCGCAGACGACGGTACTCCTTGAATTGTTCTTTGAGTTGTACTTCGGCATTGTCGATCGGTGCCGAGAACTCCTCTTCGTTACCACCCTCTTCAATGAAAAGGTGACGGGCAGCATCGACTTCGGCACGACGGATGCGGTAGAACGCGATCTTCAAAGCCTCAACATCGCGACGTAACGATTGTATTGGTTGTGACGAGAGCATTTCACCAAACATAGAGACCAGTTCCTCTTTGCTTTTTCCTGCAAATTTATTCTCTTCGTCTTTTTGTTCGGGGTTTAATGTTTCGGCAGCAACCTCCTCTTCGGTTTCGTCGTCCAATTCCAAGCCGGCATCTTGGGCAGCCAAAGCGGCATCCTCGTCGGAAAAATCGACTGTGGATTGCGTTGTTTCGGGTGTTTGCTCGGGCCTCGACGATTCGAAAGTTTCAGCAGAGGCCGGATCGGGTGTTACCGTATCGGTGGCCGGCTCGTTGCTTTCGGATTGAGCGACATCGGATGTCGCTACGGAGATTGATTGCACATCTTCAGCCATCTGGCTGACTTGCTCCTCGGGAGCAGGAAGGATTGATTTTTCAGTAGCCATCTCTATTCTTTTTTATCTTCGACAAACGAAGTGATATAGATGTCGCAAATGTAATTATTTTTCGGCGAATCCGAAAACGAAAAAAGAGAAACATCTATCCTAAAAGAGTGCTTTTTTATCGCGTTGGAGACAATTTGGGTGAAATGATCGAATAAATCCGGCCGCAAGAGACTTTTTTTGAGGAGTTTGAGCATAATTTCGATGATTTCCCAATATTTAAGATTGATCAGTAAAACCGAAATGAAAGATCCAATGGTTGGAAGATGGCATTGACTTTTATCGTTCGAATAAAATCCCTATCTTTGCGGGGCAATGGAGAACTGGAAACGTACTTTTGCCTTCATTTGGAGCGGACAGCTGATCTCAATACTCAGCAGTTCGGTGGTCGGCTATGCCATTATTTTTTGGATGTCGCTCGAAACCGGCTCTCCGGAGGTATTGGCATTGGCTACAATGTCCGGCATGTTGCCACAAGCATTGTTGGGGCTCTTTATCGGGGTCTATATCGATCGTTGGGATCGTAAACGAACGATGATTTATGCCGATGGATTTATTGCACTTTGCACCCTTCTGTTGGCTGTTTTGTTCTATTTGGGTGTTGCCGAGATTTGGCATATTTATCTGTTGCTGGCCTGCCGATCAATCGGATCGGCCTTTCACATGCCCGCCATGCAGGCCTCCGTTCCCCTGCTTGCCCCCGAAGATCAACTCACCCGTATTGCCGGTATCAATCAAATGATCTCGGCATCGGCCAACATCGTCGGTCCGGCACTCGGAGCATTGCTTATCGGAATCACATCCATCGGTAATATTTTATTGCTCGATGTAGCAGGGGCTGTTGTAGCCTGTTTGTCACTGCTTTGCATCCACATTCCCCGCCCGATCCGCTCAAATCTTATGCACAATTTGCACCGTGAGTTTTTAGAGGGTCTTATGGCCATAAAAGCAGTTCGAGGGTTAGCATGGCTGTTTACTTTGTCGATTTTGGTGTTGCTCTTCATCATGCCGGTCGGGGTACTTTATCCACTCATGACATTGCAGCATTTCGGAGGTGGCACTTTTGAGATGAGCCTGATAGAGATTCTATGGGGTGGAAGTTCGTTGCTTGGCGGCGCATTGATGAGTTTGCGCAATTACAATATCAATCGTGTAGTATTGATCTGTTCGTCGAATATCGTTGTCGGACTAGCATTTACTTTATCCGGAATGTTATCTTCAACTGCATTCGTCGGATTTGCGTTGCTGACAGCACTCGAAGGTATCGCGGGAGGAGTGTTCAACTCCTCGTTCATCTCGGTCGTTCAAACACGATTGGATTCCGGTTTCTTGGGGCGCGTACTCTCCATCTATTTCAGTGTCGGTCAGTTGCCAGCAGCTCTAGGTCTGCTCGGCACCGGTTTTTTGGCGGATCGGATCGGATTATCCAACACCTTTATTGTCTGTGGGATTGCCATTTTATTGCTTGGCACATTGGGGCTTGTTCTCCCCAATGTATTGCAACTAGACCAAAGACACCGATAGAAGGTTATCGAAGAGTTTTCCCGCCCCGACTTTATTCGGCATGCGTTTTGTTGTTTGATTTTTGCATTTTCCCGATAAATTTCTTATCTTTATTCCCACAACGGCGATTCATTGAGGAGAACACTAAAAAGCCGTATTAACAAAATGAATGTAAAACCTATAATTATTCTGATTACCATGTCGATTCTTTCATTTCTCGGATGTGGCAAAAAGAACCTCCCGACCTATCCGGCCGACACCATTTCTACTCGTGATGGAGGCACAATAACCTTTACGTTTTTCAAACACGCATCGTTTGCCATAACCGTAGGCGATAAACATATTTATATCGATCCGGTCAGCGGCTATGCCGATTATGCGAAGTTGCCGAAAGCCGATTTGGTTGTTGTAACCCATTCGCATTACGACCATTTGGACGTAGCGGCAATTGATTCGTTGCTTACCGCATCAACCGATATCGTATGTGACCGCACCTCGGCAGAAGCCTTTGAGATGAATTGCCATACGATGCGCCCCGGAAGTGTCGCTCGCCCACGAGATTATGTAAAAATCGAGGCTGTGGCAGCTTATAACACCTCACCTGACCGCCAGCAGTTCCACCCCAAGTCCCGTGAGGATTGCGGCTACATCTTTACCATAGGCGGCACTCGCATCTATGTTGCAGGCGATGGTGAACCGACTGCCGAGATGATGGCGTTGCGTGATATTGATATCGCGTTTTTGCCGGTCAATCAGCCATATACGATGACCGTTGATCAGGCTGTTGAAGTTGTAAAGACCATTCGTCCCGCCATCTTCTATCCCTATCATTATGGCGAAGTGGAAGAGAAAACCGACATCGACCGATTGGTGCGTGAGTTGGAAGGCATTACCGAGGTACGCGTAAGGCCGATGGAATAATTTACTGCATACAAAGAGAGGGCTGTTCAACGTGCATGTTGCAACAGCCCTCTCTTGATTTAAGATGCTATCGGGTTAACGCGTCCGAGTGGCAACAGCCACAGCAACCCGTTCGACAATCATCTGCGGCGTGATTGCTTGCAGACATCTGTAATCTCCGTATTTGCAAGGTTTTGATCCGAATACCGAACAAGGGCGACACTCCATATCGGCTTGCAAAATCAACTGCTGATCGGTTCCCCATCCTAAAAATCCGAGTGCAGGATGGGTGGCTCCCCATACCGAGACAGTGGGTGTTCCGACCAATGCCGCCATGTGCATCACCAGCGAGTCCATCGATACCACACAGTCTAAATTGCCCAAGAGATCCATCTCGCCGGCAAATCGCACACGTCCCCATAATGCAGTCACATTGGGGTAGGTACGCTCCATCTCCTGTGCAAATTCAGCCTCTTTTCCACCACCGCTGTGAATGAAAACTCGGTCGTAACGCGAAGCGAGCAGAGCAACCGTTTCGCGGGCTAAATCTTCGGGATAAGTCTTACCGGCCTGTGCCGAGAATGGTGCGAATCCGACCCATGTCCCCTCTTTTTCGCCCATCGGATTGGGGCGCGGAGTCCATATCACGGGTGCGGGATCGTCGAAACGGAATCCCAATTGCCGAAAGACATCGCAATAGCGTGATACCGTGTGGCACAAAGGTTTCATACCACGACCTCCGCAACGGATAAACTGCCTTTTCTCGGCGCGACCTTTGCGAATGTGAGCTACCCGAATTCCGTGCAGCCACATCGAGAGCCGAAAAGCCTGCGAACGCAAAACATCATGGACATCGGCAACGGCATCGATGCCCAATTTTCGGGCTTCGGCAGCCAGCTGCCACATGCCAGCTAATGAGTGGTGTGTCTGCTTGGTATCGACAACGAGAAACTCGACATTCAATCCCGCGAAGAAGGGTTTGAACATCGCTTGCGTCGCCACGGTGATACGTAGTTTGGGATAGGCTGCCTGCAATGCCCGCAAGGCATGCGGCAACATAGCCACATCGCCCATAGCCGAGTTACGCATCACCAACAAGTGGTGCGGAAGTGCGGTTTGAGATGTATTATTTTTTCTGTCCATAGAGCACCGGATTCAGTGCCGGATCGTTGTACATCTTCATCTGTTTGTAGGTCTTCATGTACTTGCGACCGGCTTCGATATCCTCAATCAACTCCTCGATAGCACGCGACAGATCAACTTGTTGTGTCAACAATACATCAAGTTTCTTTTGGCAGGCTGCACGATGTGCATCATCGACATCCGTGCGCTCGGTTTCACGAGCCATGTGGTAAATCTTCAATGCCAAGATCGACAAACGATCGATGGCCCAAGCCGGAGTTTCAGTGTTCAGTCGTGCATCGGCTGCCGGAACGATCTCCTTATATTTATCAAGCAGATACGAATCGACGTACTCAACCATATCCGTACGATCCTGATTCGATTTGTCGATGCGGCGTTTGATCTGCAACGCCTCTACGGGATCGATCTCCGGATTGCGGATAATATCTTCGAGGTGCCATTGTACGGTGTCAATCCAGTTTTTGTGGTAGAGTAGATGATCGAGCGATCCGGTTTCGTAAGGATTTTCGATGGCATGATCTACATCGTCCCAACGATGATAATCTGCGATTGCCTGATTGAAAATTCGGTTGGCGTTTTCGGTAAACATAGTAGTAGATGTTATTAGGTTTTATTTATTTGATACAATATATATTAACAGTAAGTTGTTACCAACATTCGATTCCGTCGTTTTCAGCCAATTCGGCAATATCCTGTTTTCGGAAAGCGGGATCTTTACCGGCACGGCGTTGCGTGCGGTAGTTTTCGAGGAGCAGAAGCACCTGTCGCCCCAACAAAACAATGGCTATGAGGTTGCATAAGGTCATCAGTCCCATTGTGATATCGGCCAAGCTCCATGCGGTTTTGAGGCTCATGACTGCACCGATCATCACCACGCCTCCGACCAAAATACGGAAGATGTTTAGGGCCATGCGGGAACGAGTGACGAAGCGCAGGTTTGCTTCGCCATAATAATAGTTGCCGAAGATCGACGAAAAAGCAAAGAAGAAAATGGTGATCGCTACAAAGATGCGGCCGGCACCTCCGATCTCCGAAGTCAGTGCTTCCTGTGTGAGTTGCACCCCGTTGAATTCGTTGAGAGAAACTCCGCTGACCAAAATGATGAAAGCGGTACAGGAACAAATGACGATTGTATCGGTGAAGACGCCGAGCATCTGGATCAACCCCTGCTTTACGGGGTGAGAGATCGATGCCGTAGCTGCCGCATTGGGAGCCGATCCCATACCGGCCTCGTTACTGAACAAACCGCGTTTGATTCCCTGCATCATGGCAGCACCCAAGCCGCCTCCGGCAAACTGCTCAATACCAAAGGCATTTTTGAAGATCATCGAGAGTACTTGCGGAATATGTTCGATATTGAGCACCACTACCACGATTGCAAGCAACAGATAACCTATCGCCATGATCGGCACGACAACCTCGCTCACGCGGGCAATGCGCTGGATGCCACCGAAGATAATCAACAAGGTAGCGACCGTAAGGCCAATACCCATATAAAAACTATCGATGCCGAACGCATTTTCCATCGCCTCACAAATGGTATTGCTTTGTACCGTATTGAACGCAAAACTGAATGTGACGATAGTCAGCACACTGAACAAAATCGCCATCGGACGACAACGTAAACCATACATGATGTAGTAGGCCGGACCGCCAATATACGAGTCATCGGCTTTGCGTTTGTAGAGTTGGGCAAGGGTATTTTCTATGAATGAGTTGGCCGAGCCGACCAGCGCGATGACCCACATCCAAAATATCGCTCCCGGGCCACCGACAGCGATAGCAGTGGCTACTCCCGCCAAGTTGCCTGTGCCGACATGGCTGGCGATAGAAACGACGAAAGCTTGAAACGGAGAGATCTGTTTTTGAGCCATCTCCTCACCAGAATGTGTGTTGGCATGGGTCAGTTGCCGGAACATCTCGCCCAACATTCGAAATTGCACAAACCGACTGCGTAGCGTGAAGTAGATTGCGCAACCCAACAGGGCGATGATCATCACATACCCCCACAACAGATCGTTGGCTGTGGCAATTAGTTGGTCGAATAACTCCATAATAGTTTCTCCTTGCGCAAATTGTCTTATCGTACCGATAAAATCTGCCTACTCGATCCGGTTGACTTTTTGCGAATAGGGTCGTTATCCGGAATCTTTGTATTGCGATTTACAACGGAATGTGTTATCTTTGTTCAGTAAAGATTTAACAAAGATAATGAATATTTCCAGAAAAGCAATATTTTTAGGAGCAATCCTGCTTGTTTTATGTTTAGCGACACAGGCTCAAAGCCGCCAAACTCGCGAAGAGTATGTCGATCGTTACAAGCACATTGCAGTCAGTCACATGGAGCGTTACGGGATTCCGGCTAGTATCACAATGGCTCAGGGAATTTTGGAGTCTGACTGTGGTAACAGCTGGCTTTCGACTCACTCAAACAACCATTTTGGCATCAAGTGCAAACGCAATTGGACCGGTAAAAAAATCTATTACGACGACGATGCCAAAGGCGAATGTTTCCGCGCCTATCCTTCGGTCGAGGAGTCGTATCGCGATCATGCCGAGTTTTTGGATAAGCAACCTCGCTATGACTCGCTTTTTGCATATCCCTCCACCGACTACAAGAGTTGGGCGCGTGGATTGAAAGCTGCCGGTTATGCCACAGCTCCCGATTACGCCCAACGGTTAGTGCGTATCATCGAGGAGAGCAAACTCTATCTGTTGGATCGTCCCGATGGCGAACGGCTCTATGCCAATCGTCACAGTCGCAAGGAGGATCCTACAGCTTGGTTCTCGGAGCAGGCCAGCGTTGAGGCCAAAGCGGTGGCAGGAACGGCCGTCGATCCGGATAACTATCGGGTGACGATCAATGCCCACAATGGTTATAATGTCTATGCCACCAACGGGGTGCACTACATCTTGGCCAAAGAGGGCGATACCTTCGAACGTATTGGTGCAAATTTTCGTATTTCGGCGCGCAATCTGCGTAAATTCAACGACCTAACCGACGCTGCTGCCCAGCCGATGACCGGTGAGGTGGTCTATATCGCACGCAAAAAGAAACGTTGGGAGGGGAAAGACAATAATCATATCTGCCGTCAAGGTGAAACCGTTTGGACCATCGGACAAACCTATGCCATTCGCTCACGTTCCATCGAGAAACTCAATCGGCTCAAACAGGGTGAAAAACTCATCCCCAACCGTGAGTTACGGATAAAATAGGAGAGAATAAAAAATAGGAACGAGGAACCCTATTTGTTCCCTCGTTCCTTGTTTATTATGGTTAATTAAAAATTGAAGAACAAAAAAGCGCCAGCATTGCCGTAAGCTATATAACGATAGGTGCTGACATCGTGGCCTTTATAGCTTTGGTATTCATTTTTATGGACAATGTATTTCTCAGGACCAATATAATATGCATCGCAAGTATTTTCTCCTCTATACAATTGCATAGTTGTATTCTGAGTATTACCACTTGGGTAAACCATAAATATGGGCACGAGTCTTTCAGGTTTATATTGACTACTATTGCTATATTCTCGCGTGTTCACTTCGTTTGAATTGTTATTGGCGATTACAACGGCCGATGTTGCGATCAGTGCAAGCAGCATAACTAAGATTTTTTTCATAAATTTCTAAATTAAAAATTGATGTAAGTTTTTTGTTTAATAGTCCGTTGCTTGATAATAGACAGAAAAAAGGAGCGCGGACTAAAACTTCATCTACACTCTCTTTGGTATCGCCAAACACCATGCAGTCATAAATGAGTAAAAGCCCACGCCATTGTATGACGTGAGCATCAACTTTTACTCTTGACTGCATTGTAAAATTGGCGATTTTAAGAGAGTCAGAATATAAGCTAACGCTTCTTTATCTATATGTCCTTAATATGTCAATGTTTCATAGGCTTTATGTTTTAGGGGTTTTAGTACAAAGTTAAGAAAATAATTGAATTCATTCGATCAATTAATCGTTTTTTTTGCGATTTTAGCCGCAATATTTGAAATAATGTGTAACTTTGCTCACATAAGTTAAAATCATGAATTCCACAATGGAAACACAACCGATTCGGAAACAGATTTTGGATACCATTATCCGAAAATCAAACCTCAAACAGAAGGTATTCGACAATACGTTTTCGGCATTTAACCTATTGAAAGATACGTTGTTCGAATTAGCCTCGGAACTCGATGATGAGTTGGAAGGACAACTCGATCGCCGCGTGCGTCTCGAATATCGCGATCGCGGCAAATTCGAAGCACAGGTGCAGGTAGCCGATGACTTGCTACTTTTCCAAATGCACACCGACGTCTTCCAGTTTCCGACAGAGCACCCGATTTGGCAAACCGCTTATGTGCAGGACGATCCGGAGAATTCCTATTGTGGCATGATCAATATATACAACTTTCTTTCCGACTCGTTCAAATTCAACCGCAATGCCGACGAAGGTTACCTCATCGGGCGCATCTTCATCAATCGGGGTCGGTGCTATTTCGTGGAGGGCAAACAGCAAACCACGATGCGCGTGGCTGATTTCGGTCGTGAAGAGATCGACCGCGAAGCATTGATTCCTATTTTGGAATCGGCTATCGGTTTCTCGCTGAATTTCGACCTGCTGACTCCGCCTTATGAGGACAACAAACGAGTAACGGTCGATCAGTTCAATACACGCCTCGATAACTCGAAATTTGTGACCGGAAAACGCGTCGGCTACGAGTTCGATGTCGAAGATGTTTAACCTCATTAACTTCTTTTCCCTTGTTACGTTCTTTTCGTCTTTTTGTTCTCCTGCTTTTGGTCGGGAGCCTGACTACCGAGAGAGCCTCGGCGCGTAATGAATATGCCGAAATTCTCCGTTTGCGCTCGAAAAACGAGAGCGTGCGCGGAATACGCTCGATGGCCGATGGTGAGCACTACACAGTGATCAAAGATAATAATATCATTCGCTATCGCTACGATTCGGAGAGTGCCGGAGAACGGCTACTGCCGGCTACAACACCTAAAATCACGGACTACATTTTCTCGCCCGATGAACAACGAATTCTGATCGCTTCGGGACGTACTCCGATCTATCGTCGCTCCTATACCACGACTTACCATTTGGCAGCCGATGGCAAAGTCGAGGTTGCGTTACCCGATGCAGTAGCCCCGCGCGATGCATCGTTCTCCCCCGATGGCCGTCTGATTGCCTATTCCGATGCCAACGACCTCTATGTTCGCGATGTTGTGGCGCATACTACGCGCCGGATTACCGACGACGGAGCGTGGAATACCGTGATCAACGGCACGACCGATTGGGTCTATGAGGAGGAGTTTGGCAATACACGTGCCTATGCATTCTCACCCGACAGCCGACAAATTGCCTATTTGCGTTTCGACGAACGTCATGTATCGCTTATGGAGATGATGCGCTTCGACAGTAAACTTTACAACAAGGCCTTTTCGTTCAAATATCCCAAAGCCGGCGAACGGAACTCGATTGTCGAACTGTGGATCTATGATCTGACAACCGGCACCAAAAAACGCATCAATACAGGAGCAGAAACCGATCAATATATCCCACGTATCGGGTTTGCGCCCAATGGCCGATTGTGGTTTTACCGTCTAAATCGTCGCCAAAATAAGTTCGAGATGATTCTTTGCGAACCCGAAGGCGCGCAAAAAACCATCTATTCCGAAGGTGCGCAACAATATGTCGAACGGGTGGATGACCAAACCGTGACCTTTGTCGATAAAGACCGTTTCTTGGTACGGCAAGAAAGTCACACCGGTTATATGCACCTTTATTTATATAGTATTCGTCGCGGACTGTTGGCACAGGTGACCAAAGGAGCTTGGGAGGTTACCGATGTGGTCGGAACGGATGGCAAACGAGTATGGTATCTCTCGACCGAAACTTCGCCTCTGCGCCGTAATCTGTATAGTGTAGCCTTGAACGGAAAAGACAAACAACGCCTGACCACCGGCGAAGGTTTTTACTCCGTAGCTCCGAGTGCCGGTATGAAATATTGTATCACGACCTTCTCCAACGCCACAACCCCCAATCGGGTAGAGGTATGTGACGGTGAAGGCCGCCCGATTCGCACACTGGCCGACAGTCGGACTCTCCGCGAAGAGTTGGTGGCAGCCAAACATCCGATCAAAGAATTTTTCACCTTTGCTACCGAGCGTGGCGATACGCTGAACGCCTATATACTCAAACCGACCGATTTCAACCCTGCGAAACGTTATCCGGTATTGCTGACCCAATATTCGGGTCCGGGTTCGCAATCGGTACAAGATCGCTGGTCGATGGATTGGGAGTATGCGTTGGTCGATAAAGGCTATATTGTAGTTTGCGCAGATGGGCGTGGTACGGGCTTCCGAGGCGAAGCATTCAAGAAACGAACCTACGGCCGTTTGGGTGCCCTTGAAACCGAAGACCAAATCTCTTTGGCTCGTTATATGGCAGCACAGTCGTGGATTGATGCTACCCGTATCGGCATCTATGGTTGGTCGTATGGCGGATTCATGGCATTGAGTTGCGCTTTGAAGGGACATGGACTATTCCGTATGGCCATTGCAGTTGCTCCCGTAACTTCGTGGCGTTATTACGATACGATCTACACCGAGATATACAATGGTTTGCCACAATACAATGCCTCAGGCTACGACGACAATTCGCCGATTAATTTCGCACGTATGCTTGACGACAGCCGTACCCGTTTGTTGTTGATTCACGGTACAGCCGATGACAATGTCCATTTCCAAAATACGATCGAGATGACACGAGCTCTCAATCGCTACGGCAAGCAATACGACATGATGGTCTATCCCGACCAAAATCACTCGATGCGTCCCAACGATGCAATCAACGTACGCCAAAAGATGATCGAATATACCCTCGAACATTTGTAAAAAAAAGTATATTGACAACAAAATACCATCCAACGTTGCAGCAAGCAACTCTCTATTGCAAATTTACAATTTAACATGGGGAATATACAATAGGGAAAGTCATACCTATGCATTTGTGATTACCAACTGATTGTCGGCTTACAAAGGTTCAAATTATTAAATAACGACAGACATGCAGTTAGGAATGTGCTTTTTGCGCGATTCCTAAATGTCTGTAAGATGTCGTTGCGATTGAATTCGCATAAGTTTTCTTCAACAATTAGGCCTCACGCATAGTTTTGGATTTACAAATATTTCAAAATATGCCTTTATGAAGAGATCTAATACTATTAAAGAAGAGTTGAGCAAAACTGAAATCAGGATTATTCCCCTATTAGACTCAACTGATCCGGAAGAAAGAGAGGAACAACGTTGTATGAATCGGCGCAATATAACACTTTCCAAAAGTTTGTTCGAACAACATATTTCCGAATTTGTCGAAAACAACTACACAATAACGGAAATCGCTTATCATTGCAAGATGAGTGTAACTGCATTCAAAAAAATGTTTGCCGAATACTATCATACTTCCCCACATCATTGGAAAATCAAACAGCATCTGCTAAAAGCCGTAGAGATGTTACTATCGGAGAATCTATCAATAAAGGAGATCTGTTATAAAAGTCATTTCCAAAACTCGTCACACTTTATATCGCGGTTCAAACGAGAATTTGGAATAACCCCCAAGCAATATAGAAAAAGATACCAACAAGATAGTCACACCCAAAGCCTGTAAGATAGGATACAATTAATACGGTTGTCACAAGTATATAGATAGCTCATATAAACCATTATATTATACAACAATCAGTATGATCAATGAAACTAGCAGACTGCTGCTGTCGAAATAAAAATTACAGAGACCCGAACCAATGATTCGGGTCTCTGTAATTTTTATCCGTTAAGGATAGGATTATTTCAAAGCTTTCAAATTGATATCCTTAGCAGCCTTGTCTGCCAAAGCAGGATTCTTCGAAACGGCACTCTTCAATTGAGCTTTAGCGGTATTCAGATCACCCTGTTTAACAGCGATTACAGCACGCAGGTAGTCTGCTTCTGCCGAGTTGTCGTTAGCAATCGACTTCTTGGCACCAGCCAAATCATTGCTCATCACCTGAGCAATAGCAGCATTGTAACCTTCAAGGCCCGAAGTAGCGGCTTTGTAATTACCCTCGGCAGCATTCATTGCAGCCTTAGCCTCTGCATCGGCAGCAGCAGCATATTTCTTAGCCTCTGCGGTATTGCCATTGGCCAAGTTAGCCAGCAAGAGGTTCTTGTTCAACTCCGACGAAGCGTCCAACTTAGCAGCTTTCTCAAACGATTTCAGCGCAGCAGCCTTATCTCCAACCTTGGTTTGAGCAATACCCAAGTTATTCCATACACGAGCGTCGTTGTATTTCTTCGAAGCGGCAGTCAGAATTGTAACCTGCTCTTCAGGAGTAGTAGCAACCGTAGCGATGAAAAGATACTCTTCGAGGGTCAACTCCTGACCATTCTTCACTGCAGCCAACATCTCGGCATCGGTTTTACCTTGGAGATCGGTAGTGTTCACAATCTGTGCACGACGCAACTCGGGCAAAATCTCCTCTTTCAGTTCGCCGAATACAGCCGACATATTCTTGATCTCGTTCTCGCGCTGTGCCGACGAATTGTAGAGGCTCAACACTTGGAGAATCAGATTCTTGTCTTTGATATTGGATTTCTCAACCAACTCTTTGAAACCTTCCCAGTCCTCACCGTAAGCAGCAGCATCGATTTCCAGACCCGAGTCTTTCAGCAATTTAGCAATAACCTTCTGACCCGACTCGCTACGAGCCTTCGAGAGTTTGTCGTTGAATTTCTCCGGACCATCAGGCGAAGCATAACCTTTCACAGTGATATTCTGCGTAGCACGGTCGTTGCCAAGTTTCGAATCTACATCTGCTTTGAAACCTTCGAGGTTGGCAGCTTTCTCGTTCTTAGTCGTTACTTTCGACGAGTTGATAGCATAAAGCAACTCGGCTTTCTCAACAGTAGTGGTTACACGTTTGTAGTTATTGGACATCGGAGCCATCAACTCACCATATTTCAGATCTTTCTGCAAAGTGTTCAAACCATAAGCAACCGTCAAACCAAACTCTTTGGCCAAAGCAGCTTTGGCAGCGGCATCGTTACCTGCCAATACGGCAGCCTGCTCTTTGGTCGGGATAGCACCAGTGTTCAAGTTTACGAGCGTGAACTCTTTGCAATCACCCTTCGGACATTTGATCTCGGCACGCAACTGCAATGCGCACTGATCCATGCGGGGATCGTAAGCAAACTCTACATGCTGTGTAAAGTTTCCGCCGTTTGTCTTATCAACAACAGCATAGTTCTCGTCAACTTTCGATCCTTGATAGTATTTGGCTGTTCCAGCAACCTCGCCACCTTCGAATACGATAACAGGCGTAACTTTGATAACAGCCTTTTTGTTGAAATACTTCTCAGGGAACGAAACATTGATATCAGCAGCCACGATACCGTTGTTCAAAACCAAAATCTCAGGAGTTACCGTCAACTTGATCTCATCACGATTCTTGGCCATTTTCTTGAAACAATTGCAACCCGACAGAGTCATCGCTGCAACTACGAGCACAAGGCTCATTTTGAATAAACTTTTCATAATTTTGAAATTTAGTTAATCTTGTTTGTTTTCGTTTCTATTTGCGCCTAATGTATGAATGTATAAAAATTCATTCAATGGATATGCGAATATATAAAACTTTTCGTAATTGTGCAATAGCGACTGATGAAATGACAAAATTTCAGGTTGAAATGCACAAATCTTACATTTTTACTCGTGGTGCTCGTGATGCGGGCGACGCTCACCACGTTCGGGACGCGGACGACGTTCACGTTCTACATATCCTTCGGGCTTGGGCAACAATGCCTTACGCGACAATTTAAGTTTGTTGGTCTTGGGGTCGATACCGATAAGTTTCACATCGATTTCGTCACCTTCTTGCAAACCTGTCTCCTCCATTGTCTCGAAACGTTTGTAATCAATTTCCGAAATGTGCAACAAAGCATCTTTTCCGGGCATGATCTCCACAAATGCACCAAATGCTACGATCGAACGTATCTTTCCGTGATAAGTTTCTCCCACCTCCGGAATGGCTACGATAGCTTTGATACGCGCAAGAGCACCATCAAGTGCCGCCTTGTCGATACCAAAAATATCCACAATACCCTTATTGTCTTCTTCGGTAATCGTGATCGTCGTATTGGTCGTTTTTTGAATGTCTTGGATCACCTTGCCACCCGGGCCAATCACCGAACCGATCATATCTTGCGGAATGGTGATCTGCACCAAACGCGGAACGCAAGGTTTGTAGTCGGCACGCGGCTCGGCAATGCACTCGGTGAGTTTGCCGAGGATATGCAGACGACCTTTGCGCGCCTGCTCCAAAGCAGCAGCCAACACCTCATACGACAAACCATCGACTTTGATATCCATTTGTGTAGCGGTAATACCGTCTTTGGTACCTGTTACTTTGAAATCCATATCGCCGAGGTGGTCCTCATCGCCCAAAATATCCGACAACACGGCCCATTTGCCGGTTGTAGAATCGGTGATCAAACCCATAGCAATACCCGATACCGGTTTTTTGAGTTTCACACCGGCATCCATCAACGCCAATGTTCCAGCACAAACCGTTGCCATCGACGAAGAACCGTTCGACTCCAAAATATCCGATACTACGCGTACGGCATAGGGATTTTCGTCACCTACCGGCACCATCGGTTTCAATGCGCGCCAAGCCAAGTGACCGTGACCGATCTCTCGGCGCGACAAGCCACGCGATGCTTTGGCTTCACCGGTCGAGAACGGCGGGAAGTTATAATGCAATACAAACTGCTCGGTACCCTGCACCAATACCTCGTCTTTTACCTTTTCGTCCAACTTCGTACCGAGTGTTACACTTGTCAATGATTGGGTTTCACCGCGAGTGAAGATTGCCGAACCATGTGCGCCAGGCAAATAACCCACTTCGCACCAAATCGGGCGAATTTCATCTGTGCGACGGCCATCCAGACGTTTGCCCTCATCGAGGATCATATTGCGCATGGCTTTCTTCTGCACGTCATCGTGGAAATACTTGTGGATCAGCGGAGCTTTCTCAACCAACTCCTCTTCCGTATAACGAGCTGCAAATTCTGCCTCCAACGCATCGAACATATCGCTACGCTCGTGTTTCATTGTACCACTTGTGGCAATGGCGTATGCTTTGTCGTAAAGTTCCGAGATGATCGTTTGGCGCAACTCCTCATCGTTCACTTCATGGCAATAAGTGCGTTTTACATCTTTGCCTAACTCTTTCGAGAGTTCGATCTGCACAGCGCAATGTTTCTTGATCTCCTCGTGTGCAAACTTAATGGCACCGAGCATAACCTCTTCGGAAACCTCCTTCATCTCACCCTCAACCATCAAGATATTGTCGATCGTACCGGCAACCATGATATCCAAATCGACATCAGCCATCTGCGAGAAGTTGGGGTTGATCACATATTCACCATTGATCCGCGCTACGCGCACCTCTGAAATCGGGCCTCCAAACGGAATATCCGATACGGCCAAAGCGGCCGATGCAGCCAATCCTGCCAATGCGTCGGGTTGAATATCTTTCTCAGCCGAGATCAGGTTTACCGTAACATATACCTCAGCATGGTAATCTGCGGGAAACAACGGGCGCAAAGCACGGTCGATCAAACGTGCGACAAGAATCTCGCTATCGTTGGCTTTGCCTTCACGTTTCATAAAACCTCCCGGATAGCGACCGCAAGCAGCATACTTCTCTTTATACTCCACCTGCAAAGGCATGAAGTCGGTGTCGGGTTTTGCATCCTTGGCGGCCACTACGGTACCGAGGAGCATCGTATCTCCCATACGGACTACCACAGAGCCGTCGGCCTGTTTGGCCAGTTTGCCCGTTTCGATCTCGATCTGGCGACCATCGGCCAACGTGATCGTTTTACGAACAGCATTGTACAGCTTCTTTTCTTCCATAAAAACGTTTATCCTATGATGTTTTGTTTGTTTTTCATTACGAAAATGAAGGCAACCCCTCGCGGGAATTGCCCTCATCTCTTCCTCGCGGACTACTTGCGGAGGTTCAGCATCTTAACGATTGCGCGATAGCGCTCGATGTCAACCTCTTTGAGGTACTCCAACAACTGGCGACGCTTACCAACCAAGCGCAACAGGGCGCGCTGGGTGCCAAAATCGTGCTTGTTGCTTTTGAGGTGCTCAGTAAGGTGGCTGATACGGTAGGAAAACAACGCAATTTGACTTTCGGGCGAACCCGTGTCGGTGTTAGACTTGCCGTACTGGCCGAAAAGCTCTTGCTTTTTTTCTGCTGTTAAATAAGCCATTTTTTTTGAATTATTTAAGTTCCACTCTACGACGCATCCCCCTTACTGTGGATAACGCCAGAGCGTTCGGCAAAGGTACAAATATAATTAGGAATAAAGAATGAAAAAGCGAAAATTATTTAGCTTTCTTAGCCTAAATTTGTTCGTTTCCTGTAAAAAATGCTATTTTTGCGCCAAATGAACGAAATAAGACGATGAAATTTTTACGTCATACGCTATTCACATGCGTTTGCCTACTCCTTTTCGGGAGTTGCAACCAATCCGCCACCACGCCCTATTTGGTCGTCGATGGGACGATGCTCGGCACGACACTTCACCTCGTGGCCGATGTCCGCAATATATCCCAACAAGAGTTGTATCGTGCTGTAATGGAAGTAGATCGAGAAGCCAAAGCTTCCATGTCGATTTTCGATCCGTCGTCTCTGCTGAGTCGTCTGAACCGCAACGAAACCGACAGCACCGATCATCACATTTCATTCTGTCTTCATTTGGCCGACAGCATCGGAACATTGAGCAGAGGTTGCTACGACGTTACCGTCAAACCGCTTGTCGAGGCATTGGGGTTTGCCGGAAAGAAACGCATTGAACGTCCTAACATCGATTCACTACTTGCTTTTGTCGGCCGAGAGAAAGTACGCATTGAAAACGGTCGTTTGATCAAAAGCGATCCGCGCGTGCAACTCGATTTCAACTCCATAGCCAAAGGCTATACGGTCGATCTGCTAGCTCATCTTGTCGAGCAATTCGGAGCAGAAAATTACTTGATAGACATCGGAGGAGAGATTCGTTGTCAAGGAGTTAATCCCCACGGAGAGGGATGGCGAGTCGGTATAGAAACCCCATTCGATGGCAACATGACCAACGGAGAATATCTTCAAAAACGTCTGCAACTCTCCGAAGGGGCATTAGCAACCTCGGGCAACTACCGACGCTTTTATCTCGATGCTGAAGGTCGCAAAGTAGCTCACACAATTGATCCTCGCACAGGCAAAAGTGTTATTTCCCGTCTGCTCTCGGCAACCGTTGTCGCCCCCACTTGCGCCGAAGCCGATGCGTTGGGAACAATGTTTATGGCTATGGGAGCCGAGGCTGCGCTCGAAGCCGCTCGCCACATGCCCCAAATCGGAGTTTATTTCATCTTGGCAGGAGAAAACGATACCTTTGAAGAGTACATATCACCTGCGATGTCGAAACTTGTCTTGGATTGACGATCATGAAACAGGCAATTTTTCTATACAATGCACAATCAGGCAAGGGCCATATCGAATGGAACATCGAAAAAATCCTTGCCATTTTTCGCGAACACGGATACAATATTCAACCGCAACCGATAGACTTCGCCACCAATCCATTCGATGGAAATGAAACTATCGATTTAATGGTTGTTGCCGGCGGAGACGGAACTGTCAATTTTGTGGTCAATGCTATGCGTAAACGCAATTTGGATATTCCATTGGGTATAATTCCCGCCGGTACAGCCAACGATTTCGCCCACGCTTTGGGTCTTTCATCCAACCCATTAGAAGCTGCCTGCCAAATCGCATCCGGAGAGGAAGATCGGGTAGATTGCGGACGGGTGAACGACATCTATTTTGTCAATATATTCAGTTTCGGTATTTTTACCACCACTTCGCAACGCACATCCAACGACAGCAAGCACCGCATCGGGAAATTGGCTTATCTGATCGAAGGGGTTAAGGAGTTCCGATCGATGCATGCCGTTCCTTTACAGGTTGTAGCCGATGGAGAGGCTTTCGATATCAACTCTTTGATGGTATTGGTCTTTAATGGAGAAACTGCCGGAGGATTTCATCTTGCCCGCAGATCGTCGATCAAAGATGGCTATTTCGACTGCCTGATGCTCGAAAAGCGCAACTTCCTACACTCCACGTTAGCTATGGGGCGTTATTTATTGGGCGGTAATCCGAAAATTGTACACCACCTTCGAGCTCAAAAAATCGAGATCGTATCGACCATCAACGAGCCGACCGATGTTGATGGACAACCGGGAGCCGAATTCCCGCTCTCAATCGAGTGTCTTGCAGGAGCTCTTCGTGTCATCTGTCCGAAATAGTTGTTCGATCGACACATTACTTGACTAACACATTGATATATATATAAAAACATAAGGAGTATTAATCATACTCCTTATGTTTTTTGTTTCTTTTATGAAGAATGCTCTCTATTGGTATAATGTCAATCAAATATTCTTCGATGTAACCACCGCAAAACGCAATATATGGTCGTTGTGAGGTGTGATAGATTACCGACCTGTCTCGCTGTTGCTGATTTCGGCACAGGTCAAGAGTCTGCTCTATAGCGACTACGCTAAACTTGGCGAAACGACTATTGATAGTGCAATGCCGAATGTGGAGGGCTCTCTCAAGGTTCGATATACTCACAAACAATTTACCTTGGGACTCTCGACCGAGGTGTATGGTAAGAGCCGATGGACATCGCTACGCAACTATGCGCTCTTCAATCCGAACTATGCGGAACCAACTTCGATAGGCCATTCTACAACGCCTGTGGCACTCGATTTAAGCCTCTATGCCGATTGGCACGTAAATAAGACTTGGACGATTTTTGCCGAAGGAAATAATCTCCTTGGCGATATTATGCCGACATACCGCTAGGCCTATTATCGTGAGTTGGGTGCATCGTTTACGGTTGGTGTGTCGGGATATATGCTCTATATGCTATTTACGCAGTCCGATAATGTCGAGCACCTTGTCGGACTCATACTCTTTAATCTGATAATGCTCCCTACGATGTTGGCGTGCGAGGGGTTGGCTCCACAGCGATTGGAGGTGGGGGGGGGGGAGTCGCAGATTGTTATTCTGCGTCGATATCGGAGTGTTACGATTCGCCGCGACGAGGTTAAGAGTGTGGAAAAACTGCCGAAAGATGCTATGAGAGGAGCAATTCGTACCTTCGGAGTTGGAGGGCTGTTCGGCTTCTTTGGTAGGTATTATACACGTAGTATCGGTTCGTTTTCGCTCTATGCTACAGGCACTGACAATCTCTTCCTTATCCGCAAGTGGGATGGCGAAAATATAGTTGTTGCCTGCGCCGAACCCGACAAGATGGACGGCTTTATCTCCTAATCAATCATGGGAAAGGATAAAAAAATAAGCGTACTTCAAAACGCTTATTTTTTTCTATCTATCGAGGAGCAGATTCTGCCTTCTTTCTGAAGTACTCCAAGGCAGGGGGTGCATTGCCGATGATACTCTCGTATTTGTAATCTTTGCCTTGCACCGACTCCCACTCCTCGCGAATCTTCTGTAACTCCTTCGGCTTCTGATACAGCTCTATGAGGGTGAGGTATATTGTCTTTGCTGCATTGAGCATCGCCTTGGTACCAATCGATGTTCCTACGATAGAGGAGAATTGCCAGGTGTGGATGCCTATGATGTTGGCGCATGTTTCAACTCTGCATAGTGGAACAACTTGCGACACATCGCCGGTATCATCAGAGCTGCCTCCGCCATATACCCAACTCTCTACAAACGGCTCAACTCTCTCAAATGGAGTCAAATCGATAGGCCTATTCTTGTCTGCACCACCATTTAGAGCCCTTACATACTCCTTCTCGGCATCCGTCAATTTTACACCCCCAACCTTAACGAGGTTGCGATGGGCTATCTTTGCAAGGGTGTTGTTGCGCAGTATCGAATATGTGCCACTCAAGAACTCATACTTTACGGCTGTTCCTGTTCCCATCGCAGCACCCTCCGCCGCTGCAATAGTGCGCTTCAGAAGCTCCTTCGCAACCTCTGAATTTGGATGGCGCAGGTAGTAATAAACCTGAGCCTTGTCGGGTACAATGTTTGGAGCTTCTCCACCATCAGTAATGATGTAGTGAACTCGGCAATCCTGATGAATGTGCTCGCGGTTGAGGTTCATCATAAAGTTCATCGCCTCTACGCCATCGAGAGCCGAACGACCATTATGCGGTGTGGAGCCTGCGTGAGAGCTCTTGCCGATAAAGTTGAATAGTACGCCAATCTTTGCCGATTGCGAGGTGTGGAGTATCTGGTTGCAACTTGTAGGGTGGTAAGAGATGGCGCAATCGACATCGTCGAAAAGGCCCTCACGCACCATATATGTCTTTCCGCCACCGCCCTCTTCGGCAGGGCAGCCAAACAATTTAATCGTTCCCTTGTGTCCCTCGGCAAGCCATTTCGATACGGCAACTGCGGCAGAAACGGCCGCTGTACCAATAAGGTTGTGGCCGCAACCGTGTCCGTAGCCTCCCGCTATACGAGGATTGAAACACGCTGTCGTATCCTGCGATAGTCCCGGCAAGGCATCGTATTCGGCAAGAACGCCCATAACGGGCTTCCCTTCGCCAAAAGTTGCTACGAAGGCGGTCGGAATGTTGGCAACACCTCGTTCAACCTTGAATCCGTGCTCCTCGAGGTGCTTTATGATAAGTTCTGCGCTTTTGTGCTCCACATATCCCGGCTCGGCAAGTTCGTGGAGACATTTCTGCATCTTGTCGTAGGTGTCAAATTGCGATTTGAACCACTCCATACCTATATTTGCCACCAATATCGCTAATGCTAAAAGTGTTTTAATCATAAAAGACCTTTGATAGATAATTTCAACTCGGTTTAACTACTCCAGCAAAAGTACAACTATTTTCTGAATGAGCAAAGCGCGATGGTTGAAAAATACGGGGTAAATAGCTTGCGGGTAATTGTTTGCTCCTATTTATTTTTAATCAAACAAAAAATATAAGGAGTGCGATTTGCACTCCTTATATTTTTTGTTTCTTTTGTAGTGGATAGGGGATTCGAACCCCTATGTCGTGCGTGAGAGGCACGTATCCTAGCCCTTAGATGAATCCACCATTTGGTTTTCGTGGTGCAAAGATAATGTCTTCTTTTGATTCTGCAAAATTTTTTTGCGAAATCTGCTATTTTTTGCTTCGAACGCACAAAATTTCATCAATTTTACTCGCTATTGATATCAAAAAGACTATTGAGCTATTCTCAATCGATTAATCCATGCGCAAAAAAAAAGAGATTCAACCGGTGGTATTCGACTTCGAAACGAGCACCGTTCCCCAAGTCTTAGCAGTATGATACTGCAACCAGCCGATCTTCTCTCTACTAACCTAAAACTACTAACCTTAAAATGAACCTTAAAACTTCGCGACAAAGGTAAGAAGACTTTTTCAATTATGCAAATTTTTTATTAAATATTTCAAACAATTTAACAATTACATAACATTCCCAAGTTTCAAATAGAAATTAACAACTTCATTTCGAGGTGCCACTCTCTCTGCCTTAGATTTTTTCGCGCACGATATCAGTATCTGTTCCCGAATAAGATCTCCTCCTTGTTTTTAATCGTTTATGGCACTACCCTTGCATATATAAACACTAACAGAGATGGACAAATTATGAAGAAAAATCGAAAAATTGCTATCGAACTATATGATATCGGGAATCGGAATGTCGGATTGGGAGAGTTTACATGGCAATTAGCAACACATCTCGCCCGACGGGCTGCCGCTCTACGCCAACAATACGGGATCATATTTTATTTCATCGTACCGTATGGCTATAAAGGGTGTTTTGGGAACGACGTACGCTACATCCAGCTCTCTCATATCAATCGATACCTGATCCGTCACTATCCTATTCGGATGGATCTTTGTCATCTCACTCATCAATATTCGCGAATCAAATACATGAGTTTTGCTCAGCACAACTTAATGACCATTCATGACATTAATTTCCTTTATGAGAAAAACGGAGCGAAACTTAAAATATACAGCGAACTATTTAGACGACGGCTTGAAAAAGTAAATTGGCTCTCGTATATTTCGAAATTTGCACAACATGATGTGGCCATTCATTTTACACCTTCTCAACCTTCTCGTGTAATATACAATGGAGTTGCTAATCTGAATCAACCATCGGCACATGCAAGAAACGTACTCACCCGATTTGCTCTTCCTGACCGTTTCCTACTTCACATTTCGAGTTTGCAACCCAAGAAAAATGCCCATCTGTTGGTTGCGATGATGGCACAACTTCCGAAAGAACATTTAGCATTGATCGGAAATTGGAGTTCCGAATATGGGAAACAACTGAAACGACGAATTGTCAAATCCGGATTGCACAACATCACTCCGCTCGATCCGGTTACCAGTGAGGAAAAAGCAGCCTTATATGCTTGTTGTCGCGGTTTTTTGTTTCCTTCGCTCTGCGAGGGCTTTGGTCTGCCCCCGATCGAGGCAATGCACTTCGGGAAACCGGTTTTTCTTTCCCGTCTTACCGCTCTCCCTGAAATCGGCGGGCCGGTTGCCTATTATTACGACGATTTGACCCCCGAAGCTATGGCTGCCGTAACAAAAAAAGGATTAGCCGCATTCTATGAAGACGAAGAAGAAGCCGCCAAACAGGTTCGTCGTTGGGCTCAACAATTCGATTGGAGCCGATGTGCCGAAGAATATATTGCCTACTATCTGCATATCATCTATGGCAAGGAGTATTTATCAATCTTTCATGCGATACCGGAGCGGGAAGTGATATCACAAGAATGTATCATTGAAGGTATTCAATGATATGTGAAGACAGCTTTTACACACCAAAAAAACCGAAAAGAATCAACGTCATTCACCCTTCAACAAAACGACCTATCACTTTATGGAAATCGGCTTTGAGGCAAAACGTATCACACATAATGCCACCGGTTTAGGGAATTACTGCCGTACAGTTATCGAAACATTGTCTCGCTATGCTCCCGACAATGAATACTTGTTATTCTCACCAGATTCGGGGCGCGAAGAGCTGCGAAAACGATTGCCTGCTGCTCCCTCGATCCGATTTTGTTATCCCCAAACGCCCAAGCATGGGATTGGAAAATCGATATGGCGTTCGTGGGGTGTCGTTCGCGAGTTGCCAACCGATCTGACTCTCTTTCACGGGTTGAGTGGCGAACTACCCATTGGATTGCGAAAAGCCGGTATTTGCTCCATAGTAACCATTCACGATCTAATTTTCCTACGCCATCCCTCTTATTATTCGAAGATTGACCGCACGATATACACGCTTAAATTCCGCAAAGCCTGCGAGACAGCCAATCGAATTATTGCCATAAGCGAGGCCACCAAACGTGACATCATACACTATTTCGGAATTTCGGACAAAAAAATCGATGTGGTTTACCAAAGCTGCGATGCGCAATTCAAGCGACCAATCTCCGAAGAAAAATTACGCGCCGTACGCGAAAAATATCGGTTACCCGATCGCTATATTCTCACCGTTGGGAGCATTGAAGAGCGAAAAAACCTGAAACTATTGGTCGAAGCGAATAGACTTCTGCCCGAACCCATCGACTTGGTTGCCGTTGGGAAACGAACTCCTTACACAGCATGTGTTGAACAATATGCTGCAAAACATAGAATCGACAACCACTTACACATTCTCTCCAACGTGACGTTTCCGGATTTACCAGCCATATATCGTAACGCCGCACTTTTTGTCTATCCATCACGTTACGAAGGATTCGGCATTCCGATGATCGAAGCAGCGGCATGCGGCGTCCCGACCATCGGTACTCGCGGATCATGTTTGGAAGAGTCGGGAGGCGCGGGAGCATTTTATGTCGATCCGGACAATGCCGAAGAGTTAGCCACTCGAATCGTCGAGGTATTATCAGACACCGCATTGCAAAAGCAAATGATCGAAGCGGGACTTCATCATGTAAAACGATTCGAGCCCAAACAAATTGCCGCCGATCTATTGGCAGTATATCAAAGAGCTATCGAATTAAATGGGTAAATTTAAAAGGGTAATTATAACCACGACACAACCAAATGCAAAGGGTTGAAAAGAGGAATCATACACAATTTCACGGATCACATCCTATAAGTACCTATAAAAAACGAGAAGAGTCTCTCCCGAAACTCTTCTCTCCCATCAAAAATTAACCCTTAAAAATTATCCCGTTGGCCAAAAACCTCCGAAAGGTAGTGATGCAGATAACATAGATCAGCATCCTCTTGAATCACCTCTCGCATCATGAGTTCTTCGTCCTCAGAGATGCCGTTATGTGAATTTCCATGCGTGTCAATATTTTCCATAGGCACCGATTTATTGCTGTTACATAAAATAAACGCAGTGCAGCGAGAAATATTGTGCAGGTATCAACTTAAAATCAACTTTTTTTCTTTAATCATTCGCCGCAAATTGATCAAGGCATAACGCATACGTCCCAAAGCCGTATTGATGCTGACATTAGTCTGTTCTGCAATATCCTTGAAACTCAAACCGGCAAAATAACGCATCATCACCACTTCGCGTTGTTCTTCCGGTAGCAACTCCACCAATGCTCGCACATCACGCTCGATTTGTTCGCTGACAAGAGCATCCTCAATGGTATGCTCGGCAAACCTCAAAGTTCCCAACACATCATAACCGACATCGGTTTCCGAAACGGTTTTATTCTGTCGTTGTGCCCGAAAATGGTCGATCACCAAATTATGGGCTATTCGCAGTATCCACGACAAGAATTTTCCATTGTCGGTATAACGTCCTTCATCAATAACTCGTACTGCCTTGATAAAGGCTTCTTGGGCAATATCTTCGGCAAGATCGTGATTTTTTACAAGCATATTAATATAATCACGAACTCGACGATTATGACGTTCTATAAGGCTGGAAATAGCATTCCGATCACCTGAAAGGTAATTATTAAGCAATACTTGGTCACTTAATACTTGCGCATTCATACTCTTATGGTTTTGGTTTCTAAGAGTAGATGTTTCCGATAGGCAATCTGGTTTTAGTTACAACAATAATTATATACCTTTTTCGCAAAGCCCAACGCATCTTTATCAAACTGATTAGTTGGTTTTGCAATGGCAAGATACGCACTTTTTCTCGAATATACAAATTCGCGACTATGAGCCTTTCGACATCCGAAACTCCATAATTCAGCCCTATAATTCACAAAAGTCGTGCCTGAAATGCATCAAAGCGGAGATTATACACATCTCACCCATCCAAAAACAAATAAGAAATTGGTGGCGAAGCGACAAAATCGAAGGGTGAAATATCGGTTAAAATTAGACTCTCCAAGCCCAAATAGGGATAAAATCGAAGAGACGCCAAACCAATCGACCGTCGTGATCCTTCAATTTCAAAACGGTTATTCCGCCCAATGTATAGAAACGTTTGGTAAGATTACGATGTTTGTGTTTCAATCGAAGACCTTTGCGATCGGCGTAGGCAATAAAAGCTTTGTGGGCATTGTATTTGTTGAGTTGTTTTTCAGAGGTTTGTTTCCCCTTTACGGTAGAACCTTCGTGTACAACATAGTGATAAGTAGGCCCGGGAACTGTCACCAACCGTCCCAACTCTCCCAATATCTGCATGACATACTCCACATCTTCGTATTGGGCATACTCTCGGAAACGAAAACCGGCACGCAACAACGCTTCACGACGTAACATCTTATTGACAGGGTGAAAATCGGGAGGACATTGGCATACGGCAAATTTCTCCGTCAAATCCTCCACAACCCGCTCTTCGTTGAACCGAATCACCCATTTCGACAAAGGAGGCGAAACACGATCTTTGCGAATAGCCCCGACTGCCACATCGGCATCATAGCGCACGGCCGCCCGATAGAGCGACTCGCAATAGTCGGGATCGATCCAATCGTCGGAATCAATATAAAGTACATACTCTCCACATGCGATGTCAAGACCTGTATTACGAGCTCCACCCTGACGCTTGTTTTTCTGGGTAAGGACCTTCATACGCGGTTCGCGTGCAGCATATGAGCGTAACAATGCCAAAGAGCCATCGGTCGATTCGTCATCAATACAAATGATCTCGATATCTTCCAAAGTTTGCACAATAAGGCTCTCCAAACAACGTGCGAGATAAGGCTCGACATTATAAACAGGGATAATCACACTGACTTTCGGTGACATGGCAATTAATGATTGGGGGTAGAAAGATAGGTTTTTATTGCATTGGCAATCCGCTCGCCATCGAGAGCTGCCGAGATAATTCCTCCGGCATATCCTGCACCCTCTCCTGCCGGAAAAAGTCCTGCAACTTCGGGGTGCATGAGTGTCGTGGCATCGCGAGGAATACGCACAGGTGTCGAAGTGCGCGACTCGACACCGGCAACAATTGCCTCATTGGTTACAAATCCTCGCATGCGTCGTCCAAAGGTCGTAAGGCCACGTCGCAGGCTCTCGGCAATAAATGGCGGCATCCACTCGTCGAGGCGTGAAGGTATAAGCCCGGGGATATACGAACTTTTGGGCAGCGATCGGCTGGCACGTCCCGCTACAAAATCGGCCACACGCTGCGCTGGAGCGATCTGTTTGTCACCGCCAAATTGTCGTGCCTGCATCTCGAATTGTTGTTGAAAGCGCAAACCGGCCAACTCGCCCCATTCGGCCCGCAGATGTTCGAAATCGGAAAGACGCACCTCGGTAACCAATCCCGAATTGGCATATGGCGACGTGCGACCACTCGGTGACATGCCGTTTACAACAGATTCAGCGGCATCAGTCATGGCCGGCACAATAAATCCTCCCGGGCACATACAGAACGAATAGACCCCGCGACCGTTCTCTTGGCTGACAAGCGAATAGGAGGCTGCTGGCAAATATTCGCCCCGTGACTCGCAATGGTATTGAATCGAATCGATTAATGCCTGCGGATGCTCAATACGCACTCCCATAGCAAACGGTTTAGCCTCAATACGCACGCCTCGGGCATAAAGCAACTCATAAATGTCGCGGGCGGAGTGGCCCGTGGCAAGCACAACAGCCGCACCCTCGATTCGTTCATCGCCACACTGCACACCGCAGATACGACCTTGACGCAAAATCAAGTCGGTTACTCGCTTATCAAAAAGAAACATTCCGCCGGCATCGAGAATCGTCTGACGAATACGCGAGATGATATAAGGCAACTTATCCGTACCGATATGCGGATGCGCTTCAAAAAGGATCTCAGGATTGGCTCCGTGAAAGACCAAAGTTTGGAGTGCTTTGTTATAATCTCCACGCTTTTTGCTGCGGGTGAAAAGTTTGCCATCGGAGAATGTTCCGGCACCACCCTCTCCGAATGCGTAATTCGAATCGGGATCGACAGCTCCATTGCGGTTGATTTGTGCAATATCGATCTTGCGGGTCGAGACATCGCGGCCGCGCTCCAAAACAATCGGTTTGAATCCCAACTCAATGAGACGTAGTGCGGCAAAAAGGCCCGCAGGACCCGATCCGACCACTACGACCTCCGTATGGCCGACTACCGAGGGGTAGTCGAAATGCACAGGGGCAGGTTGTGGCTCATGATCGAGATAGATTTCGAGTGTAAGATTAACCTTCGGCTGTCGCTGTCGCGCATCGATCGACCGTTTAACCACACGCAACAAGGCAATGTCTTGTTCGCGAATATGCAACGTATGAGCCACCCGCGAGGTATAATAGCGGGCATCGGATGCTTCGCGAGGCGAGAGTATGAGGGTCAGCGTCTGTGGCATTCGCAACAATTTCTGCGAACAAAAGTACAGAAAAAAAAACGAAAAGCCTCCTCTCTGCACGAAAAAAGAGCAGTCGAGAAACTGCTCTTTCTTGTGTGTTTAGAAAATGCTGATCATATCCCAATAACTAACGGATATATTCTTTCGTCAAAATGATGTATTAAAATTCGCAGACAGCACGAGCATAAGCGTGCATAGTCTTCTTCATAGTGTGAATGTTAGCTCTTTGATCTAATATCACTAATCCTTTTGCTTGATCGTTCCCTGCACTGGTTGAACTCCAAAAATCACCTCTCACTTTAGAAATTTTATTATTTCTAACATAATATATATTTTGCAACTCTCTAAGCGAAGGTAACCGCCAACCGGCTCCTAACGATTTACACCAATTATTAACATGATTCCACACTCCGGTTGTATAAACAACGCTTACAATTTTACCATGCCGTCCGCCACTATTCACCTCAAAAACAATTCCCTTTTTTCCGCCTTGGTTATAATAGTCTCCAACTTGATAGGCTCCATCTCTTCCCTCGCCGGCTTTGAGTTTCCGAGCAACCCGAGCCTCTTCTTCCCGTTGCCATGAGGCAATCTGTGCGGCTTTGGCTCGTTTCTTGGCGGCAATACGCTCTTCTTCCGCTCGCTTCTCGGCCGCGATACGAGCCTCTTCTGCTCGCTTTTCAGCTGCAATACGTGCTTCTTCTTCCCGTTTAGCCCTTGCTACTTTTTCTACTGCGGCACGCTCCTTTATTTGCTCATAAGCCTTCTGTATTTTTTCAATTTCAGGCTCAATAATGCCACTTTGTTCTTGAATTTTGGTTGCGATTCGCTCAAAACCTGCCACATTGCGAAGATACTGCGTATCTCTCGCAATTGTATAGGCATCTTCGGTCACTTGATCGGTAACTCCGATCACGGCTTTTGCCTCTTTACGGAACGATTTTCGATCTTGCGCATTTACCGCAGGCAGCAAATCAGTGATTTTTTGATAATAATCATATATTTGGGCTCTTGCGTTATATACTTTTATCAAATGGACTTTAATGTTTTCCCTGGCGATCTGTTGCCGTCTTCTATTATCGGTTATTTTATAACATACCAAACTGATGAGCAAAACGAGAACAGTAGTGGCAACCAATATAAGCCATTTCGCGTTCTTCTTCAACCACAATCGTTGCTGCTCCCGTTTGGCAGCTGCTGCCTGTTCGCGTAAAGCACGTGCTTCCGCAGCTTCTCGTTCCAATTGCTCATCTCTCAACCTGATCCGTTCTGCCAATTCACGCTCTGCGACACAGATCATTGCCTCGGAATAAAGCGCAGAATTTTTTAATATCTCACTCAACCGATCATTATCGAATGTCTTTATCTGATCTTCAAAAGCCTTGCTCTCCTCTCGTATGGCGATCTCCTTACGGCAAGACTCAACCATTTGAGCATTGTACATTGTCGGATTATTGACGATTTCCTGCAATTGAGACTCATCATAATCTCGCACTCTCTTTTCTGGCGAGTTTTGCGGTGTTTCACACCGACCGTATGTATTGGCAGTGCCCGTATTCATAGCTACTGCTTCTTCGGTAACGGTGGGGCTGTCACCTTTGAATTTTGCCACCGTCTGCCCATTTTTGATCCGCGTAATCTCATCCGCAACCGCTATGGGAACACAAACTTTCCCCGTAGGGTTGAAAATAGCAGGCAATGCTCGTGTCCATACATAAACACACGGGATGGTAACAATGTATAAACAACAATTTATAATACCCAAAACGGCGTATGCAGAGGCAATTAACCCAAAAGGAATAAACAAAACACCGATAATTTTAGTATATGTATCAGAGAAACTCTTCTCATCGGTTGCATCCTGAGGGCGCACCAACAATAAATCGGCTCGCGACACAAGTGCTGATGAAAATGGCGAGAGTAGATATCTTGCTATTTGAAAATAACCCAACCCAATAGGATACAGAATAACGGTACAACAAAGAATAGCACCCATTATCACATAGATCAACGCATGAAAAAAACCGAATAACGGGAAATACCAGAAAACATTCAAACAACCTCTCATAACAGTTAATTTTAATTCATTAAACACATTTTGTCTTTAAGTTTAGATAATAGTTCGAATCCGGAATAATAACTTTTAAGATTCAGTTGTCGTATCAGTACCCTCCGACGATTGATAAAATTAAATTAGGGTTATAAAAACAGAAAGCGTGGTACTGAAAACTTATTCTATTAGAGTAGGTCGTAGGAAACCTTGAAGATAAAACAAGCAACAGCCCACGCCGTATCCTATAAGGATCTGACGCAGCAAAATGTCAGCTATTCCCTCCTCAGATTGAATTTCCTACGTTCACTCTAAAGGAACAAACTTACACACTCTCCGTGTATTCAATATGTACTACAAATGTAGCATATTTAACAGAAAGTGCAAAACATTTTGCCTTTTTAGGCTGTTGCCACAATAAAATAGGCTTTAATCGAATTGATATAATGCCACAAAGTTGAGCAAAACAAACTAAAAAAGCAATATTTTTTCATCTCTTCCTATCGAAACTTTTTCGGTAGCTAACCACGTTCGGACGTTCCGCATACCATGATCAGCAATGATTAGGCAGCTAAAAAATAAAATACGATAATTTTTTTGCGATTTTGGATATAACTACCCCAACAATTTTCGATTGGGGGCAGAATTATTTACTTACAATAGTTGAATATCCCGATTTTTTTCTACCTTTGCAACATAATTTGCGGATATGGTGTAATTGGTAGCCACGTCAGACTTAGGATCTGATGCCGAGAGGCGTGGGGGTTCGAGTCCCTTTATCCGCACAAAAATGCTGTCACAACAAGTTTGTATGACAGCATTTTTACATTTTATTCATAATATTTGTTTTTCTGCTAAATAATCCTTACATTTGATGAGGAAATACGCAATAGTAGAATAATCTATTGCAAAGGTAATAACCAACTGGTTGTCGGCTTACAAAGGTTCAAATTATTAAATAACGACAGACAAGCAGTCA
>SUZX01000006.1 GCA_015059735.1 Rikenellaceae bacterium | reverse complement strand
ATCGTTTGAATAGTGTTTGAAAAGCGTTTAATTTCCGCTCAAATGGTCGCTTCAAATGCTCGCAAAAATTTTGGATTTTTGCACATTTCGTTTTACAAAGTTGTACAAATCGTTTTGCCGATTATAATTTTAAGTTCCCCCGTAATATATTAATCGATTTTTTTCGTATATTTGTAAAAATCATAAAACTTTCAACCATGTTTTCAGCCAATACATATAGCGCACGCCGCGAGCAATTGCGCACTAGAATCGGAACGGGAATCATCCTGCTCCCGGGGAACCAACTTGCTCCCAACTGCTATCCCAACAATGCCTATTATCATCGTCAAGACTCGACTTTCCGCTACTACTTTGGGCTCACGGCCCCCTCGTTGGTCGGTCTAATCGACTGCGAGTCGGGCGAATCGGAGTTATATGGCGATGATTTCACCGTCGAGGACATCATCTGGACAGGCCCACAACCCACCTTGCGCGAGCAAGGTGCCGAGGTCGGAGTAGCGGCAACATTCCCGATGGCGGCATTGGAGGCTCGCTTGCGCAAAACCATTGCACAAGGACGTCGCATCCACTACCTGCCTCCCTATCGCGGAGAGACCAAACTCCAATTGTCGGCTCTTTTGGGAATCGCACCGGCACAGCTGCACGACTACAAATCGGTCGATTTGATGTTTGCCGTAGCCGAGATGCGCGAAACGAAGAGCCTCGAAGAGATCGAAGAGATCGAACGGGCATTCCACATCGGCTACGACATGCACACTACGGCGATGAAGATGTGTCGGGCAGGTGTTGTCGAACGACAGATTGCTGGAGCGATCGAGGGAATTGCCAAGTCTGTGGGACAAGGTGTTTCGTTCCCCTCAATCGTATCGCAACACGGCGAAACGCTCCACAACATCAACTGCGACGGGGTGTTGGAGAATGGACGTCTGTTGTTGGTTGATGCCGGAGCCGAGAGTGTCGAGGGTTATTGCTCCGACCATACCCGCACCTATCCCGTAAGCGGTCGTTTTACCGACAAACAAAAAGACATATATAATATAGTATTGGCAGCGCACGATCGCGTGGCCGAGATTGTTCGTCCGAACATGATGTATCACGAGATACACCGCACAGCCTACCTCACGTTGGCCGAGGGCTTGATCGGTATCGGGCTGCTACACGGAACGGCCGAGGATGCCGTAGCAAGTGGAGCAATGACCATGCTCATGCCTCACGGATTGGGACACGGATTGGGCATGGATGTCCACGACTGCGAAGCAATGGGAGAACGATCGTTCGACTTCTCGTCGATCGCCGATCGCGCTACAAAATCGGCAACCTGCATCTACCGTTCGGCATGGCGCATCAGAACGGGGACCGTCATGACCGACGAACCCGGTATCTATTTCATCCCCGCATTGATCGACAAGTGCCGTGCCGAAGGGAAATACGTGGGCATCGTCAACTACGATCGTCTGACCGACTACTACAACTTCGGTGGCATCCGCATCGAAGACGATCTTTTGGTCACCGAAACCGGATGCCGAATCATCGGCGACCGAAAGATCCCCATCACCGTCGAGGAGTTGGAGGCTGTTGTCGGGAAATAACAGAAAGAGGCCATGACTGCAAAAACCAAATGGATTCTCGCTGCCATCGCCATAGTGAGTGGCGTTTTATTAGGAGTCACTTTCGGGAAAACCATCTGGAATTGGCTTGAAAATACGATGGTAGATATTTTGATCTATCTGATCGTTTTCGGAGGTGGATGGTTTTTGGGTCGTTACGGCAACAAAAACAGCAAATGACCCGATCAAGATCGATAAACCATTCGATATTCTTTCCAAAAAAACGCCTTTTCAAAGGCGTTTTTTTGTATAATTACTTGTTTTTCTCAAATTTTTCGTATATTTATAGTCGCCTAAACCGAGAAACAGGCAGCGTGTGTGCATCAGGCAGAGTATAAAATCCGCCGCCAAAGCCCGCTCAACGCTTTTTCGGGAGTTATGATAACCTTAAAACCATACGAATATGAAAAATTATTCAGCCAAAGAGATCAAAAACATCGTACTCATCGGAGCCCCCGGTACGGGAAAAACTACCCTTGCCGAAGCGATGGCCTATGAGGGTAAGGTCATCGACCGCAGGGGTAGTATCGAGACGAACAACACGATCTCGGACAACACGGACATCGAGCACGAATACAAACGCTCGATCTACTCTACAATCCTCTTCACCGAATTCATGGAGCGCAAGCTCAACATCATCGACTGCCCGGGTTCAGACGACTTTTGTGGGAACCTCTTCTCGGCATTCAAAGTGGCCGACGTGGGTATCTTCTTATACAGCGCCGTCAATGGATGGGAGGTCGGCAGCGAGATTCAGGCTCGTTATGCCCGCATCTTGAACAAACCGCTGATCGGTGTGATCAACCAACTCGACTCGGACAAAGCCAATTTCGAGGCCGCCTACGAGTCGATCAAAGCCGCCTCGCGCGTGAAACCGGTCATCGTACAGTATCCGGTCAATCAAGGTCCCGACTTCAACGCATTCATCGACGTATTGTTGATGAAAATGTACCGCTTCAAAGACAACGACGGCCACCGCGAGGAGTTGGATATTCCGGCCGAGGAGTTGGAGAGAGCACAAGAATTGAACCGCGAATTGGTGGAAATGGCTGCCGAGCACGACGAGGCTCTCATGGAGCTCTACTTCGAGAAAGGCACACTTACCCAAGACGACATCCGTGCAGGTTTGAAAATCGGTCTTGCCAACCGCGAGGTGATGCCTATCTTCTGCACCAGCGGCAAACGCGACATCGGTACCAAGCGTTTGATGGAGTTTGTGATCAACGTTGCTCCGGGTCCGCTGAAAGCTCCAGCTTTCCTCTCGACCGAAGGCGAGGAAATCATCGCCGACGAAACCGCCCCTGCTACCGTTTTCGTATTCAAGAGCCAAATCGAGCAACACATCGGCGAAATCTCCTATTTCCGTGTAATTCGAGGCAAACTCACCGAAGGTAGCGAGTTGGTCAACACTCGTACCGGTAACAAAGAGAAAGTTTCGCAACTCTTCGCCGTAGCCGGCAAAAACCGCATCAAGGTTACCGAACTGTCGGCCGGTGACATCGGTTGCACGGTGAAACTCAAAGGTACCCGCACCAACGACACATTAGCAGCTCCGGCAACACCTGTAAGCATTGAGCCGATTGTATTCCCCGAGCCTCGCTATCGTGCCGCCATCAAAGCAAAGGAACAGAGCGACGAGGAGAAGTTGGGTAAGATCCTCAACGATGCCAAGTACGAAGATCCCACAATTTTGGTGGAGTACTCCAAAGAATTGAAACAGACGATCATTCAGGGTCAAGGTGAACATCACTTGAACATCTTGCGTTCGCGCATCCAGAATGAGAATAAGATCCAATACGAATACATGGCTCCGAAGATTCCCTATCGCGAGACCATCACGAAGGTAGCACAAGCCGACTATCGTCACAAAAAGCAGTCGGGAGGTGCCGGCCAGTTCGGCGAGGTACACATGATCATCGAGCCTTACTATGAGGGCATGCCCGAACCCAAGAACTACAAAGTTCCCGGTAAGGGTGATATGGTCGTAAATGTCAAGACCAAAGAGGAATACGACTTGGCTTGGGGAGGAAAACTCCAATTCTACTCGGCCATCGTTGGTGGTGCAATCGACGCACGTTTTATGCCCGCCATTTTGAAAGGTATCATGGAGAAGATGGATGAAGGTCCGTTGACCGGATCGTATGCCCGCGACATCCGTGTCGTTATCTACGATGGTAAGATGCACCCCGTAGATTCGAATGAAATCTCGTTCAAGTTGGCAGCACGTAACGCCTTCAAAGAGGCCTTCCGCAATGCCGGTCCGAAGATCATGGAGCCGATCTATAACGTCGAAGTATTGGTACCAAGCGAGTATATGGGAGCCGTGATGAGCGACCTGCAAAACCGTCGTGCGATGATTGCCGGTATGGAGTCGGACAAAGGTTTCGACCGCCTGAACGCTACGGTGCCTCTGGCCGAATTGTACCGCTATTCGACAACACTCTCGTCGCTGACATCGGGATCGGCAACCTACACCATGAAGTTCGCCTCTTATGAACAAGTACCGGCTGACGTGCAGGATAAACTGCTCAAAGCCTACACCGATACCGACGAAGATTAAACCGCTGACAACAGATTTTATAACAGACACATGCGAAGCTATGGCTTCGCATGTGTTATTCAAGCACCAACCTCTCTCGTGTTCTTTCAAACTACTATCCGCCTATGAAATCAAATTCAGAAATCCGACGAGCCGCCTTTGATCTTTTGCAGGGTCAGTGGGGTTCGGGCATTGCTGTCGTAGTCATCACATTCGTTTTTTCAGCTATGGCAAGTGGCGTGGCATATGAATACAGCGGTATCCAACTACTTATCAACCTTCTGCTGATTGCCCCGCTGAGTTTTGGTGTAACATTTCATTTTCTGCGATGGGTAAAAACCGGCACCGGCGAAGGCCCCAAAGGAATGTGGGATGGTTTTACACAAACCTATTACAAGCAGGTTGTCATTCTTGCACTGCTCAAAACCATCTATATTTTCTTGTGGTCATTGTTGCTGATCGTCCCGGGCATCATCAAGTCATATTCCTATGCAATGGCCTCTTATATTTTGGCCGAAAATCCCGAAATATCTGGCGAAGAGGCCATCTGTCGCAGTATGCGGATGATGGAGGGATACAAAATGAAATTATTCTTGATGGATCTCGGCAGAATCGGACTGATCATTTTGAGTCTGCCGCTACTTTGTATTCCGATGCTGTGGATATGCCCTTATTATGCAACAGCATTTGCCAAATTCTACACCGAGTTGAAAGCAGAAACAGGCGAAAAATAACATAACCGGACATTACCTGTCAAATTTCAATTATGCAAGAGACCCGACAACGCATCGTATTTCTCGACTATTTGCGGTTTATCGCCTGCTTTATGGTCATCTTAGTTCATAGCGTCGAACCATTTTACCTCGGAGGCGAGGGAACCCTCATCCCGAGTTGGTCGGCCGGCTTTTGGTCAACGATCATCGACTCGGCACTGCGTGCTGCCGTACCGCTCTTTCTCATGGCTTCGAGTTACCTGCTCTTCCCCGTAAAGCAGGATACCGCCTCGTTCTTCAAACGGCGTTTCATCCGCGTACTGATCCCACTTATCGTTTGGACAATGCTCTACGCTTTGATCCCCTATCTCGGGTCCGAGGGAGAGATCGACCGCATAGATAACTTCAAACGGTTGGGCTGGAACTTCCTCATGGCGAGTGGGCACCTGTGGTTTGTCTATATGCTCGTCGGCATCTATTTGCTGATGCCCATGCTCTCACCATGGATCGAACGAATCTCCAAGCGCGAGGAGCAGACCTTCATCGGGTTGTGGGCATTCACCACGATCATCCCGCTACTACGCCCGATAGCCGAAGCGGTTACCGGCAGTCCGAATGTTTGGGGAGAATGCAGCTGGAACGAGTTCGGCACATTCTACTACGTCAGCGGCTTTGTCGGCTACTTGGTCTTGGGGCACTATTTCCGTGTACATGTCGGCGAGTTATCGTGGCGCAAAACGTTGGCATGGGCCGTGCCGCTTTGGGCTATCGGCTACGCCATTGCGGCAAGCGGCTTTTGGACTCGCATGCCCAAAGAGTTTCCGGTGTCGGCTCCGATCGATTTAGCTGTCGAAATGGAGACTTCGTGGTATTTCTGCTCGTTAGGTGTGGCTTTGACTGCGGTAGCTTACTTCCTTGTAATTCGTAAAATCACCGCTTCGGGCCGTTTCTACCGTAATATTGTATTGCCGTTCTCAAAAGTCAGCTATGGCGTCTATCTGTTGCACATGTTCATTCTCGTTCCGGTATTCGCATGGGTCAACTCGTGGGGATTACCCGTACCGGCCGTCATGCTGCTCGCAACGACCATTACTTTTGTAACCAGCAGTATTATTGCCCGATTGATTTCGCTCTTGCCATTCGGCAAATACATTGTTGGATAGGATCCTATCCGAGGACAAAAGGCTGATTCGTATGGAATCAGCCTTTTTCTGTATGTTTCTTACGAGGGGATCGCACTCCTTGCGCCGGATGTTTTTTCGACAACCGTTGCGGTCTGCCAACCTGATTTTCCCGAAAGAAGTAGCTCTTTTGTCGTCGTTTATCCTCCTGCGATCGGGCGACATAGACCTTTTCGCGAGTATAGGGATTTTCGCCCGTGTGGAACATCACCGACGAAAGTGTCATAGGAGTCGGCGTGAGATCCTGCACCTGCTCCAACGTAAAATGCAAACGGCCGAGGACCTTCTCCGACAACGCCTGCATATCCTGCTCCGCACACCCGGGGTGTGACGATATAAAATAAGGGATCAGCTGGTAGGGTAGCCCTTCACGGCGACAGATGCGGTGAAAATCGGTGCTCAATTGTTCAAAGAGGGCAAACGGCGGTTTACGCATCAACCGTAAAACACCCTCCTCGGTATGTTCGGGAGCGACTTTCAATCGTCCCGAAGTATGATGACAAAGCACCGTTTCGAGATAGGGAGAATCATCGAACAGATCATAGCGGATACCGCTGCCGATAAAGGCCTTTTTGACCCCTTTCACCCGACGAATCTTCTCATACAACGCTAGCAACGGCCGATGGTCGTTATCGAGATTCGGACATCGTTTCGGATGCAGACACGATGCTCGCCGACATTTGCGGCACAACTCACGATCACGGCCACCCATGCGGTACATATTGGCCGAAGGACCTCCGATATCCGAGAGGTACCCCTTGAAGTCGGGCATACGGGTCACCTTTTCTACTTCGGTAAGGATCGAGCGTTCGCTACGCGAATTGATGAATTTGCCTTGATGAGCCGAGATAGTGCAGAACGCACAACCTCCAAAACAACCGCGATGCAGATTCACCGAGTGTTTGATCATCTCCCACGCCGGAATATCGCCTTTGCCACGATAACGTGGGTGCGGCGCACGCTCGTAAGGGAGATCGAACGAATGATCCAACTCCTCGGTGGTCAGTGTCGCATTGGGAGGCGTAACAACAACATAACGGCCACCAACCGCCTCGACCAACGTAGCATCGGGATTCATCAGGTTGCTCTGCGTTTCGATGATGGTGAAGTTCTCGCCAAAAGCATGGTTGTCGCGCACGCACTCCTCAAACGAGTGCAGACGGATCATACGCTCGGGATCGAGCCGTCCGACATAGTCGGCATCAGCCATGAAAGCCACTTGACGGATTTTGCGCAACAACTTGGCATTATAACCGTTACGCATGGCCTGTGCCACCTGCTGTATCACCCGATCGCCCATGCCATAGATCAGCAAGTCGGCACCACTCTCCACCAACACGGAGGGTTTCAACCGATCGCTCCAATAGTCGTAGTGCGTAAGGCGACGAAGCGACGCCTCGATACCGCCGACAACCACCGGAACATGGGGATATAATCGTTTGAGAATCTGTGTATAGACTGTCACCGCATAGTCGGGGCGAAATCCTGCCTTACCCGCCGGAGTATAGGCATCGTTACTACGCAGGCGCAGATTGGCCGTATAATGGTTGACCATCGAATCCATTGCACCGGCCGAAACTCCGAAAAAGAGTCGCGGAGCTCCCAGTTTGGTAAAATCACGCAGGTCGTCGCGCCAATTGGGTTGCGGAACGATCGCCACCCGATACCCCTCCGCCTCCAACAAACGTCCGATCACCGCAGCACCGAATGCCGGATGATCGATATACGCATCACCCGAGAACAGAATGACATCCAACTGTTCCCAGCCGCGTGCGCGAACCTCTTTTATAGTAGTAGGAAGAAACAAGGGGGGCTATTTCGGTTTTTATATGGTATTATACTTGGGTCAATGCGCGTTCGCACAACAATTTTTGCCCGATCACTCTTCGGTGGCTACCGAGGAATAGTTCTCCCACTTGGCGATCAACGCACGGAAATCCTCGGGCAAATCACTCTCGAACAGCACATCACAGCCGGTGGTGGGGTGCACAAAGCCTAACATACGCGCATGCAGGGCATGACGCGGCATTACGGCAAAGCAATTCTCGATAAACTGTTTGTATTTGGCAAAGGTCGTTCCTTTCAGAATCCGATCACCTCCGTAACGTTCATCGTTGAACAACGGGTGCCCGATCCACGACATGTGTACGCGGATCTGGTGCGTGCGTCCCGTTTCGAGACGACACTCCACGAGGGTCACATAGCCGAAACGGCGCAACACCCGCCAATGGGTCACCGCCCATTTGCCGTCGGAGCCATCGGCAAAGACATACATCTTCTGCCGATCTTTGGGACTGCGACCGATATTACCCGTAATTGTACCCTCGTCTTCGTCGAAATTACCCCAGACGAGAGCAACATAACGTCGCTGAATCGAGTGATCGAAGAACTGCTTACCCAAGCGAGCCAAAGCCAACTCATTTTTGGCCATCACCAAGATTCCCGAAGTATTCTTATCGATGCGGTGTACCAATCCGGCACGGGCATTTCCTTCGCTGAACATCGGCAACTGTTGCAGGTGATAGCTCATGGCGTTGACCAACGTACCGCTGTGGTTACCCACTCCCGGGTGAACCACCATGCCTGCGGCTTTGTTGACGATCACCAGATCATCGTCTTCGTAGAGAATATCGAGCGGAATATTTTCGGGCAACACCTCATACTCCCGTTTGGGATAGGGCATGACTAGCTGGATATGATCCAAAGGCTTAACTTTATAACTCGGCTTGGCAGGTTTTCCGTTAACCAAGATATTGCCACTGTCGGCCGCCACCTGAATACGGTTGCGCGAACAATTCTCCATGTGGCTCGTCAAGTATTTGTCGAGCCGCAACAACGATTGCCCTTTGTCAGCGGTGATGGAGAAGTGCTCATAAAGACCCGAAGCCTCGTCGTCTTCACTCTCTGCACGTAGCTCCTCAACATCCAACTCGTCGTCAATATATTGTTCTTCTGCCATCAGTCGAAAAATCCGGAATCGTTATTCGATTTGTTCTTTTCGGGGGTCTGCACCGCAGGGGCTGTGGCAGCCGGTGTCAAACCGAGAGCCGCCAACGAGTCGGCCTGCTCCTGCTCGCGGCGCATACGCTCCTCGGCAGCTTCTTTCGCAAGTTTCTCGGCCAAAGCCACCTGTTCGGCAATTTTCTTTTCGTCGAGTGTCAACTTCAAATCGACCCGCGACCCCAAAGCTATGGTATATTCAGCCACCGGTATTTGAGCATAAACCCGAGCCTTTTTCTGATTGAGAAGGTTGATTCCCTCGTCAAAATCGACCTTGCCGACATTCAGTCCCAACTCCCAAAGTCGCCCTTTGGCTTCTTGCAACGCAAATCCCACCAATTGCGGGACAATCGTACCGATATTGTTCTCCTCAACACCGACATACAACGTCACTCCCGATCCCATTTCGCTCTCCATGCGTGTTTCTGCGGTCACAGGTTGTCCTTTACAAAACTCCTCCAACACATAATTGGTAGCGATGTCGGGACGATAGACCAACTCGGCGATCTCCAAACCGGCAATCTCCAACATGTTTTTTGCCTGTCGGAGCGAACGCCCCGCAACATAAGGGACAGGAACCATCTTCTCGCGGAACGAGTTGATTGTGATATAGACTGTACGCCCGGGCTTTACCTCCACACCACCTTCGGGCAACTGATCGAGCACGATACCGCCCTCATAAGCCGGCACAAAAAGCGAGTCGTTGATATGGAGTTTCAAATCGTGTTTCTCGGCCAACCGCTGGGCTTCGTCGAGTCGGATTCCCGCAAAATCGGGTACGGTACAACGCGATCCGTGGCGTGTCCCGAGTTGCATGACAAGGTGTGCAACAACGGCCATTACCAAAATGATGGCGGCAATGCAGATAAGATTATATAACAGCGGGTACTGTTTGAGTCGGGCTAGAAACCCTGCACGTTTGTTCATGATGTTGTATGTTTATTTCGGAGCTTTTTGATAGAGGTAGAATGCAATGACCAAATAGATCAGGTTGGGAAGCCATACGGCCAAGCCCGGGGGCATCGTTCCGCTCTTGGCAAACTCTTCAAAGAAACGGTTGAAGAGAATATAGGAAAAACAGAGACCCGTACCGATACCGATGTGCAAACCCGTACCGCCACGCACCTTGCGCGAAGAGAGCGACACACCGATTAAGGTCAGGATGAAGGTCGAAAGCGGATAGGCATAGCGGGCATGTCGTTCGACCTGAATGATATTCAGCGAGTCGGAACCTTTGGCCTGCTGCTGATCGTGAAATTGGTTCAACTCGGAGATGTTCATCGTTTGGATCAACTCGTTGATACGTCCCAATTCGGTAACTTCCAGATTGATGAGCGTATCGAGATTGCGATGTTGCGAGAAGGTCTCGACGCCCAGCGAGTCGAACTCCCGACGTGTATAACGCGGAGCAGTCCATCGTTTGGTCTCGGGATCGAATTTCACATCTGCCGCTTCGAGCGAATGGGTCATCGTGCCACTGTGATAGTGTTCCAACGCAAAGAACAGAGCCTGTTTGCGACTCTCGTTATAACCTCGGATATAGGCAAAAGTCCCGGGCTCGATTTGTCGATAGATATGACGGTCATAGACGGCATTCATCCGTTTTTTGATGTATTGCTGCTCAAATTTGACAATGTGCTGTTGCGACATCGGAATCAGCCATAGGTTGAGTGTCAGCGACAACGACGCAATGATCAACGCACCGAGGAAATAGGGCCACATCAATCGCCGAAACGACATGCCCCCCGACAACATCGCCACGATTTCGGTCTGATAGGCCATCTTCGAGGTAAAGAAGATACAGGCGATGAAGGTGAACAGACCGCTGAATTGGTTGATGAAGAAGGGGATAAAATTGAGGTAGTAGTCGAAAACAATCGCTTTGAACGGAGCTTTCAACTCGGTAAAGTCGTCGATCTTCTCCACATAGTCGAACGTCACCACCACCACGATAATCATCGCAATAGCGAAGAAGTAGGTCGCAAGGAATTTACCCAATATGTATCGGTCCAAAATCTTGAACCCGGGGAACCCGAGTTTCGGAATCTTGCTCTCCATAGTTTACAATCGTCTTTGCAGTTTGACAACCATCTGCTCTTTCCACGCCTTGAAATCTCCGGCGGCAATATGTTCGCGAGCCATGCCGACTAGTCGCAGGTAGAATGCAATGTTGTGCAGCGAGGCAATCTGCGCCGCCAACATCTCGCCACAAACGCAGAGGTGATGGAGATAGGCTTTCGAGTAACACGTATCGACAAAGGCCGTACCTTCGGGATCGATCGGCGAGAAGTCATCTTCCCATTTTTTGTTGCGGATGTTGATCACCCCTTCGGCGGTGAAAAGCTGGCCGTTGCGACCGTTTCGCGTAGGCATCACACAATCAAACATATCGACCCCACGATCGATTGCTTCGAGGATATTGGTCGGAGTACCGACCCCCATCAGGTAACGCGGACGATCCTCGGGCAGTATGGCATTGACCACCTCGATCATTTCGTACATTACATCGGTTGGCTCACCCACCGCCAGTCCGCCGATGGCATATCCATCAGCATTGTAGCGTTGCACATTCTCAGCAGCCCGCGCACGCAGGTCGGGATAGGTACAACCCTGCACAATGGGGAACAAGGCTTGATAATGGCCGTATTTCGGAGCAGTCTGGTGATAGCGGTTGAAACAACGGTCGAGCCACCGCTCGGTAAGATCCAACGATTTGGCCGCATATTCGCGCGGTGCGTCGCCCGCAGGACACTCATCGAACGCCATCATGATATCGGCACCGATAGTACGCTCGGTATCAATGACGTTTTCGGGAGTGAAGAGGTGTTTCGAGCCGTCGATATGCGAACGGAAGTGGCAACCCTCCTCTTTGATCTTACGGCAATCGGCTAGCGAAAAAACCTGAAAACCACCACTGTCGGTCAACATCGGTCCCTCCCAAGTCGAGAACCGGTGGACACCGCCGGCCTTTTCGATGATCTCCATACCCGGACGCAAGTAGAGGTGATAGGTGTTGGCCAAAATGATCTGTGCCCGCGCCTCGTCGCGCACGTCGCGGTGGAAGATACCTTTTACCGTAGCAGCCGTTCCGACCGGCATGAAGATCGGAGTACGAACGACACCGTGATCGGTTTGCAACTCACCCGCCCGCGCCTTCGATGCCGGCGCTTTATGTTGTATTGTAAATTTCATAATCCTATTATCGCACAAAAATAGGGAAAATAATTTGCATTCACAATTTCGCGAGCACGATCAATGCGACAGCCGGCACTTTATGCGGCCGCGATTTGGTAAAAACGATCACTTTCCATATCTTTGTAATCGGATCGACCGTCTCGATCCAACATTCGAAAAAGAAGCGTTATGCTTATCTCAAAGTCGGGAACGTAGGAAATTCAAGACTATTCGGAGAGAAAGCGTAATGGTTTCTCACGTCTCAGCGTGGGCTGCTATTACCACATCCTCCGAATAAAGGTTATTCCTACGACCTCCGACTTGGAACGTGGCATTTCAGTTCCACGCTTCTTGTTTATTAACAACCCTTTGTGGGACGGAGGGAATAAAAGATTTTAGTTATGAATCCGCTGTTTTTAGGAAGTTTCGGAATGGGAGAAATTATTATGATTCCTCTGATATTGATAATTTACTTAGGAATTCCATTCCTTTTCATTTGGTTGATTTATCGGCTTCTCTGCAAATTGATTGACCGCTGGAAACAGAAATAAATTAATTGATATTATGATAGGAACAGGTGATATTTTACTCATATTTTGGGGCATTCTTTTCTTTTTGATTTGTCGTCTCCTTTGGCGTCTCGGCTCTAAAAAATAATGCTTGCCAACTCTCTCCAACCACTCTTCACCGCAGAGGTATAAAATAATTTCGATTTCGGCCGCTGAATTCTGAATTGTTTTGTACCTTTGCGGATATTTGGAGAGGTGCTTATATACGAATTTACACAATTTTGTTGTATTCCCTCTTTGTCGGCCTTTACATTCACGGCAGAGCCGTGTTTGCAATTGCCGACCTACCCCCTAAATCCCCCGCCTCGGGCAGGAGACTTAGTCCACCTCGGTGGAAAGCGGGGTATTTTACACACGGTGCAAAATAGTATATAATTGCCATTGGAGATTATGCAGTTTTTTGATTCGTTTCTGACATGCTACGGCTGGGAGGGAATTGCTCTTGCGGGAGTGATCCTCACGATGCTCTGCGTACAGTTCGGTTACTATATCTTCGCCTACGGCCGTATTCCCGACTACAAAAATAATCGTCGTTCCTTAGTTCGCGATGCCGAACCGCCCGTTTCGGTCATCATCCCAATGTTCTCCGAGGATTATACGTTTGTCGAGGAGCGGTTGCCGTTGCTGCTGGCTCAAAAGTACCCCGCATTTGAGTTGGTACTTGTCTATGTGGGTCAGAACAACGACTTCTACGAAGATCTCTATCAGTTGAAGAAGCACTTCCCGCAGATCACCACCACCAAGATTCTGCTCGACCCGCGCTACCCCATTTCACGCAAACAAGCACTGAATGTCGGGATCAAATCGGCGCATTACGAGTGCATGATCCTCTCCTCGACCGATGCTTTCCCTGAAACCGATCGTTGGCTCTCACTCATGGCCAAAGGATTCGAGCGTGGCGAAATCGTTGTGGGCTACTGCGGTCTCGAACGCAAAAAAGGTGTTGCCAACTACCTAATGCGCACATGGCGGATGATGCACTCGGTCGCTTGGATCACACGAGCCATACAACAACGCCCTTATCGGGGGACGCTTCATTCGTTGGGTTTCACAAAATCGCTCTATTTCGGTGTCAACGGGTTTAACTACCTCAACATGAATATCGGAGAGGATGACCTTTTCATGCAACGAATCATGACCCGCGAGAATGTAAGTGTGATTCTTTCGCCCCGAGCCACCCTGCACGAGAAATGCTGGGGTGGGATCAGTTGGTGGATGAGCCAACAACGCTATTATGGAGCCTCCGAACGTTTTTATCCCACCGGCGTCCGCAACTTCGTTGGGTGGGAACTGCTGTCCCGAATACTCCTCTTCGTCACTGCACTGTGCGCCATTGCTGTAATGCCGTTTGAATATAAGGTTGTTGCCGCAGCATTATTGTTGTTGCGCTATATTGTCGTTGCCTTTGAGGTAAAACGCATTGCACGACGTTTGGGAGAGACGGGAATTGCCGGTCGCTATTTCCTGTATGATTTGATCGAGCCTCTGGGATTCTTATGGTTGCGGAGTGCTCTGCTACGTCACGACGAACGTGTATGGAGATAGCCGACTATATTGTAGCCGACGACCGTCGTTTGGTTGAACTATCGCTCGCCGGCGATGAGTTCGCATTTGAGTATCTATTCGATCGTTACCGCGATGCCATTCGCAGGCTCTTCGTACAACGGTTGGGTGGTGCAGTCACCGATGCCGACGACCTGCTGCAAGAGACGTTTATCAAGGTATTCATCAATCTCTATCGCTACTCAGCCGATTACACTTTCGGACAATGGGTCTATACCATTGCCCGAAACACATTCATCGATTTCATGCGTCGTCGTCAGGAGGAATTACCCATCGACGAACGGTTCTCGTCACCGGTATCCCCCGCTCCGACCCCCGAAGAGAGTGTCATCAACCAACAACGGCGGGCACAAATCGAAAGTCATCTCGATCGGTTGGCACCCCGCTACCGGCAACTTATCATTCTGCGATTTTTCGAGGAATACTCCTACGAAGAGATAGCCGAAAAACTCGCCATGCCCTTGGGAACCGTCAAAACCCAGATCCATCGGGCACGGGAGCAGATGTGCAAATTGATCATCCGAGGCGATGAGGATCAAACGATATCCCTGCAACCCCCAAAGAACAAAGATCAAAACTAAACGACAGTGGAACTCATTCTCAAATACTTTCCGGAATTAACCTCTGAACAACTCAACCATTTTGCCGCACTCTATGATCTTTACGCCGATTGGAACATGAAGATCAACGTGGTTTCACGCAAGGATTTCGACCAGCTCTACCTGCGCCATGTGCTTCACTCGTTGGCCATTGCCAAAGTTTGCGCGTTCGATGAAGGAGCTCGCGTGTTGGATGTAGGCTGCGGTGGCGGGTTCCCCTCAATACCGTTGGCGATCCTCTTCCCCGAAGCACACTTTATTGCTGCCGACTCCATCCGCAAGAAGATCACGGTGGTCGAGGGTGTGGTACAAAGTCTCGGGTTGAAAAACATCGAGCCTCGCTGCACACGGGTCGAAACCATCCCCGAACGATTCGACTATGTGGTATCCCGTGCAGTGACCGCCATGCCCGAATTTGTAAAATGGGTGTGGAACAAAATCGAACGCGGACAACACGGCACACTGCCCAACGGCATTCTCTATCTCAAAGGAGGCGATTTGGCCGAAGAATTGGCATTGACCCGCATGCGTTGGAATCTTTACGACATCTCCGACTTTTTCACCGAAGAGTTCTTTGAGACCAAAAAGGTGGTTTACACCGCCAAATAGCTCCGGCGACAATCTGCATCTCCATCACAAAAAAGAGGTAATTACATACTATTTTGCACCATGTGTAAAATACCCAACTTCCACCATAGGCAGACAGACGCAAGTCCCCTGTCCGAGGCGGGGGATTTAGGGGGTGGGTCGGCAATTGCAAACACAGCATAACCATGAGTATAAGGTGGTGAAAAGCAAGAGAACAACAAGGATAGTGTAAATTCGTATATAAGTACCGAAAAAACGATCTTCTGCGGATAATCTCCCCAAAAGATCGTCGAATGGCATGTTACCTTAAAATATTATAACCTTCCTTTACTTGGCTTGTCCGGTACGCTTTTTTTCGATTATCGCACGCAGATTTTCCATGAAGGTTTCGGCTTTGGCTCCTCCCAAGATACGTCCCAATAATTCGCCTTTGGTATCGAATACCAAGTAGAGCGGAATAGAGCCCTCGCCATAGCGACGCATCAACTCACGGCCTGTGGTTTTATCGACATCATATTTGGCCGCCACAAAATATTTGGACATAAAATCACCGACATCTTTACGCGAAAAAACATCCCGCTCCATCATGCGACAGGGAGGGCACCATGTAGCATAGAGATCAATAAAAACCAACTTTTGCTGTTTGATTGCCATCTCGCGAAGAGCATCGGTCGTTTTGTCCTCGAATTTCACTTGTGCCTGCACGACTCCGGTTGCGCATAAGGCCATAAAAAACAATAATAACTTTTTCATAATCGATATTTTTCAGTGTTCTCGGGTGCAAAAATCGCTCCCAGTCACAAAGATAATCAAATTTTTCGAATTTCCGCAGTACTCAACAATCCACAGGCTGCTTGAATATCCTCGCCGCGCGATGCCCGAATGGTGGTTTGTATGCCTCGTGCCGTCAAGGCATTGCGAAATTGGATCATCGCCTCGTCGGAAGGCGAAAAATAAGGTGATTCGGGAATCTTGTGGAATCGAATCAGGTTGATCCGGCATTTGATGCCGTTGAGCAACCGGCACAACTCGCGAACATGGCGTGGCGAATCGTTCAATCCGCTCATCACAATATATTCGAACGACACCCGCCGCTGGTGTGTGAAGTCGTATTCGCGCAAAATCTCGGCCACCTCGACAATGGGCCATGCCCGCTCCACTGGCATAATTTGCAATCGCTCTTCGTGGAACGGATTGTGCAAGCTGACCGCAAGATGCACCCGCGATGCATCGAGAAATCGTCGCAACTGCGGTACCACTCCCGACGTGGAGAGGGTAATGCGGGTCGGCGACCAACCGAAACCCCATTCCGAAGTAAGGATGTCGATCGCCTGCAATACATGATCGGTGTTGTCCAACGGCTCGCCCATACCCATAAACACGAGGTTCGTAAGCCGATCGCGTTCGGGCAACGAAACAATCTGGTTGAGAATCTCGGCCACCGATAACGATTGTTGCAAACCCTGCCTTCCCGTAGCACAAAATGCACATCCCATGCGACATCCCGCCTGCGACGAGACGCAAAGCGTCGCCCGATCGTCATCGGGGATATAGGCCGATTCGATAAAGTGACCTTCCATTGTGCGATAGAGGTACTTTTTGGTGCCATCGACCGATACACTCTCCCGCACAGGAGCCGACAATGCCAAGCCAAATCGCTCGGCAAGTTTTGCACGGCAGGCCACTGAGATGTCGGTCATCTGCAAAGGATCCTCTACATGACGTTTATAGAGCCATCGCGTCAACTGTCCTGCCGCAAATCGGGGCATGCCCATCTCGGCGCAAAGTGCTTTCAACTCCTCCGGATTCTTGCCGTATAAGATCTCTTTATTGCCCATTTTCTCTTGGTATCAACCCGTTTCTTGGACAAAAATAGATAAAAATTAAAGATTTTTATACGAGAACGCTTATTTTTGAAAAATAATCCATATATTTGTGGTGCATAGCGTGCTTGCTTTGCATTGTTTTTTGCACATTAAAATTAAAAGCATAGATGGAAATCAAAAAATCACCCAAAGCAGACCTGCAAAATAAGCGAGGTCTTTTGTTGGAAATCGGTTTGGCCGTTTCGTTGGCACTGGTCATTGCAGCATTCTCCTACACTCCGAAGGAGCACCGTATCGAAAAGGTGGATTTGAACTATGGTCCCGTTGAAGAGCAGATCACCGAGATCACTCGTCAGGATCAAAAACCGCCCGAGCCTCCCAAGAAGGTCGAGGTAAAGGTGATCGCCGACTTGCTCCAAGTGGTTACCAACGACACCAAGATCACGACCGAGGTTGACTTTACCGAGTTCGACCAAACTGTCGATATCGTACAAGAAGTTGCCGTTGTCGAGGAGAAAATCGAAGATGATCAGCCGTTCTTGATCGCCGAAACCATGCCCTCGTTTCAGGGTGGCGACCTCAACTCGTTCCGCAACTGGGTACAGCAGAACGTAAAATTCCCAACCATTGCCCTTGAAAACGGTATCCAGGGTCGCGTGGTTTTGACGTTCGTGATCGAGAAAGACGGCCGTTTGACCAACATCCAAGTTTTGAAGACTCCCGACCGTTCGTTGTCGGAGGAGGCTATCCGCGTACTGAACAAGTCGCCGAAGTGGTCGCCGGGCAAACAGCGCAACCAAGTGGTTCGTGTAAAGTACACGTTGCCTGTTGACTTCCGTTTGCAGAACTAATCCGCACCCAATATCCGGAATGCAAAATTCGCACGCAAACGATGCGAGGAGAGCATGATTCGGTAAATATAGGGGTATTTGCTTTCGGGTGAATACCCTTATTTGTAACTATTCAGAGAGCAGGTAGTAGGAAAATAGACTCCCGACTGCAAAAATCACACTCTCTGAAAAGAAATAAACACAGGACGAGTTAACAATTAACCTTATTAAATAAAAGCAATGTTCAAAAAAACAATCTCTCTGTTGCTGGTTATGCTCTTCGTAGCGTTGGCAACACCTTCATTCGCACAAGAAAACATCCAAGCTCCCTACAAACGCGGAGCAGGTAAATTCGTCTTCACAGACTATGCTCCGTTGAAAGATAAGCCTATCACGGTTTACTACTACATCCCGACCAAAGGTGACATCAAAAACATGCGCGTACTCTTCGTGATGCACGGTGCACAACGTACGGCCGGCGGACGTATCACCACATGGAAAGGTTTTGCCGAGCGCGACGGAATCATCGTAATTGCTCCCGAATATACCAAAAAACTCTATCGCGAGTGGGAATACCAATTTGGCGGTATCGCCCGTAAAGGCAAAGTTCAGCCACAGGAGAAGTGGACCTATAACTCCATCGAGGCGATCTTTGACCACCTGAAAAAGTATGCAGGTGCAGGTGCCGAGGTGTATGATATGTTCGGTCACTCAGCCGGAGGTCAGTTTACACACCGCTTTGCGTTGGCCATGCCCAATGCACGTCTGAATATCGGTGTGGCAGCCAACCCGGGCAACTGGACATTCCCGCTGATCGAAGGTTTGAAGAGCACGAAACTCGACAAGACCTACTCTTATCCCTACTCGGTGAAGGGCACTCCGCTGGCCAACGAGGAGATCATCAAAAAGTTCCTCGCTCGCAAACTCTATATCCACCTCGGCAAAGAGGATGTGGCAGTAGCCGGTAAATATGTTCCGACGAACGATGCCGCATTGAGTCAAGGCAAACACCGCCTCGATCGTGGCCGCACCATTTATAAAACAGCCAAAAAGTTGGCCAAGAAAAACGGTTGGGAGTTTAATTGGAAAAAAGTTGAGGTCAAAGGCATCGGTCACACCTCCGATGGCATGGCTTATGGTAAATATAAAGAGGTCAACGGCAAGAAGCAATACAGCATCGACGATTACACGACGACTTCGGCCTACTACTTGCTTTATAAGAAGAATCAAAAATAGCATTACTATCAAAACTCAAATTTATGTTCAAGAAGTCGATTCTTTCGTTGTTAGTCATGCTCTTCGCAGCATGGACAACACCTTCGCTCTATGCACAAACCAATGGTCAAGAGCCATATAGTAAACGCGGCATGGGCAAGTTTGTTTTCACGGAGTATGCTCCGCTGAAAAACAAGCCCATCACGGTATATTACTACATCCCGAAAACCGGTGATGTCAAAAACATGCGTGTACTCTTCTCGATGCACGGCGCAGAACGTAGCGGTAAAGGACAGATCAACCAATGGCGTCATTTTGCTGAACACGACGGATTCGTTGTCATCGCTCCGGAATATTCTGCCAAGATCTATGGCGGTTGGGCTTATCAGTTTGGTGGCGTTGTTCGCAAAGGCAAAGTACAACCGCGCGAAAAATGGACTTATAGCAGTATCGAAGCGATCTTTGATCACTTTAAGCAGATTACCGGATCGACAGCCCAAAAATACGACATGTTCGGTTTCTCGGCCGGCGGTCAGTTTACCCACCGCTTTACGTTGGCCATGCCCGATGCACGATTGAACATCGCCGTTGCCGGTAACCCTGGAAGTTGGACATTCCCGTTAATCGATGGATATCCTAGCAAATATGAGAAGGGGAAAACTTATGGTTGGGGCCATTCGGTAAAAGGAACGCCTATGGCCAACGAAGAGACCGTCAAGAAGTTCTTGGCACACAAACTCTACATCATGATCGGCAAACTCGACACGATGACCGTCGGCAAATATGTTCCGAAGACCAAAGCCGATCTCTCGCAGGGCAAACACCGTTTGGCTCGTGCCCGCAATTTCTACAAAACCTGCAAACAGCTGGCCAAGAAGAACAAATGGGAGTTCAATTGGGAGAAAATCGAAGTACCCAAAGTCGGACATAGTTGCCGCAGTACAGTCTATGGTGCATGGACCGAAGATTACAAAGGCAAAAGAAGGTTCGATATCAACAACTACGCGGAGAAATCGGCTTACTACTTGATTTTTAAGAAACACGCACAATAACAGAGGGGGGGGGCAGATGTCCCCCTCCTGCAAAAAACGACGGATTTGGAGAAGAGAAAAGTCAATACCCCGGCCGGATTTACCTCGGAAAATCGAAACGAATCTGGCAATAATACCGTAAATGCCGACAACATGGAGCGTGCGGTACTTGTTGCGGTCATCCGCGACAAAGACGACCCGCGTCGCATTGAGGAGTATCTCGACGAATTGGAATTTTTGGCTGAAACTGCCGGTATCCGTGCCGTAAAACGATTTACACAACGGTTGCCACAACCTTCGTCGCGTATTTATGTCGGCCCGGGCAAATTGGAAGAGATCTCCGTATGGTGCAAAGAGCAGGAGATCGACGTGGCGATCTTCGACGACGAACTCTCTCCATCACAAACCCGCAACATCGAGCAGGCCATGCCTTGTCGGATACTCGACCGCACGCGGCTGATCCTCGACATCTTCCTTTCACGCGCACAAACTGCCTATGCCAAAACACAGGTACAGTTAGCCAACTACGAATACCTTCTGCCACGTCTGTCGGGTATGTGGACTCACCTCGAACGTCAGCGTGGTGGCACGGGAACTCGTGGCGGTGCCGGCGAACGCGAGATCGAAACCGACCGACGTATCATCCGCAACCGCATTGCCAAGCTCAAAGAGGATCTGCAAAAAATCGACCGACAGATGGCCGTGCAACGCTCCAATCGCGGATCGTTGGTTCGTGTGGCATTGGTCGGCTACACCAATGTCGGAAAATCGACACTGATGAACCTAATCTCGAAAAGCGAAGTCTTCGCTGAAAACAAACTCTTCGCTACGCTCGATACCACAGTACGTAAGGTGGTCTTCGACAACCTGCCGTTCTTGATGTCCGATACCGTAGGGTTCATCCGCAAGCTCCCCACAGAGTTGATCGAATCGTTCAAATCGACACTCGATGAGGTGCGCGAAGCCGACCTGCTGTTGCATGTTGTCGATATTTCGCATCCGCAATTCGAAGAGCAGATCGACGTGGTAAAACAAACGCTGCAAGAGATTGGAGCCGGAAACAAACCGGTCTATTTGGTCTTCAACAAGGTCGATGCCTATACCTATATTAAAAAGGATGAGGACGACCTCACCCCTGCCACGCGCGAGAACCGATCGCTCGACGAATTGAAACAGAGCTGGATCGCCCGTGCCAATACTCCCTGCATTTTCCTCTCGGCACTGACAAAAACCAATATCGACAAGTTCCGTTCGGATCTCTACGGTATGGTTCGCGAAATTCACGCCGGACGCTATCCGTTCAACAATTTTCTCTATTGACCTATGACGTTGCATACCCTCAACCAGCAGAACACGATTCTCAACAAGTTCATCGCCCAAATTCGCGACAAACAAATACAATCCGACTCGATGCGTTTCCGTCGCAACTTGGAGCGTATCGGCGAAATCACAGCCTACGAAATCTCGAAAACGCTTAACTACCGTACGCGGATTGTACGGACGCCTTTGGGAGAGGCTGCTGTCGAAGAAATCGATGACAAAATCGTCGTGGCTACGATCCTGCGCGCGGGATTACCGTATCATCAAGGCTTTCTGAACTATTTCGACGATGCTGAAAACGCCTTCGTTTCGGCCTATCGCAAAAGCAAGAAAGATGGTAGTTTCACGGTAAAAGTCGAATACATCTCCTGTGGATCCCTCGAAGGAAAAACCTTGTTGCTTGTTGATCCGATGTTGGCTACTGGATCGTCACTTGTGTTGGCTTATAATGCACTTTGCGAACGGGGAGGTATGCCGTTGCATACCCACGTTGCCGCAGTTATTGCTAGCGAACAGGGTATCGATTATGTACGCAAAAACATGCCCCACCAGACCACCACGATTTGGGCTGCGGCCGTTGATGAGGAGTTGACTTCGCGGTCGTATATCGTACCCGGAATCGGTGATGCCGGCGACTTGGCCTACGGAAAAAAACTATAAATAAACATAATTTTTCTGCCCCGACACCAAAGAATGACGAAAAAACTGCTGTTCGTTTTAGTGACCTTTTTCAGCACAGTCTGCTTGATGGCTGTGCAGAAACTTGTTTTTCTGCTTTGGTACAACGAACTTTCGGCGTCAGCGTCATGGAGCGAACTGTGTAAAGTAGTCGGTTACGGGCTGCAACTCGATTTCACCATTGCGGGCTATATCACGGCGTTCCCACTGCTTATCATGCTGTTATCGCTATGGTTACCTATTTCTGACCATGCGTGGCGACGGATATTAAAGGGCTATTTCGCAACGATCTCACTCCTCGTTGCTGCAATTTTTGCGGTGGATATTGCTCTGTATGAACATTGGGGGTTTCGGCTCGATGGTACAATCTTGATGTACCTGTCCGACCCCAAAGAGGCAATGACTAACATCGATTGGCGATTGGGAGTGCGACAAACGCTCTTTTGGGCCGCAACTGCCGTAGTCATGATCGGATGTTACCGACCGGTTATCCGGATGTTTGTCGGCAATCGACTCGGCTGGCAACCTGCCTTATTGGGCACGTTGGCAACTATACTACTTATCGGTCTCGACTTTGTAGCCATTCGCGGTGGATTGGGGACTTCGGTGGCCAATGTTTCAAAGGTCTATTTCAGTGCCACCTCCTTTTTGAATCACGCAGCTACCAATCCGGTCTTTTCGTTCCTCGCATCGATCGGCGATAACGAGGATTTTGCCAGTAAGTACCCCTTCTTCTCCGAAACAGAATGCGCCGAACGATTTAAGTCTCTACGTGGCAACGTACCCCAAGCACAGCCCCCCGAACAGGTCTTGCGCACCAAGCGACCAAATATCGTCGTGGTGATCCTCGAAAGTTTCGCCCGCACGATCATGGATGTCGAGGTCAATGGCGAAGCGGTCATGCCCAACCTGCAACGGTTGAAATCGGAGGGAAAAGGGATTTGGTTCGAGAATTTCTTTGCCAACTCATTTCGTACCGATCGTGGCGAAGTAGCCATTCTCAGCGGTTTTCCGGCACAAATCGGCACTTCGATCATGAAACTCCCGAACAAGAGCCGCAATCTGCCTTCGATTGCCCGATCGTTGGGACGCGAAGGTTACGACACCCACTTCTACTATGGCGGGGACTTGAATTTCACCGATCAGGCCTCCTATATGTATGCCACCGGTTGGCAACAGCTCACATGGCAGAAAGATCTGCGATTCGACATCCCTCCGGCCGATTGGGGTTACGACGACCGCTTGATGTGCGACTTCTTTGCCGAGGAGGTAATTACCCGCAGTACTTCCTCCGACAAGCCCTTTCTTGCCGGTCTGTTGACATTGAGCAGCCACGTTCCATTCGATGTTCCCTACAAACGTCTCAATGACCGCATGCTCAACGCCTTCGCCTTCACCGACGACTGCATCGGACGCATGATTGAGCGACTGAAAAATTCGCCGGCATGGGAGAATCTGCTTGTCGTGCTGGTTGCCGATCACGGCTATCCCTACCCCGCAACCTTGGCTTACAACGAGCCGTTGCGCCATCGGATTCCGATGCTGTGGTTGGGAGGAGCCATCGACCGCCCGCGCATTGTCGAAGAATATGCCTCGCAAATCGACCTATGCGCCACTCTCCTCGGACAAATGGGCATTGCACACAACGATTTTGATTACAGCAAAGATATTTTCGCACCCACTCCCCCACGTAAATTTGCCTACTACACCTTCGAAGAGGGATTCGGAGTGGTAGATGCCACTGGCGAGGCCATTTGGGATGCAAAAGGCAATCGAATCATTCGCGAAACAGCTCCCGAACTGCTGAATATCGGACGAACAATGCTACAACGAACTTTTCGGGATATGGCCGAACGGTAATTTTTTGCAATTATATACCTTTTGCACAAGGTGTGAAATCTCCGATTTCCACCGCAGGCGGACGTAAGTCCCCTGCCTGAGGCGGGGGATTTAGGGGGTGGGTCATAGATTATTAACACGGCGTAGCCGTGAGTGTAGGGCGGTAAAAAGCAATAAGATTGCGTAAATTCGCATATAAGCCTCATAATTTTTCGTATCTTTGCAGAAAGGAGAAGAAAGAGATATGTATAAATCAACAACATACACCGGAGAGGATCGCATGTGCGACCTTGTTTGCGATCGCTACTCTGTCCTTCAAGTAATGAGCCGTTTCGGGATTGCACTTGGTTTTGGCGACAAAAGCATTGCAGAAGTTTGTGAAAACTACCAAGTCGATACCGCCACATTTTTGGCTGTCGTCAATCTATTGCTGAACGAGGCCGATGGCATTTCGTTGACCACCGAGGTATCGGTACGCGCCTTGACCGACTATCTGCACAATTCCCACGCCTATTTTCTTGATTTCCGGCTGCCGGCAATACGTCGGAAACTGATCGAGGCAGTCGATTGCAGCCGCAGCGATGTTGCCTTTGCTATTTTGCGATTCTTCGATGAATATGCTGCCGAAGTCGATCGTCACATGACCTACGAAGAGGAGGTCGTATTTCCCTATGTCGAAGCTTTGTTGATTGGAGAGAGCAGTTCGGAATATTCGATCGAAACCTTTCGTCGCAACCACGACCAAATCGAATCGCGGTTGCGCGAATTGAAAAATATCATCATCAAATACTACCCTGCGGGCAGCACAAACGAGTTGAACGGGGTTTTGTTCGACATCTTCACCTGCGAACAGGAGTTGGCATCGCACAGTGCCGTCGAAAACGATATTTTTATTCCGGCAGTCGAACGGTTGGCTGCAACCGAAGCAATTACCACGAAACCGGAATCATTGAGCAATCGTGAAAAAGAGATCATTGTCTGCGTAGTAAAAGGCATGACCAACAAACAGATTGCCGACACCCTTTGCATCTCGACACACACCGTGATCACTCACCGACGAAACATCGCAGCCAAACTGCAAATTCATTCCGCAGCCGGACTGACAATCTACGCCATTGTCAACAAATTGGTAGAGCTATCCGAAATCAAGGAGTTGCTAAACGATTCGCAAGGATAAATGCCGGCACGAAATCCAAATTAGGGCACGGGATCATACCCGCTACCTCCCCATGGATGACAACGCGAAAGTCGTTTTACGGTCAACCACGTACCTTTCAACGGTCCATACTTGCGCAATGCCTCCAACGCATATTGTGAGCAGGTCGGAGTAAAACGGCAGGCCGGAGGGGTAAATGGCGAAATGCAAAGTTGATAGAATCGCACCAAAACAAGCAACGGAAAAGCACAAATCCGCTTACAGCCGCTCATGAATCGTTGCCAAAATTTTTCGAATTGCATGGGCGATGGTTTTATAGGACAATACCTCTTTCGAGGAGTAGATCAATGCCAAATCGAGATTCACCGGATTCCCGTTATCACACAACATCTGTTTTTGAAGTCGATAAGCCTCTTTGGTACGGCGACGCAACAGATTGCGTCGATTAGCCCGCTTGTGAAACTTCTTCGGCACGGAGAACAGCACCTCTACCGATGTTTCAGTGTCCGGTTCGGCAAACCACACATAACGGAACGGGAAAATAAACCCACTCTCACCACTCTCAAACAAACGCCGCACCGCTCCGAGCGATCGAAGACGTTCCGTGCGAGAGAGTGAACAATCGGACATGGTGAGGTTGGTTGTGGTTATTAATGTCAAAAAGGTTCTCGAAACCGCACATCTGTTAATCCGCAAACGAAAAAACAGTTCCGGCCGAGATTATTTTGTCGTTTTGCGAATGCGAGGTTTCTTGGAGAGCTTGTGTTGCTGATTACGGATAAATTCCTCTTTAACTGTATCAACCGTCAACAATACCGGCTCAATGGTTTCGCCCTTGCGCAATTTGGTAATATAGATATCAATAGCCTTTGCCATCGATGGCGCGATCGGCGTAGGTGCATTTGCCTTTACCGTAAGTCCCGCATCGAGAGCCGCACGCAACGTCCCCTCGCCGAAAACCGCAATGGCCGGAAGATTTTCCGTTCCGAACTTTTCGATCAAGGCTTTTACGTCCGACGGCGAATAAAGAGCCAGCAGATCATAATCTCCGAGGTTGATCTCTTCCAAATCGGCAGCCACCGTACGCGCCAAGATTACCGGATCGACAGCCAACTTCAATTTGGCAAGCGTTTCGGGCAATTCGGGTTTATGCGGCTCACTCAACGCCAACATCATCTTCTCCTCTTTATGCTTGATGATCAACTCGATAAGCGACGTAAACGAGCCATCGGCAAAGAATATTTTTCGTTTTCGATAGACAATATATTTTTGCAGATAAAGAGCCACAGCCTCTGTTTGGCAGATATATTTCATCGTCTCCGGAACAGTGATGCGAGCCTCTTCGCAGATGTGGAAAAAACTATCCACAGTGGTACGCGATGTAAAAATCACGGCAGTATGATCAAGGATCTCGACTCGTTGAGCACGGAACTCTTTAAGCGAAACACCCACCACCCGAATAAACGGTTTGTAGGCAACATCTATACTGTATTTTTTGGATAACTCGTAAAATGGAGATTTCTCAATAATAGCCGGTTTCGGCTGTGACACCAATACTTTCTTCACGTTTTATATTACTAAATTTACATCATCTCTACTTTATCGGGTGATTGCCAACCACACCAAAGAGATCGGAAATATTTCTACGCCACAAAGGTACAAAAACCAATGCAAAATCGAAATTTTTTTCGACAGAAACAGATTAAGTGTCTCCTTGAAATATAAGAACGCCGTTGCAGCCAACTCTATAACGATCAGCAGAAACCACATCCCTCCCGTTCCTCGCGGGCAGAGTGCGAAAAGGAGCAGAATGGGAGTGACGACAACAACCATCAATGCGAAAAAAGTGCGTCGTAACTGCTGCAATTGGGTAATGAACGAACGCGCAAGTGTCAACGCTCCGATACCGATCAACACCCCCCATTGCACCAAAAAGATGATCAAAAAAACAAGCGTCATCAACAAACCGAGTCCCAACTCCATGCCATAGGAGAGTTGCATAAAATAGTGCTCGGCCAACAACGAATCGGCATACTTCACTGCCATTACCCCTAAAAAGAGGGCTCCGATGGCTGCCACCGTATTGAGAAACCGAGAGAATCCGTTGTTGCCCGAGTTATCGTAAAATCGCTCTCCGGAGGCCGTATCGCGTGAGATTCGCGACAACAACATACGAATCTCGCCCAAACAATGGTAGAGCATCATGCCATAAGCCACAGCCAACAACAAAACAAAACCTTGAAACACCGCATTATCCGTAAGCGACATGTGTTCCTGTCGGCTCGGGATGGGCTCGACAACCAACGACGACTGCGGACCGAAAAACGACTCGGCCGACACGTTCAAAAAACCGGTAGGCCGACCGGTCTCCGCTCCCACTGCTTCGGGATAGAGCCCCAACGAATCGACCGTTCGATAAGACGAAAAACAATCGCCCTCATCCGGAGCAATACACAGCATTTCTTCTCGCCAGTAATCAGGCTGTTGTAAAGCAATCTCACGAGCAGAAGAACTTTCAGGAAGAGAAGTCATCGGATATTTTGCAACGGCTCTCATCCCGCAAAATAACGTTTCAAAGTGATACGAATGGTTGTTCCCTTGCCGAGTTCCGAATCGACAACGGCGATACGACCCTGATGGTACTCCTCGATAATACGTCGTGAGAGCGACAATCCAAGTCCCCAACCTCGGGTTTTGGTAGTAAACCCGGGTTCGAAGATGCGCTTCCAATTGTTCTTCGGAATTCCTTTGCCGGTATCTTTCACGTCGATCATCACCTGTTTGTCGTCCGACGAGATATGTACCGAGATTGCGCCATGTCCTTGAAGTGCATCAAGCGAGTTTTTCATCAGATTCTCTACCACCCATTCGAAAAGCGCAGCGTTGACATTGGCTTGTACCGGAGCAATGGCCAACCCGTTGTAATCGAGGGTCACATTACGCGGGATACGCTTACGAAAATACATCACCGACCCACCGACAATCTCGTTGATGTTTGCCGGTGTAAGTGGCGTCTCGGAGCCGATCTTCGAGAAACGATCGACGATCTTCATCAGGTGGGTAAGGTCTTTGTTCATCTCCTCCACCGCACTCTGATCGACCGGTTGCGAGCGCAGGTACTCGATCCAGCCCAACAGCGACGAGGTCGGAGTACCAAGTTGGTGCGCAGTCTCTTTGGCTAACCCGATCCACACACGGTTTTGTTCATCGTGTTTCGACGACCGAAACGCTATGAATCCCAACACTATAAACACCGTAATAACCAACAATTGGATATACGGAAAATAGTAGAGCGATTTCAACAATCCCGATTGTCCATAAAAAATGATATGATAATGTTCGGGATTCCACCAAAAACGGATGATGCGTGGGGTATTCTCTTCGGTGAACTCATCGATTTGTCGCCGCAACAGATCGGGGTGCTGGATGATTCGATCGGGCACCAAGTGCGAACTGATCAGCTCCAAATTTTGGTTGGTGATGATAAACGGGATGTTGTTGTTGTTTGAGATCAAATCCTCCACCAATGGATCTTGTGCCAAACCGTTTCCGTCCTGCACATCACGGTTTACCCGTTCCATAGCATGAGCCCACAAAGCCACATCGTGTTGCTCTTTCTCTTTCAGACGACGCGCCATATCGTTGGTATAGATCAACGACAACGCCCCTAACGTGACACCCACGACAATGACTACCACGCGATTACGAAAAGAGAACAATACTTGCGGCAACTTCATGTTTTCGGCAGATTATTTTTTATTCGGTCGGCGGGTATCCTGTCGAGTGATGATACGCCGATATTCGGTCGTGTCGCGCAGCACCTTGACGGCCTCGGCTACCTCCGCATCCTCCTTCAAGGAGTGCTCGATCATACCGGCCGAATAGCCATAACGCAAAACAATGTCGTCGTTGATCGTCTTCATGACCTCCTTGCGGTAAGTTACCAAATTGGTCTGCGTATCGTCTTTGAGTTCGGCCTCCAACGCTTCGAAACGTTTCGACAATTCGCCGAAGCGGTCATCTTTGGCAGCTTTCTTCAACGACCGCAATGCCCGTCGCGTATCCGACTCATAGGAAACTTTCTTATCCTTCATGAAAGCCATGAAATCGGCATAATCGGCATCGGTGATCGAGAACGTGCGCAAGTTGATCTGTTGTTGCGGATGACGACGCATGTAATCATCGCCGAAATCCTCGATAAAGCCCAACGCATAGAGTGTTACCGCAAAGCGGCTGATATACTCCGGATCGGTACAGATGTCGGGCATGATGCCACCGCCATCATAAACCTTGCGACCGGCTCGCGTTTTGAATTCCGAAATCAACGAATCGGGAATCGAACGCACCGAACCCTCTTGTGAATGTGAATAGTCCACCGCCTGAATACAGCGTCCCGAGGGTATATAATATTTTGCCGTCGTAAGTTTCAACATGGCGTTATAACCCAATGATCGCGTCGATTGTACAAGCCCCTTACCAAAACTGCGTTGCCCAAGCAACACCGCCCGATCGAGATCTTGCAATGCTCCAGCTACGATCTCCGAGGCCGAAGCCGAATTACCATTGATAAGAACCACCAACGGCAGATCGGGAAACGCAGGATCGGCATCCGTACTGAAACTTTGGCGCGACTCTTCCGTACGCCCTTTGGTGCTTACCACCTCCGTAGCTTTGGGCACAAAGAGTGAAAGGATCTTCACGGCCTCCTGCAAAATTCCTCCTCCGTTGGAGCGATAATCAAGAATCAAACCCTGCAACGCATGCTCACCGCGCAAACGCTCGATCGCATTGCGCAACTCCTCATAGCACCCTTCGGTGAAATCGCTGTGCCGTATGTAACCGATTCCGTTGGCAACCCATCCGGCATAAGGGACTCCCGGAATAGCAATCCGTTCGCGACGAATGGTTGCAGTCTGCTGCGTACCGTCGAGGTGTTTGACCGTCACCTGCACCTTACTCCCGGGCTCGCCTTTGAGCATCGATGAAACCTGTTCGGTGGTGAGTCCTTTGGCGTCTTTGCCGTCGATGGCAATGATCTGGTCGCCGATTTTCAGGCCGGCACGGTCAGCTGGCGAATTTTGATAGGGTTGGGCGATGCGCACATAATCCTCTTTTTGACGGATTAACGAACCGATACCTCCGTATTTTCCTGTTGTCAGCAACTCAAATTCCGACATCCGTTTCTCGGGGATATATTCGGTATAGGGATCGAGGTCATCGACCATACCATCGGCAGCGCGTTCGGCCAAACGGTCGGAATCAATCGGATCGACATAGCTGAGCGACAACTCGCGCATCATGTTGATCACGATCTCCATATTGCGTCCCAATCCGAAATCGTTGGGTTTGGCAAATACAAAAATCATCACAGCAACGGCACCCGCCATTGCTGCAAGAGCGTAACGAAACCTATTATTCTTGATCGTCATATCTTTTCTTCATGCGTATATAAGAGTCCAACCGATACTCGACACGTGCCACCCCGCGCCGATTGCCATCAAGTACGATATGATCATCCACTTGGCAAACCGTAATCTCATCGTCGAACAACATAATTACCCGTCGCATAAAATTATCGGCTCTAAAACGCAACATCCCATCGGATTCGTCACAGAGCGAATATCCGGCCGAGAGCATGGCATTGAGGAGTAACTCTCGATGTTTTGCGATATCTCCCTCAACCTCACGTCGAATAAATCCGAATTTGGGATAAAAGAGCGACAACAAAATCACTGCCACCGGCAACAACATCCCGCGCGGGGTGTGAAACATCACATAGAATGTCTCGCCGAGAGAGAGCGACGCAATGCCTGTCGAGAGATTCAACGCCATGATTCCCGCAATCAAAACGCACAGCGCAACAAAATATTTTATCGAACGTATCAGATAACGCATGGTAATTATATGTTTTCGGTTTTACTTCGGTTAACTCTTTCTCCAACGGCTGCGGCTACCTCTTGCATCAGCCATTTCGGGGTCGATGTTGCTCCGCAAATTCCCAATGTTTCGGCTCCTTCAAGCCACACAAGATCCACCTCGGAAGCCTCCTCTACCTGATAACTGCGGGGATTTTCTTTTCGACACACCTCAAATAGCACCTTCCCGTTGGAGGATTTGCGTCCCGAGACAAAGAGTATCACATCGTAACGGCGGGCAAACTCGGCCAGATGCTCTTCGCGCCCCGACACTTGTCGGCAGATCGTATCGTCGAGCCATACGGCCTCCGGATTTGCGGCACGTCGGCGCATCTCCTCTCCCAACTTTTCGAATAGCGCAATGCTTTGTGTCGTCTGCGACAAGAAATAGATCGGACGCGAGAAGTCGATTTGCACCAAATCTTGCGCACCCTCGATCACGATTGTCAGCTCGGCAACCTGCCCTGTAAGTCCCACCACCTCGGCATGTCCCCGTTTACCAAGGATCACAACCTGTCCGCCAATACTGCACATCTGCTCATGCGCTTGCACCACACGACGTTGCAACCGCGCCACCACAGGACAGGTGGCATCGATCACCTCGATACCCAAACGTCGAGCCTCGGCATAGGTGGTCGGCGGCTCGCCATGTGCCCGAATAAAAAGTCGGCATCCGCTCAGACGCGGCATATCGGCATGGGTCACCGTACAAAGTCCGAGTTGTTCGAGCCGTTGTACCTCGACACGGTTATGGACAATATCGCCCAACGAATAGACCGTACCCCCCGCACCGAGGGCCTGCTCGGCCTCGGAAATCGCTCGGACAACCCCGAAGCAGAAACCCGATTTATCGTCGATCTCGATCTTCACAACCTCAGCATCGATTATTGCGCCAACCGCTCTTCGAACTTCTCCATAAACCACGCCATTTGTTCGGCCACAGTCATGTGGCTGTTATCCAAAACAATGGCATCGTCGGCCTGTCGAAGCGGCGAAATAGTACGGCTCATGTCGGCCTTGTCACGTTCACGAACATTGCGTTCGATCTCTTCGAGTGAAACCTGCTCACCTTTGGCTGTCAATTCATCGTAGCGGCGTTGCGCCCGAACAGCCGGATCGGCAGTCATGAAGAGTTTCAGTTCGGCATCTGGGAAAACCACCGTACCGATATCGCGGCCATCCATCACTACACCGCGGCGACGACCCATCTCCTGTTGCATGGCAACAAGTTTGCTCCGTACGTCCGGAATGGCACTCACCCGACTCACGCAGTTGCTGACCTCGATGGTGCGGATCTTGCCCTCGACCAAATTACCATTGACATAGATATCACTGGCACCGCGATCGGGGTTAAACCGAAAAGTGATGGTTATTTCCGCCAACAACCGTACCACCGCCTCTTCATCGACCATGCCCGAACGGATAGCTCCGTGTTCCAGCGCATAGAGTGTCACTGCGCGATACATGGCTCCGGTATCAATAAAAATGTAGCCCAGCCGAGCGGCGATGGCTTTGGCAAAGGTGCTTTTGCCACACGACGAAAATCCATCGACGGCAATGATGATTTTATGTTTAGTATCCGACATTGGGGAAGATGTCAAAGAAAGTAGATAATATGGTGTAAACTCCTAAAATTCCGATAATCAGGCCGGCAACATGGTTTATGGTAAGCATATGACGCGGACGGAAACGGCGCCGGAACAGGTTGATCACACACGCCAGCAACGTCCACCACACCATCGAGCCGCCGAGGAATCCCGCGATGGTCAACACGGCCTGCAAAAATCCGGCAAAGCCGTTGGTGGTCATATCGCTACCTGAAATCTCGAAGATGGCAAAAAAGGTGAGGATATAGGGAACTACCATGATAAAATTGGCGATTGTCAACCCGAACATCGAGGCAAAATCCTGCCAAAGCGATGTTTTGCCGGCACGGTTGCGACGAATCTGCGGCACAGGGTTCTGTGAGAAGATATAAACGCCGAAAACCACCACGCAGATACCGGCGACCACACGCAACAAGGTATCGTATTGCTCGATCTGCGCTTGAAGAATCGAGTAGAAGAAGAGTGCCGCCATCGCCATAAAGGTATCGGCACATGCCACACCTAATCCCGAAATAATTCCCGAACGACGACTCTTCGAGAGTGTGCGTTGGATACACAATACCGCCACAGGGCCGACAGTGATCGACGCTGCAACCCCTACACAGATGCCACGAAACAGCACATCTAAGAATCCAAGTCCCATTTTAAGTTAGATGCTCTATATCTGTAATCTTGTTAATTTATCGTAGCGAAACTATCGCTGCATAACCTCCACCCGGAGCCATCTTGACCGACAATTTACGGTCCGCAGGAATCGAAATGTTCTCATAACGATAATCCGAAGCTCTCTCAGCAGCATTGGCACCATCTTTATATACCTCCGCCTTAAACTCGCCCGAAGTCCCGAGAATTGGAGTCAAATCAATAGTCATCTCGCGCGGAGTCCACGAAGTCAGCGCACCGACATACCACTTATTACCCGAACGACGAGCCGTAACGATATATTCGCCCACCTTACCATCGAGTACAACCGTCTCATCCCAAGTTGTCGGAATCTTGGAGATATAGTTCAAACATTGTGGCTCGCGTTCATACTGCGAGGGAGAGTCACAAAGCATCGAGAGCGGTGAGAAGAACACCACATACTCGGCCAACTGGTGGCAGCGTGTACCCTGACTCATCGGCTCACGATACACGGGGCGATAATTACGTTTCGAAGCATTGCGCATCGCACCTTGTGTATAGTCGATCGGTCCTGCCAGCATACGAATAAAGGGCATCGTCACATCATACTCAACGAGATTGACCGAAGGCTTACTCCACTTCATCTGCTCCAAACCGAAGACTGCTTCGAAATTGATGACGTTGGGATAGGTGCGATTCAAACCCGTAGGTTTGTATGTTCCGTGAAAATCAACCAACATTTTATGTCGGGCGGCAGCCTCTGCCACGCGGTAGTGAAAATCGACCATTGCGGCATCATCACGGTCCATAAAGTCGATCTTGAAACCCTTGATACCCATCTTTGAGTAGTGTGCACAGATCCCCTCGATATCGCGGTTGAAGGCATTATATCCCGCCCAAAGAATCAAATCCACGCCACGTTCTTTGGCATATTTCACCAACTCGGCAAGGTCGATTTCGGGCACAACCTGCATTAAGTCGTTGGCATACTTTACAGCCCAACCCTCATCAAGAATAACGTACTTAATCTTATTCTTCGAGGCGAAGTCAATATAGGCTTTATATGTCGGATTATTTACACCCGTAACGAAATCTACCCCATTGACTCCCCAATAGTTCCACCACTCCCAAGCTACTTTGCCGGGAACAATCCATGAGGGATCCTCAACCCTTGAAGGCGAAGCCAAGCGATAGACCATATCGTTCGCTGCTAATAGTCGATCTTGATCGGTTACCAATATAATACGCCAAGGCATCGTACGTTTGCCCTTGCATTTTGCAATATAAGATTCACGCTCACGAACGATCCCTTGTAATTTGTTGTGTCCACCCTCTACAACACGACGAGGGAATGGAGCAAAGTGACCCACCAAAGCATTTGCTCCGTCGGGATTGCAGAGAAACATTCCGGGGTAGGCCTCTACATCCGACTCTGCAATGCAGACCTTCACGCCCATACACTCAACCAACACCGGCGAGAAAGCAAGTTGCTTGGCATCTACCTCCGAAAGATTACAGCGGGTATAGGTGTTCTCAAACGAAGTCATATATCGATCGTTCTTTGCGGCTGAGAGGTTATTATAGGCAATCCACGCCTTTGCAGGCGCGGCAAAGCGGAACTCTGCAACCTCATTCACCACCGTATAATCCTCCTTACGCGCGGTACGAAAACGATAGACCACACCCTCGTCATATGCGCGAAACTCCACAGCATACCCCTCACGGAATGAGAGGATCAACTCATTATAGCGATCGGCAATCTGAGTGCGGAAATAAACCTGTGGCACCACAACTTTATCAATCGAAGCTGTTTTTCTCTGTGCAAGGCGATCGCCCTCGCCAAGTACTTCGCCATCGAGAAGGTGCAATGCAATTTGAGAAGGGGCAAGAATGGATTTACCATCGAATCCCACAGAGTATGTGAGTTTCTCACCCACATTAACCGTTGCAGAGACCCGACCATCGGGCGAAGTCAGTGTATAGCTTTTCTCGGCAGCCACAATGGGTAATACCGTCAGCATAGCAATCAGAATCAACAAAAATCTTTTCATGTAGCAAAAATTAAAATTGTTATGCATCTCAATCATTTTTTAGGGAACAAAGTTACAAAAAAAGGTTCGATATTTACGAACGATACAACAAAAAAGCAACCCGCACGATGTCGAAAATGGCGCGGATGTTGATAAAATATCGAAAACTTTGATTCTCATCGCGCAGAACAATCGTTGCGAATAAATATCTTTGTTCCAGAAAAATGTCAATCACTATGACAGAAATGAAACAATTCGGCCTCGATGTCTCCCTCAGCGAAGAGGTGGCACAAGGCCATTACTCGAATTTAGCGATCATATCACACTCCTCGTCGGAATTTATCGTCGATTTTGCGACCGTACTACCCGGAGTCGATAAGGCACATGTCAAAAGCCGCATCATTCTCACCCCCGAACATGCCAAACGGCTGTTGAGATCGTTGCAAGACAACATCGTGCGCTACGAATCGACGATGGGAAAGATCGAGATTCCCTCTCCGCAACCGACCCCCGAGGCTGGCCCGAAGATGGGTGAGGCGTAGAGCCTTTGATTAGATAGCGATCGGCTGATGCACAAGGACATGCTCTTGTGCAGAGGTGTTGTTCGTACCATACGGCATCTATTCGAAGCCTGCGGTGGAAATCGGGATTTCGCACGTCGTGTAAAATCGCATATAATTGCCTAATCAAAAAAGGGAGGCTCGTGAGCCTCCCTTTATCGTTGATATTTAGGTAGAATTTACCAGCGTGCTTTGGGGTTGTTCGGCAGTTGTTCGAGCAGTGTTTTAACAGCCGCTTCGAGCTGAGCATCACGACCCTGCATCAGATCCTCTTTTTTGTTCTCGACCTTGACATCGGGATTCAACGGTTTGTTTTCCAGCGGATCACCCTCCTTATCGCGGTAGGTGATGGTCGGAATCCACAAAGTAAGCGAGTTGTCGCGCAATTTGTGTTTGAAAACAGCCGTCATCGTTCCCGCAACGGGCATACCTACCAACGAACCCAAGCCGAGCGCTTTGTAAGTCCAAGGAGTACCATGTCCGTTGGAGTAGTTTGCCTCGTTCATCAACATAACGGTCGGACGGGTATATTGATCAGTGGGATTCTCGTTAAAGAAGACGCCACGACGCTCCATACGCAGGTATTGCTTTCCGGAGAACAGTACACCCAACTCGCGATGCAGACGACCGCCCTTATTGAAACGCGTGTCGATCACTAGACCTTCTGCATTACCGTGGCGGCCAAACGATTCGAGGTAGATATCGCGGTAATTCGGGTGTTGCATGCGCTCGATGTGCACATAGCCCAATCGGCCTCCCGACAATCGCTCGACCTCTTTGGCACTCTGACGTACCCAACGTTTGTAGAGCAGTTTATCCAGCGCGGCACGCGAGATCGGAATAATCGTCTCTTCGATCTGCTTGCCCGAAGCTTTACGGAACGAAACGGTAAGCTCTTTGCCTGCCGTGCGGTTAAGCAACGGATAGTAATCCATGCCGGCCACGATCTCGGTTTCGCCGATCTTGGTGATCACATCACCGGCTTCAAGTTTCGAATCGCTGCGATCAAACGGACCGCGTGCAATCACCTCATCGACCTTCAAGCCGTTACCGGCATATTTCCAATCGAAGAAGAGCCCCATCTCACCGGTGGCATCATGGCGTTTGTTCTTCGGAGGAGTATAGAAACAGCCGGTATGCGAAACATTGGCCTCGCCTACCAACTCACTGAGCATCTCGGCATAATCGAAGTTGTTGTTGATATGCTCCACAAAGGGACGATAAGCATCGCAATACATCTTCCAGTCGATCCCGTGCATGTCGGGCATATAGAAACGTTCTTTATAGATCCATGAAATGTGATCGAAAATATAGCGACGATCGGCCTCGCGGTCGATGGTCATCATGCCACTGGCCGGAATCACTTCGATCTCGTTGCTGTTGGCTACCACCTTGCGGCCTCCAAGCACATAGAGCGTACGATCGCTATCGTTCCATTTCAGTTTGCCGCCGACTTTTCCTTTGTACCAGAACTTCTCGCCAGAGATCAGATCAAGGCGATAGAGACGACCTCCGGTAAGGCCGTAGAAGTATTGGTTTTGGTCATCGAATGCAACATCGCCCCAAGCTCCGCCACTACTTGTCAGCGCGCGGATGCGCTCCGAGATACCTTCGGTCTCTACGACCAGCTCCTTGCCACGCTCCGAAGCAGGCAACATCATGTGGTTCTCTTTGAGGCGTTTCGATTTAAGGAATCGCTCTTCGGCCGCACGATTCAAAAAGAGAATCATCACGGTCTCCGTGCCGCCATCCAAGCGCGAATGGAGGTATTTGCCATTACGAGTGGTTTGGAAAAGAAGAGCATTACCCTGCATTACCCATCGGGGAGTAGCATCTGGATAACCACACTGTGTCAGGTTGATGGGTTTTTCGGTACCGGAAGCCTTGACCAAGCATACCTCCGTATCGTGGGCATTGGGATTGGCCGTAAAAGCGATCCATTTGCTATCGGGAGACCAGCGGAACGAAATGCCCCCTCGGGAGAAGTTTTCATCGACCACACATTGTACTTTGCCGGTCGCCACATCCATCACCATCAGACGCACACGCTCTTCTACAAAGGCAATCTTCGAGCCGTCGGGCGAGTATTGCGGCAAAATGCGATCTACCGTATTCCCCTTGAAAAGCGGCTCTTCGATGATCTCCTCAGCGGTTACGAAATCCTCTTTTTTACCCTTCGGATAAGCCTTATAGATGTTCCAGATACCTTCGCGTTCGGTGGCATAGATCAGTGTCCGACCATCGGGAGCAAACGAAGGGGCCTCCTCCAACTCGACAGTTTGGGTGATTTGGCGAATCGTATTCTCCTCGGCACCGGAATAGTTCACAAAGATATTTCCGCGACACGCAAAGGCAATCTGTCGGCCATCGGCCGTAACATCGGCATCGGCACTGCGCGAGATGCGGGCTTGCGTAGAGGGACGCGGAGCGGGCTGGTCGCTGTCTGCCACCTCGATCGTTATCTTACGAGGCTCGGCACCTACCTCTTTGATATAAATGTCACCATGAAAACCATAGCAGAGGGTTCCGTTGTCGGCAATCGTAAGGAAACGCACAGGATGGGTCGTATGCTTGGTAACACGGGTGATTTTGGTCGGATCGGAGAGCGGGAACGAATAAACATTGAACGATCCGTCACGTTCGCTCAAATAATAGACGGTTTTGCCATCGGGAGCTACACGCGGGGTACGATCCTCACCAGCGAAGTCGGTCAGGCGGGTGTGTTTCCCACCGCGACAGATCCAAAGGTCGCGACAGATTGGCGAGGTATGGTGTTTGCGCCACTCGCTCTCGCGGCCACCCTTACGATCGTGGTAGAGGAAATCGCCATTCGTGCCGACAAAAGAGATATCCTCAACAGTGATCTCGGTAATCAGGCGCGGACGTCCACCCGAAACCGGCGAAGCATAAAGTTCGTGCTGCCATGCCGGTTGCGGATAAACGCGACTGCCGGCCGGCACTTGCAGATTGGCCGAAAAATAGATCTCCCCACCATCGGGCGAGTAGCACCATGGACGTTCGTCGTTCGAGTGGGTAGTGATCCGCTTGGCCGGACTGCCCACCACCTCGGCGGTAAAAATGTCGAAATTGCCGTAACGATTCGAAGCAAAGGTGATTTTGGAGCCATCGGGCGACCATACCGGAGCATAGTCATAAGCACGATGATTGGTGAAACGTTTGGCCGTACCACCTTGTGCCGAAACAAGCCAAATGTCGCCTTTATAGGTAAAGGCAACCTGCTTCCCATCGGGCGAGATCGCGGGATAGCGCAGCCAAGTGACCTCAGCAGCCGTTGCCGTTGTGGCAACAAACAGCATCGCTAAAAATAGAAATTTTCTCATCTTTTATCATGTTTTAAGGTTCTTCTATAGGTCGCAAAATTGCGAAACAGGGCTGCAAGATAGCAAAAAAATCCCCCCCCCCTCCAAAAAAAGTGCCAAATAAAGAGAGAGGGGGGGGGATATTACAACGCTTCGGCAACCACGTAGGTGCTACCGCCGATAAAGATCATATCCTCCGACGAAGCCAAATTACGCGCTTTGGTAACGGCCTCGGAAACCGTCGAAACCGCCTCGCCCTGCAATCCGTAGATTGCAGCTTTGGCAGCCAACTCATCAGCCGGCAAAGAACGTGCGGTCTGCGCCTGCGTAAAGAGGTAATGTGCATCGTGCGGCAACAGCGGGAGGATATGTGCCAAATCTTTGTCGCGCACAAAACCGATCACACAAAACAATTTTTTATACGGGGTATTTTTCAACTGCTCGGCAACATAAGCGATACCATGCGCATTGTGTCCTGTGTCGCAAATCATCAACGGACTCTCGCCGATCTGTTGCCAACGGCCACGCAGCGAAGTGGAGGCAGCAGCATCATACGCTCCGGCAAGGAACGCACGACGCGAAATGGTCAGCGGAGTCTCCTCGTGGAGGAAATCAATCGCAGCCGATGCGGTGATGATGTTGTGGATTTGGTATTCGCCATGCAGATCCAACTCCACGTCGAATTGGTGGCCGTCGCGCGTACGTTTCAATGTGAAATGCTGACGTTCGCCACCCTGCTGTCGCGCCTCGCAAACAAACTCCTGCTCGGCATAGATCACTTTCGATTTGTTGGAAGCGGCAACCTGCTCAAAAATTTCGTTATAGCGCGGATTTGCCTCGCCGATGATTACCGGAATGCTCTTTTTGATGATACCGGCTTTCTCGGCAGCGATCTTCGGCAATGTATCACCCAAAAGATCGGCATGTTCCAAGCCGATGTTGGTCACGATGCTCAATACCGGAACGATCAGGTTGGTAGCATCGAGACGGCCACCCAAACCCGTTTCGATCACGGCAACTTCTACATCGCTCTGCGCAAAATAGTCAAAAGCCATAGCCGTAGTCATCTCGAAGAACGACAGTTCCAACTCGACCATTTTGTCGTGGTGTTTATCGACGAAATTAACCACCTTTTGTTTGGGAATCATCTCACCATCGACACGGATACGCTCGCGGAAGTCGGTCAAGTGGGGTGACGTGTAGAGACCCGTGCGGTATCCGGCCTGCTGCAACACCGAGGCAATGATATGGGCTACCGAACCTTTGCCATTGGTGCCGGCAACATGGATGGTAAAAAAGTTACGCTGCGGATTACCCAAATGGCGGCAGAAGGCTACGATGCGATCTAACCCGGGTTTGTAATCCATAACCCCCTTCGATTCGAAGTCGGGCAACGACGTAAATAGAAATTCAAGAGTTTGGGAGTAATTCATTATTGGGAGTGATAAAAATTAGAGTGCTTATAAGGAATGTGTTTAATTCACAAGGTAATTTTTCTTTTTAATTCGGTAGGCGATATAATATAGTACACACAGCAACAACATATATTCGCTGATACGTCCTATATAATCGCCGTAGCGGGTGTAAAAAGTCGGTGTCGAAACGAGCGGAACATCGGCAGTAAGCACCCCGCGCTCCTCCCAGCCGAGTGTGTCGCCCACATCACCGCGCGGAGAGATGAATCCCGACATACCGGTATTCGCCGAGCGGGCGATGGCTCTGCGGTGTTCGATGGCTCGCAACCGCGAAATCGAGAAGAGATGGCGATACCCGGGGGTGTCGTCCCACCAACCGTCGTTAGAGATGATCGTCATGAACTGTGCACCGCGACGCACAAAGTCGCCGAAGAAGTCACCATAGAGCCCTTCGTAACAGATTGCAGGACCCATCCGCACCCCACGATGCTCGAAAGCTGTGCCGTGTTTGCCTTTACCGATCTGGCCATAGTGGCCACCCAAGTCAATGACCAAAAATTTCAGCACGTCGAAGACCCATGTCGGCGTATTCTCCACACCGATCACCAAGCGACCTTTGTGGTGGAATTGGGCGATTCCCGTAGTATCAAGTCCAACGGCCGTGTTGAAAATATCGCAATAGATACGTTGACGTTTGAGGTTGATTGCCCGTGCCGTTTCAGTTTTCATCCCCATAGGATAGCCTACCAACGTATTGGCTCCCGTGACAAGCAGAGCCTCGGGATGTCCCGCACGAAGCGAATCGGTCAACTCTCGCCAAAAAACTCCCGTCGAGCCCGAAAGATATTCGGAGAGTTGCGGTTCCCAATAGCGGTCGGGAACAGCTGTTTCGGGCAGCAATATAAATTGGGCGTCGGCCGGCACCTGCTCCATGAGATCGATGATATTTCGCTCCTGACGCGCCGAGTCGTCGTGGAATTTGCTGTAACAATCGACATTGGGTTGGAGAATACTCACACGTACCTTGCCCTCATTGGGGTTCTTCCAACCTGCAAAGATTCCGAGCGACAACAACAACGGGAAGACTATCATGCATACCGCAGCGATACCTCTCCGAATATTGCGGCTGTGCCACGCTTCGAAGATCAAGATGTTGCAAAGCAACACCCACAACGAACCGCCCATCACACCGGTATATTCGTACCACTGCACAGCCCATACATCGTGCGAGAAACCGTTGCCCAAAATGAGCCACGGCCACGAGAAATCGCCCACCGTGTACCAATATTCAGTGGCAATCCATGCCGCGACCAACGTCGTATAAGCCAACGCCTTTGGGGCATGCTTCGACACGCTGTGAAACAGCATGAAGGCTAGCAGATTCAACGTTGTAGAGGCAAGAGTCGCGGCGATCGGACCTACGGGAGTGGCGTACCATATCCACCACACAGTCATTGCGTTCCAAAGCACGAACGTCAGTGTCGCCCAGCCGAACATCCCCCACCATTCGCGACGCGAAGATCCGTAGCACGAACTGATCCACAACAGCGGCACAAAAGCTATGGGCAACGTCAGACCGGTCAAGCCTAGCCATGCCGGAGCGAGCAAAAGAGCCGAAAGTATAGCTGCTATCAATCTGCTGATCATGGAGTGCATTTTTTGTGTTCGCAAAAATAATCATTGCCACACATATTTCAAAATATTTTCTACCTTTGTGGGAAACTGATCTAACCCAAAAATTCGAACCAAAATGAAAAAGTTTTTTTACCTTCTCTTTTCAGTCGCCACACTCCTCGTAACAGGTTGCTGCGATCGAGGTTATCGCACGATCGACGGAGTGGTGGTTTTTGATGTTCCGGCACGTGCCACAGGGCAAAAGTCGGTATTGGGATTGCGCACCGCTCCGATGGACAGCGTGCGAGTAGGTTTTATCGGGTTGGGCATGCGAGGCCCAAGTGCCGTAAGACGTTTTACCCACATAGAAGGCGTAAAAATCAATGCGTTATGTGATCTGAAACCCGAACGGGTTGCCCACTCGCAAAAGATTCTCACCGACCGCGGCTTGCCGGCTGCTGCCGAATACAGCGGCGAGGAAGGATGGCGGGCACTCTGCGAACGCAACGACATCGATCTGATCTACATCTGCACTCCATGGCAGTTACATGTTCCGATGGCGGTCTATGCCATGGAACAGGGCAAACATGTGGCTATCGAGGTGCCAGCCGCCACATCGCTCGAAGAGTGTTGGCAGCTGGTCGATGTGGCCGAGCGTACCCAGCGGCACTGCATGATGCTCGAAAACTGTGTGTACGACTTTTTCGAGTTGACAACCCTCAACATGGCGCAACAAGGACTCTTCGGTGAGATACTCCACGTCGAAGGATCGTATATTCACAACCTTGAACCCTATTGGGACGCCTATCAAGGCAATTGGCGATTGGCATACAACCAAGCCAATCGCGGTGATGTTTATGCTACACACGGCCTCGGCCCTGCTTGTCAGCTGCTCGACATCCACCGTGGCGATAAGATGAACTATTTGGTTGCGGTGGATACCAAGTCGGTATGTGGTGCTGAAATCGCACGCAAAAAAATGGGGGTCGATGAGTTTGCCAATGGCGACCATACGCTGACGCTGATCAAAACCGAACAAGGTCGCACAATATTGCTCGAACACAATGTCTATACGCCGCGACCATACAGCCGTATGTATCAGTTGACCGGCACCGAGGGTTTTGCCAACAAATATCCCGTATCAGGTTATGCTTTCCAACCGAAACAGCTGGCCGATGAGATTCCCGACCATGAGAATCTCAATTCCCACTCGTTTGTCCCCGAGGAGGTCAAAAAGGCATTGATGGAACGTTATCGCCACCCGATTGCCCGCGAAATCGAGGAGAAAGCCCGCAAAGTAGGCGGACATGGTGGCATGGATTTCATCATGGACTACCGGTTGATTTATTGTCTGCGTCACGGTCTGCCACTCGATCAAGATGTTTATGATGCTGCCGAATGGTCGTGTATCGGGGCTCTGACAGCCGCCTCGTTAGAGCGCAACGGACAACCTGTGGCCATTCCCGACTTCACACGCGGCGATTGGAACAAAATCAAAGGATATCGACACGCCACGATCGAAAAGAATGTCGCCACACAACCCGATCCTGCAAAAAAATAGAACCGATAATGAAACGACAATTGCTCCTGCCGTTTATCGTGGCTCTGTTCGCGATCTCCTGCAACAAGGAGTTGCGCAACGATTTGATTTTGTGGTATGATAAACCCGCCTCAATATGGGAAAGCACCCTGCCTTTGGGCAACGGTCGCTTGGGTGCCATGCCATCGGGGGGAGTTGGTTTTGAACGAATTACACTGAACGAGATCTCGATGTGGAGTGGCTCGGTACAGAACAGCGACAACCCCCAAGCTTTGGAAGCACTTACCCAAATGCGACGGTTGTTGCTCGAAGGACGCAATGCCGAGGCTCAAAAGCTCTTTTTCACGTTCGGATGTCGGGATTATGCCCGACAATACGGATGTTACGAAACATTGGGAGCTTTGGATCTCGCCTTCTCCGAGTTGGACACCACAAAAATCCGCAACTATCGGCGCGAGTTGAATCTGCGCAGCGGAGTAGCCGCCACCCGATTCGAGATCGGAGATGTCAGCTATCGACGTGAATATTTCGTTTCACGCGCAGCCGATGTAATTGTCGTTCGGTTGGAGGCTTCGCAACCCGTATTGCACTTCGCGGCAACACTCTCCCGTTCCGAGCGGAGCAAAACAACGATCGATGCCGGACGCATCCGCATGACCGGCACACTCGATGCCGGAGATCCGACACTCGCCGGCATATCGTACCAAGCCGTAGCCGATATTTCGAGCGATGGCTTGCAGCAGAACACGGAGTCGGCCATACGAATCGAAAAAGCCTCACAAGTAACAATCTTACTCTCAGCCGCCACCTCTTACGACAATAACACGGCTTATGCCCGACAGGTCGAGCAACTGCTTGACAATGCTACAAAAACAAGATACAACCGATTAAAAAGTGATGCAGTTGCCGCACACAATGCTCTCATCGAACGGGTCGATTTACAACTCGCCGACAACGGCAAAATCGACCCTACGACCATCCCGACCAACTTGCGTATCGCCCGCTTTGCAAATGGCGAAGATCCGACCTTTGCGGCACTCTACATGCAATACGGCCGCTACCTGCTAATCGCCTCGACCCGCGAGGGATCGTTACCGCCCAATTTGCAAGGATTGTGGGCAGACGAGGTAAATACGCCTTGGTTTGGCGATTATCACCTCAACATCAACGTACAGATGAACCACTGGCCGGCCGAGGTGGGCAACCTCTCGGAATTGCACCTCCCATTGGCCGACTATATCGAACGGCTTGTGCCGTCGGGAGAACAAACCGCCAAAAATTATTACAACGCCAAAGGGTGGTGTGCTCATGCGATAAGCAACGTGTGGTTTTTCACTGGTCCGGGGGATCATCCCGCATGGGGCGCAACCAACACCTGCGGAGCATGGGCCGCGTTGCACCTTTGGGATCATTACTGCTATACGCTTGACAAAGAGTTCCTGCGCCAAAAGTACCCCGTACTGCGCGGGGCAGCACAATTTTTGGCCGATTTGCTCATCAAAGAGCCGAGTCACGGCTGGTTGGTAACCGCACCGACAAATTCGCCGGAAAACTCCTACATCTGCCCACGCACCAAAGAGCCGCTGACACTCTGCATGGGTTCTACGATGGACAATCAGGTAATCCGCGAGGTATTCCGCGCCACAGCCCAAGCGGCTGAGATCCTCGGCATCGACAACGATTTTGCCACCACCTTGCGCAAAAAAATTCAGCAACTGCCACCTAACCGCATTGCCGAAGATGGCCGCCTAATGGAGTGGCTCGAACCCTACGCAGAGGCCGAGCCTCAACACCGCCACGTTTCACATCTGTTCGGGCTCTACCCGGGGACAGAAATTACCCGCAATAAAACACCGGAGTTGGTCGAAGCGTGTCGCAAGACCCTCGAAGCACGCGGAGACGAGGGCACGGGATGGTCGCGAGCTTGGAAGATCTGCTTTTGGGCACGCATCGGCGATGGCGACCGAGCCTACAAATTGCTGAAAGGGCTGTTGCAACCGGTAACCGCATGGGGAATAATGAATGGTCATCATGGTGCCGGCTCCTATCCCAATCTGTTTTGTTCGCATCCGCCATTCCAAATTGATGGCAACTTCGGCGGCTCGGCCGGTATTATGGAGATGCTCATGCAGAGTCACGACGGGGCAATTGATCTGTTGCCGGCGCTGCCAAAAGCATGGAGCGAGGGAAGTTTCCGAGGACTCAAAGCTCGCAGAAATGTCGAGGTCGATTGTTGCTGGAAGGCCGGCCGCGCAGAGCAGGTGACGTTGCGCAGTGCAACCGACCAAAAAGTAATACTCCGTTTGGCAGATGGCACATCCCGAAAGGTGATGTGCCGTGCAGGCAAGCCCTTGACGATCGATTTCGCGCCCGAAAAACAACCGATATAGGACAATCAAACATACCAATTCAAAACCATGAAAAACAGAAACCTTCTCGGTGCATTACTTGCAGCCGGAATACTTGTTGTCACGGGATGTTGCAACAAGTCGCAGAACCCCATTACTCTCTTCCCGCAGGAGGCTTTCGAAACCACCGTTGACAACAAGGCGGTTTCGCTCTATACGTTACGCGCCGGTGTATTAACCATGCAGGTAACCAACTATGGAGCACGGGTCGTTGCACTATGGACCCCCGACCGCGATGGCAAATACGAAGATATTGTATTGGGATACGAAACAATCGACCGTTATGTGAACAATGCCGGCGAACGTTTCCTCGGAGCGGTGGTCGGCCCCTATGCTAACCGCATTGCCAAAGGTCGCTTTACGCTCGATGGAAAAGAGTATCAGTTACCGACAAACAACAACGGACAGACGTTGCACGGTGGTCTGACGGGTCTCGACTGCGTGGTATGGGATGTTGTTGAGGCCACCGATTCGACCCTTGTGATGCACTACCTGCACAAAGAGGGCGAAGAGGGATTTCCGGGCAACCTCGATATCCGCATGACCTATTCACTGACCGCCAACAACGAATTTCGGGTCGATTACGACGCGACGACCGATCGCGCAACACCGGTTAATATCTCGCACCACTCTTTCTTCAACCTCCTCGGCGAGGGCAACGGCTCGATTCTCGGTCATCGCATGACCATTCCGGCCGGCCGCATCGTACCGGTGGATTCGCTACTGATTCCTACGGGCAAATTACTCGACGTTACGGACACACCGTTCGATTTCCGCACATCGCACACCATAGGCGAACGCATTGAGGCTACACACGAACAACTGACCTGCGGTGCAGGATACGACCACTGCTGGGTGATCGACCGCAAAACAGAACAGGGGATTGAATTGGCAGCACGGGTTGAGGAACCGGTGACGGGACGCACAATGGAAGTTTGGAGCGACCAAGTGGGTATTCAGTTTTACAGCGGCAACTTCTTCGATGGCTCGACCAATGGGAAATACGGTCGCCCGTTACGCTACCGAGAGTCGCTGGCTCTCGAAACACAAAAATTCCCCGACAGCCCCAACCACCCCAATTTCCCCTCAACGATTTTGCACCCCGACGAGCACTACCGACACGTCTGCATCTATCGTTTCGGAACAAATTAAGACTTAGACTATAACAAAACGATCCATCCCGAAAGGATGGATCGTTTTTATAATAAGGAGCTCCTCTACGACCACATCGGTTTCAGCAAACCGAAAAGACAGCAGGCGATGACAAAAGTCACCACGATATTGAAACATTGAGCCATAAGGAAAGCGTTCAGCACATTACGATTCTCCTTCGAAATGATGTCTTTCAGGCGGGTATCCAAGCCGATGCAGACGAACGCCAACGAGAAAAAGAGCGTAGAGAACATCTTGGCAACAGCAGGCTCGATGAGTTTGCCTTTCTCGTTGAGCGTCAAGAGGTCGTTGGTTTGCAGCAGGCTGAACACCAGCGATGCAACCACAAAGCCGAGAATGAATTTCGGGAATTTCTCCCATACAACACCCAACGACGGTTTCTGCGATGTGCCCCGCTCACTACGAGCCGACAGGTAGAGGGCGATGAAAAAAGCCACCACGCCGATCAGCACATTCTGAGCACCCTTGATGATCACGGCATGCGACAAGGCCTCTTTGCCCACCATTTCGCTCGACGCCACAACTCCCGAGGTGGTATCGACCGTACCGCCGATCCATGCTCCGGCCACCTCGTTGGCAATCGAGGGTTCGAAGAGTTTCGGCAAGATCAATCCGGCAAGCCAAGGCATGAGGTAGATCATCGGCACCACGATAATCAGCACCAACGAAACAATATACGACAGTTTTTTGTCATCGGCACCCGCCACGCGAGCGGCGGTGATACAGGCCGAAACACCACAAATCGAAAGTCCGCTTGACAAAACCATTGCCGAACGTTCATCGACATGGTTGCGTTTCGAGATCCAAAAAGCAAAAAACCAAACAATGGCCACCACCAAGCAGGCCTGCACAAGGCCGAAGATGCCCGACTTCATCACATCACTGAAAAGGATTGTAGCTCCGAGACATACGACACCTATCTTGATAAAGAACTCGCCCTGAATGGCTGGCTTCATCCAATCGGGCACATGCCACAGATTGCGGATCAGCAGGCCGAAGATCACCGAGAAGAACACCGATTCAAAACCGTAATCCTTGACAACGGGGATTTTGGCCACAACCTGCGCCAAAAGCGAAATGGCAAAGACCACGACAAGCGACGGCAACATGCCGTGCAACGGGCGACGCATCAACGCACAGCCGGCATACAGCACAACAAGTACGATCAAAAAGAGGACACCGATGTTATACCAAGCAACCTCGCCAACAAGCGTCGAGGGGACACTCGGAATCTCTTTTGGGAAGCATGCGGACAACAGCAGAAGCGGAATCGCCATCCATACCGTCACCCAATCTTCAACGCGGAATTGTTCCAACCACTTTTTCATTGCAAAAACTATTTTCGATTGTTAAAATATGCCAGCAACCATCACCGAGAGAGCATTGCCCCCCTTGTTGGGAACCGCAAAATCTTCGTAGGTATAATTCAGGTGCCAGCAGAGGAATTTCAAAGGACGCCACATAAGACCTGCCGTATAGTTAGTTTGGCGGGTATCGGAAATATGCGTATTGCTCTTATAGGTATCGTAACGGGCTAACAACATCAGCGATTTCAACACTCGATAACCGCCCATAGCATACCAACCGCCACTCTCCAACGTGCCGGTCTCACCACCCATCCACTCGCCACGCACTACCACAGGACCTTTGTCGTAGCAGGTACCTGCACTATATCGAACACGACGTAAATGGTGGACCTTATGCTCTTTTTCGCCATCGCTAAACTCTCCCCAATAATATGAGCCGGTAAACTGCAATCCATCGATCGGCACAATGGACAATCGTGCACAAATATCCTTTGATTTATTGGTATCTTTGGTATTGATTCCGGCTCCGTTGAAAACAGCCAAGTCGTAGTTGAGGATACTATACCCGTCGCGTTTGAAGAATCCGCCGTAGAGCATGATACCCATATCGCGCCCCGACGACTTATGAGTTGCAACTTTCTCCCCGTTGGAATAGATCGGCTCATCGAGGGTCATCAGATTTTTAAGCGCCAACGGATACTCGATAAACTCGAATTTGGTGGGGGGAGTATAACCGGTGTTCTCTATCGCAAAGGGAATCTTAAACTGACCGGCTCTGATATTGAGTTGATTAAAAGGCTTGTAATTGATATAAGCATCGACAATTTTGGGGCTAGTAAGCTCCACTTGGAGGCGATAGTCCATCTTTTTGAAGATGTCACCGGCCAACGACACACGCACACGTTTGAATGCGAAATTCGACTCGTCTTTCGTTTCGGAATAGTTGTAGCAGAACTGCATAAAACCCGAAATCTTCGGCAGATAGGGGCGGATCTTATCCCATGTAGAAGTTTTCTTTTTAAGGGTTTCAACCTCGGCGCTCAACTCGGCAAGCGACTTTTCTTGTGTAGCAGGAGGCGTTTGCGCCTGTACTGAGCCGCAAAAAACAGCCGAAAGCAACAGGACGGAAAATAAAAATTTCATGATTCGGGTCTAATTTACGACGCAAAGGTCGTAAATATTCTCGAAAAATCAATACGTTAAAATACTTAACATGGCTATTATATACGATTTTATATCACGTGTAAAATACCCTGCTTTCCAACATCTCCAATCTTGCACCAAAACATCATCGGGGCAGGGGCATAGAGAGAGTCCGCGCATCGAGATAGGCATTGTAATAGGTGCCGTTGGTCCATGCCGAACCATTACCCACAGTAAAATGGCGTCCCAAACGTAGGGTGTTGTTTTCCAGCAACATGCCTCGTGATGAGCGTCGCTGTTCGGGAAAAAGGCGCACCGACGACATCGTAACGGCAGGAGCGAGAACAAACGGTTGTTCACGATGACCGGAGTACTCCGGTGTAAACTTTACCAACGAATCGGGCAAACGAAATCCGCGAGAACGAGTTGTATCGCGTGGTAAGAAATCGGTCGGGGGCTCTTGTGCCCGACCGATCGCCGCAACAAAAAGTGCGACGACAAAAAGCAGGAGTTTCATCGGTAGCGCAGATTACGGTTTAGAAAACCTCCTGCAAAATCCGCACCGATTGCACGGCACTCACGGCATCGAGATGATAGCCGAAATAGATCAACATGGCATTGAGAAATTCGACCCGCTGGGCGCGATTGAGTCCGATGACCGACAAGTGGCGCACATCACACCCAATGAGAGCGTTGAGAATGTGAGCATTTGCTGGCGCCATGATACTTGTATGCAGAGGTTGTACGGAGCAGTAAAGTCCCTCGCGCACATCAAACCATGCCCCCTCGATATAGTCGTTACCCGGGCTGAAACCCAAAAAGCGGCTCAAATTAGCCAAAAACCAAAGGTGGAAGTTGGCCACTCCATCATCCAACGTATCAAGAGCCTCAACACACCCCCACACAAAGTCAAACAATGCCTCGTTAGGTTCGCTCTCGCGCACCAAGCGATAGAGCACCTCGGCCATGAAGAGGGCCATAGTCGATTTACGCACGTCAAACGGAAGGCTCTGCAACAGAAATCCCGAACGAATCTCTTTGAAGCGGTGCATCTGCAATTTTGAGGACTCCATACCCTCAAACTCCACCGGAAACATGGGCTGAAAAAGTGCCTGCTTCGAGCCGCGACCATGCCGGCTGCGGACACCCTGCACCATGTAGCTGCGGCGACCTCCCACATCGGTCAGCAGATAAACAACCATCGACGAGTCGCCATATTTGAGCGTGTGGAGCACAACTCCCCGCCCTTTATAGGTTTTCACGCCTTACGTACATGAACCATCATCCAACCCTCTTTCTCGGCGGTGGCGACATGAGTCATCCCCTGCTCGGCAGCAGCGGTGACAATGGCCGGTACATCGGCCTCCAAAAAGCCGCTCATCAGCAAATCGCCCCCTGCGACAAGTGTTGCGGCATATGCCGGCATGTCGGCAAGCAGAATGTTGCGATTGATATTGGCTAAGATGAAGTCGTAGGAGCGACCCGCAATACGACGCACGTCGCCCAGCATCGGACAGATACGATCGGCAACCCCGTTGGCTGCAATATTTTCGCGACAATTGGCATCGGCCCAATCGTCGATATCTACCGCGTCGAGGTGCGCCGCACCGCATTTTGCGGCAACGATGGCCAATACGCCCGTACCGCTTCCCATATCCAATCCATTACGACCGGCAACATCGAGGTCGAGAATCGCCCGCGAAATGAGCCATGTGGTGGCATGGTGACCCGTGCCGAAGGCCATCTTTGGCATCACGACAACCTCCATCTCGCCCTCGGGAGCCGGCTCGTGGAACGGAGCACGGATACGCAGACGGCCTTCGACATCCGTAGCCGGGAAATTACTCTCCCAAACAGCATTCCAATTTTGGGTTTCAATGGCAATATAGCGGCCGGTAACACCATAGTCCGAGAGCATACAATCGACCTGCTCTTTGCAATCGATCAAACGTTCGGCCGGGATATAGGCTTTCAGTGTGCCATTGTCGCTCTCGAAACTCTCGAACGGGAAATCGGCCAATTCGGCAGTGAGGATCTCGGCGAGTTCGTTCGAACAGGCGATATGAAGTGCGATATAGTCCATGATTACCTTTATTTTGTAATTTTTCTTACCTTTGTATGGACAAAGTTAGCGATAATCTCCGAGAATTCGGGTAGCGAGATACAGGAAAATGGCGGAAAACACAAAAAAATGGGAGGAGACGGGAAAACGTTACCGCACCTACATTCGATTAGAAAAACGGCTTTCGCAAAATACGGTGGAAGCCTACATGCGCGACTTTCGCCAATTCGCCCACTTCATCCTGCGCCAATGGGATGTCGCACCACACAAGGTGGAAAGCACGATGATTGAGCGTTACATCGCATGGCTCTACTCTCGCGGTCGTGAAAAAACCTCGCAGGCGCGGAATTTGAGCACGATCAAAAGTTTTTACAATTTTCTGTTGCTGACCGACCGGCTCGACACCTCACCGGCAGAGTTTATCTCGACGCCGAAAATCAGCCGCCAGCTTCCCGACATTCTCTCAGTGGCCGAGATCGATCGACTTGTACTTGCCGCAGCCTCGGTAGGCGGAAACGGACGACGCAACAGTGCCATGCTCGAAGTGCTCTACTCCTGCGGATTGCGCGTTTCGGAACTCACTGCACTACGGCTCTCCGACCTCTTTTTCGGCGAAGGGTATATTCGTGTGATCGGCAAAGGCGACAAACAACGTTTGGTACCGATCAGTACCGTAGCACGCGACCGCATACAACTCTATTTAGAGGAGCGCGATCCGGCACGATCGAGTGAAGAAGTTGTATTTTTGAACAATCGAGGCAAACGACTTTCGCGAATAATGGTTTTCACGATCATCAAAGAAGCGGCACGACTGTCCGGAATTGAGAAAACGATCAGCCCGCACACCCTGCGGCACTCGTTTGCAACCCATCTGTTGGAAGGAGGTGCCAACATTCGACAAGTACAAGAGTTGTTGGGGCATGAAAGCATTCTCACCACCGAGATTTACACCCATTTAGATGAAGCCCACCTACGGCAAACCGTAGAGGATCATTTGAATATATAGACAACGCTGAATAAATTGTATCCTCCTCTTTTTATGTGTTTTAATCGGATTAACAGCTAATTTATTGAAGAATTTCGCTAACTTTGCATTGACACCTTCTAAAACCGAATTACAAAACCTCTAATACCATGAAGAAAAACCTTGTTTTTGCGATTTTTGCTGTTCTGATCACGACAACCGTTTCCGCTCAATGGCAACCTGTCGGCAATCGGATTCGCACCGAATGGGCTGAAAAAGTCGATCCGCAACATGTTTTACCCGAGTATCCGCGTCCGCAAATGACGCGTACACAAGACCCGAACGGGTGGATCAACCTCAACGGTTTGTGGGATTATGCCATCGCTCCGTTGGGCGAAAAGCCAACGCAATACAACGGAAAGATCCTTGTACCATTTGCCGTCGAATCGAGCCTTTCGGGGGTCGGAAAATCATTGGGCAACAATAACGAGTTATGGTATAACCGTACCTTTACGGTTCCAGCCAAATGGAGCGGGAAACGTGTATTGTTGCACTTCGGAGCGGTAGATTGGAAAACCGACGTTTGGGTCAACGGCATCAGCATCGGCTCTCACACAGGCGGTTACACCCCCTTTGAATTCGACATCACGGCTGCACTGAAAAAGGGCGAAAACGAGGTGAAAGTACGGGTTTGGGATCCCACGGAAAAGAGTTTCCAACCACGTGGCAAGCAAACAAGCAAACCCCGATCGATCTGGTACACTGCCGTAAGCGGCATTTGGCAAACCGTATGGCTTGAAGCCGTGCCGCAACAATACATCAAGCAACTGCGTACAACTCCCGATTTGGATCGCAAACTCTTCCGCATCGAGACAACGATCAGCCAAGCCCAACCCGACGATTTGGTCGAAGTTCGCATCCTTGATGGTGGCAAGCAGGTAGCCGCAGGTCGCGCATTGGGCAGTGCTGCGGTCGAGGTGAACATTGCCGAACCGAAATTGTGGAGTCCCGACTCACCGTTCCTCTACGACATGGAAGTTACACTCCTGCGCAATGGAAAAGTTTTGGACCGCGTACAGAGCTATACCGCCATGCGTAAATTCTCAATTGGCAAGGATCAACAAGGTATTGTCCGTCTGCAACTGAACAACAAGCCGATGTTCCAATTCGGGCCGTTGGATCAAGGGTGGTGGCCCGACGGCCTATACACCGCACCGACCGACGAAGCTTTGGTATTCGACATCATCAAAACCAAAGAGATGGGTTACAACATGATCCGCAAGCACGTCAAAGTCGAGCCGGCACGTTGGTACTACCACTGCGACCGATTGGGTGTCGTGGTTTGGCAGGATATGCCCAGTGGCGGCAACAACCCGCAATGGCAGAACAAACGCTACTTCACGGGGGAAGAGGCGCACCGCACCGTAGAGTCGGAGAACAACTTCCGCAAGGAGTGGAAAGAGATCATCGATGCACTCCATTGGTCGGCCTCGATTGGTGTATGGGTACCGTTCAACGAGGCTTGGGGGCAATTCAAAACGGTGGAGATTGCTGAGTGGACAAAGGCTTACGACCCCTCGCGGTTGGTCAATCCCGCCAGCGGCGGTAACCACTACCACACAGGCGACATGCTCGACATGCACAACTATCCACATCCTGAACTCATCCTGCTCGACACCAAGCGAGCCACCGTGTTGGGTGAATATGGAGGTATTGGCTATGTCATGAAAGGCCACCTGTGGGCACCGGATCGCAACTGGGGATATATTCGGTTGAAGTCGGAGAAAGAGGTGACCGACACCTATGAGAAATATGCCGACATGCTCTATCAGCAGATCAAGCGTGGCTACTCGGGAGCGGTTTACACCCAAACCACCGACGTAGAGATCGAGGTAAACGGCCTGATCACTTACGACCGCAAAAAAATCAAAGTCGATATGGAGCGTATTCGCAAGATCAACGAGCGGATCTGCAACTCGCTCAAATAACGGATGATCGCAAGAATGGCAACAGCCGGCTCTTTCGGGAGCTGGCTGTTGGTTTATAAAGAGCTTTTCACGGCTGCATGCAATTTTGTTGCTTTTGTTTTCAAAGCACAGGCGTTATACGAGTATTGGCCGTCAGTTGCATCGTTTCGTAATCGATTCCGGAGATCACAACGGGGATTCTCTCCTCCGCAGGACATAAACGAGAAAGTAAGACAGGAAGAGGAATATCCGCATTGCACTGCATGTGGGCAAGCGTTGCCCGAATATCGCACGGGAAATCGAGGACAAGCAGGCCGGCCAGAAACTCGGTGAAAGGTTCACGATCGGGAGCATCGCACGTTCTAAGCGACACAACATGCCCCTCTGCATCCCACTCGACAAGCGGATTGCGCACCAACCCTTCGGGAGTCCAAAGCAGGTTAGAGGCTGTCTTTCGGTTGAATTCCGGAGAAGAACTCATCGGCAAAAAGGCGTATGTCGAGTTGTTTCAAATAAAGGCTATCGACAGCGATCGTCGCTTGGGGGATATATTGAATCTCCAAATCACGAATCGTCACCGATGGTCGTTGAGGTTTGTCGTTGAAAAGAACAATATCAAGGCACAACTTGCGGTGCGAGGTATCGGCTTTCATGCGACGAGAGAATTGCAGATCGCGGTTGGGTCGCATGGTATAGTTATAGGGTAGAATCTGCTTACCATCGCGATTTTCGAACCAAGCCCTTGTCCGCAACCCCTTTTTATTCCGATCGAGCGAATCGATTTTATAACGGAATTGGATCAAATACTCACCTGCGCGGACATCGAAACAGAGTCGCAGTTTCGACGTATCGCGCAAACGTGATAACCGAATGAGGCTGTCGGTAAAAATTGGGCGTGTAAAGGTGCGCAATGCCACCTGATCGATCGTGTCGAGGATGGCGACTTCGTGTTCGTAGAGTTTGCTTTCACGCTCCAACATGACAATTGCCCGTTCCACAACATCGCCCAAACGAGCACTCTTACGTTTCGAAAAGTTGCCGATGGTATATTGCACATCACTGGTTGTATAGCCATAGCGGGCAAATATCGGTTCGTAGATGTTCAACGAATCAAAACGCATCCGCTGTTCGCCGAACGACCGATCTTCGATATAGGCATTGGCCAAAAACGCATCGTGGAAGATCTGCGCCAACTCATCGTCGGAGATGATCGTATGACGTGCACAGGAGCCGGCAAGAAAGATCAGAACTGCAAAGATTATCGCTGAAAATCGCTTCATAGAGATGTTATCGTTTAATCATGCTACGCACGGTAATATCCGAAAAAATAAAGGCCACACCGGAGAATGCCACTGCCACAGCAAGCAGATCGGATAGACGAAACTCCACCGGATAGCTCTTGGTGAGAAAAGTTTCGGTCGGCAACTCGATGATACCAAAATATTGCTGGGAAAGGCTCAAAATCACACCCAGCACCACACCGATACCGCCACCGAGTGCGCAAATAAGCAGGCCTTCGTTACGGAAAACCGATCGCACAAAAGGCCAATCAGCTCCCAAAGCTCGCAATGTGGCTATATCGCGACGCTTATCGACGACAAGCATCGACAACGCGCCCACCACCGAGAACGACGCCACAACCAACACCAACAGCGAGATGAAGAAGATTCCCCACTTTTCGTAGGTCATGATTCGATAAAACGAGGCTTTCAGTTCATAACGGGTACGCACTCGAAAACCATCGCCAAGCACCGCAGCCACCTCTCGACGCACGATTTCGGGATCGGCATCGGATGCGACACGCAACAACAAAGCCGAAACCCGCCCCGAATAACCGCACAATTCCTGCACCAAGCGCAACGAAGCCAAAACGTAGGTTCGTTCGGTAGCCAAATCGAGGGTATAAACCCCTCCAACAGGAACTACGCGACGGGTATAGTTATCGAAAGGCAACAACGAAGAGAACGACTCCCGCCGCACGGCATATGTGGCAATATCAGCATCAGCCAGCGTGCGGACACCCAACTGCCACGCCATAGTCTGTCCCATGACCAACCGTTCGAGATCGCCCACATGTACGCGACTGCTGCCAACAGAGAGGGCATCACCAAGCGGTACGACATATTTATAGGAATCATCCACACCACGCAACGTGGCGGTAGCCTGCTGTCCGTTGTGCTCCAACAATACGCTTTGTTCCAAAACAAAAGAGAGAGCATCGACCCCCGAAAGTTGTTTGATGGTCGTGGCATCGATATCCGCAGCGGCAAAAACCACACCCTCGCGAGGTGTTACGGTCAAGTCGGCATCGAAGGCCGAGCACATCGACCGCGCCAACACCTCGAATCCGTTGAAGATCGACAACAAGACGATCATTGCTGCAACGGGGACTGCCACAGCCACGACACTCAGCCCCGAGATCAGATTGACAACCGATCGGGAACCGGCCGAGAAGAGGTAGCGGCGAGCAAAGAGGTGTGAGAGATTCATCGGAAGGTTAAAATAATTCAATTGTCAAGCAACATTGCAACATCGCCAACAATTGGTATTACCTGTTATTAACGTTTCAAGGCATCGTCGATATGTTCGATATATTCGAGCGAATCGTCGAGGAAGAATTGCAGTTCGGGAATGTTTTTGATTTGGTTACGCAAACGTTGACCGAGGAATCCGCGAATCGGACGGACATGGCGATTGAGCGACTCCATGATTGCGGCATTGCGATCGAACGGAAAGACGCTGACATAGATTTTGGCATAAGCAAAATCGGGTGACACGCGCACAGCTGTAACCGTAACGAGCGATCCGCGCACCACTTCGGGAAGCTCCTGTTGGAGAATCTCAGCAATATCTTTCTGAATCTGTTTGGCGATTTTCTGTTGACGGGTGTTTTCCATATTTGTAGACACGATTATAATCCGTATTTGAAGACTTCTTTGTTTTTAGAGCGTTTCGGACGGGGTTTCCATGTTTCGAACCCCTCCTTATTGAATCGATAGCTCAAACCGATCGAGATGGTAAGGTTGTCGAGCGGCGAACGCATCGGGGTAGAATAGAAGGGGTTCTCCGGCCCATCTTCGGCATTGTTTGCATACTTGTTGCGGTTACGCACAATATCCGAATAACCGAAATAGTAACGAGCACGGAAATTCAACTCAAACTGCTTGATAAGCAAGGATAATCCCGCACCTCCGGCCAAGCCGTAGCCCCAACGATTATCGCGCGCCAATTTGAAATCGTAAGTACCACCGGTAGTTTTCTTTTCTCCTTGTGTTTTGGGATCAACCCAATCTTCCTGTTCCCATGTGGAGGAGAGATTATAGGAAAAGGTCGCGGCGGCCTCCATGTAGAGGCGCAAGCGATGTTTGAACATATAGACGTGGGGTTGCCAAACGATCGGAAGCATAAGGGTATTGATCTTGCGAGTGTAATAGAGCAACGCGGTCTTGTCGTTTTTATCCTCGACCAGCGAGGCATTTGTGGCAAACGAAAACCCCTGTTGAACAAATTCAAGATCAATACCGAAACCGCCAACAATACGTTGTTTGCCATAATAACGCCACGTCACACCGCCACTGTATGTCCCCCAAATGGCCCGCATCTCCTGCTGAGGCTGAAAACGACCGTTGGCCATGCCGTAGCCCATCGTAAATCCGAGTGTATGCTGCGCCTTTACCCCTTGCCAACCAGCAAGCGACACGAATAAACACACGGCAATTATAAGATATTTCTTCATGGCTTCGGTTATCTGAGGTTAAACATGCCGCCTGTGGCGTTGAAACTGTTGTTGATACGCGATTGGTCTTCAATGTTGCGGGAATTCTGCGACTTGCGATTGCCCTCCTTCGCACGTTTTTCGGCTTCAAGACGCAAACGTTGGAGTTCCCGATCGTCGAGCATTCGCGACAACGACTCCATAGTCATCGGCGCGAAGAGTTTTTGCAGATCCATCGTAAATTCGATCTCCCAATTCTTCTTCGTGGCAAAAGTATCCTCTCCGGCATCGTTGACATACATCTCGGTACGTTCGGGTTGGCGACGTTCCACAACGTTGCCCGTATCCCAACGTCCGTTACCGTTAAGATCCTCGACAACACGGAATTTGATATCACCGGCCGGAACATAGTTGAATTGTATCTCTCCGGTTGTGACCCCCGTACGCTCCTGCTCGACCTGTCCGGAGTTGCCAAGCAACTGGACGATATATTTCATGGAATCGCGACCTTGCACACGAATCTTTACCGTAGCGAAATTTTCAGGATCGTAAACCGTATAGTTCTCGGCAATCGAGTCGTTGGAGAATCCGGCAATATCGGAGAATGCTCCGGAGGGAATCAACAATTCGTATTTTTTGGTCGGCTGCCACCGTGTCCGCAGATACCACCGACGCAACTGCGCGGTGTCGCGCTCGAAATGTATGGGGACACGTGTCGGCTGCCCCTCGTCATCGATTATCGATAGAACAACGGACGAAGAATCGAGTCGCACCAACGGATAGTCGAAATCGAAGGTGATCGGTTTTTCGGGATTGATATCCCCCGATTTGGCATATTTGCAGACAAAGGGGTTAGGTTTCTTAGGCTCTTTCCACTCTTTACCAGCCTCCTCGGCCTTGCGACGTTCGCGTTCGAGTTTTTCACGTTCGCGCTCCTGCGCTTTGGTCTCTACCAAACGCCATGCAAGTTGCAACGGCTCGGTAACCTCTTGCAAACGATTGAGCGTATCGTGTTTGAGGTAGGTGATTTCGCCTTTGAGCGAATCGGGCAGCGAGGCCGATGGTACGTTGAACCACAGCGCAACGGTATCTTTTCCTACGGTTTGCGGGTCGATGATCACGGCCTCGGCAGGGATGCTGTCGAAGCGAATTTGTTTGATCTGCGGATGTGTTGCCGAGAAGTAGAGCATGGCTTTGTGTTGCAACGGACGAGCCGTTTCCGAGAGGAGTTGGCGACGGAAAGCCTTGTCGGTGAACATGCGGAAATAGGTCTGCGGCTGGGCTGTCACATAGCTGCGTACCGAATCATACCACATGTAGAAATCGGGCATCTTGGCCGGATTATAGACCCGATCGAGAAACCCGATCTTGTCGGAAGAGGGTTCATATAGTTGGTTGTCGTTCTCGTCTTTGATGGCATAGATGCGATAATCGATCGGTTTGAGGTTTTGAGCAATGAAGATACCGTTGGTTTCGGCACGCGCGATAACAGCGGGTTTGTATTTGAAGACGGTGGAGTCGTATTCCGGAACATTTTCGACCGAGTCGGCCGGAAAAAACCAAATGAAACTCTTCGACACCGAGTCGGCTTTATAGCTATCGGCCGTATAGCCCGACATGACCATCGAGTCGATCTCCGGACCGGTGGAGAAGACATAACGCATGGAGTGGAGAGGGTTATTCTCGTTGTTGTCGCGAATGGCACTGCCGAAATTGAGCGCATAGGTCGTATTCGGCTCCAAAGTATCGCGCAACTGCACGACAACGCCACGTCCTCGGATTGTGATCGTGGGTTTCTTTTTCGTTTGAGGTGAAGTGAAGAACTCCTTGTGCTGATCTTTGATCTGCACATACTCGTTGAACTCGATATAGATCTTATCGTGCCCCACCGTCGGGCGGTTGGTCATAAAATTGTCGGGAGTCATCTGCACGATCACCGGTGGCAACGAGTCACGAGGACCTCCCATCGGGGTCATCATGCTGGCACAACGGCTCAAAAAAGCCGTCAGGAAGAGCAGTGCCACAGCAAATCGCATCAACCGAACAATATGTCGTTTTTGTCGCGTCATCGGCTTGTATTATAAAGTTACGGTATTCTCGGGTCGAAAATTTTCATTCACAATTCGCCAACCCTCCTCGACAGAGATCCACGTATCGCGCCAAAGACGGAAAACCACCGGATAGGTGGGCGACGCACCCAAAAGGTCGGGGTCCTGTTTCGAATAGGCATAAAGTCGGTTCGAACGATCGACCACAACAACCATCAAAGGCGTGGTGGTTACCGTCATGCCGTATAATCCCGAACTCTCGCGATAGGCCTGATAGGTAGGGGCAATGCGGGTCTGTGTAACATCGCTTTTATAGGTAATTTTGCCGTTGCGGGCATCTTCGTAGGAAGCGATATACCATTGGGTTGTATCGGCAGCATAGGCATAGACTTGCATCTGCGTTGCAGAAGTGGGGTCTGTCAACTCGCCATCTTCGACAGTTTGGATTTTCGGCGAGATGTAAGTTTTCAATTCGGTGGGGATTTCGAGAAAGTCGTTATAAAAACTCCAATTGCCGTTTTTATACGAGCGGTTCTCTTTCCAAAGTTGGAAAACCACCGATACAAAAACCGTCGGCAGATTGAGAATATGCTCCTGCTGGGTATAACCGTAGAGTCGATGGGTGGGATCGACCGCCACGATCATCTGTTGTGGGGCATTTATGGTCATCTGCAACCAATTCTCCACCCCTACGGCCGCACCCTCCTCCGAGGTCTCGGCATCGGTCGTGCCGGTATAAGGAACAGCCACTGACGAAGGAGCTGTCATCTGTTGCGAAGGATCCTCTTTCAAAGTGATGATTCCGGCCTCGGCATCTTCGTAGGAGGCAATACCCCACAGAGTCGTATCGACCGGATAGACATAGGCTTTCACACCGGCAAGCGGCACCGGCTGATCGACTGACATATTCTGAATCAACGGTTTAAGCACATAGGTCGATTCGTAGGAGTTGTCCTTGAAACACCCCACGAACAAAATCGCAACAACCGATAAAAGGGCATGAATTATGTGTTTCATTCCGCAGTTTCGTTTCCATTAGCACGCAAGGCATCATACATTTCGCCAACGGTAAGCCCTGTAACAGGATGGCGTTTCGAACGCACAATCTCGCTAAGTGGAGCCAAAGCAAACTCTCGTTCGGCAAGCAACGGATGAGGAATTGTCAGTTGTTCGGTTTCGATGACCTCGTCGTCGTAAAAAGCGATGTCGATATCAATCGGTCGCGAAGTATAGCGGACTCCCTTGCTAGCTTTCTCGATCGCCTCGGCAGCGCGATTACGCCCCAACGTGCGTTCGATTTCTTGGATGGTGTCGAGCACCTCTTCGGGCGAGAGGTCGGTAGAAACCTCCAATGCCTGATTCGAAAAATTATCGGCCGATTCAAAGCCCCAAGCTTTACTCTCATAGCGATGTGAGCAGTGCAACACGGCTCCCACTCGATTGTTGATGAGTTGTTGTGCCATCTGCAATGTTCGTTTTATATCACCGGTATTTCCGCCGGTCAAAAGTATTACACGTGCCATAATTTACAAGTGTTTTATCATCTTGCTCACCGATAGAGCAAAATGGGTAAATACAATGGTAGGATTGCCATTTTGCGAGATTTGCATCAGTGCACTCTCGATCTCGGCAATAAGTGGTTCTATGTTCTCCGAGCCGACAAACGGCGCGAAGCGCGAGCAAAAAGCCAACTCCTCGCCCCAAAGGTAGCCCACCTGTTGCAGGCCGGCATGGAGGATGAAACTCTCGCGCAACAGCCGAGCGGCATCGCGCAGAAAACTCCGTTGTTGTTCGCGAGAGAGTTGTGCAACCTCCTCTGCCCAACTGATGAGCTCCAAGTGTTTGTCGTTGTAACTCAACCGCATCAGCCCGCAGAACAACTCGAAATTTTCACGTTGTTGGCTGTTGTTTTCACCTGAAAGCAGGTGTTGCAACGTCAGCAGATCGCCATCCGACAGACGGGCCATGTTGCGGGCCTGTGCCTCGTCGGCAACTCCCCGCCCGACCGCCTCGCGTTCGAGGACCTCGGGAGAGATTCGCGGCACGACAACCTCTTGGGTACGCGACAGGATCGTAGGCAGCAACAGATCGGGTTGCTCGCTGACCAACACAAAGAGCGTTTTCTCCCACGGCTCTTCTAAGATTTTGAGGATCTTGTTGGCGGCCTCTTCGTTCATCGTTTCGGGTAGCCAAATCAGCATGGTTTTATAGTCGGCTTCAAAACTTTTGAACGAGAGTTTGCGCACGATATCGTCGGCTTCGCGGGCTGCAATCATTCCTTTGAGCGTCTTGCCCAAATTGAGCCGATCGTACCAATCCTGTGGCGAGAAATAACCACCCGTTTCGGCAAACAACTCGCGGAACGGTTTCAGAAATTGGAGGTCATCGCTACGCATCACCTCGCCCGATTTCTTTCCTTGTTTGTTGACCGGAAAGACCATATGCAGATCGGGGTGTGCCAATGCTGCGATCTGCCGGCAATCTGGACACTCGCCACACGAATCGCCATCGTGACGATGGCGGCAGCAGAGATACTGCACATAGGCCACAGCCAGAGCCAAAGTTCCGAAACCACTCCGGCCCGTGAAGAGTTGGGCATGGCTAATGCGTCCGGTATCGACCGAACGGATCAAATGCCGTTTCAACTCCTCTTGTCCTATGATATCTGCAAATCGCATATTTTTTAATATCAATTTCGTGCTTATATACGAATTTACGCAATTTTGTTACTTTCGCGCTTTTTATCGTCCTACACTCACGGCAGAGCGAATCAGTGCCTTTACGTCGATCCGTTCACGGTGAATCAGGTAGAGGCTATATCCCACAAACAACGCCATATTCACCCCGTATCGCAACACGACACTGCCAGCCCGCTCAGCAATCCATTCGCCCAAGAAAAAGAGTCCAAGAGCCACCACTACATATTCACCAATACGTCCCCAAGCATAAGGAGTAGGGAAGAATCGGCGGTTGAGCCACCAACTGACAGCCACCATAGCCAACTCACTTACCAAACGAGCCCACGCCGCGCCATAGTATCCCCAAAGTGGAATCAGCCAACAACCGAAGAGTAGCGTGGCTACTAAGCCTGTTCCCGTGACAACAATTGCCAACGAGGTGCGCTCCTCGCGTTTATACCAAAACGAGAGGTTCAGCCACACGCCGGCCAGCACATTGGCTCCCAACACCACCGGAAGGATGAAGATTCCCTCACGGAAGTCACGACCCACGATCAACGCAAAGAGATCGCGGAACAGCGCAATACCCAAAAAAATGAGCATCGAGGCCATGACATAATATTTCAGCGCGGCGGCATTCATCTCCACGAATTCCGACTTTTTGAAATTCGAAAGAAAGAACGGTTCGGCCGCAAGGCGGTACATCTGGTAAAACAACATCATCACCACAGCGATCTTGGTGATCGCTCCATATACGCCCAGCTGCGCCATCGGATCGCCCGTCATCGGAACGAGGTATTTGATCAACTGACGGTCGATAAACTCGTTAGCTGTGCCGGCCAAGCCACCAATCAACAGCGGCAACGAGTAGGCAAAAATCTGCCATAACAATCGCCGGTCAATCTTCGGCACCACGCCATCGACAGTCGATAGGATCAGCAACCACGTCGCAGCACTCGCCACCAAATTGGCCACAAAGACCCAACCCACACCAAAATCGGTAGCAAACAACCCCATCATGCCGAACACGAAAGCTAACGCGACATTCAACAAAACGCTCAACGCTTTGAATCCCACAAAGGTCAGAGCCTTGCCTTGTTCACGCAGTCGCGAAAAGGGGATACAGGCCCACACATCGAATAGGATGACACCTCCAACCCAAACGACGTATTCGGGATGTGCAACATAGGCCGCACCCATTGCCTCGGAGAGCTCGTTGCGGAAAAGCACCACAGCCCCCAAAAAGAGGAGTGCGGCGAACGAGGTCGCGCCCCATGTGGTGGCAAAAAGTCGCCGTTTGGCCGCATCGACATCACCGCCTGCGGCCTCTGCTTTGGCCGAGAAGCGGAAATAGCTCGACTCCATCCCCATAGTCAACAAGGTAAGAACCAGCGGAATCAAGGCATAGATATCGGTTACGATGCCATAAGTTCCCTGCTCGAAAATACGGGTATAGTAAGGCGTGAGCAGATAGCTCAGGAAACGCACCACAATAGTGCTGATGCCATAGACGGCTGTCTGTTTTGCCAACTTTTCGAGCATGATACGTATATATTCGGACAAAGATACAAAAAAAATAAAGTGCTTACATACGGTATTGGGCAAAATTTACCGTATTCCCGCTTTTCATTGCCTGCAACTTACGGCTACGCCATGTTTGCAAGAGTCCTCCCTGAATTCCCCCGTCCGAGGCAGAGGACTTACGGCAACTCGCGGTGGAAATTAGGAATTTGATGAATGTTAACGGGTAACTTACTAAACAAGAAATGCTACATTTGGAAATGCAGCACTTCTTGTTTTTTGTTTTTCAATACGTTACAGCCACTTCTTGTATTTGAAGTACCAGACCGTAATTCCCGAACAGAGAATCATCAATCCGATGGCAAAGAGGTAACCCAACGGCAAGGTAAAATGCTCGCCGACGTGTAGTTGCCAATCGAGTTCGGGCATCACCTTGAAGTTCATGCCGTAAATAGAGGCGATAAGCGTTGCGGGCATGAAGACCACAGCTGCCACCGAGAAGATTTTCACCACGTCGTTCTGTTCGATATTGATCAGACCGAGAGCCGCATCTTGGATATAATCCAAACGCTGGAAACTGAAATCGGCATGATTGATCAATGAGTTGACGTCTTTAATCATCAGTTGCAAGCGCGGATAGATATCGTTCGGAAAACGTTCCGAGCGCAAGATACCCGACAGCACACGTTGGCGGTCGAAGATATTCTCGCGCAACGACATGGTACTCTCCTGCAACGCACTGATGCGGTGGAGGATCTCCTTGTCGATCGAGTCCTCGGAGTTGATATCTTTGGCCAACGCACCGACCTGTTTGGCCACCAACTCCACGAGGTCGGCATCAAAGTCGATGCGCACCTCCAATAGTGAGATGAAAACATGATAGCCGGTCGAATAGCCACGGTAGTTCATTTGCAGACGCTTCTCGGTTTCGCGGAAGGTGCGGAACTCGGCATTGCGCACCGAAACCAGCACACCCTCGTTCGAAAGGATGAACGACACCGGCTCCACCAAAAAACTCTCACCGGTAGGAACGAAGAAGTTGGAGTTGGAGATGATGGCCGTTTCGGTTTCGGAGTACTTCGAAGTCGATTCGATCTCCTCGACCTGCTGCTTGGTTTGAAGACCGATCTCCATGAAATTCTCTACGGCTTTCTGCTCTTTGATGGTAGGCGACAACATGTCGATCCACAGAATGTCGTCGTAACCCAACTCGTCGAAGAGCTTGGTATCGGCATTCCGGATGATTTTGTTGTATTGTTTGAGGTAAATCGTGATCATAAAACGCTCTCTTGAAAAGTTATTGAATCCGTTTATCAGAGAGGCGGGAGTCATTTCCCGCTAATCTCTTCAGCCGGGATTGGTCCTCGGGGCGACTTTCAGTCCCGAGTCCCAGAACTTTTCGAGTGCGTTGTTTTTTTGGTTGTCGAAGAGGTAATCAAAGTGGGTCAGTCGCTCGTAGGCCCGTACGGCATCGGCGGCATATTCCGAATCAAGGATTGCCTCGTAGCTATGTTCTAAACCATAGATCAAAGCCTGTTGGAGTCCCTCGATCGTATCAGGATCAACACCCTCGCGAGCGACCCATACGGCAAAAGCCAACGGCAACGGTGTACCGATCGTCTGCCACGCTTCGAGCAACGGATCATGCTCGGTAAGCAACGCCTCGTGAGCCGATGGAACACCCCCTACACAATACTCTGTAACGATCTTCGCTCCTTCAAGTAAAGGCACGGCCAATGACGGTACCAAAGCGATGTCGGCTTTGTGTTGGGAAAATTCGCGGAGAACCTCTTCGGGATCGGACAACAGCAATTCGGCACGCAGACTACCCGCGTGCTTCACACCATAGATGAGCGGCATCGTGCTGAAACACGATACGGCTGCTATGCGTGGTACTATGGCCATCATCCATAAGAAGTAAAAAGTTGGTTTGTACGGCAAAGATAAACAATTCTTCTGAATTTTTTTCCACAAAATTTAGAAAAAATGAATCAACCTCTTGACAAGGGGGTATTCGGAATTATATATTTGCCCCGTAATTCATAGTTCTACGAACTTCGAGCGCAAGTTTTCAACACATTATATATGTTGTTAATCAGTACATTGCGTGAAATAATCAATATTTATTGACATCTTTTCGACTGGTTATTGACATTTTTTTAATGCCATAACCATCGGCAGACTCTCTTATCGCCATTTCGGCCATTTTTATCACTTTATCTCTTTTTTCATGCGTTTTACCCAATCTCCCCAACCCTTAGCCCCGCTTGCCGGACAGCTTGAATACACCGTCGAACACGACAACACCACCCCCATTGACATCCGTATTACCCGTACAACCGACGAAGCCCTCTTGGGAGCAAAACGATTTGTGGCAACCGACCACGCAAAATTCGACATTGCGCCCTATTTGCGACCAACCATTCGGTTCGTCCCGACGACCGGACGAACCGGGTTATATTCGGCAGAAGATCGCGTTGTTACCGCAATGATCGAGGCAACAGCCGAAGAGAACAATGGAGAAATAAGCGCAACACGATCCGAGGCGTGCACCTTTCTGCCCTGCTCGACAACGGTGAAGGATCCGACATGGCTGACCACACTCCCTGCATCGCGTTTGATTCCGGAGGGGGCGGCCGAAGAGTTGACTCTTCTTACCTTCGCTCCGCAAACCATCACGGTAACAACTCGCAGCCCTCGGCAGACCACCACCCACCGCTACCCTATCGATGAGGCCGGCATTCATCTCTTCCGCCTCGACACGCGCGACTTCCCCGATGCCGAGATGCTGATTGTCGATGGTGGAGCGTGTGGCCGTATTGTCTATTCGGTCTGCCAATCTCCTGCAGACGGGGTGCGCGTCGCATGGCGCAGCAGTGCCGGCTCGATCGAGCATTACACCTTTCCTGTCGAATCTTCGGCCCTATTCATCACCGAGAAACAACGTGTCTACGGAACAGACGGGCATACGGCACTTGTGCGCCACGAACGTCGCCGTACGCTCCGCTCGGCACTCGAAACCCGCGCCATGCTCGAAGCTCTTGCCGAGATTGCGGCCTCGCCCGAGGTGTGGCTGGTGGGCGACGAGGAATACACCCCCATCGATGTCGCTGCTGCTCAACATACGGTTCATCGTCACGGGGCACTGAGCTCGATCGAAATAGAAATACGTCCAAAACACAAAACCCTTTTCTCATGGAATTGATTCTCGACAATCAACGATGCGATCTCGGCAATAGCGCGATCCGAATCCCTGCTTTCGACATGGCCCGCCTTGCCAACCCCGAAGCTTGTCGCGAGGGTCGCCGCGTGAAGATCACACTGCCCGCCACCCCACATAACGATACTCTCATAGCATTTGCCCGCGACCCGCACAATGCCGTGCATTTTAACGACACGACCCACACAGCGACATTAACGGCCGACGGTGCGACCCTTCTTGCAGGAACAGCTCGCCTGCTTGCTGCATCGGACAAAGAATACCTTTTGGAAATTCGCGAAGAGAGTACCGGATGGGCACATACTATCACACAACGACAGTTCAATACCCTCGGTATAGACTACACCGCGCAACTCACTCCCTCGACTATTGTCGAGAGTTGGACGACCGATACGCCCGTGCGATTTTTTCCCATTCATCGAGACGAATATCTTGTAGCCAATAATCCCGACGACCTGTTACCCACAGAGCATATTCTCTCAGTGGACGATTACCACCCATTTCTGCACATCGCAACGCTTGTCGAGCAAATATTCACCGAGGCCGGCTATCGCATTAAAAGCAACTTCCTATGCTCCGAGTTTTTCCAATCGCTCTACATGAGTGGAGCCTATGCCGCACGCGACACCTCGGCAGCCGACAATCGCATGGGATTCTTTGCCCGCCGGCTCGACGACGTCTCTGCCTCGGCCGACTCTGCAGGTCGTGTTTATGCCGATCCGGCCGCAATCTACAATACCCTCGGAAACATTGTCGATACAGCCACACCACAAACCCTTGATGCCAATGGCGAACCAATATCCGAATTATTCAACAACGGCAGTTGTTTCTCAGTTGTCAACGGAGCGATTCGCTACACCCCACTTGCAGAAATAGCCGTAGGTTTCGAATACCATCTCCGCTATACTACCGAACACCGTATTTTGAGTCGGACACGGCTTGCGGGATTCGATTCGCTATACCTCGGGGCAGGATCGGAGATGCGGTTTTCGTTAGTAAACCGTTATCGGGATCGTCGGGACAACATCGCCGCCAATTTCACCTATCGGGCAATTGTTTTCGACCACATCGAGGGCAGTCGTTATCGCCTGACCTGCACCATCAACGGAACAGTCGGCAATCCATGTGGCGATTTCGCGGCGCGATCGGCAGCGGTTACGACCCCTTCGGGCGAACTTGCCGATCCGATATTGTGGGTAATGGACTCGGCCGGTTGGGAGAAGTACACCGGCGATTGGGCACTCTATGACGGGTTTATCGAGGAGCGGGGAGAAACGACCATCGACCTGCGGATTCGAACAGCCTCCGAACTACTCTCTCCAACCACCCCGAAACGTTTCAACCAAATCTATTTCTTCGGTGCAGAGCAGGGGATGACACTCACCTTACACAAAGAGAGTTCGTTGCGGCCGATTTTCCACGCCGGAGCAGGATTCGGTTCAACCATACGGTTTGCCGACATTGCCTGTCACAACATCCGACAGTCGGAGTTGCTCGAAGCCCTCGCCCACCTCTTCAACCTACGATTCCGCACCGAGGAGGCCACGCGCACGGTATGGATCGAACCAGCCGACGATCTCTACGGGTCGAACCCCGAAGCCGATTGGCGGTCGAAGAGCGATTTCTCGCAACCCGTTGTTTACGAAGATCGGGCTCTCGACATACATGCCCTGCGCAAGTGGTGTTACCAAGCCGGCGATGGTGCCGTAAGCCGTTTCGAAAAGGAGCACGATGAGGAGTTCGGCAGTTGGAGCGTCGCAACAACATCGCAAGCAGCACTGCGGGGAGAGAAACGACTATCCAATCCCCTATTCGCACCCACGCTCAATGCCTCGAAAACTCTCCTCAACGCCCCATCGGCTCTCCTCATGCAGATCGGAGACCGCGACAACCTTACCGATGTGTCGTTCACGCCGCGAATCGTATGTTATGCCGGACTGCATACACTTCCGAAAAGCGAATATTGGGGAGAACCTGCGAACAGAAATGCCTATCCGTTGGCGGCATTTCATTTTGCCGGAGATGACCAAACTGCCGGATTCACACTCTGTTTCGAAAATCGCGACGGATTGCAAGGGCTTAACCGTTTTTACAGACAGCAGGCTTTGGCCGAGGATTGCTCACAACGCATCACGCTCTCTTTGCAAATCGCACCCCACGAATACGAATCGCTCTTCACACCCGACAACGGCATGCCCGACATCTACTCCGTTTTTCGAATCGATACAGGCATGGGAGAGGTAAGGTCAACCCTCGACACGGTCGGAGAATACAACCCCGACACCGGAATCATTCGTTGCACATTCAACCGTTTAATCGACACACAACCATGACACGACGCGAACAACTGCTCTGCCGAACGGTCTTCGGCAACATTCGAGATGCGCAAGCCCAGCGAATCGTTCGACAACTCTTCGATATCGGACTGATCGACATCAAAGTCTGCGAACGGCTTGCGATCCATAACCTAACAGAACAACTTTTTCGGCAAGGTGTTGCCCGTTGCGAAGCGTTGCGTCAAGTGGCCGAACGGCTCTGCATCTCCTATGAAAAAGCCCGCAATTGTTATTATTCACCCCTTAAAACCTCTATTCATGAACTCGCAAATTCAAATCAGTAACGCGACTTCGGTCTGCCATATCGAGATCGAGGGAATCATCGGTGTTCCCGAAGCATGGCAGTTCGACCATCCCGACAGCCGTGTGGCAACCTATGAACGATTTCGCGAAGCCGTGCGCCGTATTGCCGAGATCAAGGCTCCCGAAGTGGTGGTCGAGATCCGCTCGACGGGAGGCGACGTCAACGATGCGCTATTGATCCACGACGCCCTGCGTTCGCTCGACGCCCGCATCATCACCCGCTGTTATGGCTACACCGCCTCAGCAGCCACCATCATCGCCCAAGCCGCCTCAGAGGGTTGTCGCGAGATCTCGGCCAACGCACTCTACCTAATTCACAACGCAGTATGTGCCACCGATGGCAATGCGGCCGAGTTGACCGAAAAGATCGAACTGTTGCGCCAAACCGATGCACGCATCGCAGCAATCTACGCAGAACGGTCAGGACGCCCTACTGCGGAATTCGAAACGCTGATGGCCGAGAACAATGGCAACGGTCGTTGGCTCTCACCCGAAGAGGTGCTTGCCGCAGGACTGGCCGACCGCCTAATTGACAACGAACAAGGAGCGTCGTCGCAACCCGAAAATCGAGCCGAAGTACCTTGCGACAAGCAACCCTCATTTGCAATGCGCATGCGTCACCGTTGGCAACAACTGCTCGACCGGATCGGAATCGGATCGACTGTCGCACAACCGCTTGCATCACAGACGGTCGAGGGTGATCTCGGTCGGGAACTTCCCGAAGATCGCAACATCCTTCACTTCGACGAGGATATTCGTGCCTTGCAGCGTCGTTCGTCGATTGTCAGCGACGAGATACTATTTCGCATCAAACCCACCACAATGCTTCCCCGCGAAGATCCTTCGCTCGGCAAGATCATCTTTTCGGCAAACGAGCAGGCCTATGCCCGCGATGCACAGGCTTTCAGAGCAAATTAAAGTCAACTCGGAGGGATTGTATATGTGTTTGAAACTCAGACAACTACATCCCTCAACAAACTAACAGTAAACCAAATCTTAAACCCTTAAAAATTGTTTTTACCATGAGTTTCCTTGAAAATGCAAAACAGTACACTGGTTCCGACCTCGAAAACATCTTCTTCCGCCCAATGCTCTCCGGCCCGTCGGCCATCGACCTCGGAGTAAGAGTGATCTACAACCTCCCGACCCCCACCACCGTACAACTTTGGGATGGCCAACGCAACATCCTCCAACAATACAATGCTGCCGGTTGGAGTGGAGGAGCTCCTGCCACCAAATACCAGAAAACCATCGACTTGAAACGAGTGAAAGCCGAGTTGGGATTTTCGGCTGCCGACTACTTCTCGTTGGTCTATGAGCGCATCACCGGCCGTGCGGATGTCAATCTCGACGACCTAACGGGAACGGAGTTGGAGGAGGCCGAAACCACACTCTTTCGCCAAGCCGTAGCCGAAAACATTCGCGCTACGATGTGGATTGGCGACAGTGCGGCAGAGAGCGGCTACAACACCTTCGACGGATTTTTGAAGATGCTCAAAGAGGGTGCTGAGAGCGAGTTGTTCTACAACACATTATACCAAACGAGCGATCTGACCACCGACAGCGGCAAGATCGTCGCGATCTTCGATGAGTTGTGGAACAATGCTCCGGTGCGTCTGCAAGATCTCAAAGCCGACGGGCAGTTGGCATTCTTTGTCACCTCCGATCTCTACCACCGCTACGAGAAGTATCTCGACGAGAAAGGCTCCGATGCCGCCTACTCCGGCACAGTGGGTGGGCACCCGACTCTCGCCTATCATGGAATTCCGGTTGTTGATGTGCGCTTGGGTAGCTACCTCGGATCGACCAGCCTGCACCAATCGTTCTGTCTGCTGACCGACCGTCGCAATTTGGTGTTGGCCGTAAACACCGCCGATTTCCCGGGCACCGAGGTGCGCATGTGGTACAACCCCGATGTGATGGAGAATCGCCAGCGGGCACTCTTCATGGCCGGCTGCACGGTGCTTGACGAAACACTCGTAAGCTACGCCTACCGCGCATAAGCGTAATCGTTCCGGCCCGTGAAACCACTCGGTTTTGCGGGTCGGAATCAACCCATCAATCCAACCAACCCATGAACACAAAGAGAAAAACAAAGACTGCCGTGTCGGTTGCCAACCGAGCATACAACGAGCCACTGTTCGGGACAAAATCGGTGGCAAGCGACAAATTTTGGCGGTGGGGCAACGACAACCTCTTTCCCGAAGCACTAACGCTGATGGCTCGCCGTTCGACGACCCACCGCCGCATCATCAACGACAAGGCCGACTACATTTCGGGCAAGGGCTTTACCTGCGACGAGGTGCAACAACCCCGCTTGGCGGCTTTTGTGCGCCGTGTGAACGGTTGTGGTGAGAGCCTGCGCCAAGTACTCAACAAGTTGGCTTTCGACAAAGCCCTCTTTGGCAACGCCTTCCTCGAAGCGGTAACCGACCGCAATCATTCGTTTTTGGCACTCTACCACCAAGATGCCTCGCGTTGTCGCATAGCCCGTGACTCGCAGCATGTATTGTTGCACCACGATTGGCGCAACTTCCGACTGAAAGAGGCACAATCACTGCCACTCTACCCCCGTTTCGAGGAGCAAGCCGACGGCACGTTACGCACGCTGATACACTACAAAGACTACGAACCTTCGTTCGACCACTACGGCGTGCCACCCTACATCGCAGGATTGAACGCCTCAGCCATCGCCTACAAAACCGATCGCTGGAATATCGCACGGCTCGACAACTCGTTTCAACCCTCAGGGGTGATGGTGCTCGACACGGCCGTTGACAGCGAGGAAGAGGCCGAGCGCATTGCACGACTTGCCGAGGAGAAGTTTGGCGGCAACCCCGGGCAGGTGATGTTTGTGATTCGCGATGGCGAAAACAACGGCAATTCGCACTTCGAGCCCATTGTCGCGCAAAACGAGGGCGATTGGCAGTCGCTGCACGATCAGGCTGTGAGCGATATTGTGGTGGCGCACTCGTGGTTTCGTGCATTGAGCGGCGTGGACTATGCCGCAGGATTCAGCGCCGAGCGTATTCTTCACGAATACGAAATCGCGCTCAACACGGTAATTCTTGGCGAGCAGGCCGAGTTGACCGAGCCGATTCGTGCGCTGATCACCTCGATTTTGGAGCTCGACACCTCCTCGTTGCAGATCATCAACCGCCCGCCGACGCGCTCAAAACCTATTTATATGAAGGTATGGGAGGCACGCAAGGCCGACGGCCTTGACTACGACCCCGATGACGAGAAACAGCAAGTTTTCTTGTCGGAGATCACCAAATACAACATCCGAAGCATAGAATAAACGTATGAAAACACTCATCACACCTCACAAAGTAGCGCAGTTGGTATTTGGCGACGACGAATACCTCGCGGCAGGACGTGTCACAGAGGCCGACATTGCTGCGGCCGAAGCTCGCTACATCCGCCCTGTATTGGGGGCGGCACTCCACGAGCGACTGCTCGAAGGAGCTTATGCGGACTTTGTGACCAACTACCTTGCTGCCCCCATAGCCCGCTACACAAGGCTCATGGTGCAATCGCAACTCGACATCCGCACCGACCGTTGTGGCACGACAGCCCCCAAACCCGATGGAGCGCAACCGGCGAGCGAGGAGGCGCGAAGCAGGCAACGTCGTGCCCTGCTGACCGAGGCTCGCACGCTGTTGCGTCGTGCCTCGCGCCATCTTGCCGACCACCAAGAGGAGTTTCCCGAATACGACCCCCGATGTGATATACTAAATCGTTGTTCGATCGATGGTGGCTTGGTACAAATTCGTTAGCGGAGTGGCGGCAGGGATTGCCGCCCTCTTTGCGCCGATCGGCCCGATGGTGGGCTGCACATTGGTATTCATCGGTATAGATTTCGTAACGGGAACGGCGGCCGATCGGGTGATGACCCGTCGCGAGGGATCGACATGGCATTTCGAGAGCCGCAAGGCGTGGCGCACGGTGGTTAAATTGGCATTGGCTCTCACAGCAATCGTCATGGCGTGGTTGATCGACCGTTGGGTTTTCGGCCACACCGAGCCACAGGTTGCGCGGATATTCACGGGCTTTGCATGCGGGGTGGAGTTGTGGTCGTTTCTTGAAAATGCCACTCAACTCTCCGACGCTCCGATTTTCAAGTTGTTGCGTCGCTATGTGGTGCGCCGTATCGGAAAGGAGGCAGGCGATGAGTAGGGGTATCGACAACTGCAATCCCGGAAATATTCGGCTCTCGCGAATTCGCTACCGCGGAGAGGTGCGCCCCTCGCGCGATCCGGAGTTTCGGCAGTTCGAGTCGCTCGCGTGGGGTTATCGGGCGATCTTTGTGTTGCTCGACACCTATCGGCGACGTTACGGGCTCGATACCTTGCGCGGGATGATCGGCCGCTGGGCACCGCCCTCGGAGAATCGCACGGAGCATTACATCGCCATCGTTTCCGAGCGTACGGGGATCGAAGCCGATGAGCGGATCGACACCCGCGATCGGGCAACGATGGTGGCCATAGCAGCAGCAATTTCGTGGGTCGAAAACGGCGCAACGGCCACCATGCGCGAAGTGTTCGAGGGTTGGCGGCTGTATGAGGAGCTGCCGGCATAGTAGCCGATTGAAAAAAATCGGAGAATCTCCAAAGAGATTCTCCGATTTCGATATAGGAGATAGGATTATTTCTTGACAAATTTCGAAATACCTTTATAACCTCCCCAGTTGTACGACTTGTTGTCGGAAGTACGAGTCCAGAAGAAGATGAAACCACTGAGAGGCGGATTTATGTTACCTGAAATGTTACGAGCCTTAGAATTCTCATTCAGTTCGAAAGTAAGCTCGGGATTATCTTTATCACCGTTAAAGATCATATTGAAGCCTAATCTCCAATTGCCATCATTCGGATTGGTAAGGCTACCGTTGTAACCGTTGGTACCTTTCGATGTCATCGAGCACCAAAGCTGACCGTTCTCTCCCGAAGTACTATCCCATTTACCAAGATCTTGGGACAACGTCACTGCCAAATTGCCATTGTCATATTTCACGGTAATAGGATAATCTTTACCGACCACTTTCATAATATAGTAACCTTCGGCAGCTTTTGTTGCATCGGTATGGGCAGCGATCGTTACATCGACAGTCTTAGCTTCGTCGCTACTACTAAGGTAGTGCATTGTCCAAGTGGTATCTACGAAATAGTCGTAGTTATGGAACTTCTGCGTAAGAGTTAAGGTCGTGCTTACCTCGTCGCTCAAAGTAACCGTGATTGTTGCGGTACGATCTGCACCTGTGGTATTGGCCGCAAGCGAATATGTGAAACCAGACTCGGTCGGCTCGCCAAAGGTTACCCAATCGGCATCGGAGGAAACCTTCAATGCACTTGTAGGAATAGTGACACCGAAATCACCCGTAGCTGCATCGGCAGTGTAAGTGGTTACGTTAGGAATGATATCCAACGAAGCCGCAGCCTGCTTGATGGAAACCGTTTGGGTGAGATCGTTGGCTTTGATAGTGATCGTACCCTCGCGCGATGAGGCAAGAGGAGTCAGCCCAACGGTGAAATAGACAGCCTCGGGGTTGGCCTGTACGATGGTGATCCAATCGACATCGGCCGTAGCCGTTACCGTCGGAGCGTCGCAGTTGATTGTGATACGACCGTTACCACCCAAGCCATAGAACTCGGCAGGAGTCTCAACAACGGTGAGCGAAGCGCACTTTTGCGAGATGGTGAGGGTCTGCGAGATCTCACCGGCCAAAATCTTCAAGGTAGCGGTACGCGGGTCCGTAGTGGTGTTCGGAGCAACCGTATAGGTAACCTTTTGGGGCGAAGCAATATCGATGGTAACCCAATCGGCATTCTCCTCGACAGTCACCTCGGGGAAAGTGGTTTCAAGCAGGATTTCACCTTTGCCTCCGCCATTCTCGAAATCGAGTTTCGACTCTACGATGGTCAATGTAGCTCCGCTCTGTTTGATGTTTACAACACGGCTTACTGTGCCAAGCGTAAGGGTGACAACAGCGGTACGCTCACTGGCTGTGGCGTTTACTGCGGCAGTGTAGTTGACAACCGAGCCTTCGATAGCACCGATGGTAAGCCACTCGGAATCGGAAGTAGCCTCCAAACCCTCCACCGAAGTCTCGACAATCATCGAGCCAACACCTCCCGTAGCGGAAAACTCGGAAGTTACCTCGGTGATGACCATAGCAGTACCCTGCTGTGTGATCGTAGTTTGGCAGTCACGAGCACCCGTGCAGATAGTCACGGTAGCGGTACGAGCGATATCGGAGAGGTTTTTGTCAACGACAAACGATACCCACGCTTTGCCATCTTTCGACGCGGAATAGGCTTCGGTGATGGTGAGCCAATTGGCATTGGAAGTGGCTTCGATGGTGGTGGCATCGGTATCGATATAGATGGTACCCTCACCGCCAAACGCCTCGAAATCGGTGTCGGTAGCCGTCACCGCAATATTGGTCGAAGCGGGAGCCAAATCGTCGTCACTGCTACAACCCCCGATTGCAAGCGAAAGCGTAGCGGCAACCATAAATAAAAATATCTTTTTCATAGTCGTAGTCTTTTTTAACGGTTTCGAAACAGGTGTCCGGAAAGTGTCGCTCCGGACACCTATCTCTATGAAACGTGCGTTCTCGAATTATTAGCGTGTAAGCGTATAAGGTTTGAACGTAACAGCCAATGTGTAATTCTTCGTAGTACCATCATCCATCTTCTGGTGGCCGATGTATTTGAAGTAGTCACGAGCTCCCATATCAACCGGCTCCCAAGTCAATGTATTGACATCACCATCGGGATCCAATACGATGTAGAAACCGTGCCGATTGGTGTCATTCCACCAACCATAGCCACTACCACCGCCTTCGTTACCATATACATAGCAGTCACGCTCGATAGTACCATTAGACCAATACCATTTTCCAAGCGGCTCTTTGTTGCAGTTGAAGAACATTCTTACGCCATCGTCCGTATCCTCATAGGTCACGGTGACCAAAGGTTTGATATTGCCATCGATACCTTTGATCTGCAAGCGGGTGCAATCGTAGATACTCTTGTTGGCACTTACATCATCGGCATGCTGTTGGAAAGTAATGGTGCGTGTCACGCCGAACTCTTTACCATCCTTGTCGTAAGTGAAGGTCCAATCACCGAGGAACCAAGCGACATCGTAGAGTTTCTGCTTGATGGGCAGTGTTGCGAAGACGTAACCCTCGCTATCGAGCAGGTTGAGCGAAGAGGTACGTGTCTTGTTGGTATCGTTGGCAGTGATGTTGATGGTGAAACCATCGGCGTTTTTCGTAATGGTGTACCATGTAGCATCATCGGTACGCACGATATCCCACGAAGCACCTACATAAGCGATGTTCTCGTTAGTTTTCACCTCGAAGGTATGTTGTCTGCGGTCAACAATGAACTTCTGCATATCGAAGACCGTAACAGCTTTCTGCGTAGCTTTGATGTTCACGGTCTGCCAACCGGCGGTAACAGCCAAGTCAACCTCGCGGTCGTCGATAAAGTTGGCTTTCGGAGTGAGGATCATTTTGCCATCGGCGAAAGATACCGTCAACCAATTGGACGCATCGGCAGGAGTCATGACAACCTGCGGATCGGAAGAGAGGTTGGTGGTATAGGGGATCTCGGTAGCAGCCGAGCCATTGGCAGCCAACGAAACGGCCTTGTTCGACATCTCGAAATAGGAACCATTCTGATAGATGGTAACCACGTCGGTAACCTCACCGGCTTTGACGGTGATAGCACCTGCACGCTGATTCTTCAAGCCATACTCTTTCACGGTGAAGAAGATTTTACCATCCTCAACCTTGTCAACGATGAGCCAATCGACATGCGAACGAGCCGAAACCTCGGCACCTGCAACGGTAAACGGAATCTCGCCCGTACCACCGCCGGCCTCGAAAGTCTTCTCCTCGAAGCCGAGGTCGATTTGCGGACCATTCTGGGTCACTTTCACCACAACTTTCAGTTTGTCACCGGCAATAGTGATATTGGCCACACGTTTGGTACCCTCGGTATTCTCGGCAACTTCGAAGCCGACAGCCGTAGGAGTCCATTTGGTGATGGTGAGCCACTCTGCATCGGAAGTAGCAGAGATCTCAGTGGCTGTGGTTTTGATCTTGATCACACCCGAGCCACCGGCAAGTTCGATCTTTTCATCAGCACTCAAAACCTCCAATTCGGAGCCGGAATCGATGCCGACGGGATCTTCATCGTCGCACGCCATAAACGTAAGCGTACATACAGCGGCGAACAAATACCATATTTTTTTCATAGTCGTAATCTTTTTTACTGTTTCGAAACGGGTGACCGGAGCGTGTCGCTCCGGACACCTGTTTTGCTAAAACATATTCGGTTTCGAATTATTAGCGAGTTAACGTATGAGGTAAGAATGCACCTTGACCGCTAGCACTGGTCTCCAACGTACCATCGTCTAAGATCTTGAATCCGATGTAGCGAATCCAGATGGCAGTTCCGATCGCGTAAGGTTCCCAAGTCAAGGTATTGACATCGCCGTTGGGATTCAATACGATGTTATAGCCATGCGGGTTGGTATCATTCCACCAATTGAAACCCGTAGGCTTACTACCGCCGTAGAGATAACATCTGCGCTTAGTACCACTTGTCCACGAATATATACCAAGATCAACTTTGTTCATTTCGAGGAACAACTTGGCACCATCACCCGTATCCTCATAAGTAAGGGTATGTTTCGGGTTGATGTTACCCTTCAATCCAACGAGTTGCAGGCGGTTGCAGTCGTAGATGCTCTTTCCAGCATCGTCGGGGTGTTGTTGGAGTGTCAAGGTCATAGTCAGGTTCTGCTTATCCTCGGTAGTGTTCGAATCGTAAGTGAAAGTCCATTGACCGAGGAACCAAGCGATGTCGTAGAGGTTCTGCTTGATAGGCAGCGATGCGAAGGTGTTGCCATAGTCGTCAACCAAGTTGAGCGTAGAGGTACGCGTCTTGTTGGTATCGTTGGCAGTGATGTCGATCGTGAGACCGGAGTGGGTCTTCTCGACGGTGTACCAAGTAGCGCCATCGACTTTCTGCAACTTATAGTTGGCAGCCACGAAGTTGATGTCGTCGGAGATGGCGATATTGATCTTATGTGCACGGCGGTCAACAACAACATCCTCGGCATCGAAGACTTTGAGAGCCTTCTGCGAAACAACGAGTTGCTGAGCAATAGCACCCGACTTAACGGTCAAAACTGCGCTACGGTCAACACCGGTATTGATATAAGGAGTAATCGTAATTTCACTTTCGGTAACCTCGGTAGTGATCCAATTCACATCGTCGGGCATGATAACCGTCGGAGTGAGGATCGCGTTGGAGTAGGTGATCTTCGAGGGCTGACCCTTAGGATCGAGTTCCAAAGTGTTGGTCGAGAGGCTGAACTCACCCGACGAAGTACCGGAAGCGTCGCGAGTAAGGGTGGAGATCGGACCCCAGTTCGCCGAGAGGAAATAGTTACCTCCGTTATGACGAACAAACACAAAGCCGTTGGCAGGAGCACCTTCTTTTGCAGCCCAATCGGGATTGCCTTCCCAAGTAAGGGTGTTGTAATTCTCGGCAGGTTTGAAATAGAGGTTGAAGAATGCAGCAGTACCCCAATAGTAGCTATTGTCGATACGTCCATACATGAACACCTCGGTAGATGTACCGCTACCATTGTCCCAAATGCCAAGCGAAACTTTATTGACATTCATAACCATCTTATAGCCATCGCCCGTATCCTCCAATGTGAGGTTAAGACGCGGAGAGGTGGTTTGGGTGCCATAGGTACCGCTCAGACCGCAGAGTTGTACGCGGCTAAGTTCCTCGTCGGCAACATTGGCATCGTCGGGATGACGTTCGAGTGTTACAGGAATAGTCGTACCGTTACCACAGTTGAAGGTCCAATTGCCCAAAAGGGATTTGATGCTGTAAGCTTTCTGAGTGATGGCAAGCGTAGCAAGTGTACGACCCTCTTTGGAGATAAGCGTAATATTACCCGAACGAGCCAGACCGGTGGTATTCTTACCGATCACCTGCACGGTGAAAGTATTGCCACTAACGGTAGTATAGAGCCAATCGACATCGGTTTCAATGGTCCACGATGCGGAAGCACTGTTCACATAGTCGGAAACCTCGACAACAAAACCTTCGACATCGAGTTCGCTGGAAACGGTCTTCTCCATAACGCTCAACAGCGGGATCATCTTCTGCGTGATAGTCAGCTCAACGGGTTTCCAACCCGAAGTAACGGTAACGATAGCCGTACGGTCGCCATTTACGTTGGCCTCACCCAAAAGTTTGAGTTTGCCCTCCTCGATAGAAGCGGTGAGCCACTCAACACCCTCCTCGATCTCGACAGTCGGGATCACATCGGAATTAGTGGAGAATTCGAGCAATGTAGGCTCGATACCGGTCGGGTCGATAGAGATATTGGTATCGCTGAAACTGAACAGCGTACCCATCTGTACGATACCGACAGACTTGGAAACATTGCCAGCGGTGATGGTAATCTCACCGGAACGTTGGAGGGCTCCATCGTTTGCAGAAACCGAGAAATCGATTTGCGTAGAGGTGACTTTATCGATCGACAACCACGAAACATCGGCAGCTACCGAAACATTGGCGGCAGTAGTTTGAATGGTGATGGTACCCGAACCACTGGCAGCACTGAAACCGGTCGTTGATTCGACGATTTCGAGCGACGCAGCGTAGTCGGTATCATCGTCGGTACACCCCACAAAACCGAGGGTGCATATTGCGGCGAATAATAACAATATCTTTTTCATAATAGTGTAATTTTAGCTGGTTCTACTCTGAGATTTTTTCAAGTCTCTTCCAGTAAGACCATTTATTGGAATCGGTGCTAATACGGGTAGAGCCATTGAAAATTGAAAAAAGCCAACCGGTACAAGTCTTATCGGTCCATTTACCGTTGTCTTGGAAAGTGATTGTAAATATCGAAGCATTTCTGTCGACAACAAAATCCATTCCCGGGCCCTTTGTATTCCACGAATAGCTTCCACCATTAGGATTGTCCCACGGGAGGCATTTTACGGTATGCTCAACACCGTCGATGATACGGGTTTCAACCACGGATTCCGTCAAACTCAGCGAACCATAAGCCTTGTTGTAAGTCAACGGGAGTTTGTAGTTGGTACCGTCGAGAAGCATGTAGTAAGAGAGGAAATTTACATTCTTGATAATCTCTACATTAGCAGAGTTTTGACCCGAGCTGCCATAGTAGAATTTGTAGTTACCAAGAAATTCGTCGTAGTGGATGAAGCCTTCGGGGTGGAAACCGGTCATCGAAACCTCGGCGGGAGCGCCGGAAGCATTGACAGCATCCTGAGCAACGAACGAGCCGTTCTCGAACTTGAAGGTTTGAGCCGTAACACCCTTGAAGGTAACGGGATCGTAGAATACCAAGCCATCGGCCGTATAACGGAACGAGTAGGTCGTATAGACATCGGGCTCGGTCTCGGGGTTGGGGAAGTACGACAACACGGCGAGGTGTGTCTCGGCCTGATCGATCAACTCGATCGGGTTGCCATCACCGGTATCCCATTTGAAACCTGCATAGAGGTAGGGAATAACCTCGTTGCGCATGTCGATAATGCGGTTAACGTAGTCGAACTTATTCTCCGTTTCGGGGAACTTTGTGAAGATCACACGGTGGCGCGTTTTAATGCTATGGAACTCCATGCGCTCGCTGTCGCCATCAATAAAGACCCACTCATAGTCACCATCGTAGATTTTACCTTTATTCAAGTCGGGATCAGACCAATAGTGGAGATAGGAGTTGTAGGAGTCGAAAGCCAACACAACACCCGAAGAGCGTTTGATCGAGAAGTGACTGCGCTCCTGACCCGGAGCAGCAAGACCCATCTTCACCGAAACGTCGCCGGTAATCGTTACATAATTGTCGTTGTCGAAGGTCATGATATAGGTGCAACCTCCGTAATGGAGCTCCTGCGAAGGGAAATATTCCACGATCCAGCCGTTGGGCGACGAGGTGAGCAGTTCCAAACATTTCTTTTGCTGCTCATCCATGCGCGTAGCCGAATCCTCGCTGAAAAAGTCTTCGACTTTATGCGTGCAGGAGGCCAAGACCAACCCGCAAGCAATTGCCAATAATGATACTATCTTTTTCATAACTATTCAATATCAAAATTATCCCAATTCAACTCTTCGCCATCCTTAAAGCGGCGTTCTATCGAAGCGCGAAGCTCATCCATGTCGAAGCCCCATGATTCTCGGGTATATTGCTTGATGAGTTCGATCTTCTTTTTCATCTTGGCGGCACCCTCTTCTTCGGCCTCGGCGAACTTGGCTTCCCATTTGGCCTCGTCCCAGCACAAAATGGCCGAGTAGATCTCTGCGAAGTCCTCACCGGCAGATTTCGAACCGTAGTTACGGGTGAAACCGAGCAGAGCAGCTTGTTTGCTGCTGAGCGTATTCCACTGAGCAGAATAGTCGTCTCGCGAAATCAGGTTAAACTCTTTGGGGTGGTTACGTTTTTGGTCGATGATGTGGCTGAACTCGTGGTGGATCGTGTGCATGTATTGATCGAGAAGACCCTGCACGTCTTTGACATTCACCGTGAAACCATCGGTCTCGTCAACACCGTTGTTATACAACACTTCGAGATAGCGGTCCATCCAGTTACCGCAATAAAGCGTAATTTTCTGACCACCTTCGGCAGTACCGAGTGTAATGGTACCGTTGTCGTTCCAGTTACCGGAACCCACAACGTGGATCACACGAGGAGCATGCTCGCGCATGAAATCCATATTCGTGCACTCTGTATAAGGATCGATCCAAAAGAAACGCACCATTTTGGCCACCAATTTGGCTTGGTGTTCCGTAGCAGGTACAAGGTCGGCATCCAAAGAACTCTCCACATCTTCGAAGTGGTAGAAGAAACTTATATTGAAAGGAATGCGGAAGTTGTGGTCGATCCACTCATCGAACTGGGTCTTCGCGCCTACGGAATCTCGGATGACGCTGACAGGATTCAGGTCATCTTCATTGCTACAAGACGCAAGTCCGCAAGCCAGCACTGTAATATATAAAAGTATCTTTTTCATAATATTCATTTTTAGCTTATTACTCAATATGACCGCAATCTATCAGGGATTAGGCTGCATACCGGCATTAACAATAGCTGTCGGGATTTGAACAGCGCATCGCTTGTCGAAAGGATTGAGAACCATAGGAACCGTAGCTTTATCGACAGCATGCTCGATGGTCATACCCATACGTTTAACATCCTCGAAACGCTCACCCTCGTGCGATGTCTGAACGCGACGAATATGCAGGCAGGCGTGCAACAGGTTGGTTTGGGTACCCGGAAGAAGATCGAAACGCGGAGCAATGGGTTTCACATATCTTTCATCAGCCGTAGCATACCAATCGTTGATCTTATTAAGATCGCAATCGGTAGTGGCTCCAAAGCTCTTGTAAAGCATATTGAGGTCGGCAGCGGCTTTCTCATACTCGCCCAACATCACATAAGCCTCAGCACGGTTGGTCAACACCTTCTCGGTGGTGAAAGCAACCCAAATATGGTATCCGTAACCCGTACCGGCCACTATATCGGTATAATAGAAGTACTCATCGAATTTCGGGAAGTAGTAAGCTCGCGAACTCATCACCCATGTACGTTGCCAAGCGGAGAACTTCGCACCCCAAGGACCCACAGTTTGGGTAACCTCTGTGATCAACTTCGACGACATCACATAACGAGTGCTCAGATAACGTGCCCACCACGACAAGAATCCGATATTGAGGATGTTGGCAGGCTCCTCGGCAGCATTCCAGCAATTGGTGTATTCACGGTCCGAAGTTCCGACGATATTACTCCAAACACGGAAGTTAGCCGAAGGATCGTTACCGAGGCAAGCATTGGCATACTTGATGGATTTCTCGTATTTACCGTAGTAGAGGTAGAACTTCGCAGCGAACGCATTGGCGGCACGCTGATTGAAGTGGTATTTGATTTGCGTATAAAGACCATCGTCAATCAACGGAATACCGGCCTGCAAGTCGGCATCGATCTTGGCATAGACATCGGCAACGGTACCACGCTCACCTTGACCGAACACGGTTTTCTCCAACCAAGTAACGTAAGGAATACCGAGGTCGGTATCGCTCGACTGCGGGTTGTAAGCCTGACAGAAAATGTTTACCAAGAGGAAGTGGCTGAAAGCACGACACAACAAGGCTTCACCTTTCTGAGCAGCAACATCGGCAGCAGGACCTGTATAAGCTTCGATGGCTTCGAGAGCAGCATTGGCCGCAGCGATAGCCGAGTAGCAGTGTATCCAAACATACTGAGGAGAGTCCTGAGATGTTCCGTGCGAGCCACTGGTAGGCGTCCAACAATAGTTGGCATAATCAGAATTTCCGTAGTTGTAATTCTCGCCAATATCGGTTACGTTATCCGACATTTGCTCGAACATTCTCATATGAAGACCGCCCGGGTAGGCCGACACAAGGATCTGGGTGATTTTCTCAGGAGTGTCAAGTTCCGTACGGTTATCGGGAAGCTCATCTAGATAGCTGTCGCAAGAGATTACGAGAGCACCCATGAGCATCAGTGCAATACGGCTTGCTATAATTGTGATTCTTTTCATAGTCTGTAAATGTTTTTAGAATCCGAATTTCAAGGTAAAGGTAAATTGGCGAGCCAACGGTGACGATACACCACCAGCCTGAGCATATTCGGGATCCTGACCGTTCAAAGCTTTATCGGCATAGATCAAGAAGGGGTTGGTAACCTGAACCTTCAACGAGAGGTTGTCCATACGGAGTTTGCTGATCCACTCTTTCGGGAAGTTATAGGTCAACGAAATCTCTTTCATACGGATGAAATCACCTTTGGCGATACGTGCCGAAGAGTAGTTATAAGCGGTATAACCCTGACGGACATTGCCACTACCGTACTCATTCAACTGACGTTGGCTGACAAATACCGGAATGTTGGTGCGTTTCTCATCTCCCGGAATGGTCCAACGATTCTTAAATTCGTTCGACATGGCGTAGAAGTCGGAGTAGGAGTTTTTGAATGTGGGAGTCAGACGTACCACATTGCCAAAACCGTAAGTCATGAAGACGTTCAAACGGAAACCTTTCCATGTGAAGGTATTACCGAAACCTCCGGTATAAATGGGATCCGAAGGACCTTCGTATTTGAGTTGTTTCAATGTTGCACCTCCAGCTTGGAAGTTGATACCCGAGTAGTTGCTTTCTTTGTTGATCACAGTATCGCCCATCTTGAAGGTGGGGAAACCGTCGGCGTCCAAACCGGTGAACGGATAGGAGAAGATCGAATAGGGAGCATAGCCCTCGATGCTGTAACCCGAACCGGCTACAAGGTTGAGGACATTACAGTTGGCCTCCAAATCGGTAATGGTCTGACGGCTCCACGAGAAGGTGAAGTCGGTAGTCCACTTGAAATTCTTGCGATTAAAGTTCTTGGTAGAGAGCGTAAACTCGACACCCTGCGACTCCATGTTGGCCACGTTGGCATATTTGTTAACCTCACCACCCAAACCTTGTGTATAGGTGCGGCCCAACAAGTCGAAGTTGTTACGCCAATAAGCATCAACTTCCAAGTTGATAGCGTTATTCAAGAAACCGGCCGACATACCGATATTAAGCTCGTGTTTCTTCTCGTAGGTCAACTCATCGTTTCCAAGAGTAGAAATTTCGAGACCGGTCTCTTTGTCATTAGCCGACGGACGATAGTTGGTGTTAAAACTCTTGATGATAGCCGTCGAGTTGGAGATATAGTCCGGACCCGCATCGGCCGTAAGCGAATACGAGAGTTTGAACGACAAGTGCGACATGACTTTGCTGAGGTGCTTGAAGAACTTCTCTTCGTGTACGTTCCACGAACCACCGACGTTCCATGTAGGCAACCAACGGGCTGATGTGGACATACCCAAGCGGTTGGTACCCTCATAACGGAATGTACCGTTGATCGAGTAGCGTCCTTTGTAAGAGTAGTTGAGCAAAGCAAAGAATGCTGCCGAACGACGACGCGTATTTGACAATGTGAAATAGTCGTCACCAGCCTCTACCGACTTCTTGAAAGCCAAGTAGTTGTAGAAAGCAGCCTCGCCGTTTTGGTATTGCAGACCCCAACCTCGGAACCAGTCGTTGCTACGGTCCACCGAGGTAAGCTCCATACCACCATACATGTGGATAATGTGCGTATTGTTGAAGGTCTTGTTCCAAGTCAGGGCATTACGGATCGTGTAGCTCGGAGCACGGTATTCGCGTTTCTCATAGATACCACCATTCGGCAGGATCGATACGGGCAGCGAGTTCAACTGATCCGGATCTTTATAGAGGAAAGAGTTGTTGTTGCGAACCACGTCGTCGGCCATCTCACGATAAGCGCGGGCTTGGTTCGAGTTGTCTTTGATGTGGTGTTGCATCGAGGTCTGCGTGTAGCGGAACGAAGCCAATGAGGTGAAATCGAGACCCGGGACGATTCCCCAAGTCAACTCACCCTGAAAACGCAGGTCGGTAGCATTAATCTCCATGTAGTTGTTCGCCAACTCCTCGAAGATATTGAACGACGTATAGTTGCGAACATAATGTTCGTTGGGATCCAAAGCTCGCGAAGAGTTCATTGCAAAGCTGAACGGGTTGATATCGAACTCACGGTCGATCTCACCATATACGGCGTTGGAAGTTTGGCCGAGTGTACCCGGAGCCTCCTGCTTACGGTAGCTACCGTTACCGAGGATGCTCAACTTCAAGTTGTCCAAAATATTGAACGAAGTATTGGCATTGAACGTATAACGTGTCACCGAGCTGCGCTCGTACCATCCCGGGTCGGTCAAGACACTCAACGACATATAGGACGAAGATTTCTCCGTACCAGTCGAGAAGCTCACCGAGTGGTTCATCATCACCGAGTTGTCGAACAACAGGTCGAACCAGTCTGTATTGCGGTACTCGGCCTTACGCAGGTAAGCGTTGCGAGCCGCCTCGGTATTCTCCAAACCGAAAGTACCGTTGGTTGCGTTGTAGGTGTTGATCAAGTTATACATCTGACCGTAAATACCATACTCTTTGGCACGGAGCGTAGTCGAAAGGCGATAGAAACCTTTGTTGTTCAACTCCTGCAAAGCATTCATTTGGTCCTGCGAGTTCATGACGTTATACTGACCATAATCCGGCTTCATACGAGTAGTGAACTCACCCATATAGGTAAGTTTCGACGTACCCGGACGACCTTTTTTGGTGGTGATAACGATCACACCAGCCATAGCCTTAGCACCATAGATCGAGGTTGCCGAACCGTCTTTCAGGATGTTGATCGACTCGATGTCGTCGGCATTCAAACCGGCGATGGCCGAAGAGATCATCGTGACAGCGTCACCCGACGAAAGGTCGTCGGCACTCACTTCGGTAACATCTTCGATGATCACACCATCGACAACCCACAACGGGCGCGAAGTACCGAGAATAGACGAAGCACCACGCACACGGATCTTCGGAGCAGTACCGAATGTCGAGGAGACGTTCTGCACCGACACACCGGCCGAACGCCCCTCCAACGAACGGCTCACATCAGCAACACCACCGATGAGAATCTCCTCGGCATTCAGCTGGTCAGAAGCACCCGTAAAGAGTCGCTTGTCCATTTTGGTCATACCCGTTACCACAACCGTCTCAACGGTTTGTGCATCGGTTTGAAGTGTTACCTTCACATTAGGAACTGCCGGAGTTTCAAAGGTTTTGTAACCCACATAAGAGATTGACAAAACCGAACCCTTCGGTACATTCAACGTGAATTTACCATCCACGTCAGTCGATGTACCAATGCTCGACTGCCCCTTGACCACCACCGTTGCTCCAATTACAGGCATACCATCGTCGCCCATAACTGTACCGGTGACTTTCGTGTTTTGGGCGATGCTATAAGCAAAACACCCCAAAACTGCCATGAAAAGTAGTACAATTTTTTTCATAGGAATTATTTAAGTGTTAGGATTGGTTGCACATTCAGGATATTAATAAATAGGTATCAAAAATAAATGGATGTAACAAATTGCCCGAAAAACGGCGAATTTGAAACATCCAAAATCTAACAACACGGCTAACTGTGGTTGCCGCGTGACGGATCTGTACAAATAAACTTTCTACCCCCCCCCCTGATAATCAAGAGGTTAGCTGCAAAAATAATTTTATGGTATTTATTATACATGGGTTTGATTTCGCATTAAAAAGTTAATCGAGGTGCCCCTCTTCGGCAAATTCGCGCACCGAACGGATATAGTGTTCGATGGTATCTTTCATCGAAAGGAACGATTTGCCACCGGCAGCATTTTTATGGCCCCCGCCATTGAAGTAGCGACGGGCAAAGAGGTTAACATCGACATCGCCACGCGAGCGCAACGACACACGAATAAACTTACGATGTGCGAGGAACATGGCCGACATCTTCATTTTTTTGATGGTCAGCGCATAGTTCACAAAACCCTCGCTGTCGCCCTGCTGGAATTGGAAACGACGCATCTCGCTTTCGAGCAACGACATGTAAGCTACCGTACCGTTTTCGATGACTTTCATCTTACGGTCGATCGCATAGCCGAACAAGCGAGCACGGCCCTCGGTATAGGCATTATAGACGTTGTTGTGGAGGGTGGGGATATGAATTCCGCGCTCCACCAAAACCGCAACAGCACGAAATAGTTCGGGGGTAAGGTGTGAAAAGGCGAAATTACCCGTGTCGGTCATCATACCGACATAGAGCACCTCGGCCATCGATTTTGAGATGGCGTCAACACCACACAAGGCTTCGATGATCGAATAGACCACAAAACAGGTGCTCGACGATTCGGGATAGGATAATTTCAACTCGAACTCCTCAGCCGGCGAAAGGTGGTGATCAATCAACACACGGCGGGCAGAGGTATTGTTGGAAATGGCCTCGCTGAGGATTTCGAGCCGCGAAAGGGCGTTGAAATCGAGACAAAAGATCAAGTCGGCTTCGCCAATGGCTCGCGTGGCAAGCCCCTCTTCATCGTTTTTGAAGATGACGATCTCGTCGATGCCGGGCATCCAGTCGAGGAAATAGGGATATTTGTTGGGAACGATACATGTAACACAGTGACCCATAGAACGTAAGCACTCGGCCCATGCAAGCGATGACCCGACAGCATCGCCATCCGGATTGGTGTGCGACACAATCACGATCCGCTGTTGAGGAGCGGCAAGCAAGCTACGAAGTTCGCAAACTTTCTCTTGCAAATGGTTCATAAAAGGGCTTTCTAGTTGCAATCAAGGCGCAAGATAGAAAAAAAAAACAAATAATAAAAATTTTTTAAAAGTTTTTTAGGGGGGGGGCAAAAAAGGGGGTTTAGCAAATTTTGGCCTCTTTGACACAATTTTGCACAAAATGCAAAAAAGGCCGATTAAGGCCTTTGGAAATGATTGGACGATACTTCTCTACATTTCGATGGTTGGATTCTTGTGATCCGCTGCGAATTTACGACACCATGTAGCGATTCCGCACTCGGCACACTTCGGATTACGCGCCGTACAGACATAGCGGCCATGCAGGATGAGCCAATGGTGCGCTACGGGAAGCAGATGTGGGGGGATGTTCTTTTCGAGGGCCAACTCGGTTTGCAGGGGCGTTTTCGAGCGAGTGGTGAGGCCGATACGCTCCGAGACACGGAAGACATGGGTATCGACCGGCATAACCTCTTTCTGCCACAGCACAGCGCCCAACACATTGGCAGTCTTACGGCCCACTCCGGGCAGGCGTTGCATCTGTTCCAAATCGTCGGGAACTTCACCACCAAACTCCGCACAGAGCATGCGGGCCATACCGGCGAGGTTTTTGGCCTTGTTATTCGGGTAGGAGATACTTTTTATATAAGGGTATATCTCTTCGGCGGTGGCGGCAGCCATGTCGAAAGGAGTAGGGAAAGCCTCGAAAAGGGCGGGTGTGGTCATATTGACCCGCTTATCGGTACACTGCGCCGAGAGGATCACGGCGACAAGCAGCTGGTAGGGATTTTCGTAGTGCAGTTCGCTCTCGGCAACGGGCATGTGCTCCGAAAACCAAGCGATGATGCCGTCGTAGCGTTGTTTGGTGGTCATGAGTGGCGATTTTTAATACGGTTTAACACCTTTTTGGTCAAAAAGATTACTCCTTCGGGACAGAGCAGCAGACGCGGAGTTTGCCGCACATCGTCCCACCAAGTGCCGAGGAACTCGCCAAAAGTGCCGTTGAGCGAGAGAATCCAGAGGTTAACGCGGCTGCGGCGGCGATGAATGCGGAAACGGTGACGGGAGGCTGTATAGCGCTCGTCGAACCAAAGGCTGATTCCCATCACCGAGTTGCGGAAAGCAATACGGTTGCGGTAGGTGCCGGCATGGCTGACACTCCCCTCGACCCGTCGGTGGACAGCGGTGATGCGATCGATGAACCGAATTTGCGAATGGACCGAAAACCACAACCACATGGGCCAATCATCGGTACGCCACTCGGGATGCTCCTCGGGGCGAATATCGGCATAGTAGGATGCGATCAGCTCGCGGCGAGCCAACGTCGTACAGTTAGGCACAGAGATCCCGAGCAGCATATCTTCGAAACGGGTATAGTGGTGGTCGGGGTCGGGTTTGAGCAGGCCGCTTATCTGGTGATACTCATCGGCACCCGTATAGCACATGCCACATGCAGGGTCGGACTCCATCAAATCGACCTGCAACTGTAACTTCTGCGGATCGCACCACCAATCGTCGCCATCGCAGTAGGCAACATATTTGCCCCGACAAGCCTCGAACGTACGGCGATAGTTAGCACGCCAACCGACATTCTTTGCCGAAGTAACCAAGCGGATGCGGTCGGGATATTTTGCAACGTACGCTTCGCAAACTGCTCGCGTATCGTCGGTGCTACAATCCTCACCGATCACCAACTCGACATCGAAAGCGGTCTGCTGGGCAAGCACACCCTCGATCGCCTCGGCAAGGTAGGAGGCGTGGTTATAGGTAGTCATGCAGACCGAAACGAGGGGCGGGATGGGCATCTTTTTGATTAAATTGTCTGTTAAACATTTCAACCATCTTGTTTATAGAGCCTTACTAAAAGCTCTCTGCAAAGATAGTAAATTATCTAATTAATATCTTTATATTTGCATCGCAAACATAAAACAGCCATAAAAACATGAAGACTATTTCGAAACTACTATTCGTAACGATGCTCTATGTATCGCTGACAACCACAGTAGTTGCGCATGATACAGATAAACAGATCTACAAGAAGGTCGATGATCTGATGAAGAAGATGACCTTGCAGGAGAAGATCGGTCAATTACAACAACTCACGGGTCGCAACAGCGAGATAACCGGTCCCTCAGGAGAGAAGATAAATACCGAAGAATCGATCCGTCGCGGACTTTGCGGTTCGTTACTCGGTGTAAAAAAAGCCGAAGATGTTGCACGCTATCAAAATATTGCACTTAATGAATCGCGACTCGGAATTCCACTTCTTTTTGGGTATGATATTATTCACGGATGTCGTATCATCTTCCCCGAGAATCTCGGCATCTCCTCATCTTGGGATATTACCGCTATCGAGAAAACGGCACAAATCGCAGCCCGCGAGGCTGCCTCTATGGGTATTGCATGGACCTTCTCTCCGATGTGCGACATCAGCACCGACCCTCGTTGGGGACGTGTTTCGGAGGGTTCCGGCGAAGATCCATATCTTGGAGCAAAGATTGCCGAAGCGATGGTTCACGGTTATCAGGGCAAAGATTTGAGCGACCCGAACACCATTTTGGCCTGCGTGAAGCACTTTGCAGCCTATGGAGCTCCGCAAGCAGGTCGCGACTACCACACAGTCGATATGTCGCGTCGGATGTTCCGCGACCGTTACCTACCTCCCTATCGCGCGGCAATCAACGCGGGTGCAGCAACCGTAATGACCTCGTTCAACGACTTCGAAGGAGTTCCTGCCACAGGCAATAAATGGTTGATGCGCGACTTGTTGCGCGATGAGCTCGGTTTCACCGGCTTTATCGTCACCGACTGGGGATCGACGGACGAAATGTGCGCCCATGGAGTAGCTGCCAATGGTAAAGAGGCTGCAAAACTTGCTTTTGATGCATACGTCAACATGAATATGGTCGATGCCGACTACATTAAATACGGCGAGGAGCTGGTACACGAGAAACAAGTATCGGAGAAAACGATCGACCTACTTTGCCGCGAGGTATTGGCTATGAAATTCCGTCTCGGACTCTTCGATAACCCCCACCGTTATGGCGGCGACCGCTACAAAAGCGAAACCTATCGACCCGAGAACTTGGAAGTGGCTCGCGAGGCCGCTCGCAAGTCGATGGTACTGCTCGAAAACAACGGTATTCTCCCACTCAAAGGTTCAGAACATATCGCTCTTATAGGCCCTTACGCAGCCAACCGCAAAGAGATGAGTGGTGCGTGGCGGGGACTCGTCGAGCATCACCGCACCACTACATTCCTCGAAGGTCTCCAAACTCGATTTGGCAAAGATAATATCACATATGTCGAGGGATGCAAGCCCTTCAAGGCAATCGAAGGAGGCATTGCCGAAGCCGTTGCAGCGGCCAAGAAATCCGATGTTGTTTTGCTCACGATGGGTCTGCCCAATTCGTGTAGCGGTGAGGCTGCGAGTCTCACCTCCATCGAAGTTCCGCAGGTTCAACGCGACCTGCTGACAGCCCTCGATTCCATAGGAAAGCCAATTGTTGTTCTGTTAGTTACAGGTCGCCCGATGGATGTCGGATTCGAGGTTAAACATGCCGACGCGCTGCTCGTAACATGGCATGCCGGAACCATGGCAGGGCCTGCCTTAGCAGATGTTGTTTCGGGTGATTTCAACCCTGCGGGTCGTTTGACCATGACATTCCCGCTTGAACTTGGTCAGGTGCCCATTCACTATAACATGAAACGTACGGGTCGCCCGATGCTCTCACCCGACAGCAAAGCAAAGTATTTTTCACGCTATATTTTCACACCGAACGAACCTCGCTATCCGTTCGGCTACGGATTGAGCTACACAACATTTGACTACTCGGATTTGAAAGTGCTCACTCCCGAAGTCGCAATGGGAGAGTCGGTGCATGTGAGTGTCAAAGTACGCAACAGCGGCAAACGAGACGGCGCGGAGGTTGTACAGCTCTACCTACGTGACGATATCGCCTCAACAACACGTCCCGTACGCGAACTTAAAGGATTTGAGCGTGTAGAACTTCGAGCAGGCGAAGAGCGCACCGTTGAGTTCGAAATCACTCCCGAGGATATGTCGTTTTGGACCATCAACGAAGAGTTCGCCCAAGAGCCCGGCACGTTCCACCTATGGGCAGGTCACGACTCGAATGCAACATTGGAGGGTGTGTTTACCGTGAAAAGATAACAACCCCAAAGAGACCCAATAAACGTAATTTGAATATTTAGGCAATGATGCAAAAAGCGCGTTTTTTGCATCATTGCCATATTTACAACTTGGTCAGTTTGGCGAATTTGGCAAGCAGGGTCTTTTCGCCGACATTGCCGAAATCGACCACCAATTTTTGGTCGGTGGAGAGCATTTCAATCCGGCGGATGATGCCGACACCGAATTTGGCGTGTTCGACACGGTCGCCCACAGCATAAGTTCCGAGCGATGGCGCCGACGCACTGATCGGTTGATCACCGGCCACACGAACTCCCAAACGACGCATACCCTCGGTCGAGGGGTGCAAGGGTTGCACGGAGGGGCTATCGGAGGCATACGTACTGCGGGCGGGGTCGCTCGGTCGGGAATTATTCGGGCGAACGGTTGTCGCTCCCCCACCGAAACCTCCGGCTGACTGCCGCGAAAAACGGTGGGCAACACCCGATTCGCCATCGGCAGGACGGCCACCGATGCGGTTGCCGAATGCAGAATCGGCACTGCGGCCGTAGCTGCCGGAAGAGCCAGATCCGCTACCCTGCTGCTGTTTCTGCTGGAAACGGTAGTCGAAACGACGACGAAGTTCGTCGATGGCGGTAGGGGTGTCGGCATTGCGACTGCGTTGCGGAAAATCGTCGTCGCGAGTAAAGTCACACTGCACATATTGCGGATCGATTTCGCGCAGGAAACAACTCGGACGCGAGAACTCCATATTTCCCCACTTGAAACGCATCTCGGCATAGGAGAGCGTGGCCGAGACTTTGGCGCGGGTGAGGGCGACATAGAACAGACGACGCTCCTCCTCAATACCATCGGGCGATTCGACTGCCCGCTGCGAGGGGAAGAGATTCTCCTCGACGCCTACGATATAGACATATTTGTATTCGAGACCTTTGGCCGAGTGTACGGTCATCAGGGTTACCTTGTTGCGATCCTCAGGATCGTCTTTGTCCATGTCGGTCATCAGCATCACACTTTGCAACCACTCTTCGATGGTGGCCTCCTCCTCTTCGCTGCGTTCGCCATTGCGGATTTCGGCATCACGCTGTTCCTTAAAGAGTTGCATGGAGTTGAGCAACTCTTCGATATTGTCGAGAGCCGAGGTCGCTTCGGGGGTGTTCTCCGCACGATAGGCTGCCAAGATCCCTGAACGCGAGGCGATCTCCAAGCCGAAATCGTAGAGCCCTTTATTGGTGCGTGCCAACGATAGTTCGCGAATCAGTTGCACGAATTCGGTTACCTTACGAGCAATGGTACGTTGCACAGGATCAGTCACAGGTTCGGCCACCAGCGCATCGACGGCTTCCCACATCGAACAATTTCGCTCGGCAGCCAATTGTGCAATACGGTCGATGGTTGTAGCACCGATACCGCGCACGGGGTAGTTGACAATACGTTTGAAAGCTTCATCGTCGTAAGGATTGATAATCAGCCGAATATATCCCAACAAATCTTTGATCTCCTTGTGATCGTAGAACGATGAGCCCTTATAGATGCGATAAGGGATTCCGCGACGACGCAGGTTGTCTTCCAACACGGCAGACTGATTGTTGGTGCGGTAGAGGATCACCGCCTCCGACCATCCGTCACCGGCACTCCGCACCTTGTCGCGCAGATCGGAAACCACCATTTCGGCCTCCTCACGGTCGGTATAGGCCTTCAAGATGCGGATTGGCTCGCCCTTGTCACCCTCCGAAAAACACTTTTTATCCATGCGGCGAGAGTTGTGGACAATGACCGAGTTGGCCGCCTCGACAATGGTGCGGGTCGAGCGGTAGTTTTGTTCCAACTTGAAGACTTTGGCTTCGGGATAATCCCGTTGGAACGAGAGGATATTTTCGATATTTGCTCCGCGAAACGAGTAAATCGATTGGGCATCGTCACCTACGACGCAAACATTTTTATTATTCTCCGACAAATAACGGATGATATGATATTGAGCATAGTTGGTATCTTGATACTCATCGACCAAGATATATTTGAACTTATTTTGATAGTTATTTCGTATATCACGATAATCCCGAAATAAAATATTGGTTTGTAACAATATATCATCGAAATCCATTGCTCCGTTGTGTTTACAACGTTGGCAATAGATTTTATAGATATTACCAAACTCCGGAATGCGGGCATAACGATCTTCGGCAGCATACGATGCGTTAGCCAAATATTCATCAGGGGTAATAAGTTTATTTTTCGCCAATGATATTCGAGAAGCTATTCGAGTTGGTTGATATGGAGATTTCTTATCACCACTCAATTCTAAAAGATTTAATTCACGCAAAATAGAAGACAATAATGTTTTGCTATCCGAAGTGTCATAAATTGTAAAAGATTGCGGATAACCTATCAATTCTGCATTTTCGCGTAAAATTCGCAAAAAAACCGAATGGAATGTTCCCATCCAAATACTGCGAGCCTGCGATGGTGTTAAAGTATCTGGAATCATTTGAACAATTCGCTCTCTCATCTGATCTGCTGCTTTATTGGTAAAAGTCATAGCTAAAATTCGAGAAGGATCAATATTCTTATCCTTAATCATATAGGCGATGCGCGAGGTCAGCACACGGGTTTTGCCCGAGCCGGCACCGGCAATGATGAGCGAAGGCGAGTCGTAGTTGACCACCGCAGCTTGTTGGGCAGGATTGAGCCCCGCGAGTATGGGAGAGTTTTGGAATTCCATGAGGTCAAAGGTACGAATAAATCGAGATTCGGGATTAAAGATTTCGAATTTATTTATCAACATAATACGCAATCGCTGCATTTTCTTCGCATTTCTTTGCTGAAAAAATAATATCTTTGCAGATTGAACGTTAAAGTTTTGCCGTATGGTAAATTGCGACCGAAACTTTTCATGTCGGCAAACCTCAACGAAACGAAGCGAAAAACTTAAAAAACGATAAACATGAGTGAAGTTATCAACATCAAAGAACTCAACGAGCGGATCGAACGCGAATCGGTATTCGTCGATACGCTCCGCAACGAAATGGGCAAAGTAATTGTCGGTCAAGGTCATTTGGTCGATACGTTGCTGATCGGCCTGCTGTCGAACGGACACATTCTGCTCGAAGGTGTTCCCGGATTGGCCAAGACGCTGGCCATCACCACGCTGGCAAAAGCCGTAGATGCGAATTTCTCGCGTATTCAGTTTACGCCCGACCTACTACCCGCCGACCTGCTCGGTACGCTGATCTACTCGCAGAAGAGCGAGGATTTCATCGTCAAGAAGGGTCCCGTATTCGCCAACTTCGTGCTGGCCGACGAGATCAACCGTTCACCGGCCAAAGTACAGTCGGCACTTTTGGAGGCAATGCAGGAGCGTCAGGTGACCATCGGCGACGAAACCTATCCGTTACCGCAGCCTTTCTTGGTGCTCGCCACGCAGAACCCGTTGGAGCAGGAGGGTACCTATCCGCTGCCCGAGGCACAGGTCGATCGTTTCATGCTCAAAGCGAAGATTTCCTACCCCAAGAAGCAAGAGGAGCGCGACATCGTACGCATGAACCTTGCCGGTAGCGGCATGCCGACGGTAAACAAGGTGATCTCGCCCGAAGACATCGTGAAGGCTCGCAAAGTGGTCGAAGATGTCTATATGGACGAAAAGATCGAGAAATACATCATCGACATCATCTTCGCCACCCGCGAACCAGCCGAGTACAACCTCGACAAGTTGCAGAGCCTGATCGCGTATGGCGGTTCGCCCCGTGCGTCGATCTCGTTGGCCAAAGCAGCCCGCGCCTACGCTTTCATTCGTCGTCGCGGCTATGTCATTCCAGAGGATGTGCGTGCCGTATGTCACGACGTATTGCGCCACCGTATCGGCCTAACTTATGAGGCCGAGGCCGAGAACATCTCTACCGAAGAGATCATCACCGACATTCTGAACAACGTAATCGTACCATAATCGAAATGCAACAAACCGAGAACGATATTCTCAAACGTGTCCGCAAGATCGAGATCAAAACGCGCGGTCTGTCAAACGAGATCTTCGCCGGAAAGTACCATACGGCTTTTCGGGGACGAGGCATGTCGTTTTCCGAGGTGAGGGAGTATCGTGCCGGCGACGACGTGCGCGACATTGATTGGAACGTCACGGCGCGTTCGCGCAAACCTCACATCAAAGTATATGAGGAAGAGCGCGAGTTGACGATGATGCTCTTGGTCGATGTCTCGGGATCGCGGATGTTCGGCACAACAGAGCGGTTGAAAAAGAATATCATCACCGAGATTGCCGCTGTGTTGGCATTTTCGGCCACGCAGAACAACGACAAGGTGGGGTGCATCTTCTTCTCGGACAAGGTTGAGAAGTTCATTCCCCCGAAGAAGGGGCGCAGCCACATCCTGACAATCATTCGCGAGTTGGTGGGATTTCAACCCGAATCGAAAGGGACAAAACTCTCGGAGGCTGTACGTTTCCTCACGAATGTCAACAAGAAACGTTGCACGGCATTCATCCTCTCGGACTTCCTCGATGCGACAAACGACCATACGGCATTGGACGATGCGCTGAAAATCGCCTGCGGCCGGCACGATCTGGTGGGGATTCGCATCAGCGACCCTCGCGAGGCGGAGTTGCCCGATGTGGGAATTGTGGAGTTCAAAGATGCGGAAACGGGACGCAAGGTGTGGGTCGATACCTCGTCGCGAGCCGTGCGCCAACACTATGCCGAGCAGTGGCAGCAACGCTCTGAAACGATAGACAACTCGTTAAAACACAACCGCATAGATACGGCTACGATCTCTACCGATGGCGACTATGTTGCGGAACTGATAAAACTATTCAAACAGCGATGAAACGACTTTTTGCATCCATCACGCTGCTCTTCGCAACTTTCGGCGGCTTTGCACAGGAAACCCCGAAAGTCACAGCACGCATCGAGCCCGACAGCATCGGTATCGGCGATCGTTTCGACTATGTGATCGAGGTGGAGAAGGACCTTGTGCAGGTAGTCGAGTTTCCGGAGTTCGACACCAAGCAAGACAATAAGTTGGAGTTGGTCAAGAGCCTGCCGGTAGATACGCTGTTGCGCGACGGACGACTGCTCCGATTGAGCAAACGTTATCGCATGGCCGCCTTCGAGGAAGGGCTCTACAACTTAGGTTTTGCACATGTGCTCTACGCCGATAAAAATATCATCGACACACTCCGAAGCAGCGGAGACTCGTTGCGTTTGGAGGTCACCACATTTCAAATAGACTCCACCTCGCAGTCGATCTACGACGTCAAGGGACAGAAAACGTTACCGTTCCGATTTGCCGAGATTGCAGGGTATGTCAAATGGGGCGTGGGAATCTTGCTGTTGCTCGCAGCGATACTCTACGCGGTGGTTCGCTATCTGCACAGTCGCGGCAAGCACCTGCGCGAATTGTTCAAAACTCCGCCGCCTCTGCCGCCACATGTCGAAGCAATTCAGGCTCTCGAAGCGTTGCACAACCAAAAACTTTGGCAGAACGACAAACACAAACAATACTATTCGGGGCTCACCGACATCCTGCGTACCTACATTGCCCGACGCTGGGAGATAGGTGCTATGGAGATGACCTCCGACGAGATCATTGCGGCGATGCGCGACATCGAGTTGCCGGACAAGGCACGCATGGATCTGACAGCCATTCTACGCGATGGCGACTTGGTGAAATTTGCCAAAGCGATACCCGAAGCTGAGCAAAACGAAGCCGACTACCTCAAAGCCTACTATTTCGTGGAGGAGACAAAACTGGCGGAAGAGGAGGTTGCAGCAATCACGGAAGAGGAGTTGACCGCTCCGAAAAACTAACAAACGATGTATAGACTGATCTATTTGATAGCTCTTTTTGCCACACTCGGCGTTGCAGCACAACAGATGCCCGAACGCAGTTTGGTGCGCAAGGGAAACCGCAACTACAACAAAGGCCGCTACAACGAGGCAGTAGAGCACTACAACGAGGCCTTAAAAGTGGCTCCTGCCCAATTTGAGGCAACCTACAACCTCGGAAATGCCTTGTACAAAGCCGAGATGTTCGATCGTGCCGAGCAGACGATGACCAAAGCAGCGGCCGACTCGTTGCGCACCGACGAGGAGCGTGCCGAGGCCTATTACAACCTCGGGAATGCCCAATTCAAACAGCAGAAATACAAAGAGGCTCTCGAAAGTTACAAACAATCGTTGCGACTCAATCCGTCGGATATGGAGGCCAAATACAACTACGCCTATACCAAACGACTGCTCGAAGAGAATCAGAACCAGCAAAACCAAAACCAGCAAAATCAGGATCAGAACCAACAACAGAATCAGGATCAGCAGGGTGGCGGACAAAACCAGCAGGGCAACGATCAACAGGATAAAAAGGATCAAAACAGCAACCAAAATCCGCCAGATCAGCAACAAGGTCAAGGAAAACAGGATCCCGCAAACCCCGAACAGAACAAAGACGACAAAGGCAACAAGCAGCAGGGCGAGGCACAGGCCGTGCCGGCCAAAATCTCCGAGCAGGAACAACAACAAATGCTCGACGCCATTCAAGCCCAAGAGGATCGTACCCAAGAGAAACTCAAAGAGAAGCAGGGGGTTATTGTCCGAAGCAAGAAAAATTGGTAAACCAAACACAACGCTAACATGCACTTCGCATCACCATATTATCTGTGGTTGCTGGTACTGCTTGTACCGGCCATCGCCTACTACGTTTGGCGCACCCTGCAAGGAGGTGCCACTATTCAGCTCTCCTCGATCGAGGGAGTTGTTCGCGCACCAAAGACCCTACGCTATTGGCTGCGCCATGTACCCTTTGCGCTGCGCATCGGAGCTTTGGGATTGGCGATTGTGGCACTTGCCCGTCCGCAAGGTATCGAGGAAAATTCACACACCAACACCGAAGGTATTGACATCATGTTGTCGATCGACGTTTCGGGATCGATGTTGGCTCGCGACTTCAAGCCCGACCGTATTTCGGCAGCCAAAGAGGTGGCCGGTTCATTCATCGCCGACCGCTACGGAGACCGCATCGGCTTGGTTGCTTTTGCCGGCGAAGCTTTCACGCAGAGTCCGCTGACCACCGACCAAAGCACGTTGCAGACACTGCTGTCACGTATCCGCAGCGGCTTGATCGAGGATGGAACTGCTATCGGCAACGGTTTGGCAACGGCAATCAACCGCCTACGCGAAAGCGATGCCAAATCGAAGGTGATCATTCTGCTGACCGACGGTGTGAACAATCGCGGAGAAATCGCACCACTGACAGCCGCTGAAATTGCCAAAGCGCAAGGGATTAGGGTCTATACGATCGGTGTGGGAACACGCGGAACGGCTCCCTATCCGGCGGTCGATATGTTCGGCAACATGACTTTTGTACAACAGAAGGTCGAGATCGACGAGAAAACATTGGGAGAGATCGCCGAGATGACCGGCGGACAGTATTTCCGCGCCACCGACAAAACCAAACTCAAAGCGATATACGACGAGATCAACCAACTCGAAAAAAGCAAGGTGGAGGTTTTTCAGCACATCACCTATCACGAATTGTTCCTCACGTGGTTGTTGGCAGCCATCGCGCTGCTCATGGCCGAATTCCTGCTCTCGAATCTCGTATTGAAACGCATCCCGTAAAATTTTCCGATCATGTTTCGTTTCGCCAATCCGCAATATCTCTGGTTATTGACCACCCTGCCAGTCTTCGTTGCCCTCTTTTTGTTAGCCTTATACAACCGCCGGCGACGTTTGGCTCGTTTCGGCGTCGCACAAACGTTAGCCGAACTGATGCCCGACGCATCGAACGGGCGCGTTATCTTGAAATTTGTGATTTTCTGCACGGCATTGATGCTATTGATCTTTGCGGTGGCACGACCGCAATTGGGATCGAAACTCCGCGAGGAGAAGGCACAAGGGATCGAAATGATGTTGGCTGTCGATGTCTCAAACTCGATGTTGGCCGAAGATTTCGAGCCCAACCGTTTGGAACGGACAAAATATGCCATCAACAAACTCTTCGACGGTTTGCAGCAGGATCGCGTGGGGTTGGTTGTATTTGCCGGAGAACCGAAGGTGCAGCTACCCATCACCTCCGACTATCGAATGGCCAAAGCCTTTGCCCGCCGAATCGACCCCTCGTTAGTTTCGATACAGGGCACAGCCATAGGCAAAGCGTTGGAGCAGGCTCTGTTGGCTTTTTCGGGAGATAATCACGAGAAACAGAGTCGCGTGGTGGTCTTGATCACCGATGGCGAAAACCACGACGATGATGCCATTGCGGTAGCCGAACGTGCCAAAGAAGCAGGAATCAAGATATTCACCATAGGTATCGGTACGCCCGAAGGAGCTCCAATTCAGATCAACGGCGAGTTCATCAAAGATGAAAAGGGCGACATGGTGGTATCGAAACTCAACGAACAGATGCTCTCACAGATTGCCGAAATCACCGGCGGTGTTTATGTCCGTTCATCAAAGCTGTCGATCGGATTGGAAGAGATTGTCAAGACGATTAACGACATGGAGCAAAGCGAATTATCGACCATACAATTCGAAGAATTCGACGAACAATATCAATACCTGCTCCTCGCAGCGCTGGTGTTGCTTTTTATCGAATTGATCGTATTGGATCGTCGCAATCCGATGCTTGCCCACCTAAATATTTTCAACAAACAATAGGCCGCCAACCGTAGGGATGGGCACTTGATTTCGGCCGCAGAAATGCTCTCCCGCATGAAACTTCGCCATCTTCTCGAACATCTTTCGGCGACACCAATGCTCAAAGCATTGATACCCTTTGTTGTAGGGATCGCGTTGGCCGATCTCTATGTTCTACCCTTGTGGTTGCTCGCGGGTGCGTTTGTATGTACGGGGATTCTCGCGCTGCTCTTGCGTTCGCAAACAGCTGCTATCGGGATGTTACTTGCAGCAGGATTTGCCATTGCGGAGTGGCAAGAACCAACATCCACCCTACCACTCGGAATCGACACTGGTTATGAACTCCGCATCGATGGAATTCCGACTCAACGCAACGGGTACACCGCAGCCGAAGCCACAATCACGGCTTGGCGCGATCCGCTGAAAGGACAATGGCACGCGGCCGAAGATCGGATTCTGCTACGAGCCGACACGCTGATAACCCTGCGCAGCGATGAGCGGCTTCGTTGTCACGGACGACTGCGACCGTTACAGGGAGGTGCGGAGAGTTATCGCCGACTGATGGCACGGCGCGGGATGGTCGGAGTATTATGGATAGGAGAACGGAATCTGCTCGAACAACACCCCGAAAAGCACGACACATGGCACTCACGCGCGGTCAAACGGCTCAAACGACTAACCCTCCCAACCGAAGCCGAGGCACTTGTGCGAGCCATGACCGCAGGCGACCGAAGCGGAATTGATTCCGCATTGCGCGACAACTTTGCCCGCAGCGGATTTTCGCATCTGTTGGCCGTGTCGGGATTGCACACCGGAATTGTTTTTGCGTTGATCAACCTATTATTGTGGGGGTTGCCTCTTGTACGGCGCGGACATTTGTGGCGTACGGTGGCGGTAACGGTAGCCGTATGGCTCTTTGTGGCAGTGGCGGGATTTCCGCCAAGTGCCATACGAGCCGGTGTAATGTGTACGTTACTGCAATTCAGTCTGATATCAGGATCGGAATACTCGGCTCTCAATGCGTTGGCCACTGCAGCTTTCGGCATGTTATTGTGGAATCCCGCATGGTTGGGCGACATCAGTTTCCAACTCTCGTTCATTGCCGTTGCAGCCATTCTTTGCTGGGGTATACCGCTCTGCCGACGGCTGCGAAGTCGATGGCGGGGACTCAACATCGTCATCGATGCCTTGATCATCAGCGTCGTGGCAAACATTGCGACAATCCCGCTTGTGTCGCACACCTTTGGAATTGTTTCGCTAACAGGTATTCTACTAAACCCCATAGCGATTCTGTTGGCTACGGGAATCGTGGCGGGAGGAGTGATTTGGTTGTTGCTGCCCTTCGGGTGGGTGGCGACGGTGGTAGAGCCATTCATTGCTGTAACAACCGAGGCGCTTGGGACTTTGGCACACCAAACGGCCGAACTGCATGGCGGAGTGATCGAATATGCGTTGCCGACAGGGGCTATGGTCACCATTTATCTCGTTTTTATCGGGACAACCCTTGTGGCATGGTCACAAAAGCCGAAAAAAATTGTAACTTTACGGCGATGATAACTCCCGAAGAACTCTCGATACTGACCCGACCGGAGGTACGACAAACGATTGCCGAAGCACGCGGACGCGATCCGTTGGAGGTGGCATTGGACAGCCGTATCCCCCACGCACGGTTAGTGGCCACACAGGTAAAATACCTTGCACGTGCCGAACGGAAACTGCCCTCTTATGCCGCAGCACAATGTATTTTGCCTCCACGCGCTTTCGAGCAGGCTTCGAGTGAGGCATGCGCTGCCACCAAACAGATTGCCGGCGATACGGTGCTGGATCTCACCTGCGGATTGGGAGTAGATGCCCGCGCGTTGAGCAGTCGGTTTCGGCAAGTCGTAACCTTGGAGCGCGACCCAGTATTGGCGCAGGTGGCTCACGAAAATTTTGCACGGCTGGGGATCACAAATGTCGAGGTGGTATGCTGTTCGGCCGAGGAGTATCTCACACGCGAAGGTTTGTATTTCGACTGGATCTATGCCGACCCCGACCGTCGCGGAACCGACGGGTTGAAGAAAGTACGCATGGAGGATTGTTCGCCGAACATAGTGACGTTGCTGCCCCGACTGCGCGAAATTGCCCCGCGAATCTGCATCAAAAACTCACCGTTGTTCGATGTCGATGAGGCACAACGCATCTTCGACAAGTGTCGCGTAGAGGTGCTCTCGATAGCCGATGAATGTAAAGAGGTGGTGATCTACGCCGACGGCTCGGGGCCTCAGATTACCGCAACGGCTCTCGGAAAGGGGAGTTTCACGGCACAATCCGACGAAAAAACAACACCGCTACCGCCCCCTACATTTTGTCCGGAACGTTACGGTTGGTTGGTGATTCCCGATGTGGCTCTGCAAAAGGCACGGTTGGCACGGTTACACCTACACGGCAAAGCCGACATTTGGAACGAAAACGGTTTTGGATTTGCCACCGAAGAGCCTCACGACATTTTGGGGCGTGTGATGGCGATCGACGGGATCGAACCTTACGATCCGAAAAGGCTCAAACACACGTTCAAAGGATGCAAAGCCGAGATCTTCAAACGTGACTTCCCGATTGCCACCGAGGAGATCATGCGGCGGCTCGGCATGCGGGCTGGAAGCGAAATACGGGTGGCCTGCACGAAAATAGGCGATGATTATTGGCTTATCCGATTAAAATAGTTAGTTTTGCATAATTCGTCATACCGGCCTATGAAACTCAACGACATACTCACCTATTTTACCGACACGATTTTCCGGCGCGACATCCGCGAATGGCGCAATCCGGTGGTACGTTGGTTTGTACAACAATATCGATTGCTTTTCTATACAGCCCGAGGTTTGCTCGAACACGGCACACTCATCCGCTCAGCGGCACTGACTTTCTATACGCTCATGTCGTTGGTGCCGATCGTAGCAGTAGTTTTTGCCATCATGAAAGGGTTCGGACTGACAGAGGGATTGGTCGAAAATCTCTACGGACTCTTCCCGCAGAACCCTGAGATTATCGATTATGTGGTCGGATTTGCCGAGAAAGCGTTGGCACGTACTCGCGGTGGCGTAGTGGCAACAGTGGCATTGGTGACGCTCTTTTGGGCCGTGATTCGGGTGTTCAGTTCGATCGAGAGCGCATTCAACAACATTTGGGAAGTGAAGGTGCAACGCAGTATCACCCGACAATACACCGACTACTTGGCAGTGGTAATGATCGTACCGTTGTTGTGGGTTGTGGCGAGTGCCATAGGCAACTATGCCGAGCAACTGTTGGGATTCGATGACAGTTGGTATTTCCATTTGGCATCGCGGTTGGTATCGCTGGTGGTGATTTGGGTGATGTTCACCTTTCTCTACATGGTAATTCCCAATGCGCGGGTGAAATTCGGCAGTGCTTTGATGGCGGGAATCGTGGCCGGCACCGGATTTTTGCTCTTCCAATGGGGATATATCTACCTGCAAAAATGGATGACCTCCTACAATGCCATATACGGCAGTTTTGCAGCTTTGCCGTTGTTGTTGGTGTGGATGCAAACCTCGTGGCAGATTCTGCTTTTCGGGGGCGAATTGTCGTTTGCCTACCAAAATATCGCCCGTTTCGGCGAAGAACGCGAATCGTTGCTCATCAGTTATGACCAACGGCGCAAGATACTCTTGGCCGTAATGCTCATCGTTGTACGACACTTCCGCACGGAGGGAGGAGCACTCTCGGCCGAAGCAATACGGCAACAACTCGACCTGCCGACACGCATCGTAAACGACGTATTGTTCCAATTGGTACAAGCCGGACAGCTGATCGCCGTACGTAGCGGCGATGGCGAGCGCGATGTGGCTTATACACCGGCTTACGACATCGCCTCGATGACGCTCTATGGGGTTTTGGAGGCGGTTGAGGGGCACGGACAGACGGCTTTCAACTTCGCTCCGACACCCGACTTGGCACAGGTAGATCGCCAATTGGAATTGCTCAAAGAGCAGGCACGCAACACCGAGGATAACGTAAAATTGATGGATCTGCTATGAATCGGATCAAACGGGTGGTATTGATCGGAAGCGGGAATGTAGCCGAAGCATTGGCTCGCACCATCGGGCATTGTACCGAGGTGCAACTCGTGCAACTTTTTGCCCGCAACCCTGAACGTGGACGCCAAGTGGCCGAGATCGGGCAAACGACATGGACCGACGACCCGCAACAGTTGGCCGCAGCAGATCTCTATCTGCTCTGTGTGAGCGACCGCGCGGTGGCAGAGTTGGCAGCCTCCTTACCGATACCTCCGACAGCCGTGGTGGCTCACACAGCAGGGAGTGTGCCGCTCGATGCACTGCCTGCAAAATTTGCACAACGGGCAGTGTTCTATCCGTTGCAGACCTTCACCCGAGGACGCAAGGTCGATTTTCGGGAGATTCCGATCTTCCTCGAAACAACCGATGACACATTACGCTCCCCGTTGGAGCATTTTGCACGACAGCTGTCGGAACAGGTGATTTTTGCTGACTCGGAACAACGAAAAAGGTTGCATTTGGCAGCGGTATTTGCCTGCAACTTCGCAAACCACATGTACGCCCTCGGCGAGCAGATTGTAGGTGACGCGGGACTCGATTTCGCACTGCTCAAACCGCTGATTGCCGAAACGGCCCGCAAGGCGTGTGATGCAACTTCTCCAATCACTGTACAGACCGGTCCGGCAGTACGCAACGACCGCACGACACAAGAACGACATACAGCGATGTTGACCGAAGAGCCACTACTCGAAGAGTTATACAGAAAAATAAGTCAAAATATATGGGAAATTTCAAAGAAGATATAGCCCTCACCGAGGCTTTTGTATTCGATGTCGATGGGGTGATGACCGACGGAAAGATCATCCCGTTGGCCGATGGCGACTTCATTCGCTGCTACAATGCCAAAGACGGCTACGCACTGGCCTATGCCAAGAAACTCGGATACAAGATCTGCATCATCTCGGGAGGACGCGGGCGCACGCTCGAACACCGTATTCAGATGCTCGGCATCACGGAGTATCACCTCGACTGCATGAACAAGGTGGCAACCCTGCACGACTACTTTGCACGCGAGGGGATCAACCCCGCGAATGTGATCTACATGGGTGACGACATTCCCGACTTGGAGTGCATGCGCTGTGTGGGGATTCCGGTATGTCCGGCCGATGCCGCCTCGGAGGTGATCGAGGCCTCGCGTTATGTTTCGGAGTTTCGCGGTGGCGAAGGAGCTGTGCGCGACATCATCGAACAAGTGTTGCGGGCACGTGGCGATTGGGCTCGTGACTCGATCGGAGTGACCCCCTCGTCGTTGGCCGCCTCGCGGTAGGTATGACGCAGCCATGAGTATAAAGTGGTAAAAAGCAAGAACCGATAAAATAAACAACATACCAAACAAGAACACTAAGATGGATTTATTAACAGTAGAGCACGTTACCAAACGATTTGCCAACCACACGGCACTCGACGATGTATCCCTCTCGATTCCTCGTGGCTCGGTGTACGGTCTGCTCGGCCCAAACGGAGCAGGAAAAACCACGCTGATCCGCATTATCAACCGCATAACAGCACCCGACACAGGACGTGTCATCTTCAACGGGCATGAGATTGCCCCCAACGATGTAGCCCGCATCGGATACCTCCCCGAGGAGCGCGGACTCTACAAAAAGATGAAGGTGGGCGAGCAAGCGATCTTCTTCGCGAGGCTCAAAGGACTCTCGCGACGCGATGCGATTCTGCGACTCAAACAATGGTTCGTAAAGTTCGGGATCGAAGGTTGGTGGGACAAGAAGGTTGAGGAGCTCTCGAAGGGTATGGCGCAAAAGGTGCAATTCATCGTCACGATTCTCCATGAACCCGAATTGCTGATCTTCGACGAGCCTTTCTCGGGCTTTGATCCCATAAATGCCAACCTGCTGAAAGAGGAGATTTTGGCACTGCGCGACAAGGGAGCAACGATCATCTTCTCGACTCACAACATGTCGTCGGTAGAAGAGATTTGCGACCATATCACGTTGATCAATAAGTCGCACAACATCCTTTCTGGCAACGTTGATGAAATTCGTCGCCGGCACGGCTCCAACATCTTCGAGATCGATTTCCGAGGGGCAGAAGAGAGCCTGCGAGAGACTTTGGCAACACGTTGTACGATACTCGAAAGACCCGAGGATGCCACAAGTATCTACCAAACCCTGCGTTTGCATATTGCCGACGATGCCGATGTGCGCGACGTGATCGCTGCAACAAACGAGATGGTCGAATTGCGCTCGTTCCGCGAGATCATCCCTTCGATGAACGACATATTCATCCGCGCCGTTGAAGGCAATCTTTAAGGATCAAGGATCTGAAAATCAGTTTGTAACCCAAAAACACATACCATGTCGAATATTTTCATCATCATACAACGCGAATTCAACGAGCGCGTTCGAAAAAAATCATTCATCATCACCACGTTGCTGATGCCCGTGCTGATGATCGCCCTAATGGTTGCTCCGGCACTGATCATGGAGTACTCACGCAGCGACCAGAAGATTGTGGCCGTGATTGACGAGAGTGGTCTGATCGCCCCGCAGTTGCAGGGCGATGAGGAGTTGGCTTTCGAGACCACCTCTCTCTCGACGGAGGCTGCACGCAAGGAGCTGACCGACAAATTCGGAATACTCTACATCGGGGGCGATATTCTCACCAACTCCGCCAATGTGCGTTTCTATGTCAACTCGTCGTCGTCGCTGATGGTCGAGAGCACCATCACAAGCCAGATCGAGCGAATTCTCGAAGCCGAAAAACTCAAAGGATACAACATCGAAAACCTGCCCCAAATACTCAAAGAGGTCGAAACTTCGGTCTCGATGCAGACTTTCCGCAACGACAAATCGCAAGAGGAGGATTCGCAATCGCAATCGTCGATCGTGGCCTCGGCGCTCGGTTATATCTTGGGCTTCGTGCTCTACATGTTCTTGCTGATCTATGGTGCAATGGTCATGCAGTCGGTCATTGAGGAGAAGAACTCCCGCGTGTTGGAGGTGATGGTTTCATCGGTACGGCCTTTCGACCTGATGATGGGTAAGATCCTCGGAGTAGCCTCGGTAGCCGTTGTTCAGGTGGTGATTTGGGGCGTGTTGATCTGCGGAGTGGGAGCAATATTAATCCCGCAATTCATGCCGGACGACATAATGGCCGGAGCACAGGCCATACGCGAAGGAGCCGCCGCCTCGGCAGCCATGCCTGATGTCGATCCCGAAATGTTGCAGGCGGTAGCTGCCATGACCGACATGGGGTATGTATTGAAGATCTTCGGCTCGCTGATTCTCTTTGTATTGGGTGGCTATCTCTTCTACTCGGCAATGTTTGCCGCCATCGGCTCAGCGGTGGACAATGTGCAGGATGCACAGCAGTTGCAGACCCCCGTAACACTGCCGATCATCCTCGCATTGCTGATGATGTTGGCTGTAATCAAAGATCCCAACTCGCAGTTGGCTTTTTGGTTTTCGATGATTCCGTTTACCTCGCCGGTAGTGATGATCGCCCGAATCCCCTACGACATTCCGATGTGGGAGGTGGGACTCTCGCTCGTCGTGCTCTACGCCTCGTTTGTCGGCATGGTATGGTTTGCCGCCAAGATCTATCGCGTGGGAATCTTCATGTATGGTAAGAAACCCTCGATCAAAGAGCTTGTAAAATGGGTGAGGTATAAGTATTAGATGCTTTTACGGCATTGCACAACGTTGCCAGATATGCGAAAAAGGCGGAGTGTCAAAACCTCCGCCTTTATTTTGTGTAGGCAATTATATACGATTTTACACAACATATGGAATACCCGATCGCCGTAGGCAGACGCAAATCCCCTGCCTGAGGCAGGGGATTTAGGGGGTGGGTCAGAGATACAAACACAGCGTAGCCGTGAGTGTAAGGCGGTTAAAAGTGAGAGAACAACAAAATGGTGTAATTTCGTATATAAGCACCTTTGTGTATATCTCCGTTAATTCGCAGGAGCCACTGCAATACCGGTAATGGTCTGCGATTTGTAGTTATAGCTTGCACCAGTAGCTTTTGCCGAGGAGTTGAAGACATCGGCCAAATAATAGCCGTTGTTGTAGCCATTGAAGCCCCAATTGATGTGAATGTAATTGCTTCCTGCCTGTCCGACATTTGTCATATAACCATCGACCACCCACGAAGAGCCTTTGACAAAGTCGTCTTCGGAGCCGCCCATGAAGACCGGACGTTCGTTGTCCAGATCCTCGCGAACGCGCTGCCAATCATAGCTGCTCAGCGTACAACCGACATAACCCAATGCATGCAAGGCCTCGGTAGTATTGCCGATCGGAGTAGAGCTGCCATCAACATCGTATTTCGTACCCGACAACTGCCCGATTTCGCGGAAAAGCACCGCAAGTTTCTTGCCGGTAGCATTAGCTGCGCTATTGCCGACATTATATTGTTTCAGTGCGCTCCAATCGAGTGTCAGGTTGGCATCGATGTCGGTATAGGTAAATTCGTTCTCGGTGTCATTGATAAAGGTCACGGGCAGCTCGGCAGGATGGCCGTGATAGCTCATGATTTGGGCTACGGCCGTAACCGAAGAACCGGCAGGACACACTTGTGGGTTAACATCGCCTTCGAGTTTAATCCAACAATAGCCGTTATAAGGTGCTTCCTGACCCCATTTCACGGAGAGGAATGGGCCGACCGAGGTCCAACCCGACCGAGAGGCAGTGATTGCCGGAGCAGTAGCGGTTTGATTTGCGGCAGCAATTAGGTAATTGATCAGCAAGGTGGCATAGTTGTCGAAACTCGGATTTCCGGTGGTGCTGCCCGGGGTATAGTTGCCACTCTCCACGATAGCCAAGAGTTGCGGTCCTGCATTACGGGTGGCACGCACCACTGCAAAACCGGCATTATCGGCAAAATTAACCACATAGAACAACTTGCCGGCCGTTGTCGAAGTGCAGGTTTTCACTTTGTTCGGATCGACCCGTCGGTCGGTTGTCGCAACCGCATCCGGTAACAGGGCAATACCCTCTGTGGCAATCTGAACAGCCTCATAGGCGGTTATTTTTGAAGGATCACTATCATGGCCCGAATCCGAGCCGTTCTCACAAGCCGTAACAAACAAACATACGGCCAACAGTAGAAAGAAAGAAGTTCTTTTCATAGGACATTATGTTTTTAAGGTGATACTCGTTGTAAAGATAACCGAAATACCCAAGATTTCCAATTTTTTTATGGGGGGGGGAATTTTTTGATGTTTTCGTGATTTTTTGCGACTTTTAAGACAATTTGGCGAAGATTTCGAGAACGGGAGATCAAAGAAATCGAAGCGTCTAAGGCGATAAAAACAACCGACCTTCACACAAGAGATTCCCGATTTCCACCGCAGGTGGACGCAAGTCCCCTGCCTGAGGTGGGGGATTTAGGGAGTGGGTCATAGATTACAAACACGGCTGCTCCGTGAGTGTAAGGCGGTAAAAAGAGGAGATACAACAAATTTGTGTAAATTCGTATATAATCCCCTCCGCTTTTTATATCATGCCCCAACATCGACCGGTATATATTTTGCACCTTTTTTTATAAGGATCGCAGAATTATTAAAAAAATTTCATAACTTTGCATCCGAAAGGAGATGAGAGAGAATTAAAAGAGTATAAAACAATAAAAACTAAAATGTTATGGTAACGATCGACAACTACGATTTCAAAGGCAAACGAGCCATTATCCGCGTGGATTTCAATGTGCCCCTCAACGACAAAGGAGAGGTAACCGACGACACCCGTATTCGGGCTGCCGTACCGACAATCAAGAAGGTACTTGCCGAAGGTGGAGCCGTGATTCTGATGTCGCACCTCGGACGGCCGAAGAAGAATCCCGACCCCAAATATTCGTTGGAGCAAATCATTCCAGCTGTGGAGAAAAATCTCGGAACAAAGGTGTTGTTCGCCGGTGACTGCATGGGCGAGAAAGCTGCCGAGATGGCTGCCGCGCTGAAAGCCGGAGAGGTTCTCCTGCTCGAAAACCTGCGTTTCTACGCCGAGGAGGAGGGAAAACCTCGTGGTCTTGCAGAAGATGCCACCAAAGAGGAGAAAGAGGCCGCTAAAAAGGCACTCAAAGAGGGTACACAGAAGGAGTTTGTCAAGAAACTCGCTTCGTATGCCGACTGCTACATCAACGATGCATTCGGCACTGCACACCGCAAGCATGCCTCGACCTACTTGATCGCCAAGTATTTCCCCAACGATAAAATGTTCGGCTACTTGATGGAGCGCGAAGTGAAGGCCATTTCGGCTGTGATGGAGGCTCCGCAACGTCCCTTCTGCGCCATCATCGGCGGCTCGAAGGTTTCGACCAAGATCGGTGTGATCAAAGCGTTGATGGACAAGTGCGACTCGATTGTTATCGGCGGCGGCATGACCTACACCTTCTCGGCGGCACAAGGCGGCAAGGTCGGCAAGTCGATCTGTGAGCCGGAGATGTTTCCCGTAGCTTTGGAGATCTTGGAGTTGGCAAAAGAGAAGAACGTGAAACTCGTGATGTCGCCCGATGCACTCATCTGCGACAAATTCTCGGAGGAGGCCAACACCCAAACAGCCTCGGTGCGCGAGATTCCCGATGAGTGGGAGGGCGTCGATATTGCCGATCAGGGCAAGGCCGCATTCCGTGAGCACATCCTCGGCTGCAAGACGATACTTTGGAACGGTCCGGTGGGAGTTTTCGAAATCGACAAATTCTCGACAGGTTCGCGCGTGGTGGCCGATGCAATTGCCGAGGCTACACAAAACGGCGCATTTTCGCTCATCGGAGGCGGCGACTCGGTGGCCTGCATCAACAAATTCGGATTGGCAGACAAAGTTTCTTACATCTCAACGGGCGGCGGTGCATTGCTCGAATACATCGAGTTTGGAACATTGCCGGGTGTAGAGGCTATTCGTGACTAAAAACATAGAAGAGGCTGTCCGACAAACTGTTTTGCGACAGCCTCTTATCGTGGAAGTTGTATGACAAGTGGGATTTCAAAGCTTGCGAAGCCTGAAAAAGCGGAGTTTACTCGGCGTAGATGACCATTTTGAGGACTAGCGAAACCCAGAAATCACCTTGTTAGACTACTTTTCGGCTTCGATAAAACTAATCGTAAAAACAACAAAACCATGAAGAAACTCTTTTTCTTCGCAGCAACAATTTGCAGCATGGTAGCATGTCAAAACACTCCGAAAACTCCGGCTATCGACTTGGCTAATTTCGACATGGCAACAGCCCCCAATGCCGATTTCTACCAATACGCCACAGGCGGCTGGCAGCAGCGTAACCCGCTGAAACCCGAATATGCCCGTTACGGCTCGTTTGACCTGTTGCGTGACAATAACGAGAAGCGCATCAACGAGTTGTTCTCGGCAATGGCCGAAAGCACAGCCGCACAGGGTTCGGTGGAGCAAAAGATCGCCGACCTCTACAAAATGGGGCTCGATTCCACCCGACTCAACACCGAGGGAGCTGCTCCGATCAAAGCAACCATAGAGGCTATTTTGGCGATCGAGAACCGCGATGACCTCTCCGCAATGATCGGCAAGATGCACGCCGATGTAACCAACCCCTTCTTCGGCTTGGGCGTTGAGGCCGACCTGATGCAGAGCAACATGAACGCGCTTTACATCTCGCAACCCGATTTGATGATGGGCGACCGCGACTACTACCTCGATGCCGAAAACGAGCAGATACGCACCGCCTATAAAGCCTACCTCGCGACGATCTTCCGATTGGCAGGTTTTGCGGAGGATGAGATCGAGAAAGCAGTTGCGGCAGTGATGTCGGTCGAAACGAAGATGGCCGAGAAAAATTGGTCGAATGTCGAATTGCGCAACATTACGGCAATGTATAACCCCATGTCGAGAGCCGACTTCGAGAAGAACCACGATGCAATCAATTGGGATATTTACTACAAAGCGTTGGGAATCGGATCCTTCGACCGTATCATTGTGACCACGCCATCGTCGATCGCCAACGCTAACGGGTTGATCAAAACTACACCGTTAGCCGACCTACGTTACTACCTTGCCGCGCAGTATATCAATGCCGCCACAGGTTACCTGAGCGACGATTTCACCAACGCCTCGTTTGACTTCTTCGGTCGTACGATGTCGGGCAAGCAGGAGCAAAAACCCCGTTGGAAACGTGCCATGTCGGTACCCAACTCGGTATTGGGTGAAGCTGTGGGCGAGATCTATGTGGCCAAATATTTCCCTGAGAAAGACAAAGCCCGCATGCTCGACATGGTGAAAAATCTGCAAAAAGCCCTCGGCGAACACATTGCGGTTCTCGACTGGATGTCGGACGCCACAAAAGCCAAAGCACAAGAGAAATTGGCCGCTTTCACCGTGAAGATCGGCTACCCCGACAAGTGGAAGGACTATTCGTCACTCACGATCGATCCCACGAAGAGCTATTGGGAGAACATCCGCCGCGCCAACGCTTGGTACACGGCCGACAACCTCAACAAGTTGGGTAAACCGGTCGATCGTGCCGAGTGGTTTATGTCGCCGCAGACCGTAAATGCCTATTACAACCCCACAACCAACGAGATCTGTTTCCCCGCGGCCATTCTGCAACCACCGTTCTACAATCCCGACGCCGACGATGCGGTAAATTACGGTGCAATCGGTGTGGTGATCGGTCATGAGATGACACATGGATTCGACGATCAGGGGCGCAACTTCGACAAGGATGGCAACATGAACAATTGGTGGACCGAGGAGGATGCCACCGCATTCAAGGCCAAGACCGACATTTTGGTAAAACAATTCGACGCCATCGAGGTATTGCCTGCCAAAGAGGGACAGCCTGCCATTCATGCCAACGGCTCGTTGTCGCTGGGTGAGAATATTGCCGATCAGGGTGGTTTGCGCGTGGCTTACACCGCGTTGCGCAATGCACTGAACAGCACAGAGCCTGCACCGATCGACGGTTTCACAGCGGCACAACGTTTCTACCTCGGTTATGCAGCCCTTTGGGCACAGAACATCCGCGACGAGGAGATTGCCCGACTGACCAAACTCGATGTACACTCGTTGGGCAAATGGCGTGTAAACGCCACCGTGCGCAACATTCAATCATTCTACGATGCGTTCGGCATCACCGATGGGGCAATGTTCATGCCCGAAGCCGAGCGGGTGATCATCTGGTAATCGCCAACCAAGAGATAAGAAAAAAGGACTGCCGACAAGCGTTGCGGCAGTCTTTTTTCTTATTAGAAGAGCGGAGAAGGAAAAACCGCACTACTCGTAAGAGACCCCATTTCCGCCAAAGGCGGACGTAAGTCCCTTGCCTGAGGCGGGGGATTTAGGGGGCATAGATTATAAACACGGCATAGCCGTGAGTGTAAGGCGGTAAAAACGAGAGGCAAGAATATTACGTACTACCGCAAAACCATATCAATAGAACGTCCCTTTGGGAGAAAACAGCGTATAACCGAAGTTGAACATCAGATACATGTTTTTCCAATTGTGGAGATTGTATTTGGTAAGTCCCAGGCTCACCGGCCCTATCGGAGTATGATAGACCAATGAGGCATCAACGATATAGTGCATGCTTCGCTCTTTGGTGTCGAAATTCGCATTGGCCGAATAGGACACATAGTCGCGCTTTTCGCGATACATGGCGTAAAATCCGGTACGGAAAAAGAGGTTGTGCAACAGGTCGAAAGTAGGCATCACACCGCCGGCCACAAAACGCGAAGCCCGAAATTCGGGCATATAGATCATGCGCGAATGGGCCGTAGGGGTATAGGCCGGCAACGACAACAGAGTAGCTCCGCTCCGCATGAAACGGGGATGGTTGGTAATCACGGCATCGATATTATACCCAAACGAAAACCAGCTGCATGCCGGAATGTCGAAATACTTCGACCATCCAAAACGGGCTCCCAACCAACGATGAGAAACATGAGCCGTAAAATCGGAAGAGTCGTAGGGACTGAAACGCTCGCGGCCGGTGATGAATATGGCCGAAAGACTCAAATCGGAACCTTTGCGCGGATAGAGCGGTTTGTCGAGCGTATTGCGCCGAATAACGGCTTTTAATCCAAAGAACGAGAATCGCGAATGGTCGGTCTTGTCGATTTCGGGAGCAGGGGTGTCGTAATGATAATTGACCAAGCCGGCATTGGCCCGCAACATGAACAGGCTGCGGTGGGTGATCGGCAGACCGAAACCCACCGAGCCGAAAATTTCGCTCTCTTTGATTTGCTGCGTATTGGTTACTGTTGTAACATTCCCGAAGTGACCATGATAAAGGTTTCGAACGCTGAAATTGAATGAATAATCGAGGAATAACGGCTTTCGGACATAGAAATCGGTGCGACCGCTCAAATGTCCCCATGTATATAGCGGACCCAAAAAAAGGTCGGCACCTACACGGTGAGCCACACGCCCGATGGTGCTGTATTCGGCACCGATATAAGCCATGTTGAAAGCGGTGGAAGAGACGCTGCCACCCACCGAGATTTTGAATTTGGGTTTGGTTTGGAACTTGGCGTCGAACGCATAACGTCCCCGCTGCGGATTGTAGGTGATATGCGGGAAATCCATCGTAAATTCACCGCCCGCAAGGAGTTTATAGAGGTTTTCGCGCAGTTCCGAGAAGTCCATCACCTGTTGCTGCTCGGTATTGCGCCAATCGACTTCGACAAAGTCGCGAACATATTCGGTTTGCGCCTCATTCAGCCCCTCGATGCGATAATCATCGAAAATGAGTGGAGGACATTTGGCTCGAAAAGCCTTGCGGCGGGCAGCATATTGTTCGGCAGAACAACGATGATCGCCCAAACGTTTCAGAATCTGCGGCAGGGCAACCATCGCATCGGCATAGCCCATATCCATAATGCTGGCAGCATGATCGAAGTCGAGCATATTGGCCTCAACAACTCGGGCAATGGGAACTCCACGCCCCTCGGGGAGTGAATAGTCGGTCTCCTGCATCGCCAACAAAAAGGCTTGGTCAAGCAGGCTGTTTTTTTCGCTCGGCGGGGTATTTTCGGTACAGATCGACCCAATGATCAAGGCCGGTGAGAACGCTTTATCGAGGGGTTTCCACGGAAAGTTATCGTAGATTCCGCCATCGTAGAGCAACAACGAATCGAGTTTCACCGGCTTGAAAACCAGCGGTATAGCCATAGAAGCTCGCACGGCCTCGCTCAACTCGCCACGACGCAGCACCACCGGACGACGGGTATTGATATCGCTTGCCACACAAAAAAACGGTACCATCAGCCGATTGAAATTTCCGGCCGAAGCGGCAGTAGCCGGAGCCAACAGTTCCAAAAGAGCCATGTCGATCTGGGTCGAGGAGATGAGGTTGGTCGGCAGAAAACGTTTGCCGCTCTTTCTGCCGAAATCGAGACGTACATTGATGAAAGCCGGACTTTGGTCGAACTGGCGGTAGTAAGCCATGTAGCGGCTGGGGTCGAGACGTCCCGAAACCCACTCCCGAACAGCTCCAGAATTGACAATCTGACGCATCTCGGCAGGCGAGTAGCCCGCAGCATAGAGCGCAGCGATGATCGAGCCCATTGAGGTACCGGCCACATAGTCGATAGGCACCCCGTTGGCTTCGAGAGCTTCCAAAACGCCGATATGATAGAGTCCTTTGGCACCACCGCCACTCATCACAACGCCGACGCCCCGACGTTGCGCCGAATGATTCTCAACGGTCGTTTCGAGGGTTGCAGAAACAGAGTTTACTCCGGCAATATCGAACGTTTCGGCACTTATACGAGCCGACAACGACACAAGCAACAGCAATACGATGAGAAATGAGTAGCTTTTATGGGACATTTTTCGATTTTTTTATAACTTTGCACATTACAACCTTACTTGCCAAAAGTAGATAAAAACGATAAACATTCAAAATATGATCGACAAAATCAACGAACTTCTCCAACGTGTTGAAGAGTTCACCCCCAAAAACCTCGCAGAAATCGAGGATTTCCGTATCCGCATCCTCGGTAAAAAGGGAGAGCTAACCGCCCTGATGGAGGCTTTCAAAAGTGTCGCACCCGAGCAAAAACGCGAGTTGGGACAACTGCTCAACAAACTCAAAACAACGGCTTTGGAGCGCATCAATACGTTGCGCGAACAGTTGCAGGACGCCTCGGCCGATAACGGTGCTACGATCAACGACATGACCCGTCCCGGGTCGGCCGAACAACTCGGATCGCGCCACCCGATTTCGCTCGTCCGCAACCAAATCGTCGAGGTCTTCTCGCGATTGGGATACACCGTAGCCGACGGTCCGGAGATCGAAGACGACTGGCATGTGTTCTCGGCGTTGAACTTCCCGCCCGAACACCCTGCCCGCGACATGCAGGACACTTTCTTTGTGGAGAAAAATCCCGACATTCTGCTCCGCACGCACACCTCGTCGATTCAGGTGCGTACTATGGAGCGACAGAAACCACCCATTCGCGTAATCTGTCCGGGTCGTGTGTTCCGCAACGAGGCGATCTCCTATCGTGCCCACTGCATTTTCCACCAGATCGAGGGCCTTTACATCGACGAGGGGGTTTCGTTTGCCGACATGAAGCAATCGCTGCTCTACTTTGCCAAAGAGATCTTCGGCGAAAATGCCGTGATCCGCATGCGCCCCTCCTACTTCCCCTTCACCGAGCCCTCGGCCGAGGTCGATGTATCGTGTAACCTCTGCGGTGGAAAGGGATGTCCGGTCTGCAAAGGTACGGGCTGGCTCGAAATCATGGGCTGCGGCATGGTAGATCCCAATGTATTGATAGCCAACAATATCGACCCGCAAAAATATTCGGGTTTTGCCTTCGGCATGGGAGTTGAACGTATTGCAATGCTCAAATACGGTGTCAAAGATCTACGTCTCTATTTCGAAAACGACGTACGATTCCTGCACCAATTCGACACGGCACTCTAACACACGAGAACAACCGCTTTTCCGATGAAACGACTGTCGGTGATATTGCTCCTCTGTTTACTCTTTTCGACGGCTTTTGTCGTCGGGAAAGCCCCTATACAGCAGCCGACCTATCCTGACTCGTTGCGCAGCGTATGGTTTTACACCGAGGGTATCAAAAGCAATGCCATAACCGGTGATTCGGCAAAGGCACAACAACTCTTCGAGGAGGCCATTCGCCGCGATTCGAACTATGCTCCGGCCTATTATCAGATGGCGGTAAACCGATTGGAAACCGACCCCGAAAAGGCGGTGGAGTGGGCACGTCGCGCCCGACAACTCGACACTACAAACAAGTGGTATCACCGATTTTTCGGTCAGGCGCTGCTTACGGCTCGAAAATACAATGAGGCTCTCGATGTCTATGAGCAGCTCTGCAAAGTAGATCCGAAAGAACCCAACAATTACCGGATCCTAGCGGCACTCTATGAGATACACCAGAAACCCTACATGGCACTCATCACACTCGACTCGGCAGAGATCCGATTCGGCCGCATTCCGGTATTGAGCGCCATGAAACGACATCTGTTGGTAACAACCCATCAGATGGATCGAGCGATCAAAGAGGCACAAGCCATTGTGGCCGAAACTCCCTACGAGCAGCAACATCGTGTGGCTTTGGCCGACCTCTATGCCATAGCCGGCAAGGATTCGCTCGCCAAAGTCGAATACGCAGCCGCATGGAAGATCGACTCGACGAGTTTGGAGATGCAGATGGCTTTGGAAGCCTTTTACGCCAACAAGAAAGAGTATCGTTCGCTGTTGGAGATTACCCGAAAACTCTTTCTCTCCGAGAAGTTGCCGGTGGAGGAGAAGATCAAGCGATTTGAGCATCTAACGGCAAGAACGAGCTTTTATCGGCAATATTACCTGCAACTCAACGGGTTGATTTCGATTTTGGCCATCCGATATCCGCAGAACAAGCAGGTGGTGAAACTCTATGCCAAGCACCTGATTGCCTCCGGAGAGTTGGAGCAGGCACTCGCTCTCTACAAAGCACAGACAACGGCAACGCCGCCCGAAGAGGAATTTTTTCACGAAATAATCAACATCGAGAGTTATTTGCAACGTCCCGATTCGGTGGCTCGCTATGTCGATCGGGCATTGCAACTCTTCCCCAATAGGCCGGATTTTCACATCTCCAAAGGCAACATTCTGCACTACACCAAGCGTTACGACGAAGCGGTGGAAACCTACAAGCATTCGTTGCAATATGCTGATACAGACTCGCTACGCAGCGTCATTTGGAACTTGATAGGTGACGCCTACCAATACCAAAAGGAGAAAATACAAACCGACTCGTTGGCCAAGCCCGCTACGCGGAAAAAAAAGGCACAAAAAGTAGCAAAGGCGTGCTACGACGCCTACGAACGCAGCCTGCACTACAACAAGGAGAATGTTTCGACACTCAATAACTACGCCTATTTCCTCGCGTTGGACAGCGTGGAACTCGAAAAGGCTCTTGTCATGTCGAGCCGCGTGGTAGAGCTTACCGACAACAACCCCACCTACCTCGACACCCATGCTTGGGTGCTGTTCAAGATGGGGCGCACAGCCGAAGCTAAGCGTATCATGCAGCAAGCCATAGCCCTCGATGGGCAGAAAAGTACCGAGTTGTTAGTTCACTACGGCGACATCCTCTTTGTGCTGAAAGAGTATTTTTTGGCCGAGACCTATTGGCGCAAAGCCCTCGAAAAAGGGTATGACAGCCAAGCCATTGTGCAACGCATCGAAAAGAGTCGAAAAGAGCAATCGAAGAAATGAGAAGGTTGTTCACCATATTTTTACTCGCACTGATGGCGGTTCCGCTCACCCTTGCGGCACAAAACGACCGCCGCATCGAGCAACAGAAGCAGGTTATCGCCGACCTCGAAAAGCAGATCGCGGCCGAGGAGGAGCAGATCTCGAAGTTGAAACGCGGCAAGGCTGCAACCGAAGAGCGGGTGCGCCGAATGACTCGCCAAATCAACAACCGAAACCAGCTGCTCGAAAAGACCGAACAGCAGGCCGAGACCTTGCGCGGAGAGATCTCGCGCACCGACAGCGTGGCAAACGATCTCGCATCACAACTCGATCGCAACCGCCGGCAATATGCCGAGATGGTACGCGAAGCTTACCGCAACTACAAACATTACAACTATCTAACCTATATTTTCTCATCGCGGAATTTTGAGGAGATAGCCCGACGAATCAGCTACTTACGCGAAGTGGCAAATTTGCGCGAGCACAAATTGCAGGAGATAGAGTCGCTGACCAAACGGGTGCGTAACGAAAAAGCGACCCTCGAAAAGCAGCAGCGGTCACTCGACTCCGTAGCAAAAAAAATCACGGCACAGCGTGCCAAGTTGCAACGCGACACACGCAACGCCCGTGCCGACATCAAACGCATGTCGCAACGCGAGAAAAACGCCCTGCAACGTAAAATGGAGCAGGAGGAGCGGTTAGATATTGCGATCAACGAGTTGCGTAAACTGACCAAAGGAAACACCGAAGGAGCTTCGTTCTCGGAAAAGACACGCGGCCTGCGGTTACCGGTTGTCGGAGGAAAGGTCAAACGTTATAAGGAAAACATGGCCGAAATAACCGGTCCACGCGGAGCACAGGTCAACTCGATCTACAATGGAAAGGTCATGGAGGTGAAACGAAACCGCATCACCGGAAAATACGACGTTTATGTCGCGCATGGCGAGTACCTGAGTTCCTATGCCAACTTAGGGTCGATATGCGTCGAAAAGGGGCAAAAAGTGGCTCGCAACGCTAAGTTAGGAAGTATCGGCTCGGCAGTAAACATTTCGACCATGGAGACCGAATATAAATTGGTTTTCGGGATCTATCCTCCGAATCCGAAAACCAAAATGCGGGCCGAAGATTGTTTCCGGAGATAAAATACAAAAAAGGAATAATATGGCAGTACGCTACTATACCGATGATTGCAACTACCGATTGCCGCAAAAACGGATGACGACCACATGGCTACGCGATGTGGCAGCGGCAGAGGGGTACACGCTCGGCGATGTGAACTACATCTTTTGTTCGGCACAACGGCTGTTCGAAATGAACCGGCAGTTTCTCGGACACGACTACTATACCGACATCATCACATTCGATTACAGCGACTTAAAAGGTTCGGGTATCGTAGCCGGCGACATCTTTATCGATGTCGAAACCGTAGCCGATAACGCTACACAATACGGAGCCACACGCCTCGAAGAGATGCGGCGGGTGGTGGTGCACGGCGTACTGCATCTTTGCGGACAGAAGGACAAGACACCCAGAGCCAACGCCCAAATGCACCGCAAAGAGGATAAATACTTGAAATTCTGGCAAAAATGACATTGGATTACGACATAATAGTCATCGGCGGAGGTCATGCCGGATGCGAAGCGGCAACGGCTGCGGCACGTTTAGGTTCGCGCACGCTGTTGCTGACAATGGACATGGGCAAGATGGCCTCGATGTCGTGCAATCCGGCAATCGGTGGAGTGGCAAAAGGGCAGATCGTGCGCGAGATCGACGCACTCGGCGGAGAGATGGGACGCATCACCGACCGCACAACGATTCAATTTCGCATGCTCAACCGTTCGAAAGGTGCCGCCATGTGGAGTCCGCGAGCCCAATGTGACAAGAGCCGTTTCTCGGAGGAGTGGCGACGAACGCTTGAAAATACCGAAAACCTCTATATTTGGCAAGATTCCGCAATGGAACTGCTATTCGACACATCCACTGAAAGACCTTGTATTCAAGGTGTTAAAACACGTATGGGGGTCGAGTTTTCGTGCCGTGCGGTGATTCTTACAGCCGGAACTTTTCTCGATGGAATGATGTACTGCGGCACATCACATGCCGAAGGAGGTCGGGCAGGAGATGCCGCCTCGCACGGAATCACAGAGTCACTCAAAACGATGGGATTCGAAACAGGACGCATGAAGACCGGAACACCGGCACGTCTCGACGCCCGAACCATCAATTTCGAGATTTTAGAGCCGCAATACGGTGATGAAAAACCAGCAAAATTTTCATTTTCTACTGATACACAGCCGGTTAAAGAGCAAGTACCCTGCTTTTTGGTTTATACCACAGCCGAAGTACACGACATTTTGCGCGGTGGATTCGACCAATCGCCCCTCTTCAACGGAACAATTCAAGGTATCGGACCGCGTTACTGTCCGTCGATCGAGGACAAATTACGCACCTTTGCCGATAAAGATCAGCACCAGCTTTTCTTGGAACCAGAGGGCCTTACAACCAACGAATACTATCTCAATGGGTTTTCGTCATCGCTGCCGTGGGAGGTACAATGGCAGGCGCTACACACAATCAAAGGCTTTGAGGATCTGCATATCTACCGCGCGGGATATGCCATAGAATACGACTTTTTCCCGCCGACACAACTGCACCACTCGTTAGAAACAAAGCTCGTTTCGGGACTTTATTTTGCCGGTCAGGTGAACGGCACAACCGGATACGAAGAGGCTGCGGCACAAGGATTAATGGCCGGAATCAATGCCCATCGGGGAATAAACGGCAAAGAGCCGATCATTTTGCAACGCGACGAAGCTTATATCGGAGTTTTGATCGATGACTTGGTGACCAAAGGAGTTGACGAGCCATACCGCATGTTCACCTCGCGAGCCGAATATCGTATTTTGCTCCGACAAGACAATGCCGACTTGCGATTGACTCCGTTAGGTCACGAGATCGGTTTAATTTCAGAAAAAAGATATGCCGAATTTGTCGAAAAAAAATCGGCCGTAGAATCGCTTATTTCATTCGCTCGCGAGCAGAGCATCAAAGCAACCGAAATTAACGACTATTTGAAATCAGTTGGATCGGAGCCTTTGTCGCAGGGCCGGAAACTATACGACATACTGATGCGCAACAACGTAACGTTCGAAACGCTACGAAAGGTATTACCTAAATTGGAAAAGTTCATTTCCAAGAATATGATTACGGCCGAAGCGATCGAGGAGGCAGAGATACAAATCAAATACAAAGGGTATATCGAGCGCGAAAAATTCATTGCAGAAAAATTACATCGGCTCGAAAATATTCGTATTCCCGACAATTTCGATTATTTCTCGATGAATGCGCTGACCATCGAGGCTCGGCAAAAACTCTCTCGCATACGTCCAACAACCATCGGACAGGCCTCGCGCATATCGGGAGTGTCGCCGGCGGATGTCAATGTGCTGCTTGTAAAATTCGGCAGATAGTTCCACGTGGAACATTTTAGATTGTGGCTAATTGATTGTCAGCAACTGTTCCACGTGGAACAAAACAGACAATTATATACTATTCTACACAACTTATGAAATCCTATATAAGCAACAAAAATATAGCCATCCCAATCGGGATGGCTATATTTTTAAAAGTCGATTGTCTTACAGCACGATCGTACACCAGCCATGCGTATCCTCGGCACGGCCATACTGAATATCTTGCAGACGAGTATAGAGTTGCATCGAAATCGGGCCAACTTCTTGGCTGTATTCATAGACTTCGTTGGTCTGCATGTCGAAGATTTTGCCGATAGGAGAGATCACAGCAGCCGTACCGCAAGCACCGCACTCGTCGAAAGTGGGTAACTCCTCAACCGGAATATGACGCTCCTCGACCGTAAGTCCCATATCCATAGCCAATTGGCGCAGACTCTTGTTGGTGATCGAAGGAAGCACCGAAGGTGACTTAGGAGTAATATATTTACCCTCTTTGATACCGAAGAAGTTAGCTGCACCGCACTCCTCGATGTATTTATGCTCGGCAGCGTCGAGGTACATCACATTCGAATAACCCAAATGGTGTGCCTTTTCGCCCGACATCAGGCTGGCAGCGTAATTACCACCGACCTTCACATCTCCCGTACCACGCGGGGCAGCGCGGTCTTGTTCACGGTCGATAGCCACCAAAATAGGCTTGATACCCGACTTGAAATAAGCACCCACAGGCGAACAATAGACGATAAGCAAGGCGTCTTTCGAGGGTTTGACACCCAAGCCGGCGGTTGTTCCAAACATCACAGGACGCAGATACAACGAAGCTCCCGTACCGTAGGGAGGAATGAAACGCTCATTGCGTTTAACCACCTCGATACAAGCGTTGACGATCATTTCCTCCGAGGGAACGGGCAGGCAGAGACGCGCAGCCGAAGATTGCATACGACGTGCATTCTCCTCGACACGGAACAGACGAACTTTACCATCAACCCCACGAAAAGCTTTAAGACCCTCAAAAAGTTCGACACCATAGTGCAGACACGATGCCGACATGTGCATTTGGATATATTCGTCGTCGGTAACCTGCATCTCGCTCCATTTACCATCGACATACGAGAAACGAACATTAAAATCCGTTTTGCAATACTCAAAGCCTAAATTATTCCAGTCCATGCTTCACAAATTTATTTAAGTTCAACTCTTTTTCGATAAAATTAACCCACAACAGCACCGTTATTGGTCTTCTCATTGGGCTCCAACAGACGCAGTTTTCCCGAAGCATCTTCGGCCATAAGGATCATGCCTCGCGAAAGGATTCCCTTCAACTCACGGGGTTCGAGGTTGACCAAAACCAACACCTGACGACCCACCAACTCCTCAGGGGCAAAGTGCTCGGCAATACCCGAAACGATCTCGCGCTGGTCGATACCGGTGTCAACTGTCAGTTTCAGCAACTTTTTAGTCTTGGCCACCTTCTCGGCCGAGAGAATGGTCGAAACGCGAATATCCATCTTTTGGAAGTCGTCAAAAGATATGCTATCTTTTTGATCCTCAACTTCTTGCGTCGATTCTGCCGCCATATTGGCCTCTTTTGCAGCGGCCAACTTATCAAGTTGACGTTGGATCACATCGTCTTCGATCTTTTCGAACAGCAGTTCGGGAGTGCCGATCATATGACCCTCCATAATCAAGTCGGTAGCACCCAACTGTTCCCAGCTGAACTTCTCAACGGCAAGCATACGCAGTATCTTCTCAGCCGAGAAAGGCATGAACGGCTCAATGGCAATTGCGGTATTTGCAGTGATCTGCAAAGCGATATTCAGGATGGTTTTAACACGTTCGGGATCGGTTTTAACGACTTTCCACGGTTCGGTGTCGGCCAGATATTTGTTACCGATACGGGCAATATTCATGGCATCTTTGAGTGCTTCGCGGAAGTGATAGTTTTCAATATTGTTCTCCAACGATCCTTTCACAGCAGCCATCTCTTCGATCGTAGCACGATCGTAGTCGTTTAACTCCCCACAAGCCGGCACTTTTCCGCCATAATATTTTTGAGTCAGTACCAAAGCACGATTGACAAAGTTGCCCAACACAGCTACCAACTCGCTATTGTTGCGAGCTTGGAAATCTTTCCAGGTGAAGTCGTTATCTTTGGTCTCGGGAGCATTGGCACACAACACATAACGCAGTACATCCTCCTTGCCCGCAAACTCTTCGAGGTATTCGTGCAGCCATACCGCCCAATTACGCGAAGTCGAGATTTTATCGCCTTCGAGATTCAAGAACTCGTTGGCCGGAACATTTTCGGGCAGGATATAGTCGCCATGAGCTTTGAGCATCGAAGGGAAAACGATGCAGTGGAACACGATGTTATCCTTACCGATGAAGTGTACCATTTTGGTATCTTCGGATTTCCAATATTTCTCCCAATCGGGTGTAAGATCCTTTGTGGCAGAGATATATCCAATCGGTGCATCGAACCACACATAGAGCACTTTGCCTTCGGCACCCTCTACCGGAACGGGAATACCCCAATCGAGGTCGCGGCTCACGGCACGTGGCAACAAACCTCCGTCGAGCCAACTTTTGCATTGTCCATAGACGTTGGATTTCCACTCTTTATGTCCGTCGAGAATCCATTCGCGCAGAAATGTTTCATACTGATCCAGCGGCAGATACCAGTGTTTGGTTTCGCGTTTCACGGGAACCGATCCCGATACGGCACTATGTGGGTCGATCAGTTCGTCGGGCGAGAGAGTCGATCCACACTTCTCGCATTGGTCGCCATAAGCACGGTCATTGCCACATTTGGGACAAGTACCCACAATATAACGATCGGCGAGGAATGTCTGTGCCTCTTCGTCGTAATACTGCTCGGAGGTCTGCTCGATGAATTTGCCGTCGTCATAGAGTTTGCGGAAGAAGTCCGAGGCCGTAACGGCATGTGTTGCCGATGAAGTACGCGAATAGATATCGAATGACATACCGAGTCCTTCGAACGACTTTTTGATAATCTCGTGGTAACGATCGACTACTTGTTGCGGAGTGATACCCTCCTTACGGGCTTTGATGGTGATGGGTACGCCATGTTCATCCGATCCGCAGACCGAAATCACATCGCAACCCTTCAACCGCAGATAACGGACATAGATGTCCGAAGGGATATAGACACCGGCCAAGTGACCGATATGTACCGGTCCGTTGGCATAGGGAAGTGCCGAGGTTACCAGATAGCGTTTGAACTCTTTTGCCATGATATGTTGTGTTTTTTATACATTCTTACTAATTTCGGTCAAAAATACGAATTTTTGGAAAAACAGAGAAACAAACCATCGTAATTTATATAGTAAATAAAAAAAAGAGGAGTTTTACAACCCCTCTTTAACCGCTTATTTGATTAGCAGCCTCTACTTTTTTATCTCCATCTCATCGAGCAACCAACTTGCACCGGCAAACTTATCGATGATAAAGAGCACATAACGTACATCGACAGCGATCATACGTTGCAACTCCGGCTCGAAAGCCACATCGCCCGACATCGCTTCCCAGTTGCCATCGAATGCAAGACCGATCAATTCGCCTTTATCGTTCAAAACCGGTGATCCGGAGTTTCCGCCTGTGATATCAAGGTTCGCCAAGAAGCAGGTAACCAACTCGCCTTTATCGTTGGCATAACGTCCGTAATCGGCCGCTTTATAAAGCTCTTTGAGTTTGGCCGGCACAGTAAATTCGATCGGATTCTTCGGGTCTTCTTTTTCCATGACACCCTTCAACGTGGTATAATAGCTGTAACGGATACCATCGGCCGGTGTATAGGGCAGTACATTACCATAAGTCAAACGGATGGTGAAATTAGCATCTGAAGCCCACGCTTTTTTAGGATTTTGGAGCATCAAACCTGCGATGTATTTTCGATGTCCCTCGGCATATTTATCGGCAAAAGGTTTTGCTTTGGCACGCAACTCGTTATACTTGGCCATTACCGACTGGAAGAGAGGTACAGCCGGATCGGCAGTGGCTTTTTCGGCACTGTAATCATTCAACAATGCCTGCAATTTTTCGGGAGAGGTGAGTGCTGAATTGTCGTAGATATAATCCACATATTTATCGATGCTACCTCCGAAATTTTTATCAATAATCTCGGTATAGAAACTTGGCAATTCCGACATATTTTCGCGGGCAATGGTCAACATACGTTTAGCCACACGACGATCGGTCGGCTCGTTGTAATCTTTATACAGACGATTGGCAAATTTCATCGCTTTCTCCGCATCCACCTCACTCTTCACCTTCTTACTGCCACTCAAAATGCGCGTAAAGGTCAACAACTCGATGGCACGAATCATCGATTCTTGAATATATTGCGCATCGGCCAGCGGTTTACGCACTCCGGCAACATACTCTTCGATCTTCTTCAAAGCGTCGATATAACCCTCTTGGGGTAGGGTTTTCTTCTCGGCCCATGCTTGGAACAAAGCCTCCTGTTCCTGCTTGCGAGCTTTGACGTTCAACTTCTTGATACCGCGCGACATGCCGATCGAATTTTTCCAATAATTCGACGATCCGGCATATTTCGAGGCGTATTGGATGCGCACCTTATCGCTAGCCGCCATATCCTCGGCCAAGATCTGCTGACGCTCACCACGAATAAAGATGCGTTGTGGATTCTCAACTTCGAGCATACGATCGATTTCGTAAGAGGTCATATAACGATCGGTCGATCCCGGGAAACCCATCACCATAGCAAAATCACCCTCTTTAATTCCGGCAAGCGAAACTTTCAGATAAGTCTCGGCACGATAAGGCTTGTTTTGCGGTGAATAATCTGCCGGACGGTTATCGGGTCCGGCATAGACACGAAAGACCGAGAAATCGCCTGTATGACGCGGCCACATCCAATTATCGGTATCACCTCCGAACTTACCAATCGATGAAGGGGGTGTACCTACCAAACGCACATCGCGATAAACCTCCATCACAAAGGCAAAATACTGATTACCTCCGAAGAACGGACGTACAACGATCTCCATCCCTGCATGCTCTTTTTCGAGCTGTTTTTTTAAGGTTTTGGTGTTTTCGGCCACCATCTTAGAAAACTCTTTTTGTCCGGCAGTCGAGGGAATATTACCAATAATATCGGCAGTTACGTCGGCTATTTTGCGTACAAAACGCACTTTGAGTTCCGGAGCGGGAATCTCCTCAGCTTGTGACTTGGCCCAAAAACCATTTTTCAGGTAGTCGTGTTCCACCGAAGAGAGCATTTGGATCGAACCGTAACCGCAATGGTGATTGGTAAACAGAAGACCTTGTGGAGAGACGATCTCGCCGGTGCAACCGCCCCCGAAGATCACAATAGCATCTTTGAGTGAAGAGTTGTTGGCACTGTAAATTTGTTCGGGTGTGATTTTACAGCCGGCAGCTTTCATCGATTTGCCGTTCATCTTTTGCAAGTAGGGAAGCATCCACATACCCTCGTCGGCCAGAGCTGAAAACGAAAGGGTTGTTGCAACAAGTAGAAAAAGAAGTTTTTTCATGGTATTGTTAGGTATTATAAAACTTATTAACAAAGTAGAAAAGTTATTTGATAGCGATCATATTTTTGATGGATCGTTCGGCAGCCTGACGAGTCGGCTCATCGAGCAAGATCTCGGGAGCTTCGTTCTCCAAGCAGGAACAGATATTCTCCAAAGTTACCATCTTCATATATTTGCAATTGTTACAACCGCAGGTTTCATCGTCGGGAGGAGCCGGAATGAAGGTTTTTGCAGGATAACGTTTCTGCATCTCAGACAAAATACCCGACTCTGTGACCACGATAAACTCCTGCGCATCGCTCCGACCGCAATAATCCAAAATAGCCGCTGTGGAGCCTACGAAATCGGCTACCTCAATAATATAAGCCCTACATTCGGGATGAACCACCACCTTTGCAGCCGGATGTTCGGTTTTGAGTTGCAAGAGCTTTTCGAGTGAAAACTCCTCGTGAACATGGCAGGCTCCGTTCCACAACACCATATTTTCACAGCCTGTGAGTTTTTTGATATAGCCACCCAAGTTGCGATCGGGAGCAAAAATGATCGGTTGATCGGCCGGAATGGATTCTACCACCTGCAAGGCATTCGACGAAGTGCAACACACATCGGTCAACGCTTTGACACCGACTGTCGTGTTGACATAGGAGACAACTTTATGATCGGGGTATCTCTTTTTGAATTCGGCAAATTCGGCGGCATCGCATGATTCGGCCAATGAACATCCCGCCTCTGGACAAGGTATCAACACTTTTTTATGAGGACAGAGTACTTTGGCAGTTTCGGCCATGAAATGAACTCCGGCAAAGAGAATGATGTCGGCATCGATATCCTGCGCTTTAACTGACAAAGCCAACGAATCACCCAAAAAGTCGGCGATCTCTTGTACTTCGGGCATTGTGTAGTAGTGCGCCAGAATCACGGCATTCTTTTCGCGTTTGAGTTCTTCGATGCGCGAACGGAGCGAAAGCGAGTTATCAACCATTGTTTTTTTATGTTTTTAAATACTTTTTAATAATAATTAAATAATAGAAATAATAATAGCTGTTGATAGTGTGGATAACTCTTGTTTATGGTTAGGTTATCAACATTTTTTCTATTTTTTGTTCATTCTTTCTTATTATAAATTATTAATATTCAAAAATGTAACAGATAAATAAACAAATGTCAATTTTGGTTTTACACATTTCAACAAATCTATTTTATTCACATTTTATGATCTTTTTGCAAACTTGGATTTATGATAAATTTCAACAAGTTTTTTTGGTCGAAAGAGAAATCCGCATATCACATCGGATTTTCGGTTTTTGCAACTTTTTCTGTACTTTATTTGTGAAAATTTATCATCAATAATCATCCAAATTCTCAACATGATTTTAGTACCTTTTCAACAATTTTTTCGGCAATCTGACGATACTCCTTTTCTACACGAGAATCGATGCCCGCAGCTGGACTACCTTCATCTGAACCCTCCATAATTGATTGTATGATAGGAATTTCGCCTAATAAATTAACTCCGTTTTCTTCGGCATAACGACGGGCTCCACCCTTGCCGAAGATATAATAACGATTTTCAGGCAACTCTTCGGGAGTGAAGTAGGCCATGTTTTCGATGATACCGGCTACCGGAATGTTGACATTTTCGTTGCGGAAAAGTTCCACACCGCGTATTACATCGGCTACGGCTACCTGTTGCGGCGTCGAGACAATGACTGCGGCGTCGATTTTCAACTCGCCAATGATCGAGAGATGGATATCTCCGGTCCCGGGAGGCAGATCAGTGAGCAGAAAGTCGAGTGTTCCCCACTTGGTTTGGTGGATCAGTTGTTTTAATGCGTTTACTGCCATTGCTCCGCGCCACAGCAGTGCATCGGTGGGTTGGATGAAGAAGCCGATCGACATCAACTTGATATCCATCGACTCTGCCGGAATGATCCGATCGGTATCCTCCTCGCGAACGGCTTCGGGCAGGTAATCTTCCACGCCGAACATTTTGGGTTGCGAGGGTCCGTAGATATCGGCATCGAGGATTCCTACACGAAAACCCATATTGCGTAGAGCAATAGCCAAATTAGCCGTGACGGTCGATTTACCGACACCCCCTTTGCCCGAAGCCACAGCGATCACTTTGGCAATACCGCCGGTGGTAGTCTTCTGCTTGGGTTCGGGACGAGGAGCCGTTCCTCCCTCCTTGATGGTCACCATTACAGTCGCTTGGGGATAAGCCGTGCGAATAAGTTCTTCGGCTTGGTTTTTGATTTTCACGGCAAAGGGATCGCGGGTTTTTGCGAGCCGAATGACCACGTTTATTTTTTCATTATCGGCAACAATCTGTTCCACCATGCCTCCGGCAACTAAATTTTGTTCGGTTTCGGGATGGACGATTTGCGCCAACAGTTTTTTTATCTCTTTATCCATAACATATTTTATAATAACGATAGAGCAAAGATAACGTTAATCTGATAGAAAATAGCAGAATAAATGCAGGGATTTGAAAAAATATGATCGAAAACGACAAAAAGGGTTCGTTTTTCGGCAAATATATGTGTATCTTTGTTCGTAGAAAATAGATAATCAACCAAAATATTCAATTATGAATTTCTTGAAAACCTTTTTGGCAGGAGTACTTGCCTTTGTGGCAGGCTCTTTTTTGCTCTTTTTCTTGTGGATTATTATCCTGTTAGGAATTGCCGGTTCGATGGAGGAGCCTGTTTCGGTGGCTTCTTCTTCTATTTTGAAAATTGATCTTTCGGAGACAATTACCGATGCTCCTTCTACCGATCCACTGGGAGGTCTCGATATATACAGCATGCAGAAACAAAAACAGCTGTCGTTGTTGCAGGTGATTCGTACACTCGAAGCGGCACAAAGCGACGACCGCATCAAAGGTCTCTATTTGCGAATGAATAAAGGAGGAACGATTGCGGGTACGGCACTGATCGAGGAGTTGCGTAAGGCGATCGTCAACTTCAAACAGAGTGGCAAATTTGTGGTGGCCTACAACGAGGTCTATTCGCAAGGCAGTTATTATTTGGCTTCGGCGGCCGACAAAATCTATCTGCAACCCGAAGGTGCTTTGTCGTGGACGGGACTTTCAGCCAATGTGATGTTCTACAAAGGGCTGTTGGATAAACTCGATCTGCGTGCCGAGATCTTCCGCCCGACGGCTTGCAAATACAAGAGTGCCGTAGAGCCCTATTTCCTCGATAAGATGTCGTCTGCAAACCGCGATCAGCAGCAACAATTGGTCAACTCGGTATGGAAAACCATTGTCAATGCCATCTCCGAATCGCGCAATATCACTCCCGAAAAATTGAATCGGTTGGCTGATAAATTGGATGTGGCACTCCCCGAAGAGGCGTTGAAATATGGTTTGGTTGATAGTCTAATCTACGAAGACCAAATGAAAGGCATTTTTGCCGATTTGGGTGTTGAGACAAATGAAGAGGGCGATTACGATTATATTTCGTTGGGTAGTTACGCGACGCAGGTGGGTGCCGACTTGAAAAACATCACGGCTGATCAGGTAGCCATTGTTTATGCCGACGGAGCCATTGTCGATGGCGAGGGTGTAGGTAAAGAGATTTATGGCAACACGTTGGCTGCGAAACTTGCCAAAGTGCGCGGCGAAAAGAAGATAAAGGCGGTGGTTTTGCGTGTCAACTCCCCGGGTGGCAGTGCATTGGCTTCGGATGTGATTTGGCGTGAGATGGAGTTACTCAAAGCCGAAAAGCCGATCGTTGTTTCGATGGGATCATATGCCGCCAGCGGCGGATATTATATCTCCTGTCCGGCCGATGTGATCGTAGCCGACAAAACCACACTTACAGGTTCAATCGGAGTCTTCGGCATGATGCTCGATTCGCGTGCCGCATTGAAAAATAAATTGGGTATAACAATTGATCAGGTGACTACCAATGCCAATGCCGACTTTTTCGGTCCGCTCACTCCGGCACAACGGGCAATGATCATGCGCGGGGTAGATAAAGTTTATACCACTTTCACCTCGTTGGTTTCCAAAGGTCGTAACCTGCCGATCGAAAAGGTACTTGATATTGCCGAAGGTCGGGTATGGACCGGAGAAGAGGCTCTCGGTATCGGTTTGGTCGATATGTGTGGCGGATTGAAAGAGGCAATTGCCGTAGCTGCCGATAAAGCAGAATTGGGCGATAATTTCCGCGTGGTCGAGCAGTTGGACACTCCTTCGGGGCTTGCGGCTATCCTTTCGTCGCTTAACGTGCGTATTGGCGAGATGTTCACTCGCTCTCAATTGGGCTTGATGATGCAGGATTACAACCGTGTTCGCGAGGCATTGGGGCGGCAGGGAGTTGTAATGTACTCGCCTTGTAAAGTCGATTTGCAATAATATTAACGAGGAGTAACCAATCATTGATGTTATGGCGGTTATCCGATTGACCAAAGAATTTTCGTTTGAAGCGGCACACGCTCTCAACGGTTACGACGGCCCATGTCGCGAGATTCACGGCCACTCCTACCGACTCTTTGTCACGGTGCGGGGTGTTCCCTCGGATTCATCGGAAGATCCGAAAAACGGCATGGTGATCGATTTCGGGGTGTTGAAAAAGATTGTGAACGAAGAGATTGTCTCGCGTTTTGATCATGCCCTTGTACTCGAAAAATCGGCTGTGGATTGTGAGTTGCGACAACTCCTCGGTACACGTTTCGGCAATGTCGTGGAACTTATGTATCGTCCCACCTGCGAAAACATGTTGGCCGATTTTGCCGACCGCATCCGTCGTCGGTTGCCGGCAGGTGTTGTGCTCCATGCCCTCCGGCTGCACGAAACGGCATCGTCGTATGCCGAGTGGTTTGCCGAAGACAATGCAGATTAGTCGATTGTTATAGGCTGCTTGCGAAAAACCGATGCCGTTATGAAAAAACTTTTTTTGATCGACGCTTACGCGTTGCTGTTCAAATATTACTATGCCTTTATCGGTCGGCCGATGCGCAATCGTGCCGGCATGAATACCTCGGTGATCTTCGGGTTTGTGAAGTTTTTGCGCGACATCCAAAAACGCGAACATCCCGACCTGCTCGGTGTAGCTTTCGATCCCAAAGGAGGCAGTTTTCGTCGCGATCTCTATCCCGAATACAAAGCCAACCGCTCGGAGACTCCCGAAGATATTCTCCTCTCGGTACCTTATGTCAAGCGGATTTTGGAGGCGATGTGTATTCCGGTGTTGGAGGTGGCGGGCTACGAAGCCGACGATGTGATCGGTACGCTGTCGCAAAAGGGTGCGGCTGCCGGTTATGAGGTCTTTATGGTGACCCCCGATAAGGATTACGGCCAGTTGGTGCGCGATAACTGCAAAATCTATAAACAGCGGGGTAACGACGGCACGATCGAAATCATCGATCGTCAGGCCATTCGCGAAAAATACGGCATCGACGACCCCTCTTTGATTCGCGATATTTTGGCGTTGTGGGGCGATGCTTCGGACAATATCCCGGGAGTTCCGGGTATCGGTGAGAAGAGTGCCTGTAAATTGGTGCAGGAGTGGGGAACAGTCGAGAATTTGTTGGTCAATATCGATCGGCTGACCGGCAAGCAGCGCGAAAAGATTGCTGAAAATCGCGAAATGTTGTTGTTGGCAAAAGAGCTGACAACCATACGTTTGGATGTGCCTATCGAATTTTGTGAGGAGATTCTTACGGTGTGTCCCCCGCATGTCGATGCGTTGCAAGTTCTCTTTGCCGAGTTGGATTTTCGTGCGTTCATGAACGACTTGACAAATCTTGCTCCCGCTGAGCCTATCTCCGATGTGCCGCGACAAGAACCTCAAACCCAATTGGCCGATGTGGCACGAACGAAATCCTTTGTAGCGAAAAAGGCCTCGCTCGAAGGACAAGGCGACCTCTTTGGACAACTATTTGAAGAGCCTGTCAAGAAGGAACCTGCCGAGGTCGAGCCGAATGGTTTCCGCACGGTGCAAAATACTCCCCACAACTATTACTTGATCGAATCGGCTGAAGAACTACGGCGCGTGATGGACGAGGTTGCACGTTATCCGGAGTTTTGTTTCGACACCGAAACCACCGGATTCGATCATTTCAACGATCGAATCGTCGGCCTGTCGTTGGCTGTCAAGCCGCACGAAGCGTGGTATATCCCATTTTCGCAGGATGTTGCCGCCGAATATGCCGCCATTGTCCGGCCGCTTTTTGAAAACGAAAAAATTGCCAAAATTGCCCAAAATATCAAATTCGATCTGATGGTGTTGCGTCGTTTGGGCGTTGAGGTGCGTGGTCAGAAGTTTGATACGATGATTCTCCACTACCTGCTCGATCCAGAGTCGCGCCACAACATGAACTTTTTGGCCGAGCGATACCTCAATTACAAACCCATCGAAATTGAAACACTCATCGGCAAAGGTGCCCGCCAACTGACTATGGATATGGTGGGGGTCGATCGGGTGCGGGAGTATGCTGCCGAGGATGCCGACATCACCTTGCAACTCAAACAGGTGCTTTGGCCGGAGATTGAGCATGCCGGTCTGCAATATCTTTACAACGAGATCGAAGAGCCAATGATCGATGTCTTGGCCGACATTGAAACAGCCGGAGTACGCATCGACACGGCGGCTTTGGCCGAATATGCGGTGGAACTCAACCGAAAACTCACCGAATTGGAGTCGGCCATACGCATCGAGGCCGATGAGCCTACGCTCAATATCAATTCCTCTCGCCAATTGGGTGAGGTGCTGTTTGCCCGCATGCGCATTGCCGAGAAACCCAAGATGACCAAAACCAAGCAGTTTTGTACTGATGAGGAGTATCTGCAAACCTTTGCCCACAAATACCGCATCGTTGATCTCATTCTCGAATATCGCGGGGTCAAGAAGCTGCTTTCGACCTATGTCGAGGCGTTGCCGTTGCTGGTGAATAAAACCACAGGGCGTATTCATACCTCGTTTAATCAGGCTGTTACGGCAACCGGACGTCTTTCGTCCACCAATCCTAATTTGCAGAATATTCCGGTGCGCGACGAGTTGGGACGTCGTATCCGCGAAGCTTTCATCCCCTCGGACGACGACCATCTGTTGCTCTCGGCCGATTACAGTCAGGTCGAACTACGTTTGATGGCGCACCTTTCGGGCGATGAGTCTTTGATTGCCGCTTTTGAGCAGGGTGAGGATATTCATGCCGCCACTGCAGCCCGTCTGTTCGGCAAACCGATCTCGGAGGTTAGCTCCACCGAGCGAAGACAAGCCAAAACCGCCAATTTCGGAATCATCTACGGCATTTCGGCTTTCGGGTTAAGCCAGCGGCTCGAAATCCCGCGCAAAGAGGCCAAAGAGATCATCGACGGCTATTTTGCCTCTTATCCTGAGGTCAAAGCCTACATGGAGAATATTGTGGCCAAAGCCCGCAACGAAGGATTTGTTTCTACGATCTTCGGTCGTCGTCGCTATCTCAACGACATCACTTCGGGCAATGCCATCGCCCGAGGTTTGGCCGAACGCAATGCGGTGAATGCTCCGATTCAGGGATCGGCTGCCGATGTTATGAAGATCGCCATGATTAACGTGCATCGTCGTTTTGCAGCCGAGGGTATCCGCTCGAAGGTGATCTTGCAGGTACACGACGAATTGGTTGTCGATATGTTGCGCTCCGAGCAGGAGCAGGTCGTGCGCATCGTCACCGAGGCTATGGAGCAGGCCGCTGCGCTCAAAGTGCGGCTTGTGGTCGATTATGGCATTGGCAAAAATTGGCTTGAAGCACATTAATAAACAAGGAGAGAAAAAGTTTGTTTCTCGATCGTGTTACAATACTCGAAAAACGCCACATTTTGTATTATTACCCAATAAAAAGCAGCGATGGATGTCAATTACATCCATCGCTGCTTTTTCGGGATCATTTGTCGGTGCAAAAGCCGTTTTTGAATAATTTCGTCTGTTGGAAAATACCTCGGCTCTGCTTATCGTCCGATTACGGGCTTGATATCCTTGATGCGCAGTTGCGTGGAGACCGTACCGCGATAGTGGTTTTCAACAATTTGGTAGCATACGTCGATTGGGCGACCCGAGCGTACCCATTCGTAGTGAGTGGGTTGCTGGAAGGCGATCGAAGGGATGCGCGTGTTGGGTTTCTGTCGCTGGATCAAATCCATGCGCAGGTGCTCACAATCTGCACCGACAAGTTTGGCATCGCCGTGATTGCTGACTCCGCAGGTGGCGAACACGGGAGAGGCGTTTCCCGGGCCAAAAGGTTGGAAACGGTTGAGGTCGCGACGGAAAGCAGGCGTAATGTCGGAGAAGAGCAATTCGCTGTCAATATCGACTTGGGGGATCAGCATTTGCGGATCGATATTCTCTTCGACATAGGCGTTGAATCGCGCGGTGAACTCCTCGACATGTTCGGGACGCATCGTAAGGCCTGCGGCGTACATATGACCACCGAAGTTTTCGAGCAGGTCGGAACACGACTCCACTGCCTGATAGAGGTCGAATCCGGGAATCGAACGTGCCGAGCCGGTGACAAAGCCATTGCTCATCGTAAGTACGACGGTAGGTCGGTAGTAGGTCTCGATCAAACGCGATGCAACAATACCGACAATGCCTTTCATCCACTTCGGATTGTAAACTACTGTGCTCTTACGGACTTTCAGTTCGGGATTGCTCTCGATATAGTCGTGAGCTTCCTGTGTGACACTGCGATCAATTGACTTGCGGTCTTGGTTGTAGGCGTCGATCACGTTGCCGAACTCGGCAGCAACGGCCTCGTTACCCTCGATGAGCAGTTCGACAGCGGCATGACCTCCCGATGGTGAGGCGTTTTCGTCGTTCTCGTCCATGCGCATACGGCCGGCGGCATTGATGCGCGGGCCGATCTTGAAGACGATGTCGTCGATGGTGATGTTGTGTTTGTCCAAGCCGCAGATCTTGATGATAGACAGCAAACCTTTCGACGGCTCGCGGTTGAGATTCTGCAAGCCGAAATGGGCTAAAATACGGTTCTCGTCAACCAGCGGAACAATATCCGAGGCGATCGAGACAACCAACAGATCCAACAGCGGCATGATCTTTTCGAACGGGATTCCGTTCTTTTGGGCATAGGCCTGCACAAGCTTGAATCCCACACCGCATCCCGATAGTTCGTCGAACGGATAGGTGCAGTCGGGCCGCTTGGGATCAAGGACAGCTACGGCGCGAGGAATATTCTCGGCCGGAAGATGGTGGTCGCAGATAATGAAATCCACGCCTTTGTTCTTTGCATAGACAACCTTTTCTGTGGCTTTGATGCCGCAGTCGAGGGCAATGATCAAACCTACTCCCTTGCGGGCTGCGAGGTCGATACCTTTAATCGATACACCATACCCCTCGGTATAGCGATCGGGGATGTAGAACATCAGGTTGTTGTGCCCGATTTGACGCAGAAATTTATAAACCAATGCAACGGCTGTGCAGCCATCAACATCGTAGTCGCCGTAAACCATGATCTTCTCATTGTTACGGACGGCCTGTTCGACACGTTCGACAGCGCGATCCATGTCCTTCATCAGGAACGGATCGTGCAGGTCGCACAGGTCGGGCTTAAAAAACTTCTCCGCTTTTTCTACTGTGTCTATGCCTCTCTGTACGAGTAGATTGGCCAACACAGGCGAGATGTTCAGGGCAGTGGCCAATGTCGCCACCGTCCCGAGGTCGCCCGGGGCTTTCACTACCCAGCGTTTTTCTATGGGCATACGATCTTATTTTTATATATTTTAACATTTAAAATCTCACTTAAAAAATTCATTACCAAATCTTTCACCTCTTCCATTGAGGGCGTGGTGCCCGTTTCGAGAGCAATCGAGGTGACCCCTCGGTCGGTAAATCCGCAGGGGTTGATACGTGCAAACCAATTAAGGTCGGTTGTCACATTGAGCGCAAAGCCGTGCATCGTGACATAGCGCGACGAACGAACGCCTATGGCGCAGATCTTTCGCGGACGCGGACTCTCGATGTCGATCCAGACGCCCGAAGCTCCGGCGATGCGTCCGCCTCGGATTCCGAAGTGATCCACCGTGCGAATCACGGCCTCTTCCAACGCATCGATGTATTCGCGCAATCCGATACCCACCTTTTCCAAATCGAGGATCGGATAACCGACCAACTGCCCGGGACCGTGAAATGTGATGTCGCCGCCACGATCAATGTGAAAAAATTGGGCACCCATCGCCTCTAAGGTATTGCGGGCGATCAGCAGGTTTTCGGAGTGGCCACTCTTCCCCAACGTATAGACGGGGAGATGTTCTACGAAGAGAACGCATCCGGCCTCCTCACTATTGTCCGAAAGCACGATTTTTTGACTCTGTCCTTCGGTATCGGTGGCTTCGGCAATAACAAGAGGTGCGTTCGATGTTTTTGCTCCTGCTTTGGCACTTTTGTGGCTTATCAGGCTGTCGAACAGGCTTTGTTGTAGTGTCCAACAACTTGGGTAGTCCATCAGGCCGAGGTCGTAGCAGGGAGCTTTCATCTTATTATTCGGATTTTACGCTTCGCAACGCCTCTTCGGCCAAATAGGACGAGCGAACTAACGGTGCACTTGCACAGTAGCTGAAACCCATCTCCAAAGCTTGTTGACGATACCATTCGAACTTTTCGGGCGTGATGTATGCCGCTACGGGATAGTGATCCAATGTGGGTCGCAGATATTGACCGAGTGTCACGATTTTTACTCCCGCGTCGCGAAGGTCGCGCAACGTCTGCAAAATCTCGTCATCGCTCTCGCCAAGACCTACCATGATGCCACTCTTGGTGGCGACACCCTGCGAACTCAGGTAACGCAAGGTTTCAAGACTTGTCCGATATTTGGCACGCGAACGTACAAGCGGTGTCAGCCGTTCGACGGTCTCGATGTTGTGTCCGATGATGTCGGGACGCGACGCTATCACGATATCCAACAGGTCGGGGCGGGCATCCAAATCGGGAATCAAGATCTCGATGGCGGTATCGGGGTTCTGCGAACGAATGGCCTCGACAGTGGCAGCCCAATGATGTGCACCGCCATCCGGAAGATCGTCGCGGGTGACAGAGGTGATCACCGCATATTTGAGTTTCATGAGTGCGACGCTCTCGGCCACCTGTTGCGGCTCGTTAGCATCGGGTGCAAGCGGCCGTCCCGTGCGCGTGGCGCAGAAGCGGCATCCTCGGGTGCAGATGTCTCCCAAAATCATGAATGTAGCGGTACGTCGGCTCCAACACTCGGCTTGGTTGGGGCAACGGCCGCTGCTGCAAATCGTATGCAGATTGTGTTTTTCGACAATCTGTTGTACTTCGGCGAATGCCTCCGTACGGTGCAATCTGATTTTCAGCCATTCGGGTTTGCGCAGAACATCTACTTTGTCATAGAATTTAGGCATTTAAGTGTATTATTTCTCCAATTAGTGCAAAAGTAGGAAAAATAATTGAATTTTTTTAGAAAAAATCGAATAATTATATATTCCGATCCTTTTTCGCTGTTCTGAGCGGGATCGGAATCAAAGAGTAGAAATGCCGTTGTTGGATTATTGGCGGTTTTTGTGAATTGTTTCGAGGTGTTCGAGCAGGCGATGATAAAACTCTTCGCGGCGATGTTTGAGGTTGGCACGCCACCCTTTCCAACGTGTGTAACGCATACGTTTTTCGGGATAGATGTCGGCGATGGTGACCAAAATACCGGTCTCTTCAACATTCCCGAAATCGGGATTGACCACCGTGTCGAAAACTTTCATGGTGGGCGAGAGATTCATGTAGGCGTTGATCAGCGGCGGAATATGCTCGTTGAATTCGCGAATCTTTTGCAGCAGAATCCGATAATTCTCCATGTAGTTTTCGCCGGTAAACAACTCTGCGTAATAAGGGTCGTCGAGATCGAGTTTTACCGGATGAATACCCTCCATTAGGTGCTCTCTGTCGGGGAAGTAGCGACGCAAAAACCAAATCAGTGCATTGCGAGCAACCGATTTGTAGGATGTGTACATCGTGACTTTACCGAAGAGGTATTTAGCTTGGGGATAGAGCACGATAAGTGCACCCAATCCGTCCCAAAGATTATCCAATGCGTAGATACTTTTTGGGTTGTGGCGAACTTGGTAGGCAGGTTGCACGAACGAACGTCCCAACTCGATGGTACGGGGCAGGTATTTTTCGCGAAAACGGTTGCTGAAACGGAAATAGTGTTCGGTTGAGAGATGTTGCGGATTTGGAGAGTTGCAAACGATAAATCGATAACCGCCGATGATCTCCTCAGCAACGGGATCCCATACGATAAGTTGGCAGTATCCTCCGCCGGCCAAATCGGCCTCGTCGATGTCGAGCTCTTTTCCCGTACCGCCGCCACCGCCTCGGAATGCCTCTTCGCGCAGACGTCCCACCTCTCGCATCAGCGAAGGACACTCGTTCGCAACAAAGACATAGATCTCGTTGCCGGCCTTGTTTGTGTCGCGGACTTTGCGAGCAGGGGTCAACTCTGCTTTCAATAAATCGCGTGCTACGGGAGGGATGATGGGTTGCGGTTCTCTCTGTTGCATGGCACAAAAGTACCTTTTTTTTGGCAAAATTGTTACCTGCGAGGCAGAAAATTTTTCAAAGCGTAAGTTTTTGCACGAATATATTCGACCTGTTCGCGTAGCGAATCGAGGTGTTGGAGGTCGGCCACCGATATAGGATCGCCTACGATCATGCGGAAATGTCTCCCTTTTTGCGAGAACATCTCGTCGGGTAGCCACAACATCTCAATATTGAATTTGATACCCAGAGCCTTGCGTATCCGATCCATGCGGTAGAAGAAGTTCGACAAACGACCTTCGACAAATATCGGAACGATCTGACGATGTGTTGCGTAGGCTTTTTTCAAGAAGTTGATCTTCCACTCGGTATCTGTTACCTCGCCATTGATTTTTCGCGAGCAGAGTCCGGCCGGAAAGGTGAGTATGGGCATTTCGCCGAAGAAGGCTTCGTCCATGCGACGGGCATATTCGGTATTCTGTGCGCCGTGCTTGTTGACCGGAATCCAAAGCGGGCGCAGTGGCTCGATGTGCATCAAGAGGTCGTTGACCACCACGCGACAATTGCCGAAATGTTCGATGAGTTTGTCGGCCAACATCATGCCGTCCATACCGCCAAACGGATGGTTGGCGACAAAGAGATAGCGACCGTGGGGGTCGAGCTGTTCTAATCCTTCGATAGAGTACCCCACCTCCCAGTCGTGGAAGCAGGCACGGATAAAGGCTTGGGGTGGCAGATCCCAATAGTTGGCTAGCGCATGGTTGATGGTCTCTTCGTGTATCGTGCGACGCAGCCAATTGACCGCGAAACGGGGAACCCAACGGCTCAGGCGCGGGGCTTTGGCAGTCAATATGGCGCCAATATCGATTTGGGGCATGGCTTTATCGGTATAAAGTGTGATTTTGTATCGGATCACCTAAAAATTATATCGACAAAGATAGGGATTCTTTTTTGAAAAAACGCTAACTTTGACCCCAAACAGACTTTTTGTCGATGAAGGCCATGACTCAATACCACATACCCGTCCTTTTGGAAGAATCTGTCGCGTTGCTTGATATCAATCCGGCAGGCACTTATGTCGATCTTACGTTCGGCGGCGGCGGTCATTCGCGCCGTATTTTGGAACAGCTGGGTCCCGAAGGTCGGCTCTACGGATTCGATCAGGATCGCGATACGTTAGCGAATGCTCCCGACGATCCGCGTTTTTGCTATGTGGCGAGTAATTTCCGATTCCTGCGTGGCGCTTTGCGATTGCGTGGTGTGACGCAGGTGGATGGCATCTTGGCCGACCTCGGGGTGTCGTCGCACCATTTCGATGCCGTCGAACGCGGTTTTTCGTTTCGAGGAGATGCTCCGCTCGATATGCGTATGAACCAGCGGGGTCACCTAACGGCTGCCGATGTGGTAAACAACTCCTCGGCCGAGGAGTTGACCCGCATTTTCGGCGATTGGGGCGAATTGGATACTCCGTGGAAAATTGCCAACTGCCTGATTCGGGCAAGAGAGCAGGCTCCTGTGACCACTACGGCGCAGTTGGTCGAAGCGGTGCGCCCATGCACTCCGAAAAAGGAGGAGGCAAAATTTCTGACCAAACTCTTTCAGGCGTTGCGTATCGAGGTCAATGGCGAAATGGAGGCCTTGAAAATGGCCTTGGAGCAGAGCCTCAAAATGTTGCGACCGAACGGACGTTTGGTGGTGATCTCCTACCACTCGCTCGAAGATCGCTTGGTGAAGAACTTCTTGCGTAGTGGCAACTTTACCGGCAAAGTTGAAAAAGACTTTTTCGGCCGTGCCAAAGTTCCTTTCGAGTTGGTGACCCGCAAGGCGGTTGTTCCTTCGGCCGAGGAGTTGGAGCGTAACCCGCGTTCGCGTTCAGCCAAGTTGCGAGCCGGAGCAAAATGTATGAATGACAAATAAAAAAAGATTCTCCCCATGCCTTTCGATCACGAATTCGATCCTGTTACCGCCGAAGAGCGGGCACGCCGCGAACACGACGAGGAGTTTGCACGACGGGTGCGTCGCGAGGTGCGTCGTATGGAGCGGGGAGAGGCCGACGAAGATATCCGTGCCGACGAGGAGGCCGAAGCCGCCGAGCGTGCCGAACGCGAAAAACAGGAGCGCAAAGCCCGTCGTCGTCGGTCGAGTACGTTTTGGCAATTGATTTCGGGAACGATTTTGGTGCGCGAAGGGATGTCGCGGTCGTATCCCTATCTGCTTGCGATTGCCGGCATGTTTTTCCTGAGTATCGTGGTGATGTTCACCGCCTTGCATCTCGATGTAAAACATTCGCGGCTCGAACACGAAGTGAAGATGTTGCACGAACGTTCGATCCGCTTGCAGGAGTTGCGTTACAGCCGGACTCCCCATTCGGCGGTTACCGAGGAGTTGGCACGTCGGGGTATCGACCTTGTCGATCCGCTTCGTCCGAGTGAGATGGTAGAAAATTGATCCGAACTAATGAAACACGAATCGTCGAAAATAAAAAGCGATATTCTGTTGCGAGTGCGATCGCTCTACCTGCTTTTCGTGCTGGCCGGATGTGTTGTGTTTTTGCGGTTGCTGTGGGTGCAGCTTTTCAGCGAGGAAGTGGCAGTCAATGCCGCCCGCTTGGAGAAACGAATCTTTGCCGACAAGGAGATTCCGGCACGGCGCGGCTCTATTCTGTCGCGCGATGGCGAGCCGTTGGCGACTTCGATTTTCCGCTATCAGGCCGCTTTCGATTTCAGCTCCTCGGGACTCGATTCGGTCAATCGATTCAACACGCAGGCCGACTCGCTTGCCAAATTGCTGTCCGCCTTTTTCAAGGATCGCACCCCCAAACAATATTCCGAATGGTTCAAAGCGCAACACGCCCGCTGCTATCGGTTGGTGCGTCCGCGCGATACCACCTACCTGCGCTCGAAGAGCCGTATTGGTCGTTTCATCGACCGGCTGTGGGGCGAGGAGTATATCACGAAACGCATCTACGACACGCTCCGCGACAAACGGTTGGTGCCGATCTTCCCGCGCGAGGTGGACTATGCCGAGTGGGAGATCCTGCGTCGCTATCCGTTGTTGAATTGGAATATGGGCATGGTCTATCGTCGAGAGGATAAAGACCACCGGATCTATCCGCAAGGCGAATTGGCGCGTCGTACCATCGGCAAAGCGGGTTATATGAACAAAGACAGTGTTTGGGAGGGTCACTACGGTATTGAGGGCAACTACCGCGAGGAGTTGGCCGGCCGAAATGGGGTGGCCAAGCACCAACGTATTGCGCGAGGTTTTTCCAGCCGTGTGGTCGGTAGCAACTACGAAGCTCCCGAAGATGGATGCGATGTGGTCACCACGTTGGATATCGACTTTCAAGATGTGGCCGACAAAGCGTTGCGTCACCAGCTCAAAATGCAAAATGCCGAGTGGGGTACTACGATCGTTATGGAGGTGGCGAGTGGCGAGATTTTGGCGTTGGCCAATCTCGGTCGTAATCCCGATGGCAGCTACTCTGAACGCGAGAATTATGCGCTGAGTCGGAGTATGGAACCCGGGTCAACCTTCAAGTTGGCTACTGTGCTCACCCTGCTCGACGATGCCGGCATGTCTCCTTCGCAGATCTACGAAACCAACAATGGCGATCCGGTGACGGTCGGGCCGGCGAAAAATATTCGCGATTCGCATCGTGGCGACCGTAAAATCGACCTCCAACGTGCCGTAGCCTCGTCGTCGAATGTCTATTTTGCTCGTGCAATCTGGGATCGCTATGGTCTCACGGGTCGAAAAAAGGCATATAGCGATTATCTGCATGACAAGCTTCATTTGGGAAAAACCGTTGGGTTGGAACGTTTGGGCGAGCGTAGTCCTTCGATTACTACCGATTGGAAAGTGCCCGATCCGGCAATTATGTTGGTGAAGATGTCCTATGGCTATCGTGTGCGTATGGCACCGATCCAGATAATCACCTTCTACAACGCCATTGCCAACGGGGGGCGTATGGTAGCCCCGCTGCTGGTGCGGAGTCTGCAACGCGATGGCGAGGAGATCGAGCGTTTCGAGAGCCGCACCATTGCCGAGTCGATCTGCTCTCCTAAGACATTGCGCGAGGTGCGCCGCTACTTGGAGGCGGTTTGCACCGAAGGTACGGCAAGCGCATTTTTCAAAGATACTTTGCAGGTGCGTGTCGCTGCAAAGACCGGCACGGCACAAATCACCGATGCGCGTGCGAAAAAAGCCCGTTATTACCTCGGATCGATGGTCGCCTTCTTTCCGGCTGAAAATCCCCGCTATACGGTACTTACGACCATCGAAACCCGTCTTCAATCGGGCAAAGCCTACTATGGAGGGCCGTTGGCCGGACCGGTTGTCAAGCGAATGGTCGATTATATTTATAATCGCGAGTGGATGGGACGGTTGTCGCAGGAGGGTGTGCAACGTTACCCCGAGCAGATCAAGGGGGGCGATATCGAGCAGGTACGCGAAGTGGCCGATGAGTTGTCGTCGCGTGTGAAGTCCGATAGTCGGTCGGGATGGGGTCGGGTGTATGTCGATTCGCTTGCAAAGGTTGTTGTCGAGACCTTGCCCGAAAGTGGGGGGAGTATGCCCGATGTGTGCGGCATGGGACTGAAAGAGGCTCTTTTCCTCCTCGAAAGTCGTGGTCTCAACGTGCGTTTCGAAGGACAGGGTGCCGTAGTGAAACAGACTCCCGCAAGTGGCGAGCCAATAGTTGCCGGAGCGAAAGCATATATTATATTGAAATGATTTTACCGAATATCGAAAATATGAAGAGACTTGGAGATATTTTGAATGGCGTTGCCGTTTGTGTGTTGCAGGGGGACGATCTGGTTTCGATCGGAGGCCTTACCTATGATTCGCGCAGCGTGCAGTCGGGAGACTGCTTCTTTGCCGTGCGAGGTACGCAGTGCGACGGACACGATTTCATTGCTTCGGCCGTGGAGCGAGGAGCCTCGGCCGTGGTTTGCGAAACGTTGCCTGCCGCGTGTGATGAGCGGGTAACCTATGTCGTGGTTGCCGATTCGCAGATGGCTATGGCCGAGATGGCTGCCGCGTTTTACGATCATCCGAGTCGCGAACTGCGGTTGGTGGGTATCACAGGCACCAATGGCAAAACTACCACAGCCACCCTGCTCTATGATTTGGTGCGCGCTATGGGATACAAAGCCGGATTGATCTCGACGGTAGTCTATCGTATCGATAATCGGGAGATCGCATCCACACATACCACTCCCGATTCCGTTCGCCTGAATGCCATGTTGCGCGAAATGGTCGATGTCGGATGCGACTATTGTTTTATGGAGTGTTCGTCGCACGCCATTGTGCAGGAACGCACACACGGATTGCATTTTACGGGAGCGCTCTTTTCGAACATCACCCACGACCATTTGGATTATCATAAAACCTTTGCAGAGTATATCCGTGCCAAGAAATGTTTTTTCGATCGCCTGCCGTCCTCGGCTTTTGCGTTGGTCAATACCGATGACCGCAACGGTGGAGTCATGGTACAAAATACCGTTGCGAAAGTGAAAACCTATTCGTTGCGCTCGATGGCCGATTACCGTTGCAAGATCATCGAAACCCATCTCGACGGCATGTTGTTGCGTATCGACGACCGCGAGGTATGGGTCGAACTTACCGGTCGTTTCAATGCGTATAATTTGCTAGCGGTCTATGGTACGGCTATGGAACTTGGATTCGAGTCCGACGAGGTGCTGCGAACATTGAGTTTGCTGCATCCGGTGAGCGGCCGTTTCGAGGTGTTGCGTGCCGCCGATGGAACGACCGCTGTGGTTGATTATGCCCATACTCCCGATGCGTTGGAGAATGTCATTCGCACTATTGAGGAGATTCGCACCCCGCAACAACAATTGATTGTGGTCTGCGGATGTGGCGGCAATCGCGATCGGACCAAACGTCCCGAGATGGCCGCTATCGCGGTGAAATATGCCTCGACAGCGATCTTCACCTCCGACAACCCGCGCCACGAATCTCCGGAGGCGATTCTCGACGACATGACTGCTGAACTGCCTGCCGCGACACGCTATCTGCGCTTGGCAGATCGTGCCGAGGCGATTCGTACGGCGGTGATGCTGGCCCACGCTGGCGACATCCTGCTCATTGCCGGCAAAGGACACGAAACCTATCAGATCGTCGGTGACGAGAAACTCCATTTCGACGATCGCGAACAGGTGCGCGCAGCTTTCGCACAATTGAAAACAAAAAATTAAAACCAAATATCCATGTTTTACCATCTCTTCAAATTCATTGACGAGGCTTATAACCTCCCCGGGTCGGGAATGTTTCAATATATCTCGTTTCGTTCGGCTGCGGTTATCATCTGCTCACTGCTGATCGTCATCATCTTCGGTCGTCCGGTCATCAACTTCTTGCGTCGTCGGCAGATCGGCGAGGAGATCCGCGATCTGGGGTTGGAAGGACAGATGCAAAAGAAGGGTACGCCGACTATGGGAGGAATCATCATCCTGCTGGCTATCCTTGTGCCGACCCTGCTGTTCGGCCGATTGGATAACATCTACATCCAGCTGATGCTCGTTTCGACCGTCTGGCTCGGATTAATCGGCGGTCTCGACGACTATATCAAAGTCTTTCGACACCGCAAAGAGGGTTTGAACGGACGATTCAAGATCGTGGGACAGGTAGGTCTTGGAATCATTGTCGGTACGACGATGTGGTTTTCGCCCGATATTGTGGTGCGCGAGAAAATCACTCAACCCGTAGAAACGGTTTATGTTGATACCAACGGAGCTACTGTCGAGCGAGTTGAACAGCGGGTGGTGATCGATTCGCACAGCGTGAAAACCACGCAGACGACCATCCCTTTCATCAAAGATAACGAACTCGACTATGCTTGGCTTACCGGAGGCAATAAGATTGCCGCTTGGTTCCTTTATGTGTTGGTGGCTATTTTGGTTGTTACGGCAGTCTCCAATGGAGCCAATCTTACGGACGGACTTGATGGTTTGGTAACGGGTGTTTCCGTTCCTATTGTTGCAGTCCTGGGAGCTTTGGCCTATCTTTCGGGACATATTGTCTATGCCGATTACCTCAATATTATGTATATCCCCGACTCCGGAGAGTTGGTGATCTTCGCGGCGGCACTGATCGGTGCGCTTGTGGGCTTCTTGTGGTATAACTCCTCTCCGGCGCAGATCTTTATGGGTGATACGGGTTCGCTCATGATCGGTGGTGTCATGGCCGTCTTTGCCCTCTGTATCCGCAAAGAGTTGCTCTTGCCGTTGTTGTGCGGAGTTTTCTTGGTGGAGAGTTGTTCGGTGATGTTGCAGGTAGGTTGGTTTAAGTACACGAAGAAAAGATATGGCGAAGGTCGACGTCTGTTGCTCATGTCGCCGATTCATCACCACTACCAGAAAAAAGGCCTGCCCGAAACCAAGATCGTCATCCGCTTTTGGATTTTGTCTTTGCTCTTGGCCGCCATGACTTTGGTAACATTGAAGATTCGATAATACAGAAGGTAAAATGAAAAAAATCGTTGTTTTAGGAGGCGGAATCAGTGGCTATGGCTCTGCCATCCTTGCCCAAAAGCGGGGCTTCGATGTTTTCCTCTCCGATCGGGGTACGATCGCAGCACGTTATAAACAAAAACTCGATGAGTGGCACGTTCCTTATGAGGAGGGTACCCACTCCGAGGAGCGAATCCTTGCGGCTGACGAGGTCGTCAAGTCGCCCGGAATCCCCGATACAGCCCCCATCGTGCGACAGTTGCGCGAGAGGGGTGTTCCGGTGATCTCCGAGATGGAGTTTGCCGGCCGTTATATGGGCAAGGCTCGTTGCATCTGCATCACCGGCTCGAACGGAAAAACCACTACCACGTCGCTCATCTATAAAATTATGCGCGATGCGGGTCTCCGTGTGGCGCTGGGCGGTAATATTGGCGAGAGTTTCGCCTACTCGGTGGCTACGGGCGAATACGATTGGTATGTCTTGGAACTCAGCTCGTTTCAACTCGATGGCATGTATAAATTCCGTTCGCATATCGGTGTGCTGATGAATATCACTCCCGATCATCTCGATCGTTACGACCACTGTTTTCAAAACTATGTCGATTCGAAGATGCGCATTACCCAAAATATGACTTCGCGCGACTTTTTTGTCTATTCGGGCGACGATGAGGTGATCTGGCAGCAACTTCCGAAATACGATTTCCGCATGAAACAACTCCCCTTTGCTGCGCGAAATGCCGTGGCGAGCGGTGCCGGTGATGCCTTCCTCTGCGATGGCCTTTTTACGGCTACGGTGGGTCGCCAATCGGTCGAGATCGATATGCAGAAGATGCGTATCGGTGGGTTGCACAATGCTTATAACGCAATGGCGGCGGCATTGGCTACGTTGGCTGCCGGTGTCGATCCAGAGTTGATCCGTCGGTCGCTTTACGACTTTGCCCCTGTCGAGCATCGTTTGGAGCCGGTGGCCGAGCGCAACGGTGTGCTGTGGATCAACGACTCGAAAGCTACGAATGTTGATTCGGTGTGGTATGCGTTGGAGAGCATGAAACGGCCGGTGGTGTGGATTGCCGGCGGCACGGACAAAGGCAACGATTACGAGCCGTTGAAGGCTTTTGCCCGCGAAAAGGTGCATACGTTGGTCTGTATGGGTTTGGATAATGCCAAACTGATGCGTGAGTTCTCGGGAGTTGTTCCCGAGGTGATCTCCACCGACTCATTGGATGCCGCCATGACGGCAGCCAAAGCGGCAGCCCGTTCGGGAGATGTGGTGCTGTTGTCGCCGGCGTGTGCCAGCTTTGACCTCTTCAAGAACTACGAAAATCGCGGCGAATTGTTCAAGGCGTGGGTAAACGAAAAGGCTTGATAAGATGAACAGCGAACAGAGCTATCAGCAGACTCCTTTGCGAGAAACACGCTCCACCGAATCGTCGCATTGGCGACTCTTTTCGGGGGATCGGGTGCTGTGGATCATTATTGCCGTGTTGGCCGTGATCTCGGTGTTGGTGGTCTATTCATCGACCGCAAAAATGGCATACGATGCTCATGCAGTTCGCTCCTCAACGCTCTATTTGCGGCAACAATTGATGATCCTGTTGTTGGTGTGTCTGCCGCTCATCATGGTTGTTCATAAGATCAACTGTCAGGTTTACAATTTTTTTGCCCGACCGGTCTTTTGGATCTCTCTGTTGCTGACGCTTGCTGTGCATTTCATCGGAGTCAAGACCAACGGTGCGGCTCGTTGGTTTCCCTTAGGCCCGTTTCAATTTCAACCCTCCGAGGCGTTGAAAGTCGCCACCGTACTCTTTTTGGCACGACAACTTGCCGGTCGTCAGTCGAAAATAGACAAACTTCGTATCGTGCCTTCATGGCGTTTTTGGACATGGCGTAGTTCACCTGTGCAACGTAAAATTTGGCGTGAGGGAACACGCCCCATCCTGTTGCCCGTGTTGTTGGCTTGCGGTGTGATTTTTCCGGCACACACTTCTTCTGCGGTATTGGTCTTCATGGCTTCGTGGGTGATGATGCTGATCGGACGAGTGCGTTTCGATGAGTTACTCAAACTTCTCGGTTGGGCAGTTGCCGGTGTGGTGCTGATCATGACTCTCAACCTCGGTCGTAGCGAAACCGCCGAAGGACGTGTTGCCACGTGGGTACATCTCTGGACACAACCCCAAGATCAAAAACCCATCGAAACCCTCACTGATACCGAACGTTCGATGATCGCCATTCATAACGGAGGAATTTTCGGCGAAGGTGCCGGTCAGAGTGCCATGCGTGTGGAGATGATCCACCCCGAAAGCGACTATGTATATGCCTTCTTTGTTGAGGAGTATGGCTTGATTGCTGCCATCATTTTACTGATGCTCTATCTGTGGATTTTCTTTCGAGCCATCGAGATATTTCAGCGGTGCGGTACGGCATTCCCCGGGCTGCTGGTCTTGGGTTTGGCTTTGCTGATTACATGTCAAGCTTTGTTGCACATCATGGTCACGGTCAACCTTATTCCCGAAACGGGACAGACCCTGCCGCTGATTTCGCGTGGCGGCTCATCGGCTGTCTTTACGGTGTTGGCTTTCGGTATGATACTCAGTGCCAGCCGCCAAAACGAGGAGCGATCGCATACCATGCCGCGCTCGGAGAGTTTGTATGAAAAGTAAAGCAAATAGATCAACCCTCACAATCCATCATATCCCCGTTTTCCGCCATAAGCGGACGTAAGTTCCCTGCCTGAGGCGGGAGATTTAGGGGGTAGTTCAGAGATTATAAACACGGCATAGCCGTGAGTGTAAGGCGGCGAGAAGCAATAAGTTAAATAGTTTAAGAAAATTAGGAATATAAGTGCTAATAATATGGATCCTATTCGTTTGGATAAGTACCTTTGGGCTGTGCGGATTTTCAAGACCCGTAGCGATGCCGCCGATGCCATTCGCAATAATAAAGTGTTGGTAAACGATGCCTATGCTAAACCGTCACGCGAGGTGAAAATCGGAGATCGGATCGCTGTGCGCAAACAGGCTGTGACCTATCAATATAAAGTGCTGGATCTGGTGTCGAGTCGTCAGCCGGCTAAAAATGTGCCGCTCTACTGCCTGAACATCACCCCACAAGAGGAGTTGGACAAACTCAATGTGCCACGTGAAACGATCTTTGTCTTCCGTGATCGCGGTACGGGACGCCCGACCAAAAAGGAACGGCGCGAATTGGATTCGTTGATGGAGGAGATCTATTACGACGAGGAGGAATAAGAGTTACATCCGATCGGTGAGCGACAAAAAGCGGGCATCCAACAACTTTGTGGATACCCGCTTTCGTTATGCAATCGATCGCCGGTTACTTCTTGTTGAAGAAATTCATTGTCATACTGCACCCCACCGTTGCAAACGAACGGATGGCATCGACAAAGACTTTGATCCGATCGGGCATGGCTTTGCGCTCTTCCTCGGTCCATTCGCCCAAAACATAATCGACCTGATGTCCGCGCGGGAAATCGCCCCCCACACCGAAACGCATGCGGGCATATTCCTCGGAGTTTAGCAATTCGGAAATGTTCTTCAATCCGTTATGTCCGCCAGCACTCCCTTTCGGGCGCAAACGTAACGTACCGAATGGTAGTGCTATGTCATCCGAAATGACCAACAGATTCTCGCGAGGGATCTTCTCTGTATCGAGCCAATAACGCACAGCCTTTCCCGAGAGATTCATGTAAGTCGAAGGTTTGAGCAATACCAACGTCCGCCCTTTGTAACGAACTTCGGCCACATCGCCATAGCGTGCGGTGGTAAAAACAACGTTGGACGCCTCTGCGAGGGCGTCCAACACATTAAAACCGATGTTGTGTCGGGTATTGGCATATTCGATGCCAATGTTCCCCAACCCAACGATGAGGTATTTCATACTTGTCGATCGTTCGGTTTATTATTTTCCGGCAGCCTCGGCACCGCGCGAAGCACGGGTTACACGAACGGCGCAGACAGCCGTTGTCGCCGGAGTGACGAATTTGAGGTTCTCGAATTGCAGGTCGCCTACGAAGATGGTCTTACCTACACCCAACTCCGTAACATCTACTACGATCTCATCGGGCAGGTTCTCAACCAATGCACTTACGGTCAATTTACGAGCCGACAGAGCCAACTTACCACCGACTTTCACACCGGCAGCGTTACCGGTCAGACGTACCGGAATAGCGATCGAAACGGGTTTACCCTCGGCTACGCGATAGAAATCCATGTGCAGGATCTCCTCACGGATGGGGTGGAATTGAGCCTCACGCAATACAGCCTGTACGGTTTTGCCCTCGAAATCCAACTCTACGATGTAGGAGTTCGGAGTGTAAATCAGCGGTTTAACATCGCGAGGATCTACCGAGAAAGTGACCGATTCGCCATTGCCGCACAATACGCAAGGTACCAAACCTTCGCGACGTACCGCTTTGGCTGCTTTTTTGCCGTAATCTTCACGTTTAACGGCCTTAACAGAAATGGTTTTCATTGTAAAACGTTAATATTAATGTGTTTACCTTCGGCGGTTCTCAACACGGCCTCATGGACCGCATCCCAATTCCGCCTGCTTTGGGCGACAAAGATAACGTAAATATTTGAAAACTAAAAATTCTATTCTTTTTTCTTGTTTTTTTTGCCAATCACAGGCCGATTACAACGTTTCCAAATTCTTTTGCCAAGCCCAAGCGGCAGCCAATGTGTCGTCGAGATTCCGCTCGGCATGCCACCCCAACACGTCGTTAGCTTTGGTAGGATCAGCCCAGATAGCCACGATATCGCCGGCACGACGGGGTGCAATCTTGTAGTTGAGTTTCAAGTTGTTGACCTCTTGGAATCGAGTCACTAATTCGAGGACCGAGACCCCGCGTCCCGTGCCGATGTTGAAGACTTCGTAACGCGGAGCATCGGCTACTTCGATCATCCGACCGATGGCTTTCACGTGAGCTTTGGCTAGATCAACCACGTCGATATAGTCGCGGATACACGATCCGTCGGGCGTGGGATAGTCGTCGCCGAAGACTGAGAGACATTCGCGGATTCCGGCGGCTGTTTGGGTGATGTAGGGCACCAAGTTTTGCGGAACACCGCGCGGCAACTCTCCGATGAGTGCCGAGGGATGAGCCCCGATGGGGTTGAAATAGCGCAGGGCGATACCTTTAAGTCCCTCGGTGGCAGCTACGGCATCGCGCAGAATATCTTCGGAGATCTGTTTGGTGTTGCCATAGGGCGAGGTGGCCTCTTTGCGGGGAGTCTGCTCTGTGACGGGCTGTTTGTCCGGCTCGCCATAGACCGTACACGACGACGAGAAAACGATGTTGTGACGACCAAACTCGCACATCAAATCGATGAGGTTCATCAGCGAAGTGAGGTTGTTGCGGTAGTAGAGCATCGGTTTGGCAACCGACTCTCCTACGGCTTTTGAGGCAGCAAAGTGGATGGCCGAATCGAATTCGTATTGCTCGAAGACTTTGCGGAAAGCTTCCCTATCACAGCAATCGACTTCGATGAATGGGATGTTGATCCCCGTGATTTGGCAGACTCCTTCGATGGCTTTGCGATCGCTGTTCGAAAGATTATCGACGATCACCACATCATAACCGGCATTGATGAGTTCTACGGTGGTATGTGAGCCAATATAGCCGGCTCCTCCGCATACCAAAACAGACGATTTTTTCATATTGCAAAGGTTTTTTGTGTCAAAAACGGATAATATCTGCTCAAAGGTAGTAAGAATTTGCGAGAAATCGCGATACGGCAGCCTGCAAAAGGGGTATATTTAGGTGCCACACGCAAAAAAACGAAATAAAGCGCAGTTTGTATTGAAAAAAAAGCCTATCTTTGCCGAATAAATCAAGGATGAAGTTTGAACAACCTTAAACTCAAATAATATCATGTACGGAAAAATTAAAGAGTATCTCCAACAGGAGCTCGCTGCCATTGATGCTGCGGGATTGTACAAAAGAGAACGTATCATTTGTTCTCCCCAACGTGCTGCCATTGAAGTAGGCGGCCGCGAGGTTCTGAATTTCTGCGCCAATAACTACCTCGGTTTGTCGGATAATCCGCGTTTGATCGAGGCTGCTAAAAAGGCGTTGGATGCACGCGGGTTCGGTATGTCGTCGGTGCGTTTCATCTGCGGATGCCAAGATATTCACAAAGAACTCGAAAAAGCCATTGCCGACTATTTCGGAACTGAGGATACAATCCTCTATGCGGCTTGTTTCGATGCCAACGGTGGTGTTTTCGAGCCGCTTTTCACCGATCAGGATGCCATCATTTCCGACGCATTGAACCATGCTTCGATCATCGACGGCGTTCGTCTTTGCAAGGCTGTGCGTTACCGCTATGCCAATGCTGACATGGCCGAATTGGAAGAGTGCCTCAAAAAAGCTCAGGAACAACGTTTCCGCATTATCGTTACCGACGGTGTCTTCTCGATGGATGGCAACGCCGCACCGCTCGATAAAATTTGCGAGTTGGCCGAGAAATACGATGCGTTGGTTATGGTCGATGAGTGCCACTCGGCCGGTGTACTCGGCAAAACGGGTCGCGGTATCACCGAACTCTACAACCTGCGCGGTCAAGTCGATATCCTGACCGGTACCCTCGGCAAAGCCTTCGGTGGTGCTGTCGGTGGTTTCACTACGGGTCGCAAAGAGATTATCGACATGCTTCGTCAGCGTTCGCGTCCTTACCTCTTCTCCAACTCGTTGCCGCCCGCTGTTGTAGGTGCTAGCCTCGAAATGTTCAAAATGTTGGGCGAGAGCGATGCTCTGCACGACAAGTTGGTCGAGAACGTGGCTTACTTCCGCGACAAGATGATTGCTGCCGGTTTCGATATCAAACCCACCCAGTCGGCTATCTGCGCCGTGATGCTCTACGATGCCAAGCTCTCGCAGGACATGGCTGCCAAGTTGCAGGAAGAGGGCGTATTTGTAACCGGTTTCTACTACCCCGTAGTGCCGAAGGGTCAGGCTCGTATCCGTGTACAGGTTTCGGCCGGTCACACCACCGAGCAACTCGACCGTTGCATTGCTGCTTTCACAAAGGTAGGCAAAGAACTTAAAGTAATCGAGTAATAATCGGGTGATTCCGATACAACCTCACCTTCGGGAACAACTCCCGTAGAGGCTGACAATATGTGTGAAACCCTTGAAAATTTAACATCATGCCGAAAGTAAATTTAGATGCGATTGATCGCAAACTTCTCAGATATCTGCTTGGTAATGCCCGTATGCCGTTCCTTGAAATTGCCCGCGAATGCGGTATTTCGGGTGCAGCCATTCATCAGCGTATGCGCAAGTTGGATGAGATGGGGGTTATTTTGGGCAGCCGTTTGGTTGTCGATCCTCAGGTGATTGGTTTTGATGTTTGCGCACATATTAATATAGCCATTACGAGTGCGGAGTTGCTTCAACAAATCGTCGAAGAGTTGAAAAAGATTCCCGAGATTGTGGAGTGTCATTTCATCACCGGAAAGGGAAACCTTCTTGCCAAAGTTTATTGTGTCGATAACGAGCACCTCATGCGCACGATCTTCGACCATATCTTGTCGATCAAGGGTGTTTCCGACACTGAAACTAGTATCTCATTGCGCGAGGCCTTCTCGCGACAGGTAAATATCGACTTTTTGGAGGAGTAGGAGATTTCTCCGATTATTCGATTATCGAACGAGGGCTGCCCGACATGATGTTGTGGCAGCCCTTTCGTTTGCTTGGATCAGAACGAAACACCGATCCGTATGCCGAAATTGTTGAGGTTGTTGACCGAGTAATTCAACACCGACCCGTTGTTGGTGGCATAGCTGTAATAGAGTGCGACATGCAACCCCATGCGGTAGGAGGGTTTCGGGAAGATCGACACGCCGATCTCGGGCGACATGTAAAAACCCCATGTGTCGGTATATTGTTTGACAATGTAGTAATACGACGATAATTCGGCATAACAAGCACCCAGCTTCATGCCGGCATAGGGCTGAAATACGCTGTCGGTGAGCCAACAATAACGTGCCGTTGCACCAAAGGGCAGTTGAAATACGGCATGTTTTTGATTGGTGGTAAGAGCCTTTCCGTTACCCAAGTCGAGGGTTTGGCGGGGAATCTTTTCGAGGTTTGTGTGAAACGAGATAAAAGGGCCGACAGCCAACGAGGGCATGACAAAGTAACCGCCCTCGAAATTCATACCCCATCCCGAGGTATTGTCGGCAAACGAATTTCCCAACGGAACGTTTATTTGCCAATCGATGTTGATGTAGCTGTCGGGAAAAAGCTGTGCTTTTGCCGAGCCTGCTGCGGTTGAGAATAGAACACCGAGGAGAAATATGCGAATGGTTTTTATGGTTTTCATAATTGCTAGTTTATAGGAAAAGATTTTTGTTCAAGAGCACAAATAGGGCATTTGTTGCATAATAATACATCAAAATCATTCTGCCGTGTTAAGATAGGGAGACTGCGCGAAAGCCTGCTGCATGGCAGCAATCGTTCGTTCCAAGTTGAGATCGGTTGAGGAGGTGAGCAGTCCTCCGATGTAGCTGTTCCAGATGACCGGAAGTTTTCGACCGCCCGCTTGATCGGTCTCCAAATCGATCATCTCGGTAAGCAGTGATCCTGCCGTATAGCCGTAATATACCTCATAAGGATAGTGCCATCCGGTCCAGTCGCCCCAATAGTCGGGTGCCCAGTAGTAGGGATAGTACCACCACCAATAGGGGTTGTTGTAACCGACAAAATAGGTCACCCGACGAACGTAGCTCAGTTGAATACCGAGGTCGGCGGCCTCTTTGTCGTATGAACGAGTGTATCCTGCGGCATCGAGTCCTGTGGCAACCGTAGCGATGATCTCTTGCGCCACATTGTCGCTCCAATATTCCGCTTGATTTTTGTTGCCGATGATCAGGATGCTGTCGGGGAGAAAATAGGTGGCAAAGTTTTCAAAATTTACCTCGGTATCATAGGCCGTATAGACCAAAAAATCCCGATTGAGATCCGATGTCGATGGCTCTTTTTGGCAGGCACTTAACGTGACAATGAGTACCGCTGCAATGTAACTTAATTTTTTGACAGTCATGGCGTTGAATTTTTGGTTTACGTTGCAAGCGAATCAAAATTTGTTCCAATTTCCGACAGGTCTCTGCCGAATATCCATAGATGCGACATCCGCGCCTTTTTGTGGGAACGAAAAACCCGACACCAAAAGATGTCGGGACATGAAAGGATTTTTGAATGAAACCGTTTATGATAAAACGACCGTCATTCGGCGGTTTTTCTTCAATGACTCCGTTTTATCGCATCAACTGGAACTTGATTCCTACGGAGAAATTCACCACGTCGCTCAACGAAAGTTTTCGGTTGCCGCATTTGGCTATGATGTCGAGTTCGTTGGCTGAAAATTCGTAGAACAGCGTAATGTGATGCAACAGCGATTTGAGCTTGGGATAATATGTAAATCGCTGACCAATAAATGCGTGTGCGCGTAATTTTGTGGAGAACCCGTAATATGAGCGCTCGGGATAACGGTCGGGCTCACGTATCCAATAGTCTTCGCCTGAGATCCAATTGAGATATACACCACAACTTATCGGCTCGATGGCAAAACGGCTGCAAACAACGAATACTCCAAGGAATGTAGTTTTGTTTGAATGTAAATGTCATGTGAAACTCGTCGCTATACGCCTTTGGCAGAAATCCGAAAAGGATATCGCTTTCCCAGCGGCATTTGCGTCCATAATCCCATCCGAATCCGAACGACATGAATCCCATTCCGCCAGCATATTGAGCTTTGAGATGTGTGGGGGTCAGACGACTCCACCCCGTGTATCCGCGATGTTCCCGAAAGTCGAGCTGGCAGGAGTTTTTCGTCTCACGGTTTGTCGAATCTCGTTCGACTGCCACCGCCTGCTCCACCAACAGCAATGCACCGATCGCAATCGTCAGTTTAATAAGCCACTCTTTCGTATTCATAGCCGTTGTCATCGAGGGTAAATATCAAATAACTCCGTCCGGAAATCGCATCACACTCATAATATAATATACCATCCTCGAACACATCCTCAATACAGAAATTATGTCCATGTCCGTTGATGCAGAATTGCAGGGCGGGGAATTGCCGAATTGTCTGCTGGAAGAAGTCTGCGATGTTGTTGTCGAACTGCTCGGTGTAGGGTTTTGCGTGCATTGCCACAATGCTTTTTTCTATTCCTTCAGGAATGCTTGTCAACTCATTTCCGATAAACTCGAAGTCGGGGACTGCCGACGAGTGGTCGTATTCCAATGCATTGGTGTTCAGGCATACAAATCTTATATTTCCTGCTGTGAATGCAAAATCAGGATCACCGAAAATCTTCTTGAAAACACGTTCGCCCGATGCCAAACAATCGTGGTTGCCGATCAGGCAGACATAGGGCGCATGCAGTTTGTTGAGGATGTCCCGCTGCCGTTCGAACTCGGCCTTCATGCCGAAGTCGGCCATGTCGCCGGTATGTAACACAAAATCGATCGCCTCCTGTCGATTGATCGATTTCACGGCAAGCTCCGTTTCGTCGTACCAACGTTGCGTGTCGCTGATCACTGCAAATCGAATCATCCGTTTGCCGGTAGTTGCGGCTTCGATTCGAGCTATGTTACGGGCGTTGATATTTGTTGCTCCTTCGATTCGAGTGTCGTAGGGATGATACTCCACCCGACAGCCGGTTGTCAACAAAAACAGGCTCAATAACAATATACGACAAAGACGTGAAAAATTCAAATTCATGGGATCGGAAATTAAATCAATGACAAAAATGACCAATAATTCCCGATCAGCGGTCTTAAATAATGCCAAAGAAATGTTTGAATATTCCGACCGCTACGCGTGAAAGAGATTTTATATACAAATGACTCCAAATAGAACAACCCTTCCCCCTCGACTATACCATATTATACAAAAGCCGCCTTACTCCCTGAGTTCCCGCTTTGGACGAAGGATATGCGTCCACCTGCAATAAAAAGAAGTCTTACCCCCCCCCTCTTGTTGTACGACTTCTAAAAGAAAAGGGACTGTCCAACAAGTTTGTTGAACAGCCCCTTTTATTTGGCAGACATCTCCTCTATTATAATTAGGAGATATCAATGGGCTTTACCTGTGTTTCAGCTCGCCCAATAGGGATTGCCCCATTAGTAGCTGCGTGCAAAGAGTACGCGACGGTGCGAAGGTTTACCGGTGAATACGCAGCAACCCTCCTCCTCCGGAGCATCAAACGGAATGCAACGAATGGTGGCTTTGGTGGCCTCCTTGATGGCAACCTCGGTCTCGACCGTGCCATCCCAGTGTGCCAATATAAAACCTCCTTTGGTATCGAGTACCTCTTTGAACTCTTCCCACGTATCGACTTTGGTGATCATCGAGTCGCGGAATGTGCGAGCCTTACGCAGGATGTTTTCTTGAATTTCGGTCATCAAGCCTTCAATAAGCTCGACCAAGCCCTCTTGCGAAACGGTGGTCTTTTCGAGCGTGTCGCGGCGGGCAAGTTCGATCGTGCCGTTCTCCAAGTCGCGCGGTCCCATAGCCAAACGCACGGGAACTCCCTTCAATTCGTATTCGGCAAACTTGAAGCCCGAACGCACGTTGTCGCGGTCGTCGATCTTTACGCTGATACCTTTCTCGCGTAATTTGGCGGCAATAGCCTCGAAACGTGTGCGGATCTCGGTGAGTTGCTCCTCGCCTTTGTAGATCGGTACCATGACCACCTGAATAGGTGCGAGTTTCGGAGGCAGCACCAAACCGTTGTTGTCGGAGTGAGCCATGATCAAAGCACCCATCAGGCGAGTCGAAACGCCCCACGACGAAGCCCAAACATATTCGAGTTTACCCTCTTTGTTGACATATTGCACATCGAATGCTTTGGCAAAGTTCTGCCCCAAGAAGTGCGAAGTGCCGCTTTGCAATGCTTTGCCATCCTGCATCAATGCTTCGATAGTCAGCGTATCCTCGGCGCCGGCAAACCGCTCGTTGGGCGACTTGTGACCCACGATGACCGGAACGGCCATCCACTGTTCTGCAAAATCCTGATATACATGGATCATCTTTTCGGCCTCCTCGATAGCCTCCTCGCGGGTGGTATGAGCTGTGTGTCCCTCCTGCCAAAGGAACTCGGCAGTACGCAGGAACAGACGTGTGCGCATCTCCCAGCGAACGACATTGGCCCATTGGTTGCAGAGGATCGGCAGGTCGCGGTACGATTGAATCCAATTTTTATAGGTGTTCCAAATGATCGTCTCCGAGGTGGGACGCACGATCAACTCCTCTTCGAGTTTGGCATCGGGATCGACAACCACCCCTTTTCCTTCGGGATCGTTTTTCAGGCGGTAGTGAGTTACCACAGCGCACTCTTTGGCAAAGCCTTCAACATGGTTGGCCTCTTTCGAGAAGAACGATTTGGGGATGAAGAGCGGGAAATAGGCATTTTGGTGTCCCGTATCTTTGAACATTTTATCCAATGCGGCCTGCATCTTCTCCCAAATGGCATAGCCATAGGGTTTGATGACCATACAACCGCGAACGGCCGAATTCTCGGCCAAACCGGCTTTTACCACCAAGTCGTTGTACCATTGCGAGTAGTTATCCTCCGATTTGGTAAGATCTTTCAGTTCTTTTGCCATAGTATGATTGTGTTTACTTTTGTTTCAGACTGCAAATATACTAATTCAAAAGCAAATCACAACCGCTTGGCTGATGGATAATGGTAATTTGTTCACCTTTTGATCTTATGGGTTCACTACTCTCACAAATTTGACTATCTCAACAAAGTTTGGTCAGGTTGATGCTATAAGAAACTCCTCTCATTTATAAAAACGCTCCGATACCTTTTTGCAATTCTCGAATTTATGCTTACCTTTGCAGTCCCGTCTGTCACGCGGGAGAATGTGGAAAGATTTGACTGATTGCAAACCACAATAAAAAATCGCTAAAACAGCACATTTTTTATTTCTCAAACAGCCAATTTTTCCCATTTTAATACGTTTAACCCTAAAAAATGTATGAAAATGGGCTTTTTATTTACCTCAGAATCGGTGTCCGAAGGACACCCCGATAAGGTTTCGGATCAGATTTCCGATGCCATTCTCGATGAATTTTTGCGCCACGATCCACAATCGAAGGTCGCCTGCGAAACACTCTGCACCACCGGTCTTGTAGTAGTGGCTGGTGAGGTTCGCTCGGAGGCATATGTCGATGTGCAAGGTGTTGCACGTCGCGTGATCGAACGCATTGGTTACACCAAAAGCGAATACCAATTCGATTGCAACTCCTGCGGTATTTTATCCGCCATCCACGAGCAGTCGTCCGACATCAATCAGGGTGTTGTCCGTGCCGCCGAGGAGGAGCAGGGTGCCGGTGATCAAGGCATCATGTTCGGTTACGCCTGCAACGAAACTCGCGAAATGATGCCTGCAACGCTGATCCTTTCACATGTGATTCTCAAAGAGTTGGCCGTAATTCGTCGCGAAGGTAAAGTGATGACCTATCTGCGTCCTGATTCGAAATCACAGGTAACTATCGAATACGATGAAACAACCGGAAAACCTCAACGTGTGCATACGATTGTCGTTTCCACCCAGCACGACGAGTTTATTCTTGCCGGCAACGGAATCTCTGAGAAAGAGGCAGAGAAACAGATGCAGGAGAAGATCCGCGAAGATGTCCGCACAATTCTCATCCCGCGTGTGAAAGCACGTTTGGAACGTGCCGGTGACAAGTTGGCGGAACTGATCAACGACGATTATATATTGCATGTGAACCCCACCGGCAAATTTGTCATCGGCGGTCCTCACGGAGATACAGGTCTTACCGGTCGTAAGATCATTGTGGATACTTACGGTGGTCGAGGGGCACACGGAGGCGGAGCATTCTCCGGCAAAGACTCCTCGAAAGTCGATCGTTCGGCAGCCTATGCTGCTCGCCATATCGCCAAAAACCTCGTTGCGGCGGGTGTTGCTGAGGAGGTATTGGTAGAGCTCTCTTACGCCATCGGTATTGCCGAGCCACTCTCGATCTATGTCGATACTTATCGTTCGTCCCGTCCTACGGCTTTGACCGGTATGACCGATGGTGAGATTGCCCGTCGCATCGGCAAACTTTTCGACTTGCGTCCGGCAGCCATCGTCAAGCGATTCGGTCTTAAAAATCCGATCTTCGAGGCAACGGCCTCTTACGGACACTTCGGCAATCGACCTTACACCAAGACCGAAACGTTCTATGAGAATGGTGCAAAAGTTGAGCGCGAAGTGGAGTTCTTCGGATGGGAGAAACTCGATGCTGTTGATCTGATCCGCAAGGAGTTCGGTTTGTAACGAAAATCGCATATCCCCAAAACCGGAATCCATACACGAAAAAGATTCCGGTTTTTCTTTACCCGATACATACTAACCAATGGATTTGTCCGTTTGTCTTGCGAATATAAAATTTGAATACGCCTATGCTACAACCTGCCTACAATAAATGATTGTTTAACAAATTTTTATTATGAGAAAGGCATTTTTGTTTTTAGGAATTGTTGCCGTTGCCGCTGCTGCTGGTGGTGTTACGGCTTGGAGTGTTGCCCGTCAAAGCGACGAGAAAGTTCTTTATGTCGATCGCGAAGTTGAGCGCAACCCCTCTTTGGGAAGTCATTTTACGGCCTACCAATCGGATAAATATCCCGACTTGACCTATGCTGCCGAGAATGCGGTGCAGGCGGTTGTCAACATCGAAGCCATTCAAGAGGTCGAAGTTCCCCAACGTCGTGGCTACGATCCTTTCTTGGAGTTTTTCGGTATTCCTCAGCGAGGAGGTTATGAGAATGCTCCGAGATATCGCGAGCAGCGCGCCGGTGGTTCGGGTGTCATCATCTCCGAAGACGGTTATATCGTCACCAACAACCATGTGGTCGATGATGCGACAAAATTACGGGTAAAGTTATACGACGGACGTAAGTTCGACGCCAAACTCATCGGCAAAGATTCGGCTACCGACCTCGCATTGTTGAAAATCGATGCCAAGAAATTGCCGACACTGCCTTTTGGCTCTTCGGATGCACTGCGATTAGGTGAGTGGGTATTGGCCATTGGATCGCCTTTCGATCTGCAATCGACCATTACAGCCGGTATTGTCAGTGCCAAAGCGCGTCAATTAGGGGTCATTCCTAACGATTTTAGCATCGAATCATTCATTCAGACCGATGCTGCTGTCAACCCGGGTAATTCGGGTGGTGCTTTGGTCAATACGCGTGGCGAACTTGTGGGTATCAATACGTTGATCAAATCGCAAACGGGCAGCTATATCGGGTACTCATTTGCCGTTCCCGAATCGATCGTTCGTAAAGTTGTTGTCGATCTCAAAGAGTTCGGAGTTGTTCAACGCGCCCTGCTTGGAATCCAATTCCGTCCTGTCGATCAAGACTTTATCGATAAAGAGGGGAAAGAACTCGGCATCAAGGAACTCGGTGGAGCGTATGTCGCAGGTGTTGTTGAGGGTGGCTCTGCATCCGAGGCTGGCATCCGCAAAGGCGATATCATTGTCGATATTGATGGAATTAAAATCACCGAGGCCTCGACGCTTCAAGAGCAGATTGCTAAACGCCGACCCAACGATAAGATACTTTTATCGGTAAAAAGAGACGGTAAAGTGAAACAATTTGAGGTTACTTTGCGTAATAAGGCTGGTAAAACCGAATTGATCACTCGCGAAGAGGTTGATGTCGTGGAGACTTTGGGTGGTAAGTTTGCTGATGCAAGTAGTCGTTTGTGTCGCGAATTGGAAATTCAAGGTGGAGTGCAAGTCACCGGAATCAAGTCCGGAGGCATTTTGGCTCGGGCTCGTGTCAAAGAGGGCTTTGTGATCACACACATCAACGACAAGCCGGTTTACTCACTTAGTGATATGCAACGTTTGACCGATAAGGTGCGTGCTATTGATGGCATCTATCCCAACGGTCGAGCAGCCAGCTACACATTGATCGAGTAATATCGTAGAGCCGGATTCGTCGGGGGAACCAGTGATAAATATTTTAAATATACAATAAAATAATGCGTCAATTAAAAATCACAAAATCCATCACCAACCGTGAGAGTGCGTCGCTGGACAAATACTTGCAGGAAATCGGCAAAGAGGAGCTTATCACGGTAGAAGAGGAGGTGGAACTCGCCCAACGAATCAAAAAAGGAGATCAAGAAGCATTGGAAAAACTCACGAAAGCCAACTTGCGTTTCGTGGTTTCCGTTGCCAAACAATACCAAAATCAGGGACTCAGCCTTCCGGACCTCATCAACGAGGGAAACTTGGGTTTGATCAAGGCTGCCGAGAAGTTCGATGAAACTCGCGGTTTTAAGTTTATCTCTTATGCCGTATGGTGGATTCGCCAGTCGATCTTGCAAGCTTTGGCAGAACAATCGCGTATCGTTCGTCTGCCGCTCAACCAAGTTGGCTCACTCAATAAGATCAACAAGGCGTTTGCTCGCTTCGAGCAGGAGCACGAACGAACTCCTTCACCCGAAGAGTTGGCTAACGAGTTGGAACTCCCCAAAGAGAAGGTATCGGATACTCTGCGTGTCGCCGGTCGCCACGTTTCGGTTGATGCTCCCTTTGCCGATGGCGAGGATAACTCCCTGCTCGATGTATTGGTCAATCCCGACTCACCGAATGCCGATCGCGGCTTGATCAACGAGTCGCTCTCCACAGAGGTTTGTCGTGCCTTGGAGACCCTCACAGAACGCGAACGAGACATCATCCGCTACTTCTTCGGTATCGGTTGCTCGGAGATGACATTGGAGGAGATCGGCGAAAAATTCGATCTTACCCGTGAACGTGTTCGTCAAATCAAAGAGAAGGCTATCCGTCGTCTGCGTCACTCTTCGCGTTCGAAACTTTTGAAGTCTTATTTGGGATAAGTTTTTCCGATTAACACTAAAAAGCCTGTCGATTTTTTCGACAGGCTTTTTAGCATCATTCCCTCAAAAAGAGGTTGTCTGACAAGGTGATTGCTGCGTTATGTAGGCCTTCGAAATGCTCACATAGGCCGAATATGCTACGCTTTTTCGGGCTTCGCAAGCCTTGAAATTCCATTTGTTGTCAATACGACGTCTAAAAAATGAGGCTGTTCTACAAGATCGTAGAACAGCCTCTTGCATATTGTGAGTTGAGATTACTCCTCGGTTTTACCCTCAGCAGCAGCCTCCATTGCACTCTTCAAGGCAGCCAAACCGGTAACATCGCCCAATGTGGTCTTCTCAACCGAAGCATTGATCTTCTTAACCGTTGACTTCGTAGCATCGGCAGCAGCACGTTTCTCTGCTTTCTCTGCTGCGGCAGCCTCTTTGCGAGCGTCATCATAGGTGCGCAGGTGCGACAACGTGATACGCTTGGTGGCTTTCGAGAACTCGATTACTTTGAATGCGAGTTTCTCCTCGGCTTTCGGCATTGTGCCGTCCTCTTTTACAAGCTGACGAGTGGGGCAGAATCCTTCGATATTCTCGCCGAGCGATACTACTGCACCCTTGTCGGTAACCTCGGTGATCGTACCCTCGTGTACGGTTTCCACTGCAAACTGGCTCTCGAACTCGTTCCACGGGTTCTCTTCCAACTGCTTGTGACCCAACGAAAGACGACGGTTTTCTTTGTCGATTTCAAGCACAATAACCTCGATCTCGGCACCTACCTGTGTGAACTCTCCCGGGTGCTTAACTTTCTTGGTCCAGCTGAGATCCGAGATGTGGATCAAGCCGTCGATACCCTCCTCGATCTCAACGAATACACCAAAGTTGGTGAAGTTGCGAACGCGGGCAGTGCATTTCGTACCTACGGGATATTTACCCTCGATCTGCTCCCACGGATCGGGAGTGAGCTGTTTGATACCCAACGACATCTTGCGCTCCTCGCGGTCGAGAGTCAAGATAACGGCCTCAACATCGTCGCCAACCTTCATGAACTCCTGTGCCGAACGCAGGTGCTGACTCCACGACATCTCCGATACGTGGATCAGACCCTCAACACCGGCAGCAATCTCGACAAATGCACCGTAGTCGGCCATAACAACCACTTTACCGGTAACTTTGTCG
>SUZX01000005.1 GCA_015059735.1 Rikenellaceae bacterium | reverse complement strand
CGACTTGCATGTGTTAGGCCTGCCGCTAGCGTTCATCCTGAGCCAGGATCAAACTCTCCATTGTAAAAAAATGTTTTGTTAAATCTTTAGCTCTAATCTCAAAGGTATTGTTTGAAATCACTCTTTTAAGAGTGGATAAAAACTTTGCTGCTCAAATACTTCAAAGAACGCTGTTCGATTATATTACTATAAAGAACAATTTCTCTTATTTTCGAACTCAATCTTGCGACCTCGTTCTTGATTCTGTCCGCTTTTTTTTTGAGCGGAAAGTGGTGCAAAGGTAAAACCTTTTTTTGAAACCACCAAATCTTTCAAAAACTTTTTTCGAAAATTTTTCAGAACCCTTTCACTTACTTAAACCGCTATTCGCTTCATAAGCGGGTGCAAAGGTAAGGCAATTTTCGGAATCTCCAAAAGATTTCGGAACTTTTTTCAAAATTTTTCAGAACCTTTCTCATTAGCCTCTCGAGCCGTTTTTTCTCTCGAAGCGGGTGCAAAGATAAGGCTATTTTCACGATACTTCCAAATATTTTTCGCACTTTTTTTAGCCTTTTTAGCGAATAATTTTGCACACGATTATTACTCAGCAAGTTATTTGCAACTTTTTTTTCAATATCATAAAAGCAGAGAGCTACCCCGTATATAATATATATAGGTATATAAATATAATTGCCATAAATTAAAAGAGGGCCCGATCACTCCGAGCCTCTCCAAAGTAAACCAAAAACAAAGATCAAAAAGTTCAATACACCCTAAAACATTTGCTCGATCATGATTTCCGGATCAGTGCGAAGAGTGGTAACATAATGGTCGGTAGCGGTTGCTTTGCGAGAACGTAGCACCATTGTTGCTCGAAAAATAAGATTTTGCGGTTCATGCAGGGTCTCGATTTCATAAGACAAAAGCGAGAAATCGTCTGTCGGCAAATTGGTAAGCACCCGATCTAATGCCTTACGACTTTCCGACGAAAGTACAAGCACCAAACGTCGTTGTCCCAAGCGGCCGAAGAAAAGCGACAAAGCCTCCAAGCCAAAAAGTGTCAACAACGTTGCTATACCGGCCAATAAATAAAGATGTGCTCCGGCAGCCAATCCGATTCCAGCCGTAGCCCAAAGACTCGCCGCCGTAGTCAACCCGCGCACAAGTTGCCGATGGATAATGATGGTTCCGGCTCCAATGAAACCGATACCGCTCACCACTTGGGCGGCAATACGACTTGGATCCACCCCCATGCCGGTTTGTTGTAAACTATCAGCAAATCCATATTGCGACACAACCATCATCAATGCACTACCCAAAGCCACCAAAAAATGGGTACGAAAACCGGCATCCTTGACCCGATATTCACGATCAAGTCCTATCAATGCACCGCAAAGACCTGCTACGCACAACCGTAAAACAAGATTCCACTCCATAAACAACCGTTTTTAAGAAAATATTGTCAAATATAGCACAAAAATCGTTCAGGACAAATTGTACTCTCGGGATTTTTTGTTACCTTTGCGCGCTATGTTTAACTAATTAACTGTTTACAACAATGCCAAAAATGAAAACCAATGCCGCTGCGAAGAAGCGTTTTACCTTCACCGGCACAGGAAAGATCAAGCGTAAACACGCTTATCACAGTCACATCCTGACCAAAAAGACTACGAAACAGAAACGTAACCTTTGCTATTCGGGTACTGTTTCTGCTGCTGACGAAGCTAAGATCAAGAACCTGCTGGTTAAATAATCTCAGCATCACAAGCACTCCCCATAGGGGCAGGCCGTTCACAAGGTAAGAAAACAAAGTCCGACAGTTTCCAACCGACGAACGAACTGTAACAAGAAAAGCAAAAAGATCGGACACATTTTATTAATCAAGGAGCGAAACAGCCCCAAAGAACGCGGGAGAACCGCGTCGCTGACAGCTCTTCAAAAACTTTTACAATATGCCACGTTCAGTTAACGCTGTTGCGTCACGCGCAAGAAGAAAGAAAGTTTTGAAACTTGCCAAAGGTAACTTTGGTTCAAGGGGAAACGTTTGGACCGTTGCGAAAAATACGGTCGAGAAGGGTTTGTGCTATGCTTATGCACACCGCCAACTCAAAAAGCGAGAGTTCCGTTCGTTGTGGATCACGCGTATCAACGCTGCTGTCCGCGCTCAGGGAATGACCTATTCGCAATTTATCGGCAAACTCAACACCAAAGGTATTGCATTGAACCGCAAGGTTCTCGCAGATTTGGCCATGAATGAGCCGCAGGCATTCGAAGCAATAGTTAATGCAGTTAAGTAGTTGATTGTTGATCATCGACAATCGTGCAGTTGTAAAATAGCGCCGAGGGAAACCGAGGGTTACAACAGCAATTTCAAGCAGGATTTCGGGAATCGGAATCCTGCTTATTTATTATCCTAATTTTTTTTCTCCCCCCCCCACTCCATCGATCCCAGCTACCGTAAAGACGTGACACTTTTTAATAAGATTTGTGGGTGTCCAAAAATTTATTGAACACCCACATCTTTTTACAAAAGATTATAAATTACTTCTTTACGGGAATTTTCAAGCGCAACGTCACAGGATAATGATCCGAAACATAAGGTACGCCATAGTTTTCGGTAACCGTGTGATACTCCAAAGCCTCGCAACCCTCACCACGATAGAAGAGGTGGTCAATGGTCGATGAAGATTTACCCCAACCGTTATAAGTATAATGGTCATCGGTAATGGCAGCATTAGTACGAGCATCCTTCATAAACTCATGCAACGGCACAAAACGCTCGTGCGATGTATTGGAGTTGAAGTCAGCCACAAGAACCACCGGACGATTATCGCCGTTGATCTCTTGAATCTTTTTCACAATCAACTTAACAGACTCTGTACGCGCAGTTTCGCCCTTGTGATCGAAGTGAGTATTGAAGAAGTAGAAGAGTTGTTTCGTTGCCTTATGGCGGAACATACACCAAGTACAGGTACGGCGAATGTTAGCATCCCAGCCATACGATTTAACATCTGGTGTTTCGGAAAGCCAAAAAGTACCATACGATACCAAGTCAACCTCCGATTTTAACCAATACACCATCATACATTCGTCCGTCGAACTACTGTCCTCGGGGGCTGCCGCCGAGTTACGGCCCAAACCATAAACGCCATATTCAGGAAGTTTGCTTTTAAGATAGCTGTTCTGCCCGGGTTGCACCTCCTGCATACCGATACATACCGGTTTCTGATCTTGGATCATCTTCACGGCAGCCTCTTGGCGGTAAACCCAAGCATTGGAACCATCGGAAGAGGAGTTCAAACGAATATTGAAAGACATAAATTTCAACTCAATATAGTCCGGTGTTGTTGTGCCACCTCCTTGTGTACCACCACCTTCGTTAGGACCATCATCAGAAGAGGAGCAAGCTCCCGAAAGCAACAAAGCGACTGCTGCCAAAATAGAAAATAATTTTGTTTTCATAACAATAAATATTAAAGTTAAAAGATATTTCCTTATAATTTTCACGTTAGGCAAGCCATCATTCTCCACACGACGAACTCCCCTTATAAGAAACGACCCCCATCCCCTTTTTATAGGGGGGGGGTAGATTCTTAGCCATCGCATAATCAGCGATTTGCGCTGTTATCAATTGAAATAGTAACCTGCCTTACGCATCTCGGCGTGTGAGCGGAACGGTTTCTCGGGCTTCAAGTAACGATTCAGGAATCGGTAAGCCTCGAAACGACGCTCGGTAGCATCTTTCGAATCGAGACGATCAACATGGTGTGCACCCTTCGACGGACCATAGATCTTATACTCAAATTGTTTTTTATTGGCTTTCAGAGCATCGATCATGCGCTGCACCTCTTTTACCGATACATCGTTATCATTCTCGCTTGTGGTAATCATCAACGGAATACGCAAATCTTTCGCATAGGTAACCGGAGAGCGACGTGCATACTCCTCAGGAGCCTCCTCAGGAGTTTTACCAATGTGATAAGCTGCCGAGAAAAGACGACCATAAGCCTTGCTATGGTACGACAAACGGAAAGTTACATCCGACACCGGCACACCGGCATAACCGCACGCATAAACATCGGGATATTTGCAGGCATTCATCAACGTAATCATACCGCCATGACTCCAACCCAGCAGACCAACGCGGGTTTTATCTACAACGCTGTAATTTTCGATCATATATTTGGCTGTTACCAAAACGTCCTCGTTCTCCAAGCCACCATAATCGATCGACTGCCAGAAATCCTTGCCATAACCCGTGCTTCCGCGATAATCAGGAGCCACTACAATATAGCCCTGCGTAAGCAACTCACGAAGGACATGGTGGTAGCTCGATCCCATCGTACCATGAATTCCTCCATGCGGAAAGACAATGAGCGGATACTTTTTATTCTGCTGTGTATTCTTCGGGAAGAAGATATAAGCATAGAACTTCAACTCATTATCGAGGAATTGATCATAGAATTCATTTCCCGTGCGACGGAACTCTTTATTTTGAGCCTGACGTGCCGGACCGGTCAAACGTACTTTATCGATATAAGCATCATTTTTCAAATGCTCGAAGAGGAGCAGATCCTCGAACTTCTTCTCTAAAACTTGGAATTTGTGATTTTGGTCAGCAATACGTTTTGCCAAATCGGCAACGGTCGTAACTTTCGGTTTTTCCATTGTATCTTCATCTTGTGCCGATACGACACAAAGGCTTCCGAAGAGTGCAAAAATAGAAAGAATAAGTTTAAGTTTCATAGTTTATTTGTTTTATAAAGTTAATAATATCAGTATTTTATCCATTGACGAATTTTATATACTATTTAATCAGATCGGAGAACAACCAGCTATGAGCATCGTTTCCCTTGCCATCACCATTAATTATACCCTTGTTACTATGCGCCACACCCTCAACAGCACGCATCTCAAAAGCGCAGGTAATGCCCAATTGAGTAGCGCGTTTTTGGCAAGCATCGTAGAAGTTCAACATACGTTCATAACGATGTTTGCCTTGCGCCATAGCTCCGGCATTCTTGTCCAGCGATGAAGAGTTTTCATCCGAATCGTTAACACCGCACATAAGCAGCAACTTCTTTTGCAGGAAAACACGCATCGCATCATCATTGGCGAACGAGGTGTTTTTTGCCGAGTAGGGCCAACCATAAACATTCCCCGCATCATTGGTCAACCCCTCGGGATAAGGATATGCCCACGAACTCGGCGATGCGGCACAGGCGCGTTCGAGACGGGCATGTGGCATTGCCATCACATACCTGCAAACGAATTGTCCTCCGGCGGACATACCATACATCCGGTAATTTTTCTGTTTTCCGCCGACACACTCTTTGAAGTGATCGAAGAGTGCCTCGATGATGTTATACGACCACAACTCTTCGGAGTTACAAACAGACGAATTCATGATATTACCATATTGGTAATGAGATGCCCCAAATCCCAAGTCGTACCCCCATTTGCTTTTGGTTTCCGAATTCGGAAACTCGGGAGCAATAACCACAAAACCATAATTATCGGCATAGGAACTCCATGGTGTTGTCATATTGGTTGCAACACGCTCTGCACCATGAAACCCAAACAAGATAGGACATCTAGTAACATCAGCCGTATTGGGTAGATAAAAATGTACACGTACAGGCCGGTCTGCCAATGGTTTATAGATAAAGTCAAAACTATATTTCACAACATTATCCTTTGTAGCTCCACGAACCAACAATCCTTCCATAGAGTGCCCCTCTGGATAATGATAAGGTGACGTTTCAGGAGCGATATAATTTTTGATATTTTTGCCGTCTCCCCCTTCATTTGAATCGGAACATCCACAAAAAACAAGAACACACAGTAAAAATGCAAAAATAGACCTCACTCTCATAAATAGAATATAAATTACACGACGTGCAAATATAGTAAAAATTCATAAAAACGGTACCACCAAAACAATTATTCCGCAACTCCAAATCTTCAATATAGCCATTTGGATTAGACAAAAGGGGCAAATCCGCTTGGATCTGCCCCTCAAAAATGCTACTCTTTCTCTTCTTAAACAACAAGAGACTGCAACGTATTATCTCTTCACCTTCTTGGCGTCAATTTGTTCGAGCAAGGCTTTCACAGCCACTTCAAGTTGCTCGTCGCGCCCCGTAACAACCAACTCTTTGCTGTTAGCAACTTTGATATCCGGCTCCAATTGTTTATTCTCCAAATAAGTGCCATCCTCGACGCGATAACCCGTCACCGGAATACCGAATGTCAGCGAGGCATCTTGCAGTTTTCGCCAATTCACACTCGTCATCGTTCCCGGAACAGGCATACCGACCAATTTTCCGATACCCATATGCTTATAGACCCAAGGAGTTCCGTGTGCATTGGAATAGTTAGCCTCGCCCATCACCATAATCGATGGTTTGTTATAACGACGGCTGGGCATATCGCAGGCATCTTTTCCGCGCATCTCCTGAACAAGGTATTTTTTACCACTAAAAAGCACTTCGATATCTTCATGCAAACGGCCGCCTCCATTGAAACGGGTGTCGATCACCATACCCTCGCAATGGTTGTAGCGTCCTAAAATATCGGCATAAACCGTACGGAAACTAGCATCGTTCATACCTTGAATATGCACATATCCCAAACGACCACCCGACAAGCGTTCAACCGTTTCGGCGGCTCGTTTAATAAAGCGTTTATAAAGCAGTGCATTGAGTTTCCCTGATGAAATGGGTTTCACAACCTCCTCAATAGTCCCGCCCGATGCCTTGCGAATCGTCACCAAAGTACGTTGGCCAACCTTTCGATTCAGCAATGGGAAGTAATCCATGCCGGCAGTGATCTTCACACCATCAATCTGCTCGACAATATCCCCGACTTCGACTTCCGAAGCTGCCTTATCGAACGGTCCTTGCTCCACGATCTCTTCAACTTTCAATCCATCGCCTTTCCACGTCAAATCGAAGAAAAGGCCCAACTCTGCCGTAACTGTGCGACCCACACGAGCTTTTGCAGAATAGCTAGCACCCGTATGCGATACATTCAATTCTCCGAGCCACTCACTCAACAATTCAGCAAAATCATAGTTATTATTGATGTGAGGCAGGAACTTCCGATAAGCATCGCGATACATTTCCCAATTAACTCCATGCATCTTTTCGTTATAGAAGCAATTCTTCTCCTCCCAATAGACATGATCAAACATATACTCCCGTTCAGCAACCCGATCAATCACCATCTCGGCATTCACTTTTATCGGAGCGAGAGTTTTGCTGCTACTCTTCAATTTCAATTTCGAAGGATTGCCACCCAGCACAAATAAGGTTGACATCTTCTTATCCCAAACTAATGTACCAGACGCCTTTCCGACAGGAGTCGGCGTTTTCTTTTTCACGTCGAGTTTCCATAGTTTCATGGGGCCTTCATAAGAGCATACATAATAGAGATTAGCTCCGGTCTTATCAAGAATGACAGAGCCAAGTTGAGACGAAGAAGGAGTCAAGCGCACAATCCGATCCTCGATATTACGCAGTTCGACAACAATATCTTTCGATACGGTCTTATTCTCCGCCTCATCAGCACCCGTTTTTTGAGTCAACTTTTCATTCGCTTTGAGTAATGCCCGCTCCTCCTTATTCATCATAAACCGATCGTAGGCATCCCGATTCAAGAAAATGATCATTGCATCACGCAACGATCCCCACGAAGCATGACTTCGCATACCGTAGCGATCCGTGTTGAAAAGAATGGCATTACCATCCAACACCCAACGGTGTCCATTATCAAAATAACCGCTGTTTGTGAGATTAATGATCGGTTCGCCTCCCGAAGCCTTTACAATACCAATATCCGTATAGGGATTATGTCTGTTGCCGACATAATCCAATGCAAACCATTTACCGTCTGGCGACCACGAATAATGGAATTTTCCACCATTGGAATACCATGTCGAGCCATCGGTTATCTGACGCACTTTACCGGTTGCAAGGGTTAGTACTTTCAATTTGTCGCGACCTTCGATAAAGGCCAATTCCTTGCCATCGGGAGAATATTGTGGAGCACGACGATCTAAATTGCTCTTCTTGAAAAGAGCCTTCTCCTCAATGAGTGTTGCATTCGGGAAATTGATATCCTCCTTACGAGCTAACTTAGCGGTATAGATATTCCACTTACCCTCCCGATCCGACGCATAAGCCAACGTACGGCCATTCGGCGAGAAGGTAACATCGGCTTCGGCTTCGGGGGTCTTCGTGATCTGCTTGGTCGTACCATATTCAACCGATGCCACAAATACTTCACCGCGCGACACAAACGCCATTTGGCTACCATCTGGCGAGATTGTCGTGGAGCCAAAGCCCTTAACCCCCATAGTCAATTGATCTTCAGCGCTATAATCAGCCGTAATGGATACCGACAATTTACGAGCAGTTCCCGAGCCCTCTTTTACATATATATTGCCGTCATAAGCATAGCAGAGTGTACCATTTTTTGCCACCGAAAGGAATCTAACGGGATGGATCTTATGATTGGTGACACGCGTAATCTTTTTCGGAGCATCCAACGGGAATGAATAGACATTGAAACTACCCTCACGCTCACTGAGGTAATAGACAGTTTTACCATCAGCCGAAAGGCGAGGGTTGCGATCTTCGCCCGCAAAATCAGTCAATTGCGTATGTTTTCCATCACGATACAACCATAGATCGCGTGTAATGGAGGAGGTATGATGTTTACGCCAAATATTCTCACCGCCTTTTTTGTCTTGATACACAAAGGAGTCGCCTAAACCAAGATAATCAACCTCCTCGGCCGGCGTCGCCAACAATTGTTGCGGGCGTCCGCCTTGAATTCCGACTGCATACAACTCTGTCATACTTCCCTTAGGAAAGAGTACGCTCGCTGCCGGATCTTGAATACGGGCCGTAAAAACAACCTGTTTCCCATCGGGGGTAAAAGTCCAAGGACGCTCACTTCCAGAATGGGTGGTAATCCGCGTCGGAATACCCCCTTTTACAGGAACGGTATAAATATCAAAATTTCCGAAACGATCCGAAGCAAAAGCAATCGTTTTACCATCGGGAGACCAAATCGGAGCATAATCATACGCCTGATTGGTTGTAAGTTGGCGCGATTCTCCACCTTGAACGCCCACAAGCCAAATATCGCCTTTATAAGTAAAGGCAATAGTTGAGCCATCGGGAGAAATCGCCGGATAACGCAACCATAAAGGAGAAGCCATTGCCATAGTACTTGCAACCATAGCCAACACAAAAAGCATCAAACGTTTCATAAATTTATTGTTAAGGTTAGATCTTCAAACGTTATTATTATGGGATTAATTTACAAAAATAAAGAAATTTCAGACAAAAACAAAAAGCTATTTAAAAAGAACATACTTTTATCCTAAATAAATATCGGCAATTATATACGATTTTACACAACAGTATAAGATACCCTGCTCCCACCGCAGATGGATGGACGGACGTAAGTCCCCTGTCTAAGGCGGAGGATTTAGGGGTGGGCAGAGATTACAAACACGGCGCAGCCGTGAGTGTGGGAAGGTTAAAAGCAAGAGAGTAAAGATTGTGTCAATTCGTATATAAACTCCTAAATATATTCAAGATCCATAAAAGTAATACACTTCAAAACGTCTCACAATAGCGTACGATATATTAATCCAAAAATCGTTTTTCTTCGTTTTTTTTCATACCTTTGTACTTGACAATATAACGACTACGCATGAGACATCGTATTCTATTGGTTGACGACGAAGTTGACATCCTTGAATTTATCGGGTACAACCTCACAAAAGAGGGATACGAAGTATTAACCGCTGAAAATGGAGCTGAAGCTTTGCGCCTTGCAGAACAATATCGACCACATCTCATTCTGCTTGATCGTATGATGCCGGTAATGGATGGTGCGCAAACTTGTCGTGCTATTCGTGAGAACCCGAAACTCAGCGACATCATGGTAGTTTTTCTCTCAGCTTTGGGCGAGGAGGATCAACAATTAGAGGGATTCGGAGTTGGAGCAGATGATTACTTGACCAAGCCTATCAAGATGAAGCTACTCATCAGCCGCATTCAGGCGTTACTCAAACGAATTGAAATTTCAGATACAAGCACCTCCGAGTCACAAGACCTCATCATCGACCCCGAAGGTCACACCGTAACATGCTACGGTCAACGTATCGCACTTCCACGCAAAGAGTTTGCCTTATTAACGTTGCTTTATTCCCGCCCGGGCTATCTTTTTTCTCGCGAAGAGATCTATCAACAGATATGGGGAAGCGAAGTTGTGGTTGGTGACCGCACTATTGATGTCCACATTCGGAAGTTACGTCAAAAAATCGGCGACAATCACATCGTGACTGTAAAAGGCGTTGGATATAAATACGAATAAACCGAACAATCTCCCATGCTATTTCGAATTGCAACAACCCAAGACCTCGACCGAATCATGCAGATCATCCGCCAAGCACAAGCCCGCATGAAAGCAAACGGGCAAGCGCAATGGCAAAATGGATATCCTGCAACAGCTGACATCGAACGCGACATCGAACGCGGCTATGGTTATCTGCTGACAGAAAACGCTCTTGCTATCGCTTACGGAGCCATTGTTTTCGACGGCGAACCCGCCTATGACGCAATTGACGGAGCATGGTTTGCCGATTGTCCCTATGTAGCTCTTCACCGATTGGCCGTTGCCGATGAGGCTCTCCATCGCGGAGTTGCTACCCAATTTATGCGCAACACGGAAACTCTTGCCCGCGAGCGCGGCATTCGCAGTTTTCGGGTCGATACCAACTTCGATAACCGTTACATGCTCGCTTTGGTCAAAGGTTTAGGTTTCGTTTTTTGCGGAGAGATTGATTATTGCAACGGCCATCGACTTGCTTTCGAAAAGTTACTCGACTAACCGCCTCTCTACCTCTTCTAATAAATTCTCTCATATCTTCGTTTTATCACCACCGAACGATCGTCCGACTATTTAGTTGCCAAGTCTGCAAATGGACTAATAAGCCAAAATTATTAGGCATCAAGAGCGCCCCCGTGACTTTTGCGCTCTTTTTTTTCTGTCGGATATTTGCATTTTCGCAGAAATAAGTGTACCTTTACTTATTCTTTTGACAAGATTAAGCATCTTGCTATTTTTATACAGGCTGTATCGAACTTATTATACGAATATTAACAATAAAAAGCTAAAAAACATGGTCATTTTAGTACTTAATTGTGGATCCTCATCGATCAAATACCAAGTGATCGACATGACGGATCAATCGAGCAACCTGCTCGCCAAAGGTCTTGTAGAGCGTATCGGTCTTCCCGAAGGTGATCTTGTACACAAACCCATAGGCAAAGAGCCTTTTGCATTGAGTCAGCCTATTCCGGACCACACCACCGGCATCAGTTTGGTACTTCAAGCTCTTACCGACCCCAAACATGGTGTAATCGCTTCGCTTGATGAAGTAAAAGCCGTTGGTCATCGAGTGGCTCACGGTGGCGAATTTTTCCCCGAAAGTTGTCTCGTAACTGAGGAAGTCAAAGAGAAGATTCGCTCACTGTTTGAGATTGCCCCATTACACAATCCCGCCAATTTGGAAGGTATATTGTCGATTGAGAAAGTACTTCCCGGAGTGCCGCAAGTCACCGTTTTCGACACCTCGTTCCATCAAACAATTCCAGCTGTAAATTACTTGTTTGCCTTGCCTTATGAGTACTATGAGAAATATCGTGTGCGTAAATACGGATTTCATGGTACTAGCCACAAATACGTCGCCCGTATCGGTGCCGAAATGGCCGGATTGGATCTCGAAAACTCAAAGATCATCACTTGCCATATCGGTAACGGAGCTTCGGTAACTGCCGTACTGAACGGAAAATCGTTTGACACATCGATGGGATTCTCGCCCCTCGATGGTTTGGTGATGGGAACCCGTTGCGGAAGTGTCGATGCAAGTGCTATTACATTCATCGGAGAAAAAGAAGGCATGAGCTATGCCGAGTTGAATACCATGATGAACAAGAAATCGGGTGTTTTGGGTCTGACCGGCATTTCAAGCGACATGCGCGATATCGACCGTGCTTACGACGAAGGTAATTCCCGTGCCATTTTGGCTCGCGACATGCATTATGGTCGTATCAAGAAATTTGTAGGCCAATATGCAGCAGAAATGGGCGGTGTGGATATGATCATCTTCACCGGAGGTGTTGGCGAAAACTCGGAAGAGGTACGTCAAGAGGTTTGTGAAGGATTGGAGTTCATGGGCGTAAAATTCGACACAGCAGCCAACAAAGGTGTTCGTGGCGTAAACAAAATCCTCTCGGCTTCCGATTCGAAAGTCAAAGTTGCCATCATCGCTACCAACGAAGAGTTGGTAATTGCGACCGACACTTACAATCTTGTGAAATAGATTCTGATAACAATTAACTCTAAAATATTTACACTATGATCGAACATCTCACCCAGATCGTCGAGGAGGCGAGAAAAAAGGGTAAAAAACGTTTGGCGGTTGCTTATGGCCAAGATTCACACACATTAGAGGCCGTTTACAACGCATACAAAGAGGGACTTGTAGAGCCTACACTCTATGGCGATAAAGCAACCATCGAGCAGGTTTGCCAAGAGAACGGATTTGACATTACGGCATTCAATATCGTTGACGAGGCTAACGACACAAAATGCGTTCAATTGGCTGTTGCCGCCGTTGTTGCCGGCGAAGCCGATGTATTGATGAAGGGGTTGGTTTCGACCGATAAATACATGCGCGGAATCTTGAACAAAGATGCAGGTCTGTTCCCTCCCAAAGGCGTATTGAGTCATGTGTCGGTTATCGAAATGCCCTGCTATCCGAAACTGCTCATCATCTCCGATGTTGCTGTAATTCCGCAGCCCGATTTCAAACAGAAAGTTAAACAGATCAGCTATTTGGCTCAAACTGCCAAAACTTTGGGAATCCAAACCCCGAAGATCGCCTGCATCGCTCCGTCGGAGCAGTTATTGCCCAACGTCATCTCCTCGACCGAAGGTGCTTTGTTAGCAAAAATGGGCGATCGCGGACAATTAGGCAATGTTATCGTCGATGGTCCGCTGTCGCTCGATGTTGCACTCTACAAAGAAGTTGCCGAACACAAGAAAGTTAAAGGAAGTGCTGTTGCCGGAGATCCCGACTGCTTGCTCTTCCCCAATATCGAATCGGGCAACGTATTCTTCAAGTCGGCAACCCACCTTTGTGGTGGCGAGTTGGCAGCTATGGTTATGGGTACAAAAGTTCCCTGCGTACTCACCTCTCGTGGTGACTCGAGCAAGACCAAACTCTTCTCGATTGCATTGGCCTGTCTGTCTGCAAAATAATTTGCATCCGACACCTTATATTTAATCTTGAACCGAGAATTTTATGAGCTACCTAATTTTAGCAATAAATCCCGGATCTACATCCACAAAGGTCGCCCTCTACGAAGAGGAGCGACCTTTGTCGGAATTAACCTTACGTCATTCAACCGAAGAGTTGGCTCGATTTCCCGATATCATTTCACAACTTGATTGGCGACGGGAACTGATTATCGAGGCATTGCGCAAAAAGAATTACTCTTTGCAAGCAATCTCTGCCGTCATCGGACGTGGCGGTCTTATCAAACCGATACCATCAGGCGTTTACGAAGTGACACCGCAAATGGTCAACGACTTGCGTAATGCGCAGATGAAACATGCGAGTAATCTCGGCGGACTCCTTGCTGTACAAATCGCACACATGGTTGGCCCCGAAGTCAAAGCATATATTGCCGATCCTCCGGTTGTTGACGAAATGGATGAAATCGCACGCATTACGGGATTGCCAATGTGCACCCGCCAACCGATCTTTCATGCACTCAATCAAAAGGCCATAGCACGTCTATACTGCCGAGAGAAAGGACTCGTTTATGAAAACACCAATCTGATCGTTGCCCACATGGGCGGTGGCATTTCGGTAGCAGCACATAAACAAGGGCGTATCATCGATGTCAATAATGCGCTCGACGGAGATGGCCCATTCTCTCCCGACCGCGCAGGCAGCATCCCCTCAAACGAGTTGATCAAGGTTTGCTTCTCGGGACAATATACCCGCGAGGAGTTGCTTAAACTCATTTCGAGCAAAGGAGGATTGGTCGCCTACTTAGGGACAAACTCAGTTGCTCAGGCTGTCGAACAAGCCAACACAGGAGATCTGCAAGCTCGCCAAATGATTGAAGCAATGTGTTATAACATCGCTAAACAAATTGGAGCCATGGCTACGGTGCTCGAAGGTAATGTAAATAGGATTCTGTTGACCGGAGGCATCGCATACAGCACAACAATCGTCAAACTCATCGAATCTCGGTGTCAATTCATAGCCCCCTTGACGGTATATGCCGGAGAAAACGAACTCGCCGCATTGGCAACAAATGCGCTTGCCGTATTACGCGGAGAGGTTATTCCGAAGACATACGACTAATCGAAACGATGCGCACGTCATACCCGATTCGAAATCTAACAATTTCGGTCGGGTTTATTTATTTTCAGCTGTTTGCATAGAATGGCAATCACTTCGTGGAAAGCCTCCAACCGGAAAATTGCCGAAAGCATCGGATAACAAACTACACCGGTAAGAACACCGATCAAAAGGCGTAGCCATGCTTCGAAAGGCAAAAGTTGCAACACCACACAAACCGACAAATACATCGCACCCGACACGGCAACAATAGGGAGCAGTGTACGTAGCAAACTCAACCATTTCAAGGTGGTATAACGCAACGATGCCCCGACATTTACCACCATTTCACAGAACGAAATGGCAACCAACCCCCATACAACGGCTTCGACACTGAAAGGAATGGTAAAAGCAAAAATCAATGTCATCAAAATCTTTTTCAAGAGTTCGATCCGCACAATAATCTTTCCATCGCTACGGGCTTTCAGCACATTGAAAGCCACCATAGCAATAGGATAAAACAATCCGGCAAAACAAACGACCTCGAAATAAGGCACTGTCGGCATCCACTCCTCGCCCAACAGTGCCGCAAAAAGATCGCGCGAAACAGCCGAGAGCCCTAACATTATAGGGGAAAGGAGATAGGTGACAACCATCACCACCTGACGGTAGCTCTCGGCAAACTTTTGCGGATCATTGCCCAACTTCGACAAAGCCGGAAATGTCACACTCTGAACAGCCTGCATCGCCGAAGTAACGGGTTGATCTTTAAGTTTCACTGCCTGATCAAAGGCTCCGAGTGTATCGGCAGGATAGAGTCTTCCCAATGCAAATTGCGGAATCTTATTATAAAAGGTAGTGATCAGGTCGGTTGCCATCAGGCTGAAACTATAAGGAGCCATTTGGCGTAGAGCACGACCGTCGAACCTTCCCCTCGGTCGCCACTCTCCAAGCCTCCAAAGCAAAGCAACCCGCACAACAACCTGCATAAGCCGTTGTAGCACCACACTCCAAACACCAGCTCCGGCCAAAGCCAATCCTACGGCCAATAAGCCGCTGACCAATGCCGAAACAAACGTTATTTTAGAGAGTAGTGCAAAACGAAATTGGCGCACAAACAAAGCATTCTGTACCGAACATAGTGCATTGACCGGCAACAACAAGAAAAAAATCGGAGCCAACTCTACCAACTCCGGCATCTCATAATAACGAGCAGCCACAGGGGTCAGCAGCAGAAAGAGCAGATAGAGAGCCAACGAAACAGCTATATTGAAAAAGAAAACCGATTTGCAATCCCGCTCGTCAAGATCCTCCTTACGAATAAGCATTTGGGAGAAACCGCTATCAACGAGTACGAGAGCCACTGCCGATACCGCTGTAAGAATCGCCATAATACCAAAGTCCTCCCGCGTCAACAAACGTAGGATAATCAGGCTCACCGCCATTTGCAACAACATGGACCCGACCTTCTCGGCCACGCTCCACGCCACACCGCGAGCCACTTTGTCTTTCAAACTTCCGCTTTTTCGGAATTCGGTCATCTTCGTTTATTAGGTAAGTTATACTAGATCAATCGGATCAACGACGCACTCCGGCTGCAATCTCAGCATTGCGATTACGGATACGTTGTACATCGGCAATCTCGACATATGAGGCACCGCCTTCAGGGCCGAAACTGCCTCCCACAATGGCCAACAACTCCTTACCATCCAACTTGTCATCTCGTTCGATAAATTCCAATGCATCGACCAAGAAATGGTACTTGTCGTTTACCTCCTGATTGCGTAACAACGGTACTATTCCATAGGATAAAGCCAGAACTCGTTGTGCATGCAATTGATAACAAACTGCAAACACCAATCGACTCGGACGGAACGCCGCCACATAGCGTCCTGTACGACCGGTTTTGGTATCCAAAATCACATATTTGATCGGCAGGTTGGTAGAGGCCCGAACTGCTGAACGAGCCAATTGAGCCGTAATCTCATGATTTACCGAAACCATATCCATATCAATCATGGGTTTGAAATGTTGCTCATCGCGTTCAATCTCGCAAGCAATTCGAGACATGGTTTGAACGGCCTCAATCGGATAGTCACCCATAGCTGTTTCATCGCTCAACATCACAGCATCGACACGTTCGTAGATCGCGCTAGCCACATCGCTCACCTCGGCACGAGTCGGACGCGGAGATTTAACCATCGAATAGAGCATTTGCGTAGCAATGATCACGGGACGTTTGGCTGCAATGCACTTTTCCACTATCCGCCGTTGTGTATTGGGAATAGCCTCTGCTGGCAATTCAACGCCCAAATCACCTCGCGCCACCATGATACCATACGATGCCTCGATAATTTCATCGAGATTATCAAGTCCTTCTTGATTTTCAATTTTCGAAATAATTTTGATCGGACTATGATGAGCATCCAAAATCTCCTGCACTGCGCGAATATCGCGAGCACTGCGCACAAACGAATGGGCGATGAAGTCCACATCGTTGCGAACAGCCCACTCGATAAAACGACGATCCTTCTCTGTCACCGAAGGCAAATCAATAGATACCCCCGGAACATTGACACTCTTTCGCGAACGCATTGTACCTCCCACCACAAATTCGCAAATCAACTCCTGATCCTTTTTCTCCAACACGCGGATCTCCAATTCGCCGTCGGCTATCAGCATGCGAGCACCAATGGGAATATCTCGAACGATAGTTGGCACATTCATATAGACCACTTTGCGCGTGGTCAGATCCGAGCCATCGCTACCCCGCACCGCAACACGATCACCCTCGCAAAAGTTTATACCATTGCCATACTCTTCCGCAATGGTTGTAACTCTAATTTCAGGGCCTTTCGTATCAATCATTACCGGGATCGAGGGATGCACCCGATGTACCGTCTCGACAATTCGGGTAGCACCCGCCTCACTCACATGGGCCGAATTGATACGAACCACATCCATACCGGCATCGAACAATTTGCCAACAAACTCCTCGGTGCAACGGAAATCGGACATCGTCGCCACCACTTTTGTTTTTTTCACTCTGTACATACACTAAAATCCTTCTGCACTTACCATTAATTTAGATTCTTATGTTGCAAAACTTATCAGCTCTACTTCTTTTTCAACAACAACGCCGTAACTCCTAACCGATAAGAATCAAGGCCAAAACCCATGATAGAGCCAACAGCCACCGGAGCCAGCAACGAAACATGTCGAAACTCCTCACGTGCCAATATCGAAGAGATATGAACCTCGACTACCGGAACTGATACAGCAGAAATGGCATCGCGCAAAGCGACCGATGTATGCGTATAACCACCGGCATTAAGCACCACCCCCTCGTAAACGCCTTCGGCCTGCTGGACCGCACCAATCAATTCGCCTTCTATATTCGACTGAAAATAGGCGAACTCCACTTGCGGATACTCCATACGCAATTCATTGAGGAATTCGTCGAAAGTCTGTGTACCATAGATTGCAGTATCACGGCGGCCTTGCAAATTGAGATTAGGGCCATTGAGAATCAATATCTTCATAGTTATTATCATTAATCTTTCTACTGACAAAGATAATGCAAGACATGTGCTTCACCAAATTTTATTAACGGGAGTAGACAAAAATACGTGCCTTTCTCGGTTTTTTTGAGTATCTTTGTACTATGACCGAATTCGGATTTATTGATTACATTGCAAACCTCTTTGCCCACATACCCACCAACGATTTTGAGGGTATCGGTGATGATTGCGCCATATTGCCACTTGAAAATGGAGAGTCGTTGGTTTTTACGGCCGACCTGCTTACCGAGCAGGTTCATTTTCTACGCCATGCGACGTCGGCCTACGAGATCGGAAGAAAATCACTGGCTGTCAATTTAAGTGATGTGGCAGCAATGGGAGTTCGCCCTATTGCTACCCTGCTATCAATCGCCTTACCAAGCGATCTCCCTAAGGGATGGGCCAAAGAGTTCATGGAGGGGTATCATTCGCTATCCGATGAGTTTTCGGTGGCTCTCATCGGAGGTGACACGACCCGCTCGGATTCAGGGATTACGATCAACGTTACCGCCATCGGACGAGGTTCATCGGCCAACATCAAACGACGCAGCGATGCCCAATCAGGTGATGTGATTTTTGTGACCGGAGAGTTAGGTGCTTCGGGCAGCGGATTACAGGATCTGCTTGCCAGAAAATTCGACACGCCCCAAGCTGTTGCGCACCGCAATCCACAACCGCAGGTAACCGAGGGAATTTGGCTCGGAGCACATCGGGAGGTACATGCCATGATGGATCTGTCGGATGGTTTGGCCTCCGATCTGCGACATATCCTCCGACGTTCGAAGGTCGGTGCCGAGATCAATACCGAACTGATTCCCATAGCCGAAGGCTCCGATTTGCAAACGGCACTTTGCGGCGGCGAGGACTACAAACTGCTTTTCACGGTCGATCCGTTTACCGCCGATCCCCTTATTAGAAATTTTCACTCTCATTTCGGGACACCAATCTACCCCATCGGCCGCATCACCGAAGGGAACAAATTACAATGGCTTCGCAACGGCAGTCCAATAGAGACCGATTGGCAAGGATTTACCCATTTCTAAATCGGGACAAAGCTAAAACGTCTCGTCCGAAAGATATTTTTGGGCCAAATCTCGCAAGGATCTGATGGTCTCTTCGTGATCTTGTTCGGCTGCGAGACGATACCATTTTCCCGCTTCATCTATATTCTTTTCCACTCCGTCGCCATTTTCATACATGTTGCCAATATTATTCTGCGCTTCGGCTGCACCCTGCGCGGCAGCAAGACGATACCATCTTGCCGCCTCCGAATAGTCTTGCTCCACACCAATGCCATTATCATAGCAATGTCCTAAATTATATTGTGCATCTGCAAATCCTTGCTCCGCCGCTAAACGCCACCATTTTACAGCCTCGGCATAATTTTGCGGCACTCCTTCAACCCTCAAGTAATAATATGTTCCGATAGAAAACATCTCTACCATACAACTCCTCTATGATGGGTTAATAATAAACAGAAAGTGTGGAGTTGACTTCCGTTCATTAAGTAGAAGGTTGAGGAAAGACCTGACCAAAACAAACGTTACAATGCCCCACACTTGGATAGTATGGGAGAATGCACAGAACGTGCATAACCGCATAGCTATACAAGAAATGAGAATTGTTCATTCATCCTTTGGTCTTGAAAACTTCCACATTTTCTACTTAAGACTGCGAAAACACTTTCTACATGTCTGCTATTTATTTCAATAGCATTACAAAATAGGGATTATTTCGAAACGAACAACACTGCAACGGGACATTGTTCGCATAGAATACAAAAATCACCTCTCGCAAGAAAGCGAAAGATAGTTGGAATGGAATAATTAAAAGATTAGAGAAAAAGATTATCCGTTTACCGCAACATATAATTGCCGACATAGGAACTTTTAATCCTCCTCGACAATATACACTCGTTCATCGGCACGTTGCATACGATATTTTTCACGGGCATACTCCTCTAAGTAATCGTTATAACGCAGTTGTTCAAGGAATACACTGTCTTGCTCGATTTTTGCCCGATAGTGCTCACATTCGCGCTCCAATACATTGATTTGTCGTTTGATTTGAATGGCATGCAATAGATTACGAACCACAACATAAGCCGTGATCGCCATGACAACCACCGTGACAGTCATCCAAAATCCGCGCTCCAATTGAATCTTCATAACGACAACGAATATTCGTAATTCTTATCCCCGATATTCACCGGACATTACACACTAAGGAATATGCATATATTTATGGGTTTGAATCGAGATATTCCAGCGTGGATGCGCTTTGACATATTCGACAATTGCCGGCATCATCTCTTCCGCAACACTCCATTCGGGTTGCAGATAAAGCATACATTCCGCCCCAACTTGGGCGGCATTCCGTTCTGCCCAATCAAAATCAGCCTCGGTTTCTACAATTACTTTCAGTTCGTGTGCCATACGAAAAGCCTCATCTAACGGTGGCTGCTGCCGTTTAGGCGACAAACAAACCCAATCAAACTTCCCGCTGAACGGATGTGTTCCCGAGGTTTCCAAAAAGATTTCCAAACCCTGTTCATGCAACATTTCGGTCAGCACTCCCAACGGATAGAGCAATGGCTCGCCACCTGTAATAACGATGGCTTTTGCCGTACACGATGCTGCCCGTTCGACAATGGTTGAAACCGCAACTGGCGGATAGAGTTTCGGATTCCACGTATATTTGGCATCACACCAACGGCAACCGACATCGCATCCGCCCAAACGGATAAAATAGGCCGGTTTTCCGGCATGAAAACCTTCGCCCTGTATGGTATAGAAATCCTCAACAAGAGGCAACAAATGTCCTCCTTCGAATACGGACTGATCAATCGGTTGCATCGCTATTCGGTAACTACATAAATATCTTTAAGACCTCGTCCCAGCTGGTCGTAATCCAACCCATAGCCTACGATAAATTCGTTTCCGATCTCCATAGCCCGATATTGGATCGGACGGCTTTTTCGATAGGAATTAGGTTTGAAGAAGAGTGTACAAACCGTAATTGATGCAGGATTACGCTGTTCCAAGTCAGCAATCATGTGTTCGATACTCTCTCCTGTATCTACGATATCCTCTACGATTATCACATGACGACCTTCGATCGAGCCGTTCAATCCGATTAGACTTTTTACCTCTCCAGTCGATGTTGTTCCCTCATACGAAGCCAATTTCACAAACGACAGTTCGGCATTAAACTCAATCTTCTTGATCAGATCGCTCATAAACATAAACGATCCGTTCAAAACACCCACAAAGAGTGGGGTTTCTTTATCTTTGTAATCGGCATTGATCCGTTGTGCCACAGCGGTTACTGCGTCATCGATCTCTTTGGCCGGAATCATGATGCGAAATTTCTTGTCATGTAGTTTGATAACATTCTCCATAGTCGGGCAGAAGATTGATTTGTAATAAATCTCAGTGTAATAATTATTACCATGCAAAAATAACCATTTGCCGTCAACAAACGAAATGTTACATCGAAATTCTTTCATTCTCCCCGAAAAACGGCCGATAATCCCTCGTTATTAACGAATATCGGGACGATGATTGTCATCGTCCCGATATTTAGTATAATCTCAATTCGATTAGAACTTGTAGGTAGCTCCAAGACTGATAATAATCGGATTGGGATGATGTTTTGCAGTTTGAATCATCCATTTAATACCAGCCGTAATATCCCAACGATCTGCCACCGAGAAATCAGCGCCTCCACCCAAGTTGATACCACACGACCAACCGCCGATATCATTGACACTAACACCGGCCAACGGATAAACGTTCCACGCATCCGCTACTTGAAAGAGATATTGCACATCAGCATTGATATCTACCGAACATCCTTTCTTACATAGTACAGCGATTCCGGGTTCAACACGCCAATTATCCGTAAAGCTATAACGTCCGATTGCACCGATAGAGAAAATTGTGCTAGTATTAGTGTATATACCAATTTTTGGCCCAACAGCCCAATTTCCAACCTCTTGCGCCGACACTGTTGTCATCGCAAACAACGCAACAATCATTGTAAAAATAATCTTTTTCATAAATTCCGTGTTTTAGTTAATAAATCTGCTTGTTTTACAAATATAGAAATTATACTCATTAACACAAAATATTTTCAACCAATAAATCTATTTTGTCAACAAAAGAAGAGATTCGCGACTTTCGTGCCACGAATCTCTTCGGTATGAAAAATCTCATTCAAAATGCAGGATTCTTATCCGGCAAATTAACTCACCATACGGATAGAAGCATCTCGAAACAAATTACTTTTGGTTAAGCGCTGCGTGAGCTGCTGCCAAACGTGCAATGGGTACACGGAAGGGCGAGCAGCTGACATAATTCAAGCCTGCATAGTGGCAGAACTCTACCGATAACGGCTCACCGCCATGCTCACCGCAAATACCGCATTTCAAATCAAGACGCGTACCACGACCCTTCATAACCGCCTCGCGAATAAGCTGACCCACACCGTTGCGATCCAAAATCTGGAACGGGTCGTTCTTCAAGATGCCTTTCTCCAAATAGATGGGCAGGAATTTCGAGATATCATCTCGCGAGAAGCCCAACGTCATCTGGGTAAGGTCGTTAGTACCGAACGAGAAGAACTGTGCGACCTCGGCAATTTGGTTGGCCGTAACAGCGGCACGCGGCACCTCGATCATCGTTCCTACCATATACTCAATCTTATCGTTACGCTCCGAGAATACCTGCTCGGCAGTCTTGTCGATGATATTCTTTTGGTAACGCAACTCCTTGTGATTACCTACCAGCGGAACCATGATCTCTACATGTACATCCAGACCCGTAGCTTTTACGTTCATGGCAGCCTCGATAATTGCACGGGTTTGCATCTCGGTAATTTCGGGATAGGTGTTACCCAAACGGCAACCACGATGACCCAACATCGGGTTGAACTCGGCCAAAGCCTCGACTTTGGCGATGATCTTCTCTACCGATACACCCATCTCATCGGCCATTTCCTGCTGGCCTTTCAGATCGTGGGGAACAAACTCATGCAAGGGGGGATCCAAAAGACGGACTGTCACAGGGTGTCCCTGCATGGCCTTAAACAGACCTTCAAAGTCACCACGCTGAATAGGCAACAATTTAGCCAAAGCCACACGGCGTCCGGCCTCGTCATCCGCAAGAATCATCTCGCGAATTGCCTTGATACGGTCACCCTCGAAGAACATGTGCTCCGTACGGCAAAGGCCGATACCCTCAGCGCCGAACGCAAAAGCCTGTGCTGCATCTTTCGGAGTATCGGCATTGGCGCGTACTTTCAGCACCGAATATTTACCAGCCAACTCCATCAACTTGGCGAAATCACCGCTCAAATCAGCGGCACGGGTAGCAACCTCACCGAGGTAAACCTCACCGGTCGAACCGTTAAGCGAAATCCAATCGCCCTCTTTTACAGTAACGTCACCCACTTTGATCGTACGAGCCTTGTAGTCAATTTCCAACTCACCGGCACCCGACACGCAGCACTTACCCATACCACGAGCCACAACGGCAGCGTGCGAAGTCATACCACCACGTGCAGTCAAAATACCGGCTGCATCAAGCATACCCTTCAAATCCTCAGGCGAAGTTTCGATACGCACCAAAATAGCACGTTGTCCAGTTTCTGCAAGGACTTTGGCAGCATCATCTGCAAAGAATACCACCGGACCGGTAGCAGCACCCGGTGAAGCAGGCAGACCTTTCGTAATCACTTTGGCAGTAGCAATCGCTTTCTTATCGAATACGGGGTGGAGCAACTCATCGAGTTTGGCCGGCTCACAACGCAACACGGCAGTTTTCTCGTCGATCATACCCTCACGAAGCATATCCATAGCAATCTTTACCATAGCAGCACCCGTACGTTTTCCGTTGCGGCACTGCAACATCCAAAGTTTACCATCTTGAATCGTAAACTCAATATCCTGCATATCGCGATAGTGATCCTCCAATTGATTTTGGATATCATCCAACTCTTTATATACATCAGGCATTACCTCTTCCAACGAAGGATATTTTGCAGCACGCTCCTCCTCGGAGATGTTCTGCGCTTTGGCCCAACGTTTCGATCCTTCAATCGTGATCTGCTGTGGCGTGCGGATACCGGCAACCACATCCTCGCCCTGAGCGTTGATCAGATACTCACCATTGAAAATATCTTCACCTGTTGCAGCGTCACGCGAGAAAGCTACACCCGTAGCCGAGTTATCACCCATGTTACCAAATACCATAGCCATAACCGATACAGCTGTGCCCCACTCAGTAGGAATATTGTTGAGTTTACGATAGAGGATGGCGCGCTCGTTCATCCACGAGCCGAATACAGCGCAGATAGCACCCCACAACTGCTCCCACGGGCAAGTCGGGAAATCTTTGCCGGTTTGAGTTTTTACGGCAGCTTTGAACGAAGATACCAACTCTTTGAGATCTTCAACGGTCAAGTCGGTATCTTTCGTAATACCGCGTTTCTCTTTCTGTTTCTCGATGATCTCCTCAAAAGGATCCTGATCCTCTTTCGATGCGGGTTTCATTTCGAGTACCACATCGCCATACATTTGAACAAAACGACGATATGAGTCCCAAGCAAACCAAGGATTACCACTCAGTTTAGCCATCGCCTCAACAGCCTCGTCGTTCATACCGAGGTTTAGAATCGTATCCATCATACCGGGCATCGAGGCACGAGCACCCGAACGTACCGACAACAGCAACGGTTGTTGCTTATCACCGAATTTACGTCCCGTAAGTTTCTCGATATTAGCAACGGCACGCTCTACCTCAGGTTTAAGCAACGCAACAACAGCCTCTTTTCCTTGTGCATAATATTCGGCACAGGTATCTGTCGTGATTGTAAATCCCGGAGGAACGGGCATACCGATAAGATTCATCTCAGCAAGATTGGCACCCTTGCCGCCAAGCAATTCTCGCATTTTACCATTACCCTCGGCCTCTTTATTACCGAAAGTATAGACTCGTTTTACATCTGCCATAATAATTTACAATTAAGATATATTAATAATTTTTTCAAATTCTTTGATCCTTAAAAATAAAAAGGAGTGCATCTTTACCATGCAACCCGACCTTAACGACTTCAAATTTATTGAGAGGGACAAAAATATATAAAATTTTTCACATTGCCAAATATTTTCAACTTTTAGAATTCAAATTGGCAAGCCTCAAACAAACCTCTCATCTTTATCATTTCACATAGACAAAAATCGGCAAAGCATAACTGCATCCGCCCCGATATCTGCGGCCATCATAGGTTGGTTGCGGAGCATTTGTCAACGGATCAAACATCCATTTTCGAGCATAAACATCTCCACCACACAAACGCAATGTTGAGTCGATCCATATCCTATCACGCATTATCCAACCCCCTCGTCTCCACACATTTCCGCGTCCAAGTTTAGCGACTCGTTTCAAGCCATCACACAAACCATACTCCATAGGATCCAAATCACCCATTCGTCCTAACAGAATTATCTTTCGTCGCGGTTGTTCTCTGCGCAAATCTTCTACAAACCAACGCACCGACCGGCTATCGGCACTCAACACCAATGCCACCGTATCTCTTTGCAGAACACCCTCGATCTGTAAACATCGTGCTCCGGTTTCCACCCGAAAAGGGAAAAACCAATCTCCATAATAGAGCAGGGCAAACTCCATTCCATCCAACGTATTGAGCGTTTCGTGTAGATAAGAATAATCTCCTCGACAACTACGCACAATATCGCGCACCACTGCCTTGTTTTCCACACCTCTCAATGCCACAATCGGCAGTGCCATCGAATCGATCACCGATGCGATCTTGCGCACTTTCCGCCAATAACGTTCCGTATTCCATTTCAACCGACCGTTCGGCGTATAATCCTCGTCATTATAAAACAAAGCAGGAATCGTATCGTAAAGATGATCGATATCGTAATAAGCCACCCCCGTTGCTCCGCGCGATTGTGCGTGCAGATAATCGGCATTTCCGATCAGTAACACCCAAACACTCACAAGTCGGCATACCAATAAAGCGGCTCTACTATTATAGAAATCAACCATCTAATTTTCGAAAACAATATTACCGATCCGGACAACTCCTCTCGATCAACATCCATGTTCATGCACCCAATTAGTCAATACCACGAAATCTGCTACCGAAAGTTGCTCGGCCCGCTGCGTAAAGAAAGGATGTTCAGCTCCGCCAAAGTTTCCGAATGCAGCCCGCAACGAGTTGCGGATCATCTTACGCCGCTGCCCGAACGAGGCTTTAACCACTTTGATAAATAATCGTTCATCACAACCAAGTTGTTCTACATTATTTCGGCGCAATCGGATAACGGCACTCTTAACTTTGGGAGGGGGATTAAAAACTGTTTCGTTAACCGTAAAAAGATATTCAATATTATACCAAGCCTGCAACAATACCGACAAAATCCCATACTCTTTCGATCCCGGGGGCTCCGCCAATCGTACAGCGACCTCTTTTTGGATCATCCCGACACATTCGGGAACGATGTCGCGATGCTCCAACACCTTGAAAAATATTTGAGAAGAGATATTATACGGGAAATTACCGATGATTCGCAACTCTCGAGGAAAACGTTCCCGCAAATCCATCTTCAAAAAATCGCCTTCGATCAACCGAGGGGTAAATTCGGGATAATGAGCATGCAGGTATTCGACACTTTCGCTATCAATCTCGGCACCATAGGTCACTATGTCATTGCGTTGCAACAAAAATTGCGTCAATACCCCCATGCCGCATCCCACTTCAAGCACTTCGGACGGGCATTCAGGTGTTCCTCCCGAAAGGGCATTACAGATTTTACGTGCAATATTTAGGTCAACCAAAAAATGTTGTCCCAAAGCTTTTTTGGCTCTAACTTCCATTATGTGAATCAAAATAAAGATTCTCAGGGAGACAAAGGGATTCGCCGATATCCCTATTGATCAACGAAACAATCAACGCCGTCCCGATACTTTCTTTTTTGTAGTCCCTCGTTCCTGTCGCATCCGTTGTTGCGTCAGTCGAAATGAATAAAACAAGCCGACAAATCCGACACCGAGGAGTACAATCCAAAACCACACGGCAAAACCGCCCTCCATATTCTCCAACGCATAGATGATTCCCGCCACCGCAACGACCATCATCAGCATACGAACGACCTGCAACATATTGATCTCCTATTCTTCATTAATTTCCCTGCTCACACATAAATTTGATCCGCACCAATCGAATCTCCTCTTCGGTGTAGTCCGACCCTAACTCCTCAATGGCAGCATCAAGCGAATCGCTCTCGGCGTCCTCCTTAAAATAAAGATAGATATCTTCTGCCTTATCCTCGTCCATGAAATCACGAATATAGTACGAAACATCCAACCGCGTACCGGCATTGACAATACCTTCAATTTCAGTCAATAGTTCATCAAATTCAAGATCTTTGGCACGGGCAATGTCTTCAAAATCCATTTTACGATCAATCGACTGGATAATGAAAATTTTATTCCCCGACTTATTCGCCACCGACTTGACAACCATATCCTGCGGGCGAATAATCTCTTTTTCTTCGACATATACTTTGATAAGTTTTACAAACTCCTCACCGAACTTTCGCGCCTTCCCCACACCTACTCCGGTGATGTTTTGCAACTCCTCAATGGTGATTGGATATTGCACCGCCATATCTTCAAGCGAAGGATCTTGAAAAACCACAAACGATGGTAAACCGTGTTTCTTGGCTACTTTTTTGCGCAGGTCTTTGAGCATCGAGAAGAGCTCCTCGTCGGCAGCACCGCCACGTCCCATTGGAGCAACCGATTCAGCCTCGCGCTCCTCTTCATCGTAGTCGTGATCAAGCGAAACTGTCACGGGGAAAGGCATGGCAATATAATTCTCACCCTTTCGATTGATCGAAATCAATCCATAATTCTCGATATTTTTATCCACCAATCCCAAAATCAAAGCTTGTCGCAGTACCGCCCCCCAAAAACGGGCATCATGTTCTTCTCCTGCTCCAAACCATTTCGATTTATTGTGCCCGTAACTCTTGATCAGCGCGGTGTTTTTACCTAGCAACACATTGATCAGATAATCCGTTTTGAATTTGTCACCGATATCACGCAATGCCTCCAATGCCATTTTAAGCGCGGCTTTGGCATCGATTTTCGCTTTGGGGTGACGACAATTGTCACAATTGCCACAATTTTCCTCCGTATACTCCTCGCCAAAGTAATGAAGCAATGTCTTGCGACGGCAAATTGAACTTTCGGCATACGACACCGTTTCCAAAAGCAACAACTTTCCAATCTCCTGCTCGGCGATCGGTTTGCCCTGCATGAACTTTTCGAGTTTTTGAATATCCTTGTAGCTGTAAAAAGTCAAACAATAGCCTTCTCCACCATCGCGTCCGGCACGACCTGTTTCTTGATAATAGCCTTCCAACGATTTCGGGATGTCATAATGGATCACATAACGCACATCTGGCTTGTCGATTCCCATACCAAACGCAATCGTAGCCACAATCACATCGACCCGCTCCATCAAAAAATCATCTTGATTGGCCGCACGGGTCACCGCATCCATGCCGGCATGATACGCATGGGCTCGAATCTCATTGGCTTGCAACAATTCAGCCAACTCTTCGACCTTCTTGCGGCTCAAACAATAGATGATACCACTCTTCCCTTCGTTTTGCTTGATAAACCGAATAATATCCCGATCTACGTCATGTTTGGGACGTATCTCATAATAGAGGTTAGGGCGATTGAACGAAGATTTGAATACCGAAGCATCCGACATTCCAAGATTCTTCTGGATGTCTAACTGCACCTTAGGGGTTGCCGTAGCGGTAAGAGCAATCAACGGTGCCGTACCGATTTCATTAATGATCGGACGAATGCGTCGATACTCCGGACGGAAATCGTGTCCCCACTCCGAAATACAGTGCGCCTCATCGATGGCGTAAAACGATATTTTGATTTTGCGCAAAAATGCCACATTATCCTCTTTGGTCAGCGATTCCGGCGCAAAATAGAGCAATTTTGTCTTTCCCTCCAACACATCTTGACGCACCTGTGCCACAGCTGTTTTGTTGAGCGACGAGTTGAGGAAATGGGCAATTCCCGACTCGGCCGAAAACGTACGCATGGCATCTACCTGATTCTTCATCAAAGCAATCAACGGCGAGATGACGATTGCGACACCATCCATCAGCAATGCCGGCAATTGATAACACAGCGACTTGCCTCCTCCGGTAGGCATCAACACAAAAGTATCCTTTCCGTCCAACACATTTCGGATCACGGCTTCTTGGTTACCTTTGAACGAGGAGAATCCGAAATACTCCTTCAATTTCTCGTGCAACAGGTATGACTCATTTCGTTCCATTTCGTCGGTTCCTCTCTATAATTCACAAAATTCAACGTAAAGATAAAAAACTTTTCGGAAAAAAACATAACTTTGTGGAAAATTATCCGCAAAATATTGCGATCTACCAGCCAACGCGGCCGGATACCATATGTTAAAATAAGTAATTACAACCAAATAACAACATGCGGCTATATACCAGCGAACTCGTCAAAAAATACAAATCGCGCACCGTTGTCAATCATGTTTCGATTGATGTCAAACAAGGAGAAATCGTCGGTTTGCTCGGCCCCAACGGCGCCGGTAAGACCACTACCTTTTATATGATTGTCGGTCTTATCAAGCCCAACGAGGGGCAGATATTCTTAGAGAACGACGAGGGGCAGGTCTCCGAATTGACAGGCCTTCCGGTTTACCGTCGTGCCCAAATGGGAGTCGGCTATTTGGCACAAGAGGCTTCGGTATTCCGCCGTTTATCGGTCGAAGAGAATATTCGCTCGGTACTCGAAATGACCTCCTACTCAAAAGAGTATCAAGCAGAACGTGTCGAAGCATTGATCGAAGAGTTTCGTCTGCAAAAAGTACGCAAGAGCCTCGGCATCCAACTCTCCGGTGGCGAGCGTCGCCGCACGGAGATCGCCCGAGCGGTAGCCATCAATCCTGCTTTCATTTTACTCGACGAGCCATTTGCTGGTGTCGATCCCATTGCAGTCGAGGATATTCAATCGATCGTTGCCACGCTCAAACACAAAAATATCGGCGTGATCATCACCGACCACAATGTTGACGAAACATTGGCAATCACCGACCGTACCTATCTGCTCTATGAGGGTAAAATCTTGAAAACCGGTTCTGCCGAGGAGTTGGCCGCCGATCCGATGGTTCGTAAAGTATATCTCGGTCAAAATTTCGAATTGAAACGAAGCCACCACCTCACACAAGAGATGTTAAAGAAAAATAACAACGAATAACCATTCATTATTTCCTCAACCAGCCAATTTTCTAACACGCGTATCGTCTATATTCAGGCATACTCCAATATATGGAAAAAATCATTACGTCGGGTAGCATTCGAGGGGCGCTGACGCCTCCTTGTTCCAAAAGCTACGCACAGCGAGCCTTAGCGGTATCGTTACTCACCAAAGGCATTTCGGAATTACGAAACATCGAGTTCTGCGATGATACCCGAGCAGCACTGCGTTGCATTGAAACACTCGGTGCCCACATCACTCAAAAAGGCGAAGATCAGTTGCTCATTGAGGGTGGCTTACACCCTATTGACAACATATTGTACGTCGGAGAATCGGGACTTTCATCGCGCATGTTCTCGCCAATTGCCGCTCTACACGATCGACCAATCCGAATTCAAGGCAGCGGTTCGTTGCTCCGCCGTCCCATGTCGATCATGACCGACGCGCTACGACAATTAGGAGTCGATGTCCGCGACAACGGAGGATTATTACCTCTCGACATCTGTGGGCCTTTGCGAGGCGGAGAAGCAACAATCGACGGATCGGTATCTTCGCAATTCATCACCGGATTACTGTTGGCTGCACCATTGGCCGAAACCGACACCACATTATATATTCGCGGAGCGGTTTCCACTCCTTATTTAGATATGACCATCGACACGGCAGAACATTTCGGGGTTGAGATCTGTCGCCGAGGCTACGAAGAGTTTTATATTGCCGGAGGTCAACACTACACCCCAACCACATTCGATATCGAAGGCGATTGGAGTGCTGCGGCTATGTTGCTCGTCATGGGTGCCACCGCCGGTGAGATCACGGTACATAATGTTCACATGCTCTCCAAACAAGCCGACACTGCCATCTGCACAGCACTTGTCCGCGCAGGTGCTGCCGTCATGAACGATGCAGATTCGGTAACCGTTGTATCACGCCCACTCTCCGCTTTCGAATTCGATGCCACCGAGTGCCCTGATCTCTTCCCTGCTTTGGCCGTATTGGCCTCAGCTGCAGAAGGAGACAGTGTTATTCGGGGCACTTCGCGTCTTACCCACAAAGAGTGCGATCGAGCATCGGCAATTCAAGAAGAATTCGGATGCATGGGCATCGATGTCGATCTCTCGGAGCCCGACACCATGCGCATTCGCGGCGGAGCAATTCACGGTGCCCATGTAAAGAGTCATGGTGATCATCGCATGGCGATGGCTACGGCCGTTGCCGCTCTACGAGCAGATGGTCCTGTTACAATCGAAGGAGCCGAAAGTGTAGCTAAAAGCTACCCAAATTTCTTCGAAGACCTGCAAAAAGTAAAAATCGACAACACATTATGAATCAATTTGGCAACAAATTCCGGCTCTCCATTTGGGGAGAATCTCATGGACCACAGATAGGAATCCTTCTCGACGGCGTTCCGGCAGGCATTCCACTCGCTATCTCCGATTTCGAAGAGGATCTCGCTCGTCGGCGTAGCGGAGGATTGGGTACAACTCCACGCCGTGAAGCAGACATGCCCCAACTCCTTTCGGGGATCTATCAAGGTCACACCACCGGCGCACCATTGGCTATAGCATTCGAGAACAACAATACGCGATCACAAGATTATCCCGATCCGGCACACTGTCGGCCCTCGCATGCCGACCGCACGGCAATGGTACGTTTTGCAGGCTATAACGATCCGCGAGGCGGCGGGCACTTTTCGGGACGACTGACAGCGGGTCTTGTTGCAGCTGGCGTCGTTGCCAAGAAGATTCTTCCTGCAACAGTCTCCTTTACCACTCGTTTGACAGAGATCGGAGGTTGTACCGATCCCGACCGATTTGACGACATCTTACGCGAAGCTACCTCATCGCACGACTCGGTAGGAGGCATTGTCGAGTGCCGCATAAAAGGTATTCCGGCAGGTTGGGGCGACCCGTTTTTCGATTCGGTCGAGAGTTTGGTTGCTCACCTGTTATTTGCCGTACCCGGAGTTAAAGGAGTTGAGTTTGGAGCCGGATTTAATGCCGCACGACATCGCGGATCAGAAAATAACGACCGCATCATTGATGCACAAGGCACTACGGCTACCAATCATGCCGGAGGTATTGATGGAGGCATTACCAACGGAAACGAGCTGATTGTTCGTGTAGCTTTCAAACCCACAGCCAGCATTGCCCAACCGCAAGAGACTTTCAATTTTAGCTCTGGTCGTATCGAGCCATTAACCATTCGCGGTCGCCACGATGCCTGCATCGCTTTGCGGGGAGCTGTTGTTGTCGAGGCGGTCGTAGCCATTGCATTAGCCGACCTTCGCTGCTGATGACTTCACGAACAGAGATACTCCGACAGATTGCCGCACCGCTTATAGCACTCTATGGCCAACGAGAGGCGCGCAGTATTGCTCTTATTGTCGCATCGGAACTATCCCAACTTCCGCCATCGGCATTTTTAACCGATCCGAACGCCGAATTGTTTATTGCCAATCTGCCAGAGGTCATCAAACAACTTGCCGCAGGACAGCCGGTACAATATATTATAGGTAATACCGAGTTCTACGGTCGCCGCTTTGCCGTGCGCGAAGGCGTATTGATTCCTCGTCCCGAAACCGAAGAGTTGGTGGCATGGGTTATCCGCGAAATGCAGGGGAAACAGGCTACCCTACTCGATATAGGCACCGGTAGCGGATGTATTGCAGCCTCCTTAGCATTGGAGCTTCCCGATGCCAAAGTCTTTGCCACCGACATATCCGAGACTGCCCTTGCCGTTTCAGCCGAGAATTGTCGAACGTTGGGAGCACATGTCACGATTTGCCATGCCGACATGCTCGGTGACTTGTCTGTCCTCTTTTCAGAACGGTTCGATGCATTGATATCCAATCCGCCCTATGTACCACAGAGCGACTTGTCTACCATGCACATCAATGTCCGCGACCATGAGCCACACGAAGCACTCTTTGTTCCAGACAACGACCCGCTTATATTCTATCGGGCTATAGCCCGCCACGGCCGACAAATTCTGCACCCGAAAGGGCGCCTCTATTTTGAGATTTACCATCTTTTTGCCGACACCATGTGTCGTATGCTCACCGAGGAGGGTTATACCGATATTAAAGTCCGCGAAGACCTATTCGGAAAACCGCGTATGTTATGTTGCCACCTGAGATAAAATACCCCAAGCACAACTCATCGGCTCGAAAACCGAAGAGTAAAACACCTGAGCAAGCTTTGGCAACATTAATGCGGTTATGTGCCCGAGCCGAAAAGTGCGAAAGTGATGCGCATCGGTTGATGCACGGCTGGGGGCTCTCTACCCCCGACGCCCAACGGATTTTGGCACAATTGGTCCACGACCGATTTATTGATGATAGTCGCTATGCAGAAGCCTTTGTTCGCGAAAAATTACGATTGAGCGGATGGGGCGAATACAAGATTCGCGCAGCACTACAACGCAAAGGCATTGCTCGCGAACTGATTGATGCAGCATTATCCGAGATCGAATGTCGCGACATGGCAACTCGTCTGACTGAACAATTACGCCGAAAGGCTCGCACAACACGCAGCAACTCTTCTTATGAGCTGCGCACAAAGTTGATCCGCTACGGCATTGCATTAGGTTACAACTACGAAACAGTCTTAGAAAGCGTTTCCCAGATCATCGCTTCATCGGACCTTGCCACCACAACCGAAGAAGAGTTTTTCGGATAAAGTTATTTTGATAGTAAAATAAAATTTCGTCTTTCGCTAACAACGGAGACGATTTTTTGTATCATACCCAAACAAGACCCCAAAAGAGTGTTGTTGTTTGCGAAAATTTTACAAACTTTGTAGTGTTGTGGGACTTTGCTTCCTCGATACTACATATTTGATGAAAGTGTTTTCGCTTTTATCCTTATATAGAAATTGGGGAAATTCAAGAGAGAGAATAGGCGTCATCAGTTCAAGCTATCTGTGCCATCATTTTCAAGCACAAAAAGCCACTGACTTTCAGAGAGATAAAAAACAATACCCGAGTCCACGCTTTGCATGGGAAATTTCGCGGACTATATTTATACACCCAACCCCTGAAAGGGGTGATTTGGGATCGCTCATAGCGAATCTCGTTTCCCGCTCCAAGCGAAGCCTCCCTTATCAAAGGGAGGTTTGGTGGGATTGTCTATATAGTCGCGGGCATTTTTCGCGAACTATATTTACACCCCCTAACCCCCTGACAGGGGGCATCTTGGGGTCGCTCGTGGCGAATCTCGTTTTCTGCTCCAAGCGAAGCCTCCCTTATCAAAGGGAGGTTTGGAGGAATTGTCTATATGGTCGCGGACTCTTCCGCGAAACGCACAAAAAAAGGATAGCTTTTTGCTATCCTTCGTGCGTTGAGCGGAAAACGAGACTCGAACTCGCGACCCCAACCTTGGCAAGGTTGTGCTCTACCAACTGAGCTATTTCCGCGTATTTGGGTTCGATGATATTGCGATCATCGCCCGACAACGAGCATTAACTTCGTTTTGGGATTGCAAATGTAAGGCAAAAATTTGTTAATACAAAATTTTTGAAGGAAAATATTTATGCAACATAAATTTTCAACGTCAATAACCGTAAAATCCCCTCCCCCCCCAAAAAAAATAGGGTTCCGAATTCTCGGAACCCCACATGTTATTGATAGTTTGAGCCGAATTAACGCACTTTGAATCCTTCATCGGCACGCATCGGAATAGGCAACGAAGCGTAAGTACCATCTTCAAGTTTGCTACGCACGGCTTTGAATGCCTCGATTGTAACTTTTACATCTTCGAGGGTGTGTGCAGCTGTCGGAATTACGCGGAGAATGATTTCGCCCTTCGGGATCACAGGATAGATCACCATCGAGCAGAAGATTCCATGATTTTCGCGCAGATCCACCACCAAGTTCGTAGCCTCCTGAACTCCGCCTTTCAAGAAAACGGGAGTTACGGGCGAGTTGGTGACACCGATGTCGAATCCATTCTCTTTCAAGCTACTTTGCATTGCGCGAACAATCTCCCAAAGTTTCTGTTGGTATTCGGGGTGGTTGCGGATCAACTCCATACGTTTCAGAGCACCGATAACCATCGGCATCGGGAGCGACTTGGCATAGAGTTGCGAACGCATATTATAACGGAAAAGGTTGATCAACCAACGGGGCCCCGAAACAAAAGCTCCGATACCGGCCATTGACTTGGCAAAGGTATTGAACAATACGTCGATACCATCGATAACGCCAAAATGCGATGCCGTACCACGACCGCCTTCGCCCATCGTACCAAAACCGTGTGCATCGTCAACCAACAAGCGGAACGAGAAATCTTTCTTCAAAGCCACAATCTCGTCGAGTTTTCCGAGATCACCCTTCATACCGAACACACCCTCGGTGATGACCAAAACACCGCCATTTTGCTCCTCGGCCAAGTCGGTGGCGTGTTGCAGTTGCAGACGCAGCGACTCCATGTCGTTGTGGCCGAACACAAAACGCTTGCCTTTGTGCATGCGCAGACCGTCGATGATGCAGGCGTGTGCCTCGGCATCGTAAACCACCACGTCGCGTGGCGTTAGCAAGCAATCGATGATCGAGATCATACCTTGATAACCGTAGTTGAGCAGGAAAGCATCCTCTTTGCCGACAAACTCGGCCAATTCGCGTTCGAGTTGCTCGTGATAAACGGTCTGACCGCTCATCATACGGGCACCCATCGGGGCTGCCATACCGAATTTCTCGGCACCTTCGGCATCTGCCTTACGAACTTCGGGGTGGTTTGCCAACCCGAGGTAGTTGTTCAAACTCCAATTGAGCATCTCCTTGCCTCGGAAACGCATGTGTGGGCCAATGTCTCCCTCCAATTTAGGGAAAGCATAGTAGCCGTGAGCATAAGCCATGTACTGTCCGATAGGACCGCCTGCATTCTTTTCGAGACGGGCAAAAATATCAACCATATCTATTGTAATTTAAGTTTTAGTGTCTAATTCTGTTGCTTAGCATGCGAAAAATAATCGCACACAATTGTGTCCAACGGTTTTAATGGTCAAAAATAGCCGTTTTTCGGGGAACAAAGATACGCATTTATACTTAATTTCCTTATCTGGTTGGGCTTTTGTCGCTCTATCTTTTGAAAATAGGCCTATTTTTGAGCGGGTTGATCTTGTGAGACAGGTTTAGATCAACTTTTGGATGTTTCAACATATGCCGAAATCCGATTTTTCGCATTGCAAATCGCTACTTTTTGATTACATTTGTCCCACCTACCGCCCCTAATGAGCAACGTTGATTCAATTTTTAACGATCATACACTATTTATATCATACGTTAAACTTCCAATCTTCACCGCAAGGGGACATCAATCCCCAGCCTGATTTTCACAACACATTAATAGATTGATATATGAAAAGATTGATTCCAACCACTATTGCCTTGTGCTTTGGCCTTTTTGTTATGGCGCAACCCTCATTTAACGGCTTGAATACCGATCTGGGCAATCTCTACCGCCTGTCAAATGCAGAAAGCCGTTCCATCAGCCCCGAAAATTTTACAGGAGAGAAGGGTAAAGGAGGTATGGCGATTCCTACCAATCCAAGTGTCCGCAATGTAAATAATAGTTCTCATGCAGCACAGGAGTTGGGGCAAGGCTGGAAAGTCAATCCTAAGATCATCGTCAACTCGAAAGAGACTTTTACGTTGGCGCAGATTGAAGGCTCGGGTGCTATTCAGCATATTTGGATGACGACAAGTTCCAATTCGTGGCGTTGGCTTGTTTTGCGTATCTATTGGGATGATGAAAAGACCCCTTCGGTAGAGTGTCCTTTGGGAGACTTCTTCTGTCAAGGTTGGAATACCTACTCTTCGGTGGTGTCGCAGGCTGTATGTGTGAATCCTGCACGAGGCTTCAACTGCTATTGGCAGATGCCGTTCCGTAAGGGCTGTAAGATGACTATTGAAAATATCAATCCCGAAAAGGCCTCATCGGTATATTATCAAGTGGATTATACCCTGACCGAGGTTCCCCAAGATGCAGCATACTTCCATGCACAATTCCGTCGGACACCTTATTGCGAGGATTCGGTCTTTACTATTCTTGATGGCGTGAAAGGACAAGGACACTTTGTTGGTGTCTATATGGCATGGGGACTCCACAATAATGGCTGGTGGGGTGAAGGCGAGATAAAATTCTATCTCGATGGTGATAAAGAGTTCCCCACAATCTGTGGTACAGGTTTGGAGGATTACTTCTGTGGTGCTTATGACTTTACTCCCGACAAGAAACGATACGAGAAATATTGTACCCCTTATGCAGGATTGTGTCAGGTGATAGAACCGGATGGTACAAAATACAATACGCAACAACGCTTCGGACTCTATCGTTGGCATATTGTTGATCCTATCCGTTTCAAGAAAGATATTCGTATTACAATTCAGGATTTGGGGTGGAAACTAAATCGTAACAGAGTCTATTTAGCGCAGCACTCCGACATTGCAACTACGGCGTTTTGGTATCAAGCCGAACCGCACGCAACGTTCCCGAAACTTCCATCTCTCGACGAGTTGGCTGTTGAGTAAATTATCATGCAATCCTATGATGAGTATGCAAGAAAGAGTCATGAAGAGAGAGGTGATGTTCCGCATCACCTCTCTTTTTGTTCCCTACCGACTATATTATTTCTAGGTTTCCCGCCTATATTTTGCAAAAAATCACTATATTTGTAAAATTATATCGCCAACTTAATAACTAAACATAACCAAATGAAAAAATTTTCACTCTCTAAAATTGGTCTGCTTCCGCGAATTATCATTGCCATCGTGCTGGGTATCGGTGCCGGATATGTATTTCCGGAATGGGCCGCTCGCTCGTTTGCGACATTTAACTATGTTTTCAGTCAATTCCTGAATTTTATTGTGCCCTTGCTGATCATCGGCTTGGTGGCTCCGGGTATTGCCGACTTGGGGAAAGGTGCCGGTCGTCTGTTGGCCATTACAACGGTGTTGGCATACATCTTTACGGTGATTTCAGGTCTGAGTGCCTATGGTGTCGCTACCACACTCTTCCCTTCGTTAATCGAGGGCTCGGTATCGGACATCAAGGAGGCCACTGCAGCCGCTGCTCCTTGGTTTAAGGTGGAGATTCCGGCAGCTATCGGTGTGATGACCGCTTTGGTATTGGCCTTTGTGCTGGGTTTGGGCACAGCCGTAACCGGTTCGGAGCGCATCAAAGGTGTGTTAGATGATTTCCGTGCTATCATCAGCAGCGTTATTTCGGGCGTATTGATTCCGTTGCTTCCGCTCTACATCTTCGGTGTCTTTATGAAGATGACCATGACGGGTGAGGTTGCCGGTGTATTGTCCATCTTCTTAAAGATTATCTTTGTGCTAATTTTAATGGCAATCATCCTGCTGATTTTCCAATACTCGGTAGCCGGTGTAGTTAGTGGCAAGAATCCGTTCAAGATGCTTTGGACGATGCTTCCGGCCTATGCAACAGCTGTCGGTACGCAGTCGTCGGCGGCTACGATTCCCGTAACACTCGATCGTGCAATAAAGATCGGTATCCGTCCATCGATCGCATCGTTCACCATTCCGCTCTGTGCCACGATTCACTTGTCGGGCTCGATGTTGAACATCACTTCGTGCGCCCTCGCACTGATGATGTTCCACAATACGCCAATCGAATTCGGTATGGTCTTTGAATTTATCTGCATGTTGGCGATTACAATGGTGGCTGCTCCGGGTGTTCCGGGTGGTGCTGTAATGGCTGCATTACCCGTTTTACAGTCGGTACTCGGATTTAATGAAGAGTTGCTGGCGCTGATGATTGCCATATATATCGCGATGGACAGCATCGGTACGGCTACGAACGTTACGGGCGACGGTGCCATCTCGGTAATTGTTGATCGTATCGACCGCATTGGTAAGAAAGAAGAGAAAGTTGCTTAACGAGGATCATGACATCCCTTTTTCACGATATTATTTTTGGCCCGATTCATTCGCGGCGCTTGGGGCTTTCGTTAGGGGTTAATTTACTGCCTACCGAATCGAAATTGTGCTCGTTTGATTGCATCTACTGCGAATGCGGTTGGAATGCAGAACATCGTGGACTGCGACGATTTAACCCGCGCGAAGAGGTACAGCGGCTTTTGTCCGAAACGTTGCAAAAAATGGTTGCCGACGGGACACCTCCCGATGTGATTACCTTTGCCGGCAACGGAGAGCCGACCATGCACCCCGATTTCGAGGCAATCATCGATGATACGATCGCTTTGCGTGACAAGTTTTGCCCCTCGGCAAAAGTTTCGGTGTTGTCGAATGCCACGCAACTCCATCGCGAGGGCGTTCGGCGAGCTTTGCTACGGGTGGACAATCCGATTCTGAAACTCGATTCGGCTTTCGATGAAACGGTGCGTCGCATGAACAATCCGCAAAATAACAACTATTCGGTTCGGGATGTTGTTGATGGAATGAAATCATTCGATGGCCAGATGATCCTGCAAACCATGTTCTTGCGGGGTACATGCGAAGAAGTGGCCATTGACAATACCGTAGAGCGCGAGGTGGCTGCTTGGCTCGAATTGGTTGCCGAGATCCGCCCGCGACAAGTGATGGTCTATTCGCTCGATCGCGATACTCCCTGCCCGACACTCGAAAAGGTGTCGCGCGAAGAGTTGCAGCAGATTGCCGCTCGGGTTGAGGCATTGGGAATCCCCTGCTCGGTTGCCTAATCGGACGATGCAGTCGTATAAAATATAAGCCCGTCTAACAAGTCAAAGTTAGACGGGCTCAAATTTTTATTAGAAAGATTTGAATTAAGCCTTACCTGCCGAGCCAAGCACATTCTCGCACTTGTGCATGTAGAGTTTCTTCAACTCCTCACGAGCCGGACCCAAATATTTACGGGGGTCAAACTCAGCGGGATTCTCTGCCAAGATCTGACGCACGGCAGCAGTCATGGCCAAACGACCATCCGAGTCGATGTTGATTTTGCAAACCGCACTCTTGGAGGCCTGACGCAACTGCTCCTCAGGAATACCTACGGCATCTTTCAAAGCACCGCCATAGGAGTTGATGATCTTCACATACTCCTGCGGAACCGACGACGATCCGTGCAATACGATGGGGAATCCGGGCAACTGCTTTTCGATCTCGGCAAGGATGTCGAAACGCAAAGGCGGCGGCAACAAGATACCCTCCTCGTTACGAGTACACTGCTCGGGCTTGAACTTATTGGCACCGTGCGACGTACCGATCGAAATAGCCAACGAGTCAACACCAGTCTTCGATACGAAATCAACCACCTCTTCGGGACGGGTATAGGTGTGGTGCTCGGCCGAAACCTCATCCTCGACACCGGCCAATACGCCCAACTCACCCTCAACCGTTACATCAAACTGATGCGCATACTCTACGACCTGTTTCGTAAGAGCAATGTTCTCCTCGTAAGGAAGGTGCGAGCCATCGATCATCACCGACGAAAAACCCATATCAATACAACTCTTGCACAACTCAAACGAGTTACCATGATCGAGGTGCAAAACGATGGGAATATTTTTCCCCAACTCTTTGGCATACTCCACAGCTCCTTGTGCCATGTAACGCAACAAAGTCTGATTGGCATATTTACGCGCGCCCGACGACACCTGCAAAATAACCGGAGACGAGCACTCCACACAAGCCGAGATAATGGCTTGCATCTGTTCCATGTTGTTGAAATTGAATGCCGGAATGGCATAACCTCCTTCGATTGCTTTGGCAAACATCTCCCGGGTGTTTACCAAACCTAAGTCTTTATAAGATACCATAAAAATAAAAGTTTTGAATTTTTTGTTTTCGTCATCCATCTCAACCGATCTCCTGCAACCTCTCTGCCAACCATTGTAACTCCCCTATCGACCGGTTTGATCTTTACATGTCATGCAATACATTGCAAAGACCGCACAAAGTTAATAATTTTTTTTAATAACCACCTATTCTCCATAAAAAATAACAACATACGAGAAATTAGTTATGCAATCCGGATTGTTTTTTGTATTTTTGCATAAATTTAACGCCAATACTAACTAACAAATAAAATTATGCCCGATTTCATCTACCAAGAGCCTTATCCCATCAACGAAGATAAGACTCAATATCGTCTGTTGACGAAAGATTATGTCAAAGTTGTCGAATGCGACGGCCGAAAGATCTTGAAGGTCGATCCCGCCGGATTGGAGTTATTGTCAAAAGCGGCTTATAACGACGTTTCGTTCTATCTGCGTGCTTCGCACCTCCAAAAATTGCACAATATCCTCGAAGACCCCGAAGCTTCTGACAACGACAAGTTTGTAGCCTACACCATGTTACTCAATCAGGCTGTTGCCGCCGAAGGCGAACTGCCCACTTGTCAGGATACAGGCACGGCAATCTGCATCGCCCACAAAGGCGAAGATGTTTATACAGGAGCCGACGATGCCGAGTGTATCGCCAAAGGCGTCTATGAAACATACAAGGAGCGTAATCTCCGCTATTCGCAGGTTGTCCCGTTCACGATGATCGATGAGAAAAACTCGGGAACAAATCTTCCGGCACAAATCGACATCTATGCCGGTAAACCCGGGATGGAGTATGAATTCCTCTTCATCACCAAAGGTGGCGGTTCGGCCAACAAGACATTCCTCTATCAGCAGACCAAAGCACTGCTCAACGAGGCTTCGCTGACTAAATTCATCGCCGAGCACATCAAAGACCTAGGCACATCGGCATGCCCCCCCTACCACCTCGCCATCTGCATCGGTGGGACTTCGGCCGAGATGTGTCTTTCAACGGTAAAGAAAGCATCGGCCGGCTATCTTGACGAACTACCCACCTCCGGCAATGAGGGAGGTCGTTGTTTCCGCGATCTCGAATGGGAAGAGAAAGTATTAAAAATCTGCCGCGAGAGCGGTATCGGAGCCCAATTCGGCGGCAAATACCTTGTACACGATGTGCGTGTAATTCGCGCTCCGCGTCATGCTGCCTCCTGCCCCGTAGCCATCGGCGTAAGTTGCTCGGCCGATCGCAACATCAAAGCCAAGATCACTCCCGAAGGTATCTTCCTTGAAGAGTTGGAGAAGAATCCCGCACGTTTCCTTCCCGAAACATCGCCAGCCATGTCGCCCGCTGTGGAGATTGACCTCGATGAGGGTATGGACAAAGTACGTGAGATCCTGACAAAATATCCGATCAAAACGCGCTTGAACCTCAAAGGAACGCTTATCGTTGCTCGCGACATTGCCCACGCCCGCATCAAACAGATGCTCGATGAGGGGAAACCTATGCCCGAATACTTCAAAAAACATCCGGTATATTATGCCGGTCCGGCCAAGACTCCGCAAGGCATGGCTTCGGGATCGTTCGGCCCGACCACTGCCGGACGTATGGATCCCTACGTTGACCTCTTCCAATCGGTAGGCGGCTCGATGGTTATGGTAGCCAAAGGTAACCGTTCACAAGAAGTTACCGATGCCTGCCAAAAGCATGGAGGATTCTACCTCGGCTCGATTGGAGGTCCCGCTGCCGTTTTGGCCAAAAACTCGATCAAATCGGTTGAAGTAGTTGATTTCCCAGAGTTGGGCATGGAGGCTGTTCGTAAGATTTATGTCGAAAATTTCCCAGCCTTCATCATCGTTGATGACAAGGGCAACGACTTTTTTGCAGATTTCAAACACTAAATCCGCATAAAATGCGTTGTATTGCAGAAAATTCGGAAATAATTTAACTGATGAGGAATTTTATTGCAAAAATAGGATTTGCTATACTGCTCATTTGGACGACTTTTTCGGCATTCGCTGCCGAAAAAGTCGTTTTCGAGGCCTCCTCTCCATTGACGGTAGCTATTGGCGAGGCTTTTCGAGTAGAGTTTGCACTCAATGCCAAACCGGACGATGATTCGTTTCAAGCCCCTACATTCGAAGGTTTTGAGGTATTGGCCGGACCTGCTGTTGCAAGCGGATCATCAATCCAAATCATCAACGGCTCCATGACCAAGAGTGTCAACTATACATACACATTCGTCTTATTGCCACAGGCCGCCGGGAATGTTACGATTGGAGCCGCTTCGGTTGTTGTCGATGGTGAAACCTATCGAACCAACGCCTTACCGATCGAGATCGTTGCCGAAAACAACAATCAGGGCGGAGCAGGCAACAACCCAAACGGGCAATCATCACGTCAGCACGACTCCGGAGCATCGTCGAAATCGGCACAAGGACAAATCGCCAAAGACGACCTATTATTACGAACAATCGTATCCCGCACTTCCGTTTTCAAAGGCGAGCCTTTACGCGTTACCTTCAAACTCTACGAACGTGCCAACGTTGTTGGCTATGAGGATGTAAAGTTTCCATCATTCAACGGGTTCTGGGCTCAGGAATTGCGCACAGACAATGCACGTCGTCAACGCGAAACCTACAACGGCAAGGTCTATGAAACATTAGTGGCTCGTGAGTTCTTGCTCTATCCGCAGCAAGCAGGTTCATTGACTATCGATCCTGCCGAATTAACCGCCATCGCCCAAGTTGTAGTTCCAAGCCGTCATCCCATCGATCCCTTCTTCGGTGGGGGACACGAAGTGTACAATGTTCCTCGCAAACTGCAAAGCCAGCGAATAACGGTCACTGTCAAATCGTTGCCGGCCGGAGCTCCGTCCGGATTTAGCGGAGCCGTAGGTCATTTCAACCTTGAAGCCACCTATCCACAAGAGCGTTTTGCCGCCAACTCGGCCGCAACCTATACAATTAAGATCTCGGGCACAGGTAATCTTACCTTCATACAAGCACCACCATTGACCCTTCCGGCATCGTTTGAGCAGTATAATGTCAAAACTACCGAGTCGATCAACACCTCAGCAGCCGGTATTTCGGGTTATCGTCAATTCGAATATCCCTTCATTGCTCGCGCCGAAGGCAACTACGACATTGCTCCCATCGAATTCTCCTATTTCGATCCGGCGCGTATGCAGTACGTCACCCTGCAATCCAAGCCACTCACATTGGAGATCACACCCGATGCACAAGGAGGTGGAGACGCCGTTATTATGCGGGGACAAGGAATGTCGAAAGAAGAGGTAAAACTTTTGGGACAAGATATCCGATTCATCAAGTTGGGAACCGCTCAATTGCAATTCAACCGCAAGCCATTCCTCTTCGGACAGACATATTGGCTGTTACTCACAGCCATTCTGTTGCTTTTTGTCGGCAGCTATATTGCGCTTCGCCGAAAGATTCGCGAGTCGAAAAACTTAGTACTTGTTCGCGGAAAACGTGCCAATAAAGTTGCCGTACAGCGTTTCCGAGCAGCCAAACGGTACATGGAGGAGCAAAACCGCCACGCATTCTACGAAGAGATGCTTCGTGCTTTATGGGGATATATGAGCGACAAATTGAATATTCCGGTTGCCAACCTCACGAAAGAGAATGTTCGCGAAGAGTTGCACAAACGCGGTGTCTCCTCCGAGCAGTCACAACGTTTTACCGCTATCATTACCCAATGCGATGAAGCACAATATTCGCCATCGGCAGCTGCTCAAATGAGTGACATTTATGCCGAAGGAGTTGATTTCATCTCTCGCATTGAGAGTTCCATAAAACGATAGAACCATGATGAAAAAGATCATAACATCGTTACTACTGTTGATTTCCGGTTTCGCCACTGCACAACCAACAGAATTACAACCTGCAATGGGGGCAGATTCGCTCGAAACCAACTCGCCCGTAGTCACAACTCCCGATCAACTTTGGGATCAGGCTAGCACCGCTTATATCAACAACGATTTTCACGGTGCCATCAAGGCCTACGAGCAACTGCTCGCCCAAGAATTGAGTTCGGCAAAACTCTATTATAATTTGGGCAATGCCTATTTCAAAGATGATCAGTTGGGACAAGCCATCCTCTGCTATCGGCGGGCATTACGTCTTGCTCCGGGCAATGATGATATCCGCTACAACCTAAGCGTAGCCGAGGCCCGCACAAAAGACACCATCGAACAGATTCCCGAGTTCTTTCTCAGCGAATGGTTGCGTGCCATACGCCATACAATGAGTTGTACGGCGTGGAGTCTACTCTCGTTGGGTATGTTGATTATTGCGTTGGCATCGGTGTTGTTCTTCTTGTTGGCTCAACGTCTGACATGGAGAAAAGCAGGCTTTTACGGAGCTCTTGTTGCAGGAGTTCTCTTTGTCGTAACAACCATCTTTGCAGCAGGAGAACGTCGTGAGATACTCGATCGCACACAAGCCGTCGTATTATCCAATTCCGCCGCAGTGAAAAGTTCTCCTGACAAATCATCTGCTGACCTCTTTGTGTTGCATGAAGGAACATTAGTACGAATCACCGATCAACTCGATGATTGGTATGAAATATCCATCGCCGACGGCAAAAAAGGATGGCTTGAAGCCCGTAAAATTGAGATTATCTGATGTCGCAGTTACTTCATGATGTGGTTAGTGAGCTTTCGAAGCTTCCGGGAATCGGTCGTCGTACGGCCATGCGCCTTGCGATCCATATGTTACGCATGGAGCCCGATTCGGTACGCGACATGACCCACAGTATCGATCGGTTTCGCCATGAGATAAAATATTGTACCTGCTGTAACAATCTCTCCGACGACACGATCTGCCCGATATGCAAGAACGACGAACGCGACCATTCGACCATCTGTGTCGTGGAACAGGTTGCCGACCTACTTTCGATAGAGAACACTCGTCAATATCGAGGGCTGTACCACGTCCTCGGAGGAGTGATCTCCCCGATGCAGGGCATTTCGCCTTCCGACTTGAAAATCGACTTGTTGATCAATCGAGTTGCACAACAAGAGGTAAAAGAGGTTATTCTAGCCATCCCCACCTCGATCGAAGGCGAAACCACTCTCTTCTATCTGATGAATCGCCTTCGCCAGTTCCCCGATTTGAAAATCACCGCTATTGCACGGGGAATCGGATTTGGAGATGAATTGGAATATGTCGATGAACTGACCATTACCCACGCATTGTTGAATCGCCGCGAATTGGAGTAAAGGCTATCAACACACAAAGTTATATTCGCCATAAAAAACAAATTATGCTTATTCAATTCCTATTTGTACTCACAGCCATAATAATAGGAGCCCGTTTGGGAGGTATCGGACTCGGTGTTATGGGAGGTATCGGTTTGGCAATTCTTACTTTCGTCTTCGGATTGCAACCCACCGCACCTCCAATTGATGTAATGCTTATGATCGCCGCAGTTATCTCTGCGGCATCGTGCATGCAGGCCGCAGGAGGTCTTGATTACATGGTAAAGATCGCTGAACGTATCTTGCGTCGCAATCCCGCCCATGTGACAATACTCTCCCCATTTGTAACCTATCTGTTTACCTTCCTTGCAGGAACCGGACACGTCGCCTATTCGCTGCTCCCCGTTATTGCCGAGGTGGCAACAGAAACCAAGATCCGCCCCGAACGGCCATTGGCCATTGCCGTAATCGCCTCACAACAGGGAATCACGGCTAGCCCCATATCGGCAGCGACCGTTGCTCTGTTAGGCATGCTTACCGGATTCGGAATAAACCTTTTCGACATTTTGAAAATTTGCATACCGGCAACTCTTGTTGGCATATTGGCCGGTGCACTCTATTCAATGCGAGTAGGCAAAGAACTTGTCGATGATCCTGAATACATCAGACGATTGAAAAGCGGTCTGCTCGATGAGAAACGCACCGAGTTGAACGATGTAAAAAACCGTTCGAAAGCCCGTTTGTCGGTCGCCATATTCCTTATAACCACTTTGCTTATCGTACTTTTCGGCTCGATTCCTTCGTTACGACCTTCTTTCGATGGTACAGCATTGAGCATGCCACTACTCATTGAGATTCTGATGCTCTCTGCCGCAGCATTTATTTTATTGTTTACCCGCACCAACGGATCGGATGCAGCCAAAGGAAGTATCTTCTCGGCCGGCATGCAGGCCGTAATCGCCATATTTGGAATTGCATGGATGGGCGACACTTTCATCAACGGCAATATCGGAGAGTTGAAGCTATCCATCGAAAGCATTGTGACACAAATGCCTTGGTTGTTCGGAGTGGCTCTCTTTGTGATGTCAATTCTGCTTTACAGTCAGGCTGCCACCATTCGCGCCATTGCTCCATTAGGCATTGCGTTGGGCATATCGCCGATGATGATGATCGCCTTGTTTCCTGCGGTAAACGGATATTTCTTCATTCCCAACTATCCGACCGTCGTCGCAGCCATAAACTTCGACCGCACGGGTACCACAGGCATCGGAAAATGGGTGCTCAACCACTCGTTCATGATGCCCGGACTGATCACCACAATTGTATCGATTGCCACCGGCCTGCTTTTGATACAATTGTTCTAAAAGTGTGAGTACGATATTAGGGCTCTTATCGTACTCACCATTCAACCCCTTACACGCACGATTGTGCTGTATTTATAAGCCCTATCTATCTCTTAAAAAGATTGGTTGCAGACAAGCTAAGGTGGCGTATGAAGGAACTACAGGGTTTCATACGCCACCTTAGTATTTTATTAATTTATGCTATTGTTAATACTTAATAATACTTCGTAATTTACCATTTACAAATGTCAAACTCGACGAGCCATAGAACCACGTTTCGGCAGTTCCAAGACTGTTGGTTACCGATGTTTTTCCGCCATATGGATAACCCCAAGCCTCGCGACACATCTCCATAGTCATTCCAATCTGCACTTTGTGATTTAAGATTTTTTCAACAATATCAGCGGGGTATTTTGCTAACAACTCTTGCTTACGCTTTGCAGTTCTCTCAGCCCACTCTTTTTTATAGGCGGCTGCGGATGCAGCTCGCTCTTTTACTCTTCGTTGTTGGCGAGCCTCTTCTGATAATTGACGCTCTTGTTCCTTATTATTATATTCAGCAATATATTTTTCTATATCACTCTTTAACACCAACTCAACACCTCTTTCTTTGACTTCTTTACTCTTATAATAGATTTGATAAGACGGTCCCGAATAAGGAAGTTTAGGTGTGTCTTTTACTGAAAATTGTTGCCCTTCAAACTCTATGATGTAAAACAAGTCTTGACCCTTTAATATGACATCTAATTTTTACCGCCGCAGGCGGGTATGAACTCCTTGCATAGGAAAAAGATTTAGAGGCCGGAACAGAGATTCATAACTACGGCCTTGTTGTAGGTAACAATGAAAAAATAAAAGACAACAAGTCTTCGTCGGATATATAGTTCCCTCCCCTCCACAGAACTCAATACACCAAGAGCCCGCTTAACGTTTGTTAGGCGGGCTCTTGTATCTTGTTCCAACTTTTATTTCAATTCGCCAAGAATACGCATTGCAACATCGAGAATCGTTGTGTCGTCCAGGGTAACCACACCTCCGTCCGGCCCGGGCTCAAAGTGAACACCTACGCACTCTTTGGCCTCGTGCTTACCACCAAAATAATTTCGTACTGTTTCCACATCTATTCCTAATTCATCAGCAATGCGTTGCGAACTACCACTGGGCAGTTTGTCTTTAATTCGGCGCAACTCGTTAAATGTAATAATCATATCCTTGAAATTTTAATTAAGGTTCTACACAACTAAATTAAAACATTTTTTTGAGTTCTCCAAATTTCCAACCAAAAAAATAATAAGATTTATAAAAATCGGTGTTTTAGGCCCATTTTTATATGCTCTAGAATTATTCCGCAGACTCACGTTTTGTACGTTTGCGAGCACCAACATTCAAATAGCGCTGTAATACCTGTTGCAAACGTAATGGATCGATATTGCGTCTTAGATCTCCTCCATGCGCCACCGAGATACCTCCTGTTTCCTCTGAAACCACCACAATCACCGCATCGGATATCTCGCTCATGCCAATTGCGGCACGGTGGCGTGTTCCGTAATCTTTCGGCACATCGCTCTGCGTCACGGGGAGAATACATTTAGCCGCCACAATCCGATCGCCTTCAACTATTACAGCACCATCATGAAGTGGCGCATTTTTGAAAAAGATATTTTTGAGCAACGAAACCGACACTTTGGCATCAACGGCAATTCCACCCTCGGCAATCAGTCGCAGATCACTCTGCTGGCCGATTACAATCAAAGCTCCGGTTTTTGTTGTCGCCATTTCGCGGCAAGCCGTTACAATAGGCGACAAGTTGGTTTGCGGATGATCTTCACCGGCCGAAAAAATCCGACTGATAAAGTCAAAATGTTTCTGACGCATGCCGATCATTTGCAGGAAACGACGCAATTCCGGCTGAAACACGATGATCAGTGCAATTACTCCCACCGAAATCACCTGCCCAAGAATCGTTGACAGTAACTCCATGTTCAGTGTTTTCACCACCACCCACAACAGATAAATCGCAATGATCCCTGAGAAAATATAGGGAGCATTGGTACCTTTGGTCATGCGGTAGATCCAATACATGATGGCAGCCACCAAAATAATATCAACAAAATCGACGAATGTAAACGGAACGAATCCCATAATGCACAAATGCGGTTTAATCCAACGGCAAAGATAACGATTTCTCTGTCAAGATATACGGCAATCCTCGTTTTTATATTAGTTCGTATCAAAAAAAACTACTCATGTAACAACCGCCACGCAGCAGGAAGGGCTATTCGCTGACCCGCAGAATCAATGGCTCCGAATTTCAACATGCCGCCATTATAATCGAAATAACGTGCCGAAAGGTGATGAAGGCCTTTGGCCAAAGCGACCTGTCCACTGCGTTCCAACCGCGAATGCGGTCCGTCATTATCGATTACACGAACTCCATCGATATCCAAAACAGAGCCATCATCCGATTCAAGAAAGAACGAATAAATCCCATCCTCGGGGACTTCTATATATCCGCTGAATACCAATCCGATATTACCCGACACCCCTTGTGGAATTGCCACCGTAGGCACAACATATCTACCCAAAAATGCAGCCGAATCAATACCTGCACAGGTTTCGCCTTTGAAATCATACCAATCGGCCTGCAAGCCCTCATACAGCGATTTCGCCTCTACCGCCGGAAGATAGTCGGTCGCTATATAGGAGAGAGTTACTATTTCGCCAGCATGACCGGTCGGAGTATAACAACGCAATTTGAGTGTCGTATCCTCCGTGATAACAATCCCATCGGTATAGCGATTGGAAGCCTGTGTCGGAATGGTACCATCGGTTGTATAATAGATCTCTGTATTCTGCAAAGGTGCAGATAGTTTCACCATTGTCTGACCGACAAAGACGTTTCGATCACAAAATCCTTTCAGGTCAGGAATGCGGTAATTCAGGCTATCGGCATCAAAGATGTTCTCCAAATGGGCAAAAGCACGACGCTCAAATTCCTCAAAATCACCCGATGGTCTGCGCCAAGCCTGCTCACTGACAGCCAATAGACGCGGGAAAAGGCGAAAACAACATTTCTCAAAAGTAGGGATTGTCTCTGCCCACAAATGCGCCTGAATTCCCTTGACCGAGGTCGGAATCGAATCCTCAAACATCCCGTCAATATCAAACTCATAGACTTTACGCAACGTACCACGATTCTCCGCTTGACTCAAATAGAAATATTCGTTATTACTGATAATCGCTTCATTCCCTGCTGTGATTGCATTTCTGAAACTGCGTTCACTCCAACTGCGCCACCACATGACAGTTTGATTGTTTTGCAAGCCACCCTCTTCGATTTCATCCCAGCCTATCAACTTTTTGCCATGCACTTCGAAAAAATCGGCCATCTCCTTGATAAACCACGACTGCAACTCTTTCTCGTCTTTCAAACCCAAATGGCTAATACGTGATTGGCAACGCGGACACCGCTCCCAATTATCTTTTTCCACCTCATCTCCTCCAATATGCACATACTTATAAGGGAACAACTCGAATATCTCACGATAAACATTTTTACAAAATTGGATTGTTTGATCTTTGCCCAAACACAACGGAGCAGAGAAAACCGTACCCCACGAGGCCTTATCAAAACAAGAAAGAGTGGGATAAACAGCAATTGCCCGTTGGGAATGTCCCGGCATATCGACCTCCGGAATAACATCAATTCCTCGCTTAGCAGCATAAGCCACCACTTCACGAATATCGGTCTTGGTATAATATCCCCCATAGAGCCGATCACCTCGAAGGGTTACATGACGATCTTCCGGCAACAAATAAGTCGAATCATCCTGCCGGCTGGCTAACTGCATACATTCCTCATCATGGTTGTTGGGCTTACGCCAAGCTCCTTGTGTCGTCAATTCGGGATAGGCATCCAACTCGATACGCCATCCTTGATCATCGGTCAGATGCCAATGGAATTTATTGAATTTATAGAGAGCCATGTAGTCAAGCAGTTGCATGACCTCTTCTTTGGTAAAGAAGTGACGCGACACATCAAGCATAAATCCTCGCCAAGCAAATCGGGCACTATCTTCGATATGGCAGCAAGGCACATCTCCCTTTACTGCCAACTGACGCAACGTGGCAATAGCTGCCACAGCACCTCCATACGAATTGCATCGTATTTCGACCTTTGCATGTGTCACAGACAACCGATAAGTATCGATACCGGCAACACTCCGATCCATCAACAACCGAACGGTAGCATCTTCCGGAGTAACTCCCTGAAAACAAACTCGATCGGCAAAGGCTTCTTTCAAATATTCTCCTGCCGACACCAATTCGGAATCGGCATAGATGCCGGCTGTTTTAGGCAGGGAGAAACTTTTACGGCCATATTCAATCTCATTGACCGATGGGATCAACATAGGAGAATCCGCTCGTTGAGCACACGCCCCTATCATCAAACAAAGAGCAAAAAGCAAGGATCTTTTCATGAATAAGAAGTTGATTTTTAATTTCGAAAGTAAAGATAATAAAAATAAGAATAACCTCACATTTTTGCGACTGCAATTCTTCACATGCAAATTAAAATAGTCCCCAACAAAAAAAGCACCTGTCTAACATAGTGTCAAACAGGTGCTTTTGTTTATAAATACTACGTTTAGAGTGCGTTTACATGCAATTGGATAGCACTCTTCAAGTTAGCGGCCTTATTCTTGTGAATAATGTTGTGCTTGGTCAACTTATCCAACATAGCTGTTACCTTCGGGAGCAAAGCCTCAGCTGCGCTCTTTTCAGTAGTTGTACGCAAGGCTTTCACAGCGTTGCGAGCCGTCTTGTGGTACAGACGATTGTGAGCACGTTTGGTCACGGTCTGACGAATACGTTTTTTCGAAGACTTATGGTTTGCCATAATTCGTAGTTTTTATTTTTACTTTTTTAGTTTCTTCTTGGTTTGACAGCCGTAGCTGTTGGCGGATGGGTATAAACCCGCTCCTGAAAGTATATTACCCGTAGAGAACCGAAAACAAACTCTGAATATTTGAGGTTCTCCTCGTTTGTAGCCCATAGCAGAATCGAACTGCTCTTTCAAGAATGAAAATCTTGCGTCCTAACCGATAGACGAATGGGCCTTACCGCTATACTCAACTTCTAAAAGGAGGTTTTAGCGGTGCAAAGGTAACTAAAAAAGTGACTTATACAAAAAATATGCAAAAAAAACTTCAAATTTTAGCTTTTTTCCTGCAAGACGGTTATCGGGAAGGCGACACAATCGTGCTAAAATAAGCTATTGTCATCTTCAAAAGTGATGGACATATTGGAAAATAGCCGAGCAATATGACCGCTTGCCGCCATCTCTGCGGCAGGCAACAGATGAAGTTGTGGAGTGTCAATCAGTGCCACCGCATCGCAAAGACGCAACGCAATATCAAGTTCATGAGTCGAGAAGAGAATACATTTACCCTCCTCATGAGCCAAACGTTGCAACAACTGAACCAACTCATAACGATTAGGGAGATCAAGAAATGCGGTTGGCTCATCGAGCAAAATGATCGGAGTATCTTGCGCCAAAGCTCGGGCTATCAACACTCGTTGGCACTCTCCGTCGGAGAGCTGATCCATATTTTTATGCGCAAATTCCTGCATTCCAACAAGTTGCAACGAATATTCAACAATAGCACGGTCAGTATTTTGCATGCGTCCGATCCAATTGGTATAGGGAGCACGACCCAATGCTACGGTATCTTCACACGAGAGGTTGGCAATCCGAATCTTCTCGGTGGTAACCATGCTAATTGTTGTAGCTCGTTCTTGGGTTGACAGCGATGATGACAGACAACCGCAAAGATCAATCTCGCCAGCAGCAGGAGTATCCAATCCTGCAATGGCGCGCAACAAGGTACTTTTACCGGTTCCGTTACGACCTATCAATGCCGTAACACTACCGGCAGGAATGTCGGCCGAAATACGATCAAGTAACACTCGGCTACCATAGGCGAGGGTGAGGTTATGCAAACGGATACTCATCAAAAAAGATTGCGATTACGAACTACTACAAGAATAACTATCGGAATACCCATCAAAGCAGTTACAGTATTGATCGGGAAGGCCAAAGTTTTCGATACAAGGTCGCAGATCAACAGCAAAGCTGCACCAAGCAACATACTACCGGGCATGAGAATACGGTGATCTGCACTGCGGAAAAACATGCGAGTAAGATGAGGCACAGCCAGTCCGATGAATCCAACCGGACCGCAAAAAGCCGTAACCGTACCCGCCAGCAGGATTGTCGAGAGAAACAGCAACATGCGCGTACGACGGACATTCAGACCTGCGGTGCTGGCATAATTTTCCCCCAACAAAAGCAGATTCAACGGTTTGATAACCACAATCGACAGAAACAAGCCGATCACAACAACGGGAATCATCAACATCAGGCGACTACCTGTAACATCGCCAAGCGACCCCATCGTCCAAACAACAAACGATTTGAGAGCGGCCTCACTCGATAAGTATTGAAGAATTTCAACAAGGGACGTAATACCCGACCCCAACATCATACCGAGAATCAAGATCACCATGATATCTTTTATTCGACGACTGACAAGCAACACGACACCGAGCACGATAGCCGATCCGATCCATGCCGCGCCAGCAGTTCCCAATGATTGAATAAACGAATGTCCGGAAATACCTAACAAGGGAGCTCCCAAAAGGAAGAGTGCAACACCAAACGATGCCCCTGAACTGATTCCCAACACATAAGGACCTGCCAACGGATTTCGAAAGAGCGTTTGCATCTGCAATCCGCTGGCCGAAAGTGCAGCTCCGGCGAAGAGCGCTGTCACAGCTTTTGTCATGCGGATTTTCAAAATAATATCGCGAGTCACGGGAGCACAATCTCCTCCTGTGAAAAGGCTCCAAACATCCCGCAAAGCAACAGACACCGATCCGACAAGCAGATCTGTGACGAAAAGCACAACAAGGAGCACGACAAGGAACAAAAACAGGATGGAGGTTCGGCTTCGCTTCATGTTATTCGAGATGTTTGTAATAGTAAAGCGGGACATCAAAAGCCTCAGGGTGAAGAATGGCAGCCAAATCCTGCAACACAAGATCGGGGCGCATGGCTCCCGACTCCCAAAAGTCGGATCCTCCAGCCGGAGTTTGACGACGATTGTTGTTATAAACCCGCTGTTTCCGCACAACAGGCATTTCGGCAAATCTCGGATTTTGGGCTTGCAACTCGGCCAACGTATTGCAATTCCCGACATTAAGCCAAACATCGGCTTCGGTCGCAAGACGATAAGCCTGTTCCATTTCGATCGGTTTCGACGAATTACTCTCTCCGGCAACGGTGTAGGTATCTCCGCCTGCATCCCGAATCAATTGTACCGTATAGTTTTTCGTCGGAGGCATAAACCACATATCCCGATAGGGGGTATTGAGCAAAACTTGCGGACGCGCCCTGACTCCCGACGGCATAGTAGCAATATGGTCGTCTATCCCTCGAACAATTGCTTCATAGCGCTTGACAATCTGCTCGAAAAGTTGTTCTCCTTGTGTGCGAAGGTCACAAACTTCGGCAATGAGTTGTACCCATTCGGTTTTACCTAACGGATGCGGCTCCAAGTAATCACCTATATATATATATGGGATATTCAGTTCGCGAAGTTTTCCGGTAATAGCTGTATTTTCGCCCGTAACCCCATATAACAAAATAAGATCAGGTCTTAATATAGTCAAGAGTTCGAAATTGAGATTCGAATCATACCCCATATCATGAATCTCACCACGATCATATCGCTCCCGAATGCTGGGATTCGAAACAAAATCAATTCCCGAGACACCGACAATGCGATCTGTCACCCCCAAAGCATCGAACATGGCCACATGGCTCGATGACATGCAAACAACCCTACGAACCGGAGCAACAACCACTGTCCCTGTAAAATCGTGAGGTATTTGCGATTTATCACGCAAGACGAGCAATTGTTGCGAAACATCCTCTGCGCCCTGCCAAGGATTGCGTACGGTAATAAGCGTCGCAGCATTATCGGACACCCCATGTATGCCAAATCCCACAGCATAACGCGGCGCATAACGCACTTCGGTAAAATCGGCCGTAGCGTGTCGCGAAGAACTACCACAAGCCACCCCAAAAAGCGTAGCACAAACAATTAAAAATCGGCGAAGTGGTTTCATCGACACAAAAATAGAAAAAAAATATCGTGAAATGTGTTGAATTGCGAAAAAGTTACTATATTTGCAGTCCCAAACCGCAAGTTTTGGGTAATCGGGGCGTAGCTCAGTCCGGTTAGAGTACACGTCTGGGGGGCGTGTGGTCGCTGGTTCGAATCCAGTCACCCCGACTAACTGAAAACCAAGCCTTTACAATTCCGTAAGGGCTTTTTTCATGCCCAATATTTGGTAAAACGGCCGCAAACTATTACAAAATGCAATCGAATCGACCACAAACGCATACAAGAATCCCATCGATAAAAAAACGACCGAGCTATCATATATGATAACTCGGTCGTTTTCCGAATCTTTATCTCTATTTCACATATTTCTCCAACCAACCAAAGAACTCGCGATTCCAAACCAACGAGTTTTGTGGTTTGAATACTTGGTGAGCCTCGTTCTTGAACTCGACTAATCGAGCCGGAATACCACGTACTTTGGCGGCAGTAAAGGCTTCAAGCGACTGCGTGTAGGGAATACGGAAATCATTCTCACCGGTGATGATCAAAATCGGGGTATCCCATTTGGTCACAAATTTATGCGGAGAATTAGCGTAAGAACGTTGCGCAATGGCATTTGCTTTATCCCAATAAGCACCTCCGTAGTCGTTATTTACAAACCACAACTCTTCGGTATGGCCATACATCGAATCAAAATTGAATATTCCGCAGTGAGAAATGAAAGCTTTGAAACGCTTTTCGTGATGACCGGCCAAGAAATAGACCGAATAGCCTCCATAAGAGGCTCCCACACAGCCCATGCGTGTTTCATCAGCCCACGGCTCTTTGGCAACATCGTCAATAGCCGACAAGTAGTCACGGATATTCTGTCCGGAATAGTCGCCGGAAATCTGATCAAGCCACTCCTGACCAAACGAAGGCAATCCACGACGATTGGGGGCAACAACAACATAGCCTTGTGCCGCCATTAATTGTAAATTCCAGCGATAGCTCCACGATTGCGATACAACGCTTTGAGGTCCTCCCTGACAATAAAGCAAAGTGGGATACTTCTTTGCTGGATCGAAATCGGGAGGCAGAATCACCCATGTAAGCATCTGTTTACCATCGGTAGTCTTTACCCAACGTTTCTGCACCTCTCCAAGTTGTATATTGTCATAGATCTTTTTGTTAATCGCCGAGATCTGCTCCATAGCACCATCTATTGGATTGATCGTAAAGAACTCCGTAGCCATCGTGATACGTGTCACTTCGGCAGCAATCTTACCGGCAGCCATCGTGAAAGCCTTGATATCATGATCGCCATTTGTTACGATCGCAACTTTATTTTCGGAAGGATTAACACGACAAATTTGATGAGTAGCAGCAATCGGCGAGATGAAGTAGATCCGCTCGTTGCCATCCCACACCACATTTGCCACATTATAGTCGAAATCAGCGCCAATTTCGGTAAGATTTCCTGCCACACAGTCATAAATCATCAACCGCTCTTTGTCCGACTCATTGCCAGCACGACGCATCGAGCGGAAAGCGATTTTTTGATCATCGGGTGACCATACAGGGTACTTGTCGTAGCCCACCATTTCGGGACATGTTGCTACGGCATTCTTCTCGATTGCAGGCTTACAGATATTCTTCGTTATTCCGGTTGCGACATCATAAATATAAATATCCGAATCGGTTGATACGGCATATTCCACTCCTGTCAACGGTTTGCAGGTATAAGCCAACTGCGTACCGGCATTGTTCCAAGCGATTTCAGCCGTATCGAAATAGGGAGCAAGCGGTGCATCCCATTGGGCATCTGGCATGATATCTGTTCCGCTTGTTACCTGCCCGTTACGAATCTCGCCAATGAAGATGTGACGGTACTCACCCTCATCCCAATAATCCCAGTGACGTGCCATAAGATCATCGTAGATGCGCGCCTGCGATTTATCCATATCTTTATAGATGTCGGACGACCGGCGATTGGCTGTTTGTACAGACTGAATCCACCACATGCGACAGCCATCGGCACTAACACCGAATCCTTCGACATCGGAATCAAGTGCAGAGAGTTGGGTGGCATTACCACCGGTTACATTCATCTTCCAAACCTGCATCTTACCACTGCGGTTGGAGAGAAAATAGATTGTTTTTCCATCGGCACTCCATTGGGGCGACACGTTATTCGATGAAGTATCGGTCAATTGCGTGGTTTGTCGTGTGGCGAGATTTTCTACCCAAATGGTTGTCACCCCACGATTCTCAGACATGTTGTAGTCGGTCTGCTGATAAAGCAGAGTTGTTCCATCGGGAGAGAGCGACGAGCCCCCCACACGGCTCATTTTCCATAACACCTCGGGAGTCAACCGTCCGGCTGCGATCTCCTCCGCCGTCAGCGCATTGTCGATTGTAAGCGGTTGGGGCTGCTGCTGATCACACCCTGCCAATCCGATAGCTGTACAAGCCATAACAAGAAGAATTTTTTTCATTTGCATCTCGGTTTATTCATTTATTCGTATTTTTGTTTTTCAAAATATAGTTCTACCATGAATCACACCATCTATTTTGCCGATCGGGCGCTCCTTTTCAGCGATTGTATCCCCGCCGAAACATGCGCCATCGTACATCCAGACGATCCGAAGGATTTAAGTCGTGCCAAGATACTGAAAATTCTTGAAACTCACAACATGGTTACCGTCGTTTGTCCCGATCCCGACGCTGCCTATACCTCCTTCTCGGCACAATTTACGCAGGTCGAAGCAGCCGGAGGTGTTGTTGTCGATGATCAAGGTAATTGGTTGATGATTCACCGCAACGGCCGTTGGGATCTACCCAAAGGACACATTGAGCAGGGTGAAACATACGACATTTGCGCCGAACGCGAGATTTTAGAGGAAACCGGCATTGCCGCCCGAGTTGTACGACCGTTATGCAAAACACTACATGCCTACTGGTTTGAGAAAACTGCCCGTTGGGAACTAAAACACACTTGGTGGTATTTGTTGCATCCGGTTTCAACAATAACCCCAACCCGACCCCAAACCGAAGAGGGGATCACGGCCGCAGTCTGGTGCCCCCCGAAGCAGGTTTCCGAAAACTTGCGCAAGGCATTTCCGACCATACGTTGCGTCGCTGAGGCAATCAAAAACAGTTGATCTTAGGATTAAGATACTCAACATATAAGAACCAGAACATTTTGAAGAATTTTTATTCGGTTTTGTTAACCGTAACATAGGCAACATTAACCACAACATGTTGCCAAGAACAAAAGTCGCAACAACAAAAGTTATCGTTCACACAACCCATGGAGCAGGCACTCCGAAGCAGATTGATGCTTAGTACAATGGAGCCTCTTGTTTGAGCAAGGAATATACAGCGGCAAATACGTCCAAACTGCGCAAACAGAAAAAATTACTGGTCTTTGATCCTGACGGACCATTATCAAACCACCGCTCACCCCTACCCGACGAGAGTCCACACTGCTCGACTCTTTGGGTAAAAAGTACCAACTCATGATGTATAGAGCAGGAAATGCCTTCACATTTACAAGCTAATGGGCAACTACCCCATCGATATAGTGGCCAACTATGGAATATGCTCAAATGTACGGTTACACCAAAGAGCAAATTCTCTACATTGGAGACAATATGGGTAATGGCGGTGGCGATAGCCATATTCGTCTAGGCGGCATCAAAGGTTCACCAAAGACCCATTTCCTTACAATTTTACCCCCATCAAAACTTTGTGTTTGACGGGGGTAATGTTTATTTGTGGGTTTATCGAACCGTGAATGCTTTATATACGCAATTTTGTTGTATTCTCTCTTTGCCAGCCCTTACATTCTCGACAAAACCATGTTTGCAATTGCTGTTACATCCTCAATCCGTCAAAAGCAGGATAGTTAGTCCATCTACGGGTTCTTACTTGTTATAGGCTTTCATTATAGAGATAAGATCAAGTACCTTGCTCGAATATCCCCACTCGTTATCATACCAAGCCACAACGTTAACAAAGGTATCGGTAAGAGCGACACCTGCCTTCTTGTCAAAGATAGAGATACGCGAATCACCAAGGAAATCCGACGACACCACATCCTCCTCGGTATAGCCGAGAATACCGGCCAATTCGCCCTCCGCAGCAGCCTTCATTGCAGCACAAACCTCATCGTATGTAGCAGGCTTAGCCAAGTTTACGGAGAGTTCTATAACCGAGACATCAAGAGTAGGTACACGCATCGAGGTACCGGTAAGTTTACCGTTGAGTTCAGGAAGAACCAAACCTACGGCTTTGGCTGCACCGGTCGAAGACGGAATGATATTACCCGAAGCAGCACGCCCACCACGCCAATCTTTTCTAGATGAACTGTCAACAATCTTCTGCGAAGCAGTGGTGGCATGGATTGTAGTCATCAAGCCACCAACAAGACCGAAGTTGTCATTGATAACCTTAGCAATAGGAGCCAAGCAATTGGTAGTACACGAAGCATTCGAAACAATCTTTTGCCCCACATAAGTATTGGTATTCACTCCGCAAACGAACATTGGAGTATCATCCTTAGCCGGAGCCGAAATAACTACATATTTGGCTCCGGCCTTGATATGAGCTTCAGCGGCCTCTGCCGTAAGGAAAGCACCTGTTGACTCAACAACATACTCAGCTCCGACCTCATCCCAGCGCAATTTCTCAGGATTGGATTCAGCAGTTACACGAATAGATTTACCATTAACGATAAGCAAACTCTTCTCCAAATCGAAATCAATAGTACCCGGGAAATGACCATGCACAGTATCGTATTTCAACATATACGCCAAGTAATCAACAGTTGAATGACTATTGATACCCACCACATCATACTTGTCTGTCTGTGTACAAGCAGCACGAAATACCATACGACCAATGCGTCCGAAACCATTGATGCCAATCTTAATTTGTGTCATAATCTAATCTTAATAATTTTTGGTAATTATATGTTATAAGGTTCAATTAGTCCGATACTCAACACCCTCCCTTTGCCAGTTAAATTTTTCCATCTACGATAGAAAGTAGCACAAGCACCATTATTAAAATAAAAATATTTAACAATTCACTTCTTAAAAATCGGCGCAAAATTAAAACAAAAAACCTTCAAAACAAGCTATATTTATATTTTTTAATCCATAATTAATATATTTTTGACTTTTATATCGTTTTTATTTTTTAATATTTTAATAATATGCATTGAATATTTTCACTGATCGCACCTCGTAACATAATGATTTTATCAAGAAATAATACTTTCCCCTTATGATTTAGCATCTTGCTTGGTTTCTCGCTTATACATTAACATCATTGTCACAAAACCTCACCACCCAAAAATATTTGTCCTCCGACACGGCACGGAATTTGACCGGATGCAGGAGGGTCTTCATATAGACTCAAAGAGAAATATAAGTTCAACCATTAACAAAAAACATTATGCTGCCAGCACGACGCAATCAAAACAATTGGCTACCGAGTATTTTCAACGATTTCTTAGGCTCGGAGTGGCTCGAACACCGCAACTCCATCACTCCGGCTGTTAACATTCTCGAAACCGACACCGAATATAAGGTTGAAGTAGCCGCTCCGGGTATGACCCGCGAAGATTTCAAAGTTCATATCAACGAGGACAATGAACTAATGATTTCGTTGGAAAAGCGAACCGAACAAAAAGAGGAAGACAAAGAAAAGATGAAAAAGAAGGGAACTTATCTGCGCCGCGAATTCTCTTATACGCAATTTCGCCAGAGTCTGCTGTTACCCGACAATATCGAACGTGACAAAATTTCGGCCTGCGTCGAAAATGGCGTGATGACCATCGAGATTCCAAAGAAAACAACCACTTCGGCCACCGTTGCCCGTCAGATCGAAGTAAAATAGTCAGATCTGAATATCTAATACAAGAATAAGGAGGACTTGAAATCCTCCTTATTCTTGTATTCATCAAATCTACAACCAGTTACGATTATTTTTTATGATCGATGTCACACGCCCCACAATTACCCGTACAACCAGCAATTGGCGAACCGACATCAGAACAATTAGCTGTACCATCAGCTTCACGAGTTTCTTGCACGGCACATTTGATTCCTAAACGTTGCATATCTTTATTAGTAGAAATCTCTGAGTCGATATTGTGCCCCTTAAACATCAATGTAAGAGATAGACCGACAACAAAAAAACCAACGGCTCCAAGCGCACAAAGTATGACAATTAACCAATCCGGCATAGTGAAAATATATTTTTTGCGTTCTGAAATTTTGGGTTTCGGCAACAAATGTATACATTTGTAAGGTAATTTGCAAAAATGTGACCATACTGCGACAAAAATGTCGCCGATAGGTCCAAACAATAATCGCTATGAAAATTGTGATTGCGGGAGCGGGTGAAATGGGTAGTCATTTGGCTCGCATGTTAAGTGGTAATGGCCACGATATTACCATTGTGGATGCCGACCAAAAATTATTGTCGGAAGTCGAGAGTTTGGCCGATGTGATCGCGGTGGAGGGCGACTCCACCACTTTCGAAGTGTTACGTCGTGCCGGTGTCCGCAAGTGCGATCTTTTTATTGCCGTCAATCATATCGAAAACGACAATGTGGTAGCAGCGATGTTGGCCAAGAAATTGGGAGCCCGCAAATCGATCGCCCGCATCGACAATAACGAATACCTCGAGCCCAACAACAAAGAGGTTTTTATCGACATGGGTATCGACTATCTGTTCTACCCTGAAAAGGTTGCCGCCCGCGAGGTGATCAACCTATTGGGACATACGTCAACCACCGAATATGTCGATTTTTCCAGCGGAAAACTCTCGTTGGTGGTATTCCGGTTGGAGCCGACATCTCCGCTCATCGGACGTTCTTTGACCGGCTTCGACGAAGATCCTTTGCAGTTGAACTACCGCACGGTAGCCATTACGCGCAGCGGTCAGACCATCATTCCACGACGCGAAGAACGTTTTACCGAGGGCGATATGATCTATGTAATCGCACGACAAGATGCCGTTCGTGAAGTAATGGAATTTTCGGGACAGTCGAATATCGAGATTAAAAACATGATGATCTTAGGCGGTTCACGTATCGGAGTACGAATTGCTATGGAATTGCAAGACGAGATGAACATCAAATTAGTCGATTATAATGCTGAAAAAGCGTATCGATTGGCCGAAATGTTAGACAAAACACTGATCATCAACGAAGACGGGCGTAACACCGAAGCCATGTTGGAGGAGGGATTACCCAATATGGATGCGTTTGTGGCTGTGACAGGTCGTAGCGAAACAAATATTTTAGCAGCCATGTTGGCCAAACGCATGGGAGTAAAGAAAGTGATTGCAGAGGTTGAAAATCTCAATTATATCAACTTGGCCGAGTCGATCGGTATTGATACGATTATCAATAAAAAGCTGGTAACCGCTTCGAACATTTTCCGATTTACGATGTCGACCGATGTACAAGCTATCAAATGCCTTACAGGGAGCGATGCCGAGGTTTTGGAGTTCATCGTCAAACCCAACTCTCCGGCAACCAAAGCGCGAATCAAAGATCTGGGGCTGCCGGCAGATACGATCATCGGTGGCGTAGTGCGTGGAGATAAGGTTTTCATCGCAGTCGAAAATATGGAAATCAATGCTTACGATCGCGTGGTGGTATTCGCCATGCCTGCCTCGGTAGGAAAAATCGGATATTATTTTAATTAGCAATCATGTCTCTCCGCAGCTCAATATTGAAAGCATGGTTTTCGCAACGTTTGCGAGCCATCGATCGATTCCGACGACATCCGATCGAGGTACAGGAGCGTATGTTGCGCTACTTGTTGCGGCGCGGTCGCAACACCGAATTCGGTCAACGCTACAATTTGCGTCACATAGATAACATCGAACAATTTCAGTCCTCGGTCGAAACATTCGACTATGAAACCTTCAAACCCTACGTTGAACGTATGCTTGCCGGAGAACGTAACGTAACGACCTCAGGACATGTACGGCTGTTTGCCCGTTCATCGGGAACGACCTCCGATCGCAGTAAGTATATTCCCGTCACACGCGAATCTGTTTATTGGAATCATACGCTCGGCATGCGCGATGTAGCCACGCTCTTTACGGCTGCCATGCCGCAAAGTCGGGTTCTCGACGGAAAAACATTAACTTTGGGAGGCTCATGCACGATGGAAAACGGCGCACTGGTGGGCGATCTATCGGCACTATTGATCCACGAAATGAAATTTTGGAGTGGATGGTTTCGGGCTCCGAGTATCGAAACAGCAATCATCCCCGATTTCGATGAAAAAACAACGGCCATTTGCCGCGAATGTGTCGGCGAACGAATTACTGCTTTTGCAGGCGTTCCTTCATGGAATTTGGCATTGATGCGACGTGTGCTGGAATATACAGGGAAACAGCATCTGTTGGAGGTATGGCCCGAGTTGCAGATGTTTGCACACGGAGGTGTGGAGTTTACGCCCTATCGGCAATCATTCGAAGAGTTGATCCCTTCACCCGACATGCAGTATATGGAGACATACAACGCCTCAGAAGGTTTCTTCGCGTTAGCCGATGATTTGAATCGTAACGACATGTTGCTCATGCTCGATTATGGGACTTTCTACGAGTTCCGTGATGGTGACTGCATCGTACCACTCGAAGGGGTCGAATGTGGCAAGAGTTATGCCCTGCTCATCTCATCGAACAACGGATTGTGGCGTTACGAAATCGGTGATCGGGTGGAGTTCACTTCAACAAATCCCTACCGCATCCGATTTGCAGGTCGTACCAAACAATACATCAATGTCTTTGGCGAGGAGTTGATCGTCGATAACGCCGAATCGGCGTTGGCTACAGCTTGTGCTCATACAGGAGCCATAGTTACCGAATACACCGTCGCTCCTTGTTATATGTCGTTACACGAACGGGGAGCACATGAGTGGATTGTAGAGTTTGATCGTGAACCGGATAGTCGCGAGCACTTTGCCGAAGAGTTGGACCATGCCTTGCGCATGGTAAACTCCGACTATGACGCCAAACGCCAAACAACCCTCGAACGACAACGAATAACAGAGGTTGCATCGGGGACATTGCTCGCATGGTTGCAACGACGTGGCAAAAACAAAGTACCCCGATTAGTCAACGACCGACATATTGCCGACGAGATAATTGCGTCAATAAATAAAAATTAAGTATAAAAAAATCGCTCAAAATGTATATCGCCATAGCAGGTAATATCGGCAGCGGCAAAACCACGCTGACTCAAATGCTGACCGAGCGCTACAACGCAAAGTCCTATTTCGAAGATGTAGATAACCCCTATATCGGTGATTTTTATGAAAATATGAACCGTTGGTCGTTTAATCTGCAAATCTATTTTTTGGGCAGTCGTATTCGCCAAACCATGGAGATGTTGCGAGAGAACAATTCAGAGATTATCGTGCAGGATCGCACAATCTATGAAGATGCACATATTTTTGCCGACAATCTCCACGAAATGGGGCTGATGGCTTCGCGCGACATCGATACATATATGGGGATCTTCCATTTGGTCACAGAGTTGATTCCCAAACCAGATCTACTGATCTATTTGCGAGCCGGTGTTCCGACTCTTATTTCGCAAATTCGTCGTCGCGGTCGTGAGTATGAGATGAATATCGACGAGAACTACCTTGCACGATTGAACGACAAATACAACCAATGGATTGATACGATCTACGACGGCGAGGTACTCATCGTAGATAAGGATCATGAGGATTTCGTAGCCGATCCTGCGGTTTTTGAACGCATTTGTGCCGAGATTGAGGCGCGTAAAATCAGCAAATAATCCATGTCGTTACCCGAAAAGTTTGTCGAACGCACATTGTGCGAATGGGGCGAAGTCGAGGGACGTGCTCTTTGTGTCGCTCTTGATTCCGATTCTCCGATTGCCGTGCGTATCAATCCCGACAAAACAACAACGGATATCACAAGCCTCTCGCAACTTTCGATAGATCAAAGGGTCTCGTGGTGCAATACGGGATACTACCTTACCGAACGTCCCGCCTTCACATTCGACAGCGACTTCCACGCTGGTGCCTACTATGTACAGGAACCCTCATCGCAATTTGTAGAGTATCTGTTACAACATGTGGAGATGCGTGGCGCCCGCATATTGGACATGTGCGCAGCACCGGGCGGTAAAACAACACTTTATGCATCGTTGGTCGGAGCCAAAGGGTTGGTCGTGGCCAATGAGATCGATCGCCGTCGGGCGCAGGTATTAGCCGACAATGTGCGTAAATGGGGAACGGGAAATGTGGTGGTCACGCTGGGAGATTCATCGTCATGGGGCGAAAGTACTGGTTGGTTTGATGTCGTGGCTGTCGATGCTCCTTGTTCGGGAGAGGGAATGTTCCGCAAGGATCCGCAAGCCCGAACCGAGTGGAGCGAGGGAAATGTGAAACTATGTGCCACACGTCAGGATACAATCCTGCGCGATGCGTGGCAGGCATTACGTGCCGGAGGAACTTTAATATACAGCACCTGCACATTCAACCGCACGGAGGATGAAGGATCTTTGGAACGTATGCTCGAATGGGCCGGAGATGCAGTTGTCGAGGCACAAAATATCGTTACCGATCCGGCTTGGGGTATAGTCTGTGGAAGAGTGGGGGCTTTTCAAACGTTCCGTTTCTTCCCACATCGGACATGTGGTGAGGGCTTTTTTGCTGCTGTGGCACGCAAATCTTTTGATACAGGTGAGCCCGAGCGAATCCCGAAATCGCGGAACACCACTATTTCGGCTGTAAACAAAAGCATCGAAACAGAATTGCGGCGTTGGATTACCGAGCCGGACCAATTCACTTTCGGGTTGGTGGGAGATACTTGCTATGGATGGCCTACCGAACAATTTGAGAAGGTACGGCTGTTATCCGAGAAGAAAACCGTGATCTATTCGGGCGTGGCAATGGGTCAACTCTTCAAAGGAGTGTTGAAACCCGATCCGGCTTTGGCTTTTGCGGTAGGACTTCATCGAGAGGCACTCCCCGTTACCGAGTTGAGTTCGGAGCAGACATTGCGGTTTTTGCGCCGACAAGATATCGATGCATCGCAATTAGCCGAGGGGATGAACTTAATCATAGCCCGAGGACGGGCTTTGGGTTTTGCCAAACGAATCGGCAATCGGGTAAATAACCTGTATCCTAATTCGTTGAGAATTTTGAAAAACGATTAAATATGGCTGAGAAACTTTTTTATTCGATGGGCGAAGTTGCCGAAATGTTCGATGTCAATCCATCGCTACTTCGTCATTGGGAGTCGCAATTCAGCATTTTGCGGCCAAAACGAAACAAGAAAGGCAACCGACTATTTTCGCCACAAGATGTCGAGAATTTGAAGTTGATTTACCACTTGGTCAAAGAGTGCGGCATGACACTCGATGGAGCGAAAAAGGCGTTGCGACGCCAACGTGCCGAGGGAAACACCGTATCTCGGGATGCCGAACTGATGGAGCGATTGCAACATATCCGATCACTGTTGGTCGAGGTACGTGAAGATTTGAAAGAGGGAGCAACAGAATCCGGCAACATCCCTAACACGACCCTTACCTCAACACCTAAACTACACAAAGGTCGCCAAAGGATCATAAGAATTGATAATGGCGATTCGCAAATTATTGCCAATGATGCAGAAGTTGCGCCAACAGCCGAGCAACTCTCCGGCGAACAGCGTGTTGCACCCTCAGAACCGCTCTCCGTTACACCTGCGGCAAAGAGTTCACGCCGTCCACGCCGCAAAAAAGAAGACCCCGAGAATAAAGAGTTGTTTGCATTTTTCGAACAATCGTTGTTTTAACCGATTTACAAAACCTGTTTCGCCATGAAGATACGAGATATAACAACCGTAATCGAGCAATTTGCACCGCTCGACCTACAAGAATCATACGACAATGCCGGCTTGATCGTTGGTCGTCCCAACGACGAGGTACATGGTGCGTTGTTGGCTGTTGATGTCACGGAAGAGGTTCTCGACGAAGCAGAACGCGAAGGGTGCGATTTGATCATAACACATCACCCGATCATTTTTCATCCGCTCAAACGTTTCAATTCGGCCGATGCCGTACAACGATGTGTCGAGCGAGCCATCCGGCAAGGCATTGCACTCTATGCCTGTCACACCAATCTCGACAGTGCTTTCGGTGGCATGAGTTGGTATTTAGCCGAGCAGTTGGGTATCGGAAAGCTTCGGGTGTTGGAGCCATCTGCCACCGACCCACAAGTGGGCTTCGGAGTCATCGGAGAACTTCCCGAGCCGGTCGAAACATTAACTTTCATGCGGCAGATTCAACAGAAACTCAATTTACGAGTGATTCGCCATAGTGCTATTACCTGTCCTAAGATACAACGGGTGGCCATCTGTACCGGATCCGGAGCTTCGCTTATCGGAGCGGCCCGACATGCAGCGGCTGATCTTTATCTTACGGCTGATTTGAAATATAACGATTTCATGACCCCCGACAGAGCCCTCACTGTGGCGGATATTGGTCATTTCGAGAGCGAATATTGCGCAATTCAACTTTTATTTGATATTTTATCAAAAAAAATGATTACCTTTGCGGTTCGCAAGAGTAAGTACTCTTGCAATCCGGTGAATTATCTGGTGTAAGTCTAAATAATTTAACACAATATGGCAACGCAAAAAAAGACAGCCGAAGTCGATTATTCGATGCAGGAGCGAATCATGGCTCTCTACGATTTGCAGAAGATCGACAGCAAAATCGACGAGATCAACAAAGTGAAAGGCGAACTCCCATTGGAGGTTCAGGATCTCGAAGATGAGATGGCCGGCTTGAAAACCCGCATTGATCACATCAATGCCGAGATCGAGGAGTTGAACACCCTAACCAAACAGCGCAAGCGCGAGGTTGATCAGGCCAAGATCATGATCGGGAACTACAAGGAACAACAAAACAACGTACGCAACAATCGTGAGTTCGATGCCATTACGAAAGAGATCGAATACCAAGAGTTGGAGATCGAGCTAGCCGAGAAACGTTTGAAAGAGTACGCTGCCGGTATCAAGAGCAAAAAAGTACAGTTGGAGGATGCCGAAAGCCATGTTGCCGAGCGTAATATCGATCTTTCTGCCAAGAAGTCCGAATTAGAAGGCATTGAGGCAGAAACTGCCCCTCGTGTTGCCGAATTCGAAGCACAAGCAGCTATTGCTAAATCTAAAATCGATGAGCGTCTGCTTGTTGCCTACAATCGTATTCGTCGAAATGTTCGCAATGGTTTGGCCGTAGTTACGGTTCGTCGCGATGCTTGCGGAGGCTGTTTCAATAGAATTCCTCCTCAACGTCAAGCCGACATCCGCATGGGCAAGAAAATCATTATTTGCGAATACTGCGGTCGCATTTTGGTAGCCGATCCTGAGGAGACACAAGAATAGCCATATCGGCATATTCATTATATTCGGAATAAACCCGATGACCGGAGCAAAAAACATGCTCCGGTCATTTTTTATTAAGGTTTATCTAAAAAAGGGTTAACGAAGACTATTGGAGATACATGCTGAAAAATTTCCAAATCTCGACTGTTGTATCCAAATCTTTCGCGGCGTAAGCGTGTTTGCCGTCAATAATCTCATACAACCATACCTGATTGCCGTTTTTACCGCCTACGAAGCGATGGGCGACCACCTTGTTGCGACGCTGTGGAAGGATCTCTACCTCTTCGTGTGTACAACGGTTGGCTGACACCCAAAGTGCCGTAACACAGGGAATTGCAATATCGGCACCGCGCAAGTCATTGTTGTGCGGATCGCCGTTCCAACGTGCAAGAGAGTCCTTTGTGCCGTGAATCTCGATAATGGGCACTGCGTTAGGTGTCAAGCGGTCGTACATATATTTCATGATGTGTCCCGCAACGGCACCGAATGCCGCAAATTTTTTCGGTGTTTTGTAGGCCAAAAGGTAACACATCGCGCCACCATTTGAGTAGCCGGCGGCAAAAACATTCTTCTTTGAGAAACCATACTCGTGTTGCAGATGTTGCACGAGTTTGACAGTAAAGCCAACATCGTCACGCATCAAATTCTCTTGGATGTGATACTTGTATCCAATTGACCAATAGCGGTTTCCGGCAGGATCGGCAGGGCCGCACGGGTAGCAAACAGCAAAGCCGTGCTTATCGGCAACAAGGTTAAAGCCGTATTGCAGTGTCGGAATTTTGCGTGCCCCATAGCCGTGAAAAACCATTACGAATGGTGCATCTGCCGGCAGATTGCTTGGTCGGTAGAGCCAATAGTTATACTCGACGCCCTTGTGCTTAAAGGTATGCTCGGTGAGAGTCCCTTTGCCAGCAAAGTCGGCGGCCATTGTAACTTTGGACAGGCCAAATGCGAACAACACTAATAGAATTAGTCGTTTCATCTTGTTCTCTTATTGATAATTATGTGATATTTTGCTTACAATTTTTTGTATATCTTCTTGCTTAATGTAGGGAGTTGTATATCTCCTGATAGTGGAGTGCAGGTCACACCAATTAATAACCGTGTAGTGAGGTGTAGTTATATTTAACTCTGCGCTATCAGCAAATACAACAATAGGGATTATTGTATAATCTCCCAAATCGCTTAATATTCTTCTTACGGCTTTGAAATGTGCTATATTCTAATGGATAGGATTTCTCAATTTGTATTGCTCGCTCGACCAACCCCAAAATGTTTTCTTTCCAAGTAAACTCTGCTTCCATTCTTCTGCATCTTCGTGCCCGAATATCCTTCCTTTATAATTCTTTGTTTCGATAACAAATATCCCATACTACAATATGATCTATCTGCGTTGTGCCATATTGAGTTGGTAATAATATGTCATTAAACGTGATATACTCTTGGGGGAGCCAATCAAGTTTTCGAGCGACACGCCATTCTCCATACTTGCCAATATTTTCGGGGGGGGGAAGACATTTTTATCCTCCAAATGGCGAGTAGAATTATTAAGGCAATTATCAATACCATTGTTTTGTATATTATTTCATACAAAGTTAAAAATATATTTCTCCTTCTCCAACTCTTTTTGCAGTCTGGGTCATCATTCCCTTTCCCCCTAATTCTGTTTAGCATGATTCATAATCATGAGCTCACTTTTTTCTTGTTTCATCCAATAAAACGCCCGTTTTTTGCGTTTGGCTAAAAAATAACTAATTTTGTTTGCTGTTTGCGCATGTGTTGCCACATTGCCTTTACCTAAAATTTGCAACCAATGGTCAAAATACTTTGGGTCGATGATGAAATTGAATTGTTAAAACCGCATGTACTTTTCTTGCAAGGAAAAGGATATGAGGTTGATACTTGTAATAACGGATATGATGCTATTGACATGGCATCCGAGATTGCATATGATTTGATCATTCTTGACGAAATGATGCCCGGCATGACCGGATTGGAAACCCTGCCAAAGATCAAGGATATACGCCCTACGACTCCGGTTATCATGGTAACCAAGAGCGAAGAGGAGAATATCATGAATAAGGCTATCGGATCGAAGATTGCCGATTATCTCATCAAACCCGTAAATCCCAATCAGGTATTGTTGTCGATCAAAAAACATGTCCATTCTCAGCAGCTTGTCACTGAGCAAACAACCGCCGATTATCGAGCGGAGTTTGGACGCATCTCACAATCGCTTCAAATGGCCGATACATTTCAAGATTGGTGTTCACTCTACCGCCGGATTACGGGTTGGGAGATCGAATTAGAATCCTCTACGGACCAAAGTATCAAAGAGGTGCTCTCATATCAAAAAAGCGAGGCAAATCAGGAGTTCTGCAAATTCGTTCGTCGCAACTATTACAATTGGATAAATAAACGTGTCGAAGATACTCCGGTGATGTCGCATACACTGATGCGCACAAATATCTTTCCGGTAGTCGATGAAAATCCGAAAACCACGCTGTTGTTAATCGACAATTTCCGTTATGATCAGTGGCGAGCCATCTCTTCGATGTTACGTGGCTATTACGATATTTTGCAAGACGATTTCTATTGTGCAATCCTACCCACTGCAACCCAATACGCACGTAATGCCGTTTTTGCCGGCTTGATGCCGTTAGCTATAGACAAACTGATGCCAAACAAATGGCTTAACGATAACGAAGACGGAGGTAAAAATCAATACGAAGAGGAATTTTTACGCCGTTTGATGAACCAAAGCGGCAAACAATGGCGAATCTCATTCGACAAATTGGTGCGTCCCGAACAAGGACGTCGTTTGGTCGATAATATCCAAAAAATCTACGATGCCGATTTCTCGGTAATCATCTATAATTTCCTCGACATCCTTTCGCATGCTCGCACCGAAACCGATGTCATACGAGAACTTACCGAAGACGAAGCCGCTTTCCGCTCGCTGACTCGCTCGTGGTTCGAACATTCCGACCTATATACTATTTTGAAACTGCTCTCCGAGCGTGGACACACCGTGATCATCACCTCCGATCATGGCACCATTCGGGTCGATAATCCGGTGAAGGTTACCGGAGATCGCGAGACTTCGGCAAACTTACGGTATAAAACAGGTCGAAATTTGGCATATAACTCGCGCGAAGTTTACGAGATCCTGCGTCCCGAAGATATTCAACTGCCATCAAGCAACCTGACGTCGAGTTATATTTTTGCCTACAACTCCGATTTCCTGATTTATAACAACGATGCCAATCGCCACATTCGCTATTATCGCAACACATTCCAACATGGCGGCATTTCGATGGAGGAGATGATTGTACCCTATATTGTATTGAAGCCCAAAGCCTAAACATGAAAACCATTCGCATCAATTCCCTCAATGAATTGCCCGATGTGGCCCGTGCCGTTATCGAAACCATCGACGATCGATCGGTGGTAATCTTTCGCGGAGAAATGGGTGCCGGCAAAACCACTCTTATTCGCGAAATTGTGACACAATTGGGAGCTACCGACACGGTAACTAGTCCGACCTTTGCCATTGTCAATCAATATCAAGGGGCAACAGATCGTCGTATCTACCATTTCGATTTTTATCGACTTGAAGATCTCCGCGAAGCCTATGATTTCGGCTACGAAGAGTATTTCTATTCGGGAGAGATCTGCTTAGTAGAATGGCCTGAACGCATCGAGCCGCTACTCCCCGAAGATGTTATCACAGTGCACATTACCGTTGAAGATGAAACCAAACGCACCTTCGAAATAGACTAATAGTTTATCGATAATTAACCCATAAATCATGCAAGAATATATTTCCAAACAGCATCAGATCCTGCGCCCTGCGGAGCAGATCTATGCGGCTATCAGCCGTTTCGATAATCTCACACCCGCTTTGGCCGACAAGGTCGAGGAATGGCAGGCTTCCGAGGAACATTGCTCCTTCAAAGCCAAAGGTTTCACCGTAAAACTCCGTATGGAGGAACGGATCGAACCGAAGCATGTAAAGATCATCGGTGATGAAGGAAGCGGAGTACCTATGGACTTTGCTTTTTGGATTCAACTCCATAAAGTCAGCGACACCGATACACGTCTGCGTTTAGTTCTGCACGTCGAACTGAATATGATGATGCGCATGATGATCGGCAACAAATTACAAGAAGCCGTAGATCATATTGCCGAAGGGATTGCTCGGGCATTCCAATAGGTTTCATACATTCGACCGATTTTCAACGTTGCATGTTTGATATGCCTGTTCCAAAGAGTATGGCATATCAAACGTGCAATTCCGTTATTTTATTAACACTGATTTTCTTTCGACTTTGGTAAATAATCCTTACCTTTGCTACGTTGTAGTTTGCTTTAATTACTACTCAAATGAAAATAGCTATTGCCCAGCTGAATTATACGGTCGGTGACATCGATGGTAACACTTCGAAAATTATCGGTTCGATTCAAAATGCCAAAGCGCAAGGTGCTGATTTAGTAGTCTTTGCCGAGCAGGCCGTGAGTGGAACTCCGGCATTTGACCTATTACGGAAATCCACATTTCTCGAATTATGTGAGGATGCGTTGGTTGAAATTGCCTCATGCTGCGACGGCATCGCAGTCATTGTGGGGTTGCCTATCCTTACTTCAAACGGCACGATCAGTGCCGCAGCTTTGATTCAAGATCGCAAAGTATTGCGCTATATCGGCAAGAAACACATTACGGCTCGTCGCGAGATGGGATTCCTAATTCCCTCCAAAGGTTTTGAATATGCGACAATCAAAGGGCATAAATGCGCTATTATTGTCGGTGATGACCTCAGCCGCGAACGCAATTTCGACCATTCGGCCGAAACGGTCATCTCAATCAATGCCCGAAAATACGGTAAAGGGACACTCTCGTATCGTTATGAACTGATGCGCAATTTGGCATTTGTCGAAGGCAAAAACATCGTATTGGTCAATCAGGTTGGCGGCTCAACCGATATTGTTTACGACGGCTCCTCCGGTGCATTCAACAATCGGGGCGAATTGGTTCTGATGATGAAACATTTCGAAGAGGATTTTCAGATTTTCGACACCAAAGCCACCGATACCCCCATCGAAATTTCTACTGCCGGCGACGCCCGCACACAAATGGTTTATCAAGCCGCATGTTGCGGATTGCGCGATTTCTTCCGAAAAAATGGTTACCAAAAAGCCTGTATCGGACTTTCGGGAGGTATCGATTCGGCCGTTGTTGCAGCTATTGCCACCGCAGCTTTGGGAAAAGAAAATGTGCGAGCACTGCTGATGCCCTCGCAATTCTCACCCGATGATTCGGTCGAAGACGCCAAGATATTGGCTGAAAATTTAGGGATCGAATACAATGTGATTCCCATTACCGAAATCTACACTAGTGTTGTCAACACGCTCAAACCGGTGATCGGAGGTCGCGAATTCGACTCTACCGAGGAAAATATCCAAACCCGTATCCGTATGGCGCTGTTAATGGCCGTACAGAATAAAACTGATTATATCCTGCTCAACTCCTCGAACAAGAGCGAAAATGCGTTGGGTCTCTGCACGTTGTATGGCGATACTGCCGGAGCATTCAGCCCTACGGGAGATCTTTACAAGAGTGAAATATTCGATTTGGCTCGTTATATCAATCGTATCAGCAACGATGTGATTCCCGAAACCATTCTCAAAAAAGAGCCTTCTTCGGAATTGCATCCTGGGCAGAAAGACAGCGACATTCTGCCACCTTATGAGGTCGTTGATGCAATCCTCTATCGCATGATCGAAAAGGGACAACACCGAGAAGAGATCATCAATGCCGGTTTTGACTCTGATGTTGTGGAGAATATACACAGAATGATCATGCGAAACGAGAAAAAACGCTATCAGTTCCCGCCCATATTACGTCTTTCGGCATGCTCATTCGGTCACGAACGACTGATGCCTCTTACCAATAAATACGGAGATTAAGGATCTAAAACTCAAAGTTTTGGCCAAAGAAATTCAACATACCGGAGTTGTAGCTGAGGTGGAAGACAATACGGTGTACGTAAAAATTACATCACATAGCGCATGCGGTTCTTGCAAGGCGCGGCAGGCTTGTGGACTGGCTGAAACACAGGAGAAAATCATCTCGGTACAAACTTCGCAATCGGCTATGTTTGCTTCGGGCGATGTCGTTTCTGTCGGAGTACGTCAATATGTCGGCATGTTATCAGTATTGTTGGCTTACGTCGGAGCTCTACTCATCTTAATGGTAAGTTTGGTTACGACGATTATCGGGCTGAATTGGAGCGAAGGATTTGCCGCTGGAACTGCTGTGGTCGCCGTATTGTTTTACTATTTTATCCTTTGGCTTTTTCGTCGAAAAATAGAACATACAATTCAATTTACAATAACAAAAATCTAATGGAAGTTTTAATTTACACAATCCTGACTTTGTGTGTGTTAGGTGTACTTTCTGCGGTGATTCTTTATTTTGTGGCCCAAAAATTTCGGGTTGAGGAGGATCCCCGTATCGATGAGGTGGAGAAGATGCTGCCGGGTGCCAACTGCGGTGGTTGCGGATTCGCCGGTTGTCGGGGTATGGCCGATGCACTCGTGAAGAACGACGACATTTCATCGCTCTTCTGTCCGGTAGGTGGTAGCGAGTGCATGAAAGCAGTGGCAACTTACCTCGGAAAAGCAGCTGCGGAAAAAGAGCCGCAGGTGGCTACTATTCGTTGTGGCGGCACATGTGAGAAGCGTCCGCGTATCAATCAGTTCGATGGAGCCAAATCGTGTGCTGTTGCCTCGGCTCTCTATATCGGCGAGACGGGCTGCGCCTTCGGCTGTTTGGGCTTTGGTGATTGCGAAGTCGCTTGCGCTTTTGATGCCATTCATATCAATCCTGCGACAGGGCTTCCCGAGGTTGATGTTGACAAATGTACAGCATGTGGCGCATGCGTGAAAGCTTGTCCCAAAATGATCATCGAATTGCGCAAGAAATGGTCTAAAAATCGTGCCGTTTATGTGTCGTGCGTATCAAAAGACAAGGGTGCGGCAGTGATGAAAGCCTGCAAAGCAGGCTGTATCGGCTGTGGCAAATGTGCCAAAGTTTGTGCTTTTGGTGCTATCACAGTAGAGAACAATGTAGCTTATATTGATCCGCAAAAATGTAAATTGTGCCGTAAATGTGTGAACGAGTGCCCCACCGGTGCTATCAAACTTGTAGGCATGGATCCGTTGCCCAAAGAACCGAAGACTCCCGCTGCTCCCAAAACAACTCCGGTTGAAGCTGCTTCGAAAAATTCCGAGCCGGTAGCAGAGAACAAATAACCTTATGTAAAAAACAATCCGAAATATGAAGACATTTCCAATAGGCGGAGTTCATCCGTCGGAAAACAAGCTGAGTTGCGCCAAGCCTATCGAAGTGCTTCCGCTGCCGGAGGTGGTAAACATCCCCCTTGCCCAGCATATTGGTGCTCCCGCTGTTGCCAAAGTTGCCAAAGGCGACAAAGTCCTCACCGGTCAGTTGATCGCCGAGGCCGGCAGTTTCATGTCGGCGAATATCCATTCGCCCATCTCGGGAACGGTTACAGCTGTCGATGCCCAGCCTAACGGTCAAGGGTTGCGTCAGGTAATGATTACCATCAAACGCGAGGGTGATGAGTGGGTTGATACTATCGATCGCTCGAAAGAGTTGATACGTGAATGCAACCTCTCGGCACAAGAGATTATCGCCAAGATCAAAGATGCCGGCATTGTCGGCATGGGCGGTGCCACATTCCCCACCCATGTAAAACTTTCTATCCCTGCTGGCAAGAAAGCCGAAGCTTTGATCATCAACGGTGTGGAGTGCGAGCCTTACCTTACTTCCGACCACCGCACCATGCTTGAACGTGGCGAAGAATTACTTGTAGGAGTTACGATCTTGATGAAAGCCATTGATGTAAAACAAGCTTATATCGGCATTGAGAACAACAAACCCGATGCCATCGCTCATCTGCGCAACCTGATCGTTCAAAATGGCTATACGGGAATTGAGGTTACTCCATTAAAAGTAAGATATCCGCAAGGTGGCGAAAAACAATTGATCGCGGCTGTTACAGGTCGTCAGGTACCTCCTCCTCCCGCATTGCCCATTGATGTAGGAGCTGTGGTGTGCAACGCTTCAACAACCGTCGCGGTTTATGAAGCTGTTCAAAAGAACAAACCGTTGATCGAACGTGTTGTAACAGCAACGGGAAAAGGGATGAAAAGTCCCAAAAATCTGCTAACACGCATGGGAACGCCTATCCTTTCGTTGCTCGAAGCTGCCGGAGGACTTCCGGAAGATGCAGGCAAAATAATCAATGGAGGTCCGATGATGGGACGCGCTATGGTCAACCTCGAATCTCCTGTCACGAAAGGCTGCTCAGGTATTACAGTCATGAGTGGTAACGATGCCGTACGTCGCGAACCATCGCAATGTATCAAATGTGCCAAATGTGTTTCAGCCTGCCCAATGGGTTTGGAACCTTATTACCTCGCAAAAATGGCACGCAAGAAGGGTTGGGACGAGTTGGAGGCTCAAATGATCACATCGTGTATCGAGTGTGGCTGTTGCCAATCGTCGTGTCCTGCTTATTTACCTTTGCTCGACTGGGTGCGTCTCGGCAAACAGACTGTAATGGGTATCATCCGTTCGCGTGCCGCCGCAGCAGCTCCTAAAAAGTAAACGAAAAACAGAAAAGTATATGGCAAACAAACTTATCGTTGCTCCCGCACCGCATGTGCAGAGTTCTCAATCAACGACATCCATCATGCGCGATGTAGTCATCGCTTTGATGCCTGCGCTGGTGGTTTCTGTCGTGGTGTTTGGATGGAGCGTACTCTGCGTCACGGCTATCTCAGTACTTGCCTGTGTGGCATTTGAGTATTTGATTCAAAAATTCGTAGTCCGTGGTCCACTGACTATCTGCAATTGGTCGGCAGTGGTGACTGGTGTTCTGTTGGCTTTCAACCTACCGGCTTCGATTCCGTGGTGGATCGTTGTGATTGGTGCTTTTGTCGCTATTGTGGTCGCAAAAATGACCTTTGGCGGCTTGGGTAAAAATCCCTTTAACCCCGCATTGGTAGGCCGTGTATTCCTGCTGATTGCCTATCCTGTTCAAATGACCGATTTCCCAATGCCCGCAAACGGCAATTTCGATGCTTTGTCAGGTGCTACACCGCTGGCAGCCGTGAAGTTCGGAGCTTCGGCCGATGTTTTGGGTGTTCAAGAACTGCTGTTGGGTAACATGCCCGGTTCGTTGGGAGAGGTTGCCGCTTTGGCACTGCTTTGCGGTTTCGTCTATCTGCTGTGGCGCAAGGTGATCACATGGCATATTCCCGTTACAATTTTTGCAACAATGGCCATATTTGCCCTCATTGTGGCATTGAGTCGTGGTGTTGAGGGTAATGCTCTGTGGCAATTCCCGCTGTTCCACCTTCTTGCCGGAGGAGCAATGCTCGGTGCAATTTTCATGGCAACCGACTATTCCACATCGCCGATGACCATCAAAGGCGGAGTAATCTTTGCTGTGGGGATCGGAGTTATCACCATGCTTATCCGCTTATGGGGAGCCTATCCCGAGGGTATGTCGTTCGCGATTTTGATCATGAACTCCTGTGTACCCCTTATCAACAAATATGTCAAACCCACACGTTTCGGCGTAAAATAGGAGGATGAATCATGAAAAGTACACTTTTTAATATGACAGCTGTCCTTTTGGGCATTACACTTGTAGCTTCGGCCGGAGTGGGTGTTGTCAATATGATTACCGTAGAGCCTATCGCTGCTGCCGAGCAAGCAGCTAAGACTGAGGCTCTCACCCGCGTTCTTCCCCAATTCGACACCACCGAAACTGTTACAAAAACCATTGATGAGATGCAGATTACGGTATATACCGCCTCGCAAAGCGGACAAGCCGTAGGTTATGCCGTAGAAACAATGTCGAAAAATGGTTTTGGCGGTCCGATCAGTCTGATGGTCGGTTTTACTCCCGAAGGTGAGGTTATTAATGTCAATGTATTGAAACAAACCGAGACTCCGGGACTCGGCACCAAAATGGCCGACGAGGGCAATCCGTTGCTCAATAGCGTGAAAGGCCATAAGTTGACCGAAAAGAAATTGGTAAACGGTATGTTGGCCGTAACAAAAGATGGTGGCGATGTCGATGCGTTGACTGCCGCTACAATTTCGTCTCGCGCTTATGTTGATGCAATCAACCGAGCATGGATGGCCTATAAGAGCGTTGTCGATGGTATTGCGCCTTCGGCCGTATCGGGAGCTACCAAACAAGTACCGGCAAACGAGCCTGAGACTCAGAAAGGAGGTAAAAATGAATAAGTTACAAATCATATTGAGTGGTATTCTCAAAAATAACCCGACTTTCGTTTTGGTGTTGGGCATGTGCCCAACGTTAGGAACGACCACCTCGGCAGCCAACGGTATGGGTATGGGATTGGCTACAATGGCAGTATTGATCATGTCAAACTTGGTGATCTCATTAGTTAAGAATATCATCCCCGATAAAGTGCGTATTCCGGCATTTATCGTTATCATCGCATCGTTCGTTACGATTATTCAAATGCTGATGCAGGCTTTCGTACCGGCTTTATATGCCTCGTTGGGTGTATTCATTCCGCTAATCGTGGTAAACTGTATCATCTTGGGACGTGCCGAGGCCTTTGCTTCGAAAAACGGTGCATTCGACTCGATCCTCGACGGTATTGGTATCGGCTTAGGCTTCACCGCTTCGCTAACGGTTATCGGTGCTGTGCGTGAAATTTTAGGAAGTGGTGCAATCTTCGGCGTCAGTCTCGGCTCTGCCGATTATATGCCACTGGTCTTCGTGTTGGCTCCGGGTGGCTTCTTAACACTCGGCTATCTGATGGTTTTGTTTAACAAATTAGCCAAGAAATAGTTATGGAAATATCCTACTTCGCAATCATTATCGGTGCCATCTTCGTTAATAACGTTGTTTTGGCACAATTCCTCGGTATCTGCCCCTTCTTGGGCGTATCGTCGAAAGTCGAAACTTCGTTGGGTATGGGTGCTGCTGTAACTTTCGTTATGGCACTTACGGCATTGGTTTGCTGGCCTTTGCAAACCTACGTCCTCAACCCGCTCAACATCGGTTATATGCAGACCATCGTCTTCATCTTGGTCATTGCCGCCTTAGTGCAGATGGTGGAGATCATTTTGAAAAAGACCTCTCCGGCTCTCTATCAAGCGTTAGGTATCTTCTTGCCACTCATCACTACCAACTGCGCCGTACTTGGTGTTGCTATCTTGATGATCCAAAAGGAGTTTTCGTTGCTCCAAAGCGTGACCTATTCGGTGGCCACCGCACTCGGATTCGCTTTGGCGTTGGTACTTTTTGCTGGTATCCGTGAGCGTTTGGAATTTGAGGATGTACCTGCTGCATTCAAAGGGGTACCTATTGCGTTGGTTACCGCCGGTATTCTCTCAATGGCATTCATGGGATTCTCCGGTTTGGTATAAAGGCTGAGTAATAGACTCTGTCGCTTAAATACAATCAAAAGAGGGCTGACTATCAATAAATTTTAGTCAGCCCCCTTGTTATCTACTATTTTTTTCATTTTATTGTTGTATCTTTGAGGTCATGAACAACAATCGGAATAGCGTCCTTGCGGGACGGATCAATAAACTTTTCGGCACAGGTGGCGGACTGATGCTCTCGCTATACCCTGCTTTCCCCGAGGATTTCGATCCGAAGAAGATGCCGTTTTTTGTTGAGATCGACGCATTGGAAGTTCCCCTTTGGTGCGAACGTTTCGAGCGACGTGGTATCTCGGGTGCTGTTGTAGAGTTTGCAGATTTCGATACCGAGCGTCGCGCCCAAGAGTTGATCGGTCGCGAATTTCGCATGACCGAAGCTGAAAATGACGAGGAGGAATTCTATCTCGAAGATTTGATCGGTTTTACAGTCGAGGCCAAAGAGTTTATGTCGGCATCCGACTCGTTGCGCCATTTCGCCGGCACAATTTCCGACTACTACGACAGCGATGTCAATCCGTTGTTTGAACTGCAAATAGGCGAACGTCGAGTATTAGTACCTGCCACCGAGGAGTTTATCGTCCATATCGACTTCGAAGGACATACCATGAAAATGATTCTTCCGGAAGGTTTAATAGATTTATAATCATGGCACGAGTAGTTATCGGACTTTCGGGCGGTGTCGATTCATCGGTTGCCGCTTGGCTGCTCAAAGAGCAAGGACATGAGGTCATCGGACTTTTCATGGTCAATTGGCACGACACCACCGGCACATTGGAGGGCGATTGCCCGTGGCACGATGATCGGGTTTTTGCCGAATTGGTAGCCAAACGAATTGACATCCCGTTACATGTCGCTGATCTCTCATCCGACTACCGCAAACGAGTCGTTGATTATATGTTTGCCGAGTACGAACGTGGTCGTACCCCCAATCCCGACGTTCTTTGCAACCGCGAAATCAAATTCGATGTCTTCCTAAAAGAGGCTCTCAAATTGGGCGCTGACTATGTTGCAACGGGACACTACTGCCGTAAAACAGAGAGCATCGACGCCGATGGAAATAAAATCTACCACTTATTAGCCGGCAGTGACCCCAATAAAGATCAAAGTTATTTCCTTTGCCAACTTTCTCAGGAACAGTTGCGTTATGCCCTCTTTCCGGTCGGTGATCTGCTGAAACCGGAGGTACGCCGCATCGCTGAGGAACAAAAACTCGCCACCGCCAAACGCAAAGACTCGCAAGGCATCTGCTTTGTCGGCAAAGTCGATCTACCGGTCTTTCTGCAACAAAAGTTAGCTACTAAAAAGGGAAATATTCACGAAATCAAACCCGAATGGCCTAAATTTGCACTACGGCCTATCCCTCCGACCGAAACGATGCTCGAAAACCCTTCCGACGAACTGCTCACTGCATGGGCTACCCCTTGGCGTTTTACGGTGCGCGACGGAAAAAAAATTGGTGAGCACAACGGAGCCCATTTTTATACCATCGGCCAACGTAAAGGGTTGGGTATCGGCGGTCGCAAAGAGTCGCTCTTCATCTTAGGGACCGACACCACACAGAATGTCATCTATGTCGGCGAAGGCGATGCCCATCCGGGACTATGGCGACCGGCACTGCGCATCGAGCCGGCAGAGATTCATTGGGTCGATTCCTCGCAACGTCTTAACATTGGGGAAAGTCGCCGTTTTCAAGTACGCATCCGTTATCGCCAACCATTACAGGATGCCGAACTTTTCATCCGCGACAATGGCGCTTTCCTTGTTTTCGACGAGCCGCAACGAGGTATCACTGCAGGACAATTTGCGGCATGGTATATCGGCGATGAGTTAGTCGGTTCAGGAGTAATAGCCGAATAAATTGAAAGCAAACTATCCTTTTGGGGATAATTGGGAAATTAATACCTAATGAAAATACAAAGGGCATCCAATTAGAGGATGCCCTTTGTATTTAAGATTACTCTTAAAATACTATTTCTTCTCTTCTGCGAAGAAATCTTTAACTTGGTCGTTAGCAACAATGCCCTCTTTGAACATATAAGCACCGGTTTTATCCGATTTGACCATCTTGATACACTTGGTAAACTGCTTACCTGTACCGGTTTTCAGCGTTGCGACTACTTTCTTTGCCATAGAGCTACTCTAAACTATTTAATTTCACGATGAAGGGTTACGCGTTTGAGGAAAGGATTGTACTTACGACGCTCCAAACGCTCGGGCGTATTCTTCTTGTTCTTGGTGGTGATATAACGGGACATTCCCGCAACACCGCTCTCTTTTTGCTCAGTGCATTCGAGGATAACCTGAACGCGATTGCCTTTCTTTGCCATGTGTTACTCGATAATTTTTTAGTAAACGGTCTTAGCGGCAACAGCCTCGCGCAGAGCGACTGCAAGACCTTTCTTGTTGATTGTTTTCATACCGGCAGCCGACACCTTCAAGGTAATCCAGCGGCCCTCTTCCTCTGACCAAAAACGCTTGGTTTTCAAATTCGGATTGAATTTGCGTTTGGTCTTGTGGTGCGAGTGAGAAACATTGTTACCCACAATCGCCACTTTGCCTGTGATTTCGCAAACTTTCATTTGTGTTAAATTTTAGTAATACCCCTTTTTAGGGGTTGCAAATATACAATCTTTTCGGCAAATAGCAAAGAGTCGGCGCGATTTTCTTCAAAACAGGCTTTTATTACAACTGCAAAAGCCTCATCGGGCTCTCTATCAAACCTCTCGATCGAGCAACTCGCGTAATAATCCGATCACATAAGCCGATGCTCGTTCAATGATCTGTCCACGATCAGTACCACACTGCTTACAAATGGCAACGGTCTGCAACGGAGTTGCCACGGCCATCCAAACGGTGCCAATCGGCTTTTCGACACTCCCCCCCGTAGGGCCGGCAATGCCGGTCGTTGCTATGGCGTAATCAGCATTGGATATCCGACGTACGCCCTCAGCCATCTGCCGTGCAACCTGCTCGCTGACAGCCCCATAACGCGCAATTGTATCGGGATCAACCCCCAATATTTCCTGTTTGGCCTCATTGCTATACGACACCACTCCACAAAGAAAATAAGCCGAAGCTCCTGCCAACGCCGTAAACCGCGAGGCGATGACTCCTCCTGTACAACTTTCGGCAACGGCAAGCGTCTGTTTCCGCTTAATCAAACTAGCGTGAATCAACTCCTGTACAGAAGCCGTTTCATAACCGACAATATATTGAGGAATAATCTTTCGCAACTCCTCAAATCGGGATTCGATCTCTTCGGCAATTTGTACTCCCTCAACTTCATAAGCCGAAAGTCGTAATCGTACAACTCCGGAATTGGGCAAGTAGGCCAATTTGAGATACGAAGGCAACGCACTCTCCCACTTCTCAATCTGTTCGGCAAGCATCGATTCTGCCAAACCTGCGGTAATGAGTGTGCGATGAACAATCTGACGCAAAGCAAATCGAGCTTTCAATCGTGGCATTACCTCATCCTGCATCAGGTGCTCCATTTCAAACGGCACCCCGGGCAATGAAACAACGACCCTACTATCTTGTTCAAACCACATCCCCGGAGCTGTCCCATGTGCATTGAACAGCACCGTGCAACACTTCGGCACCAAAGCCTGCGACCGATTGAGTTCATTGAAAACAATTCCGCGTGCAACAAGCATCTGTTCGACATGAGTTGCGACCTTCGGATCAATAATCATCTCACTATCAAAAAATTCGGCAAGCGTTTTCTTGGTGATATCGTCTTTTGTGGGACCAAGTCCGCCGGTGATGATTGTAACCTGTGAAGTCTGCATCGCTCGACGAACTGCCGACACGATCTGCTCACGATCATCACCGATCGACACCTTCTCGCGAACAACAATACCGGCGCGATTGAGATGTTGGGCAATAGAGACAGAATTGGTATCCACGATTTGGCCGATAAGGATTTCATCGCCAATCGTAAGAATAGTAGCTTGCATGATAAAAGGATTATATTAAACGTCCGTTTTTTCAATTGGCTCAGTGCCATTTTCCACTTTTTGGACAGACTCCGCCTCGGCAATCAGCCGGCGGCAGATATCACGCACCAACCCGGGACCTTCATAAACATAACTCGTATAGAGTTGAACCAGATCGGCTCCTGCGGCAAGCATTTCGCATACATCATCGGGAGTCATCATTCCTCCCACACCGATTATCGGATAAGTTCCTCCGGAACGAGTATGGATACGGCGTACAATCTCGATGGAGCGACGTGTCAAGGGAGCTCCACTCAAACGTCCAGCTCCCACCTTGTCGAGTGTCTCACGACTGGTTTTCAAGCCATCACGGCGATGCGTTCCATTGGTAGCCACAATACCATCAAGCGGAGTTTCGATCAATACATCTGTAATTTCATCAATCTCCTCATCAGTGAGATCGGGTGAAATTTTGAGCATAATCGGTCGGTAGTTATTCTGTCCGCGTCGAAAATCAAACAATGGTTCGAGCAGATGCAATACATAGTCTCGCGTATGGGAAAATCCCTCATTCGCCGCATTCTCACCACTTATATTAACCGTGAAATAGTCAACATATTCATAAAGATTGCGGAACGATTTCAAATAGTCGGCAGCGGCATTTTCGGGAGGCGTCGCCGTATTTTTACCGATATTGCATCCGACAATCAATCCTTTATGCGAGTGACGAAGATGTTGAATCACCTTATTTAGACCGCTATTAACCAATCCCATGCGATTCACAATGGCTCGATCTTTCGGAAGGCGGAAAACACGCGGACGCGGATTCCCGTTTTGAGGACTTGGAGTCACTGTGCCGATTTCGACAAATCCGAAACCCAAAGCATGTAATTCGCGATAGACCTCCCCGCTACGATCAAACCCCGCCGCAACACCTATGGGATTAGTAAAACGCACTCCGAACACTTCTCGTTCGAGTGTCGGATGAGTTATGGCACAACACTTGCCAAGCAACCATCTGCCCCCGGGAATTAGTCCGACCACACGCAACAACAAGAGCACAAGTTGATGTGCCTGCTCAATCGAGAGGGCAAATAAAACAGGCTTTATGAAGTGTCGATACATGAATTCGAAACAATAACCGCCGGCAAAGGTATTAAAAAGAATTTATTTCAACTCGGAAAGCAACGACAATTTTATGAAAAACAGAGAACAAGCTTTCTTATTCGCTAAAAATACTCTCTGCGATAGGCATATCTATCACGCATCCGCTCAAAATTCTCGGGACTCTCCTTCAAACGATTACTTTCGGCAACAATATCGAAAGCGGTATCAATTGTTTCACAAAGGTTCTGCCAAGTAATGGGTTGCGGAGAAGACGGAGCGGCTTCCACCGGATACCAATTGCTAAGTGGAATCCCAAAATGTCGAGACAATGCACTCACCGACATGGCGGCAGCCTGTGCTTTTCCTTGTTCGGAATAACCGGCGATATGAGGAGTCGAAAGAATCGCGCGACGAAGCAGTTCTTGATCAATCTGCGGCTCATGCTCCCAAACATCGAGCGCAAAGGAATGATTGCCACGCAGCAAAGCTGTAGTATCCACCACTGCACCCCGCGAAGAGTTGAGCACAACAGCTTCGGGTTGCAATATTTCAAGCAACCGATCGTTGACCATATGACGCGTCGAATCATCGAGCGGTGTATGAAACGTAAGTATATCGGACTGACGAGCCACCACCTCCAACGGCAAAAAACCGCAATGTTCACGTGCTTCTCGGGGAGGGTCGCAACAAAGCACCCGAAAACCCCAAGCAGCAGCATATTCGGCTACAAGTGATCCGACATGCCCTACTCCTACAACCCCCAACGTTCGATCCGACGGATGCCAACCCTGCAATCGAGAGAGATAGACCAATACTGCCGCAACCCATTGCAATACACCGCGTGCATTGCATCCCGAAGCGATAGCAACTTCAATTCCGTGCGCCACGCACCAATCGATATCGATGTGGTCAAATCCGATCGTTGCCGTAGCAATAAATTTCACACGCGAGCCGGTAAGCAACTCGGCATTGCAACAAGTACGCGTGCGAACAATAAGTGCATCGGCTTCACGAACATCGGCTGCCGTAATCGCACTTCCCGAAAGATAACGCACGTCGGCATAAGGTTCAAGCACTCCTCGAAGGTATGGGATGGCTTTATCAACTACGATTTGCATGATCTTTTTGTTATCAAAATTCTTCTTTCCGAGAAACAAATATAGATAAAAAAATAAAAATGGCTACCTTTGCTTGTCAAAACAGACGATATGGAACAGAAAATTTTCGACCCTAATGGTGTAGGTGTGGCAAACGGAGCCTATTTCGGACTGCCTTTCGAGCCGGAGACAGCAGCATTGGTGCTCATTTCGGCCCCTTGGGATGTGACGGTTTCGTATGGTGCAGGCACAACATACGCCCCCGATGCGATAATCGAAGCATCCACACAACTCGACTTCCACGAGCCTTTGGCAGCGGGAGTTTGGCAGCAGGGCATTGCCACAGCAGACGCCGACTATACATTGCAAGAAGAGTCACAACGCTTACGTAACGATGCGACAAAAGTAATCGAGCACCTCGAAAACGGAGGAACAACCGATGATGACTATGTTGTTCGTAAAATCCGTCGCGTAAATGAAGGATGTGCCGCAATGAACACCTCTATCCGTCAACAAGCAGCCCACTGGCTCGCCGACGGTAAAATTGTAGGATTGGTTGGCGGCGATCACTCGACACCCTATGGTTTGATCCAAGCACTCGGCGAACAACACGAAAAATTCGGAATACTTCATATCGATGCCCATCGCGATCTCCGTAATGCTTACGAAGGTTTCGAATTCTCACACGCCTCGATCATGTATAACGTGTTGCGTGACATCCCGCAGGTCGAGCGTCTTGTACAAGTGGGTGTTCGAGACTTTTGCGAACAGGAGGCTACATTGGCCGCCACTGATTCGCGCATCGTATCTTTCGAAGATTTCGCATTGGCAGCCGAAACTTTTCGGGGGGTGACATGGGATGAGCAATGTCGTCGAATCGTTGACTCTCTGCCCGAAAAAGTCTATATCAGTTTCGACATCGACGGCTTATCGATGGACAACTGCCCTCATACCGGAACACCTGTTACGGGCGGACTTGGTTTTAATCAGGCTGTATGGTTACTCAACATGGTTGCCAACTCAGGTCGGCAAATCATCGGGTTCGATCTCGTCGAAGTGTGTCCGGCCTCCGAAGACCGTATTGATGCCATTGTCGGGGCTCGCATGTTATGGAAGTTATGTAATCTGACCTTAAAATCTAATCGTCCTTAAACCTTTTGAAAGATATGCGTTTATTTTCCATGTATCATTGGACTCGATCCAATCATGAGCGATGGCTTCGTAATCGCGAATTTTTCGATGCTCCTTGGGCTGGCGGTGTTGTACTATTGGCATGTGTTGCAATTGCCATGCTGTTAGCCAACCTGCCTTGGACAGCCGAAATTTATCGTCAAATATTGGAGACCGATCTTTCATTGGTTGTTCACAACGCCCGTAATAGTTGGATATTCCCCGAAGGAATGACCCTCGAAAAACTCATCAACGACGGAGTAATGGTGATATTTTTCTTTACCGTTGGATTGGAAATCAAGCGTGAAATCGTTTGCGGTCAACTCTCCTCGTTGCGCAAAGCAATACTCCCCGTCTTGGCTGCCGCAGGAGGCATGTTGGCACCTGCAGTTGTCTATCTATGTTTCAATCACGGAACAGAAACAGCAACCGGCTGGGGAATCCCCACCGCCACCGATATTGCATTTGCCATCGGTATTTTATCCATGCTTGGCAACCGCGTACCGGCATCTTTGAAGATTTTTCTCACGGCACTCGCCATAGCCGATGATTTGGGCGCGATTTTGGTTATCGCATTCTTTTATGGGGGAACGATCGAGATCAACTATCTGCTCATTGCAGCGTTTGTCATGTTGGGCGTATTCTGTATCAACAAGATGGGCGAAAAACGCATGGTCTTTTATTTGATTCCTGCAATCGTCGTATGGGGACTATTCTACTATTCCGGCATCCATTCAACACTTTCAGGTGTCGCTATGGCCATGTTGATTCCTATGCAGCCGCGTCATAGCAAAGAGTATTTCATACACAAAATGCGTTGGTTGAAAGCACGCTTGGTAGATGCCAATCCCGATTTGAATGGCGATGGTATTACCGATGAATTCCCCAACGAAGAACACCGTTTCTATTTGCGACAAATGAGTCGGTTGTCTTCTACTTCGGTAGGAATGAGCTATCGTTTGGAGCACGCTTTATCCCCCTATGTTACATTCTTGGTAATGCCCCTATTTGCATTAGCCAATGCCGGAGTAGAGATTCCGTCACTCGAATACCTCAATATTTTCCATCAATCGGCCGGAACCGGTGCGATCGGTATGGGAGTCTTTTTCGGCTTACTCATCGGCAAACCGCTGGGCATATTCCTTGCGAGTTGGTGTGCCGTCAAATTAAAATTGGCAATCATGCCAGATGCTGCCTCGTGGCGCATGCTACTGGCTGTGGCTTGTTTAGGAGGCATCGGATTTACCATGTCAATTTTCGTCGATAGTTTGGCATTTACCAATACGGTCATGATCAATCAAGGAAAAATTGCTATTTTGATGGGATCATGCGCCGCAGCCATTGTCGGCAGTCTCCTCATCCTGCTATTCAATCAGAAACCTCTCAAAATCAAATAAGTTTACACACATGAAAAATCTGTTTTTGCTTTTGACCGTTCTTGCAATATTTGCAACCGCATGTTCTCGTCCAAAAAGCAGTGCAAAACTTCGTACAGATACCGATTCCGTAGCCTACATCATTGGCATGAATGTCGGAACAAATTTACTAAAAATGGACTCTACACTCAATATTGAAGCCCTTTGCAAAGGTATTCGCGACATATTTGAGGGTAAAACGATATTTACCCCCGAAGAGGCCAAAACCTACTATCTACAATACGTCAACTATGCCATTCCCGAAAAAGTCCGCGCCTACGAGGAGCAATTTTTAGCAGACTTTGCCAAATCGAATCGTGCCTATGCCCGCACCAAATCGGGTATAACCTATACGGTAAATGAAATCGGAGATCAAGAGCTAATTCCTTCGGTCGCACGCGACACATTGGTTATGCGTTACATCATCCGCGACATGGAGGGCAAAGAACTATTCTCCTCTTACGAACGCGGCGATTCGCTACGGACAGCGGTTGGCGCATTATGCAAAGGCCTTCAAGAGAGCATCAAATTGGTGGGACAAGGTGGAAAAATCAACGCGTGGCTACCAGCCGCAACGGCATATGGTGCCGAAGGCAATGTACAACTCGGCATTGCACCCAATGCCACCCTGTTTTACGAAATCGAATTGATCGAAGTCGATAAATATTCAAGAAATCGGCGATAATCCCACAGCCAAGCCGTTGGATTATTCCAAACGGTCTTTGAGAGCCATAAAGTTATAATCATTTGCATTTTATAGCAAATACTTGAAAGTTTATCATATTTATTTTATACCTTTGCGCAACAAACGACAATTTTATCGATTAAATAAACAACACATGAAAAAAATCTTTTTAGTTGCGGCACTAGCCGGTGCTGCATTGATGACTTCCTGCTGCAAAGACAACAGCAAAGTAACGTTGGGCAGCCTTTCCGGTGAGATGGACTCATTGTCGTATGCTTTGGGTGTCAATATCGGAACAGGATTGGGTTATGAATTGAAAGACATTCCGTTCGACTACAAAGCGATGGACGAAGGCCTAAAAAAATCAGCACTTGGCAAATCCGACCTTTCTCGTGAGGAAGCTTTGGAGACCATTAAGGATTACTTTATGAACAAACGTCCGGAGCGTGGTCGCGCTATCAGCAAGCAACGTGCTCAGGCCGACAGTATTCGTCAGGCTACCGGTGATACGACCAAAGTAGAGTATCCCGTTGCTGATGAGGCTATGTTTGAATCGGAAGAGGAGCGCCGCGAGGTATCTTACGCATTCGGTAGCGATATTGGTTTCAATATCCGTCAAAACGGCATTCCCGTACAGGTTGTATGGTTGATCGAGGGCTTGCAGAACGTACGCGACAACAATACGAAGATGAACGATGCACAAGCCAACCAATTCTTGCAGAACTACTTTATGGTGCAGCGTCCGGCCGAGAACGAAGCTGCCTCAAAAGCATGGTTGGAGAAAATCGAGAAGAAATCGGGTGTAAAGAAGACCGAATCAGGCTTGCTTTACAAAGTTGTTAAAGCCGGTGACGAAGCTACCAAAGCTACCGACAAACGCGACACGGTACAAGTTCACTACACAGGCCGCACACGCGAAGGCAAAGTTTTCGATAGCTCGATCTTCAAGAATCGTTCGAAGGAGCAACAGGAGATGCTCAAACAATATCGTCCCGACGATTATGACAAAGACGAGCCGATCGAGTTCCCGCTGAACCGCGTAATTCCCGGATGGGCAGAAGGCGTACAGTTAGTAGGCAAAGGTGGTAAAATCATGCTTTGGATTCCTGCCGAATTGGCTTATGGTGCACGTGGCGCCGGCAGCGACATCGGCCCCAACGACGCATTGGAATTTGAGATCGAATTGATCGACGTAAAACCCTACGTAGAGCCTGCTCCGGCAGATTCGACAGCAACGACAACAACTCCCGAGCCGGTTAAGAAATAAGTAACAGGTTATTCGTATAAAAAATCCCTCCGACTGATGTCGGAGGGATTTTTTCATTAAGGAGCAGGAATCTAGTCTGCGAACATTCACCACCCATACTCTCTTATTTACGCACCTTGACAATGGCTTTGCGAATCGGGCCCTCGCCAATCATCGGAGCATGACCATCTTCGGGCAACAGGATCGTAAACTGTCCGATGCGCAACGCATAGAATGTTTGTGCCTCATCGTCAAAGAACTGAACATCTTTCTCTTTATCAAACTCTGCCAACGGCTGTTTAAGATCGCAACGCTCACTCCAACCGAAGATCTCTTCCGTACCCTCCAACAAGATCTGAATATCGATATACTCGTTGTGTACCTCTAACTTAGCTTCGCGCTTCGTTTTCAAATCCAACTCCATGATATTGACAAAAATATCTCTGCCGTCGAGTTCATGCACACCGGTTGTCATCGAAGACCAATCGGTCGAAGCAATCAGTTCAAACGCCTTTTTTAGGCGAGGTGCAACCCCATAATAAAGAGGGGCGTTCTTCAATGAATCTAAAATCATGTTATTTTATCTATTTGGTTAGTCTTCTAATTTGGTTTTCATCAAACGCACCAATACTGGCCGATGATCCGAATAATCGACATCCACCACCTCATAGGAGAGGGGTTCCAATCCTTTGGAATTGAGTACATAGTCGATACGCAACATATTATAAAAGCCTCGAAAGGTCGATGAATAGCCTCTACCGCAAACACTGAAAGAGTCATCAAGTCCTCTCGACATGGTACGATAGACATACGACATCGGAGTATCATTAAAATCGCCGCAAACGATCCGACGCCCTCTCACGGCAGCCATTGCCAATGCAATCGTATCGGCTTGTTGAGCACGAAGCACGCTGTTAGCCCCAAAACGACGAACAATACTACGCACTTTCTCTTCGCGGGCCGTATCCGACAGAAATAGTTTATCTGTAATGAATCGATCATCGGAAGCATTTATCGCAGTACTTCGCAAATGGTTGTTGTACAAGCGAATCGTGTCACCCGCAAAAAGCAAATCGACCCACACCGAACTACGAGGAGCCTGCACAACTCCCGAACGCAACACCTTGAATCGGGGTTTCGTCAAGACTAAAAGTTGCGATTCCCGAGCAGCTCCCGACGATTCGAATTGCACAAAAGAGGTTATCCGATATAGTTCTCCCAACCGTGTAAAAGCTTCGTTTTGGTCAGTAAGTCTTGAATTAAACTCTTGAAGACAGATAACATCGGGGCTCAATGTATCAATTAACGCCACAACATCAGCCACACTGGTCTGCCCCGCATTATTATAAAAATTACGCACGTTATAGGTCATCACTTTGAATGATGATCGATCATACTTGGCAACTCCGTGATCGCGCTGAATCTCCGGTCGGAAAAATAGAGATACCTTGAACGAGCCACATACAACCAACAACAAAAGTGCAACAGCCAACTGCCAACGCCACCGAATAACCCAATAAAGCATCAACATGATGGTCATCACATAGATCCCGGGGGCAAGCAATCCCAACACCGGAAACAGCCAGACATCCGAAGGCATGATATATGGGACAAACAAGGTCAATATCATCGCAACGACAACAACGATCGTGACCAGCAACAACAGCCAATCAAACAACCTCGCCAATATGCTCCGATGCAATTGTTTCTCTCGATTATACTCCGAGTAATAACCTTCCATTGTCAATAATAGATTTTCCCGTTACGTTTCCACCACCACAACAGCATGAAACCCCACAACATGCCTCCGACATGAGCAAAATGAGCCACATTGCCCGCTCCACGCCAACCGAGGAATAACTCAATCAAGCCATAAACAATAACAAACCATTTGGCCTTCATCGGAATCGGTGGTATTACCAACATAATCACGGCATTGGGATGCATAACTCCGAAAGCCAATAGTAAACCGAAGACCGCTCCCGAAGCTCCTACCAACACCATCGGAGTATCCATACCCACAGCAATTGCGGCCTGAATCAATGCAGCACCAATACCGCAAACCAAATAATAGGTCAAAAAGCGTTGTGATCCCAATTCCACTTCCAATGTCCGTCCGAACATCCACAAAGCAAACATATTGAAGAATAAATGTTCGAAGTTGGCATGCAGAAACATGTAACTTACAAACTGGTAGGTCCTGAAATCGGCAAATCCAATCTGCAACGCACCGTAATACTCAATAAGATGACTGATAGGCAATAAGGATTCCGCCATGAAAACCAATGCGTTAATGATCAAAAGATTCTTAACTATCGGAGGAGTTTGAAAATAAGGATTCATTGTAAGTTGTTTATTATTGCTCTGTTTATTTTTATTCGGTAGTGGGGAATTCGTCTGCTAATTGAATTTTGCCCGTATCTCTTCCATTGAAATTTCTGCAATGATCGCCTTTCCCGAAGGAGAGAAGCTGATATTCCCCGTTGCCGAAAGCCGACCCAATAAAGCCTCGATCTCTTCTCGCGAGGAGATCCGCAAAGAGCCTTTTGCTCCCTGACGAGCCATCACAGAAGCGACTTTCTCGCGTCGCACATTTTCGATCGAGACCGGAGTGGCAAAAGCCTGCAACAACTCAAAAATCATACGATCGATCATATCAGTCGGAAGATCTGCCGGCGTTCCTTTTATCTCCACCGCATCACATCCCAAATAATCGACATCGAATCCTAATGCTGCAAACTCTACGGCATGCTCTTCCAACAAGGCATATTCATCAGAGGATAAAACCAGCCGCTCCGGAAACAGCAGTTGTTGACTAACTGCCGATCCATGTTTCAACATACAGAGATACTCCTCATATAAAATCCGTTCATAAGCCCGTCGGAGATCAACAAAAACCACCCGTTGATTCAATTTCGCCACTGCATAACCGCCATTCAAGAGCATCGGATCGGAGAACTGACACAACTCTGCATGTCCGAAACATTGCTGTTCAGCCTCGGCCGCCGAAGGAATAAAATCAAGATCACTCTCTGCGAACTCCGTTCCGCAATCTTTCGATGAAACATTCGAGAGATCAGCACCGGAGACAAAATCATCGAACTCCTCTACTTCATTCGCCATTTTGACATTTTCGCCAGCCGACAAAAATGAAAGATTCACCGGCGAAGTTCCCATATTGTTGTTCCAACTACGCGCCCCAGTTCCCTGTCCCTGCAAATTCTGCGATGCTACGTCCGATAAAATCGAATCGCCATCATACGGCACATCAAACCCTGTAAAATCGATATTCGGATCGGTTGCCGACTGATCGATATACTCCTCACGAAACGGGTTATAATCGGTATTCGACATTGCACGTGGTTCGCTATAAACTGCCCCCCGTTGCAATACGGGAATTTCCACACTCCCCGCACGGTCAAAATCCATCATGGGGACAGCCCCTGTCTTGGCCAAAGTTTCTCGTACTGCGGCATTCACAATCTGCCACACAGCCGCCTCATCGGCAAAACGCACCTCAGTTTTCTGCGGATGGACATTGACATCGATGCGTGACGGATCAATTGTCAGATAGAGGAAATAGGAAGGTTGCGCACTTTCGGGAATCAGTTTCTCGTAGGCTTTTAGAATGGCACTTGCCAAATAACCGCTCTTAAAATATCGCCCATTGACAAACAGATACTGTTCTGAATTGCGTTTTTTGGCAACTGCCGGACGCCCGATATATCCCACAACCGAGGCTATCGAAGTATCGGCCTCAATCTCCAATAAGTTCTGCTTGATATGGCGTCCCACAACATCGACAATACGACCAGCAAGTGTCGTGATTCCCAGTGTATATATAGGCGCATCGTTGGCATAAAGTTCAAACGCAACCTGCGGATTGCACAAAGCCACCCGTTGGAATTCAGCCTTGATCTGCGAAGCCGAAGTGGTAGTTTTATCGAGAAAACGCCGCCGAGCCGGCACATTATAAAACAGATTGCGTACAAAAAACTGCGATCCCACCGGACAAGCGATCGGGGTCTGGGACACGAATTTTCCGCCATTGATCTCGGTCAGAGTTCCTACCTCGGCATCTGCTTGTCGTGTACGCAACTCAACCTGTGCCACCGCCGCTATCGACGCCAAAGCTTCACCTCGAAATCCGAATGTCTGCAACGCATAAATATCATCTACTGCTGAAATCTTACTCGTGGCATGACGGTCAAAAGCCATGCGGGCATCGATCGGCGACATACCACAGCCATCATCGACGATTTGGATCAAATCCTTACCGCCATCGCGGAAATTAACTTTCACCATTCGGGCTCCCGCATCGAGCGCATTTTCCATCATCTCCTTAACCACCGAAGCGGGTCGGTTGACAACCTCACCCGCTGCAATTTGGTTAGCGACAACCTCGGGGAGCAATCTGATTTTGTCTGCCATCTATTCTTTGTAATCGTTCGGGACAACCGTGATCGGCCGCGACGGATCAAACTCTTCGGTTGATTGCACCGTCGTACGAGGTGCTTTCATTCGAATAAACAACTCCGCCAAACGGGGATAAAGCAACGATATGAAGATCAACAGCAAGCCCGCTATTGCCAATTTCTTCCAGATCTGCCCACGCCCTTGTTCCTGTTTGTTATACCGCGCAGCCCGTGCCTCGCGTTGTGTGCGAATATATTGCCCGGGGGTATATTCGCCATGCTGATCGGAACGTTCGCCATGCAACTCAGCACGACGTTGCTCGCGAGCCTCTTTTGCAGGATCGAAATAACGCGGAATATAATTAAATTTGTTCGCGTGTTTCTTATATGGACTGAACCCTAACATAACTCTCTCTTATTTGCTGTAAAGATACAGAAAATTTATGAAAACAAAAAGATGAAGGGAAAAAGCCAAAAACTGCTTCAACCCCTCACCTTATTTATACCAACCTTTTCTACCGAAAGAAATTCTTCATCCGCTCGAAAATATTCTGGTTTTTGACCGATTCTGCTTTTTGGAAATTCGGTTGCTCTGCGAGTTTCTCGATCAACCGTTTTTCTTCTCCTGTAAGCTTGGCCGGAATAGTGATGTCCACCACAACCAATTCATCGCCACGACCATATCCATTGACATCCGGAAGTCCCTTACCACCCAATCGCAAGACCTTACCAGCATGTGTTCCCGGGGCGATCTTGATCTTGGCACGGCCATCAACCGTCGGAACTTCGACTGTTCCGCCCAAGAGAGCCGTTGTCACCGTAATATTTAGGTTGTGAATCAAATCATTGCCATCGCGCACCAATTCGGTCGAAGGCTCCTCCTCGATAATCACCAACAAGTCACCGTTAACACCGCCATGACGAGCTGCATTTCCCTTGCCTGTTACCGTCAGAGCCATACCCTCACCGACACCAGCCGGTATCTTGATCTCAACGACCTCCTGTCCACGCAATGTGCCTTCGCCCTTGCATTTATCACACGGAGTCGAAATCACTTTTCCTTCGCCACCGCATGTTGGGCAAACACCCTGTGTCTGCATCCGGCCGAAGAACGTATTTTCCACCCGCGTCACATATCCCGCACCATTACAAGTCGAGCAGGTCGAATAGGAATTACTATCTTTGGCACCCGTTCCGCCACACTGATCGCAAGCTACGGTTTTATTAATTTTAAGTTTCTTTGTCACGCCATTGGCGATCTCTTCAAGGGTCAAACGCACCTTAATTCGAATATCCGAGCCTCGGTTTACCCGACGGCCGCCACCTCCCGAAGAGCGAAATCCGCCCCCGAAATGGCCGCCAAATATATCGCCAAACTGCGAAAAGATATCCTCCATCGAGAATCCGCCGCCAAAGCCGCCAAAGCCTCCGGCGCCACCTCCCGCAGCTCCGCCCATACCGGCATGACCAAATTGATCGTAACGGGCCCGTTTGTCGGGGTTCGACAAGACATCGTATGCCTCGGCGGCCTCTTTGAATCTCTCTTCGGCCTCTTTATCGCCCGGATTTTTGTCGGGGTGATACTTAATGGCCGCCTTGCGGTAGGCCTTCTTTATTTCGTCGGCATTAGCGTTTTTTTGGACGCCCAGCACTTCGTAGTAGTCCCTTTTTTCTGCCATAGTATTACTCTCCTACAACAACTTTTGCAAATCGCAGCACCTTATCACCCAACATATAACCGGTCTGCACAACATCTATCACACGACCTTTTTTATCCTCTCCCGCAGCGAACCGCGCCACAGCCTCCGAAAGATCGGCATCAAATTCTTTATCCAACACCTCAATCTCCGTAACGTTTTTCTGGCGCAACGCATCGGTAAATTTCTGTGCAATGAGTTGTACTCCGGCACGCAACGCCTCTACATCATCGCTCTTCTCCATAGCAGCCACTGCACGCTGCACGTCATCTCGCACAGGCAACATGGCCAACAAGACATCGCGACCTCCGGTTTGTACCAACTCCATCTTCTCTTTAAGGGTACGTTTGCGGTAATTGTCAAACTCTGCCTGCAATCGCAAATATTTATCCTGCCAACCGGCTATCTCGGCGGCAGCTTTTGCCACAGCATCCTCTTCCACAGGATGCTCTTCGGCTGACATCGTGTCAGTTTGTCCGGCCGTTTCGTCTGCCACATTGGCACAAGGCTGTCCTTCACATGAAGGATAGCCATCTCCCTGCACAAAGCCCTCATCACCCTCAACTGCCTCATTATAAACTTTTTCTTTCTTCATATCATCTATTTTTCGAATATTCCTACCTTTAATTGCTCAAATTGCATACCAACCCACAATCTGCTGTCAGTCTTCGATTATCCGATGATAAAAATTGCTGGTCGTTTGTTCATATCTGGTGTCTTCTCTCGTCGCCACTCTGCCACTGACAATGTCCGAATAAACTCCTCCGGATCTGTCAAATCCATAGCTACCGACAAACGAGTATCGGGTGCCAACGTTTGCAATAGTTGCTCGAAAAGTTTCACATTACGATAGGGAGCTTCTATAAAAAGTTGCGATTGACCTTCACTGCGGGCTCGTCGCTCAAAAAACCGTATTGCCTTCGCCCGTTCGGGAGGTTTGACCGGCAGATAACCGTTAAACGCAAAAGATTGCCCGTTCAATCCCGAGGCCATCATCGCCAAGATGATCGATGAGGGGCCAACCAACGGCACGACCCGAATACCTCGCCGATGGCATGCTTCCACCACCAACGCCCCGGGATCGGCAACTCCTGGGACTCCCGCCTCCGAGATTACTCCGGCCGAACGCCCCTCCGCAATGGGACGCACCAACTCCTCGACAGCCACACCGGCAACCGTATGTTCATTCAACTCCCGAAACTCCAACGCATCAATCGGGTGTTTCACATCGGCTTTGGAGAGAAAACGTCGCGCTGTCCGCGTATTCTCCACGATAAAATAGTCAAGTGAATCGATCACAGCACGATTGGCCTCGGGTAACACATCCCAGGGCTGCGTCTGCTCCGAAATCGGGCAAGGTATCAAATAGAGAACTCCTTTCTTCAACTTTTTCAAATATTATTTAAGGGAATTATATACAAGATAACCAGAATATTACCGTATTTACTCTTTCAAATAAATGCGTTTTACTCGCGCCGAAATCGATGTCATAATCTCATAAGGGATTGTCCCAAGCACACGAGCCATTGTTTCCAGATCATTCCCCCGAATAGCCGAGAAAATAGTCACCTCATCGCCCTCTTCCACGCCTTCAATATTCGTAATATCAATCATACAACTATCCATACAGATCCGCCCGATAATCGGAGCAGGTTGCCCTGCCACAAGCACCGACCAACGACCGCACCCCAAATGGCGATCCAACCCATCTGCATAACCCATCGGAATCGTGGCAATTACCGTCGAATGATCAAGTTTTCCACTGCGTCCATACCCCACTGTTTCACCGGCTGCCAACCGTTTGATCTGCACAATTCGGGTTTTCAGTGCCGACACAGGCCGCAACGCCGCATTGTGTTCAACGCCAAAACCATATAACCCCAACCCCAAACGGCACATGTCAAATTGTGCCTCGGGGAACCTCTCGATTGCCGCCGAATTAGCTACATGACGCAACACTCGATAATCAAGAGTGTTTGTGATCAAACGACTCATCCGATCATAGCGAGCAATCTGTTCTCGTGTATAAGCATCTTCTTCGGGCATATCGGCACAATTAAGATGAGAGAAGATCGTTGCTACACGCACCTGTGGGCATCTTTTTAACATTGTACACAATTCACCCAACTCCTCCTCCATGAACCCCAAACGATGCATTCCGGTATCCAACTTGATATGGATCGGATAATGGGATTCTCCGGCTTGCTCCACTGCCATCGAAAAATCGCTTAACGACCGCAAACTATAAATCTCAGGCTCCAATCGGTTGGCAATCATCTGATCAAAACTGCCTACATCGGCATTGAGTACCACAATAGGCATGGTAATTCCTCGCTCTCGGAGTAACACGCCTTCATCCGTAAAAGCCACTGCCAAATAGGCTATTCCTTGATGTTGCAACAGTTGCGCCACCTCAAAATCTCCCGCGCCATACGAGCCGGCTTTTACCATAGCCACAAGAGCAGTCTGTGGCCGAAGTTTCGAACGGAAATAGTTGAGATTATGCGTCATCGCATCGAGATCGACCTCCAATACCGTTGTATGGCTCTTGCTCGATAAAGCGTGTGCCAACTTCTCGAAACGGAAAACCCGAGCACCTTTTAACAAAACGGCACAACCTGCAATCATACGGCGACCAATACGGGCGACACACGCATCCGTCGAATCATAGAACTCTTTCTCGCAATCGAACAAGCGGGCATAATATTTCAACTTTGCCCCTACTCCAACCAAATTATCAATCCCCGCCCGAGTCACCATCTCGGCCACACGTCGGTAAAGGTCTTCATCCGAAAGACCGCTCTGCGAAATATCGGATAATATAAGCGTTTTTCTTCGTCCAAGAGCCAATGTATGCAGGTAATCCAATGCCAATGCCAAAGAATTGAGATCCAAGTTATAAGCATCATTCACCAATATCGAATCATTGATGCCGTCCTTGACCTCCAACCGCATGGCTACCGCCGGAGTCGTTGCAAACAAAGGAGCCGCATAACCCATCGCGGCACAAAAAGCCGCTACAATCTGCGCATTGCGACACGATGCGGCATTTCCCACCACCGTAGCCGGAGCTTCGGGAAAAGTTGCAGCATCAATTATTTGCCGGTCTGCATATCGCTCGGCAATCATTCGGCCGAAGGGGTCATAATAACTATGATAAATAATCTTTGAGGCTCCTCGTGCCAAGATCAATTTTTCAGAGCATTTATGCTCCAAACTCTCGAAGTTTTCCTGATGGGCATCGCCTAACGAGGTAAACACGACCACATCAGGTCGAATGATTCGTTCCAAACGATCCATCTCTTCGGGACGCGAGATTCCGGTCTCAAAGATAGCCAACTCTTCATCTCCTTCAAGCATCAACATCGAAAGAGCAACTCCCAACTGTGAGTTATAGCTCTTCGGCGATCGATAGAACTTTATGTTTTCGGGTAACTCCTCGGCAATCCACTCTTTGATAACGGTTTTTCCATTCGATCCCGTAATGCCGACCACCGTACCGCGAAATGCACATCGATAATGAGCCGCTAACATTTGCAACGCTTCAATGGCATTCGGCACCCGCACAATGCCACAATCAGACATCGGCTCAATATCCTGCTCCACCAAAAAAGCCCTGACACCGCGACCGTACATCTCTGCCACGAAAGCATGAGAATCATGATTCGCTCCTCTCATGGCCACAAAAAGAGGAGCAGCGCCCAATTCACAGGTCAACGATCGGCTGTCGGTCACAACCGTTCGCACCTCGACATCGTGTCCGACAAATACCCCGCCGACAATCTCGGCAATATGCGACAATCTATAAGTCATACACCAATCAACTATTCGTCATGATGCAAATGTTACGATCGTGATGCCTGCCCCACCTCGATCGGCATGTTCATCTACGGCCGAAACCACTTCGGGCACCGTGCGCAAATAGCGTCGAATCTCCTCTTTCAACGCACCGGTACCTTTCCCGTGAAGAATGGTTACCGAACCGACACCGACCATCAGTGCATCATCCACCAAATCCTGCACGGCATCGAGAGCCTCGGTTGCCCGCATACCACGTACATCAATATGGTCGCGAAAATTGAGTTTGCGCGACGAGATATCCACCGATACTACGGTACGAGCCGTTTGGGGACGTGTTGCTTCACGGTACTCATTATTCGACACTACCGTCAATCGTTCTTTATCGACCATTGTCAGCATCTGGCCGAATGCCACTTGTGCTTTGCGTCCTTTCAAGGCTTTTACCTCTCCGAGTACATCCTGTCCGGCCATACGCACCTTCGAACCGACTTCTACCTCTCGCTTTTTCGGCAGATCGGCAACAGCGGTCGGCTGAACCTCTCCCTGACGTGCCTTGCGTTCGGCACGACGTTGTTTTCGCCGCTCAATACGATCAATTTCACGCTGAATGTCTGCCTCATGTTCGGAGGAATCAAGATCCACACGTTCGCGGAAATCCTCAAATTCTCGCCGTACAAGTCGTGTCAACTCCTTGTCGGCCTGCGCCTCACGAATTGTGCGTATCGTATTCTCGATTTGTTTGTTAGCCTCCGCTATCAATTGCTGAGCCTCTTGTCGGGCTCGTTTTAGAATTTCTTGCCGCTCGGCACGAATCTTCGACAACTGCTCAGAATAGTTCTGTTCCAATTCCTCTACTTTGCGATCCGTAAGCCGAATCCGATCACGCTTTTGCTCCCAATAATGTTTATCGCGAGCTATTTCGCGCAATTGTTTTTCGATATTTATATGGTCACTACCGGCTTTTTCGCTAGCTCGACGAATAATCTCCTCCGGAAGGCCGATCTTACGCGCAATCTCCACCGCAAACGAACTGCCGGGTTTGCCGGTTTCGAGTCGGAACAGGGGACGGATATGTTGTACATCAAACATCATGGCACCATTGGCAACCCCTTCGTTGTTCGACGCAAAGTATTTGATATTGGCATAGTGAGTTGTAATTACCCCGTATGCTCCTCTTTCAAGCAATTTTTCAAGGATGGACTCGGCAATGGCTCCACCAATATTCGGTTCCGTTCCCGATCCGAATTCATCAATCAACACCAACGTGTGCTCCGACGCTCCTGCTAACATGTTTTTCATGTTCAACAAGTGCGACGAATAGGTGGACAAATCGTTATCGATTGATTGTTCATCACCAATGTCGATAAAAATGTGGTCGAAAACGGGCAACTCTGAAATCTCCGATGTCGGCACCAGAAATCCACATTGGAACATATATTGTACGATTCCCGTTGTTTTCAAACACACCGACTTACCACCGGCATTAGGACCCGAAATAACCAAAATACGTCGATGCGGATCGAGTTGCATATCCAACGGTACAATCTCGCGTCCCACAGTCCGCAAGGTCTGTTGCAACAACGGATGTCGAGCTGTTTTAAGCACCATGCGCCCATCGGTTGATAAGATCGGTTTCACACAACCGTTCTCCGAAGCCCAACGTCCCTTTGCACGCAACATATCGATATCGGCCAAATACTCTCCTGAGGTTTCAAGCATCGCCACGTCGGGACGAATCTCCTCGGTAAACGCAGTAAGGATTCGTACAATTTCACGACGCTCGGCATATTCCAATTCGCGCAACTCGTTATTTAACTCCACCACTTCAACCGGCTCGACATAAAAAGTGCGACCGGTTGCCGACTCATCATGAATAAAGCCGTTCAACTTACGTTTATTGGCCGCTGAAACCGGGATCACCGTTTTGCCGTCGCGCACCGACAATTGAGCGTCGGGATCAACAATTCCCGCATTTTTTGCAGCGGTCAGTACTTGTTGCAAACGTTTTGCCGCCTGCCCCTCGCGTTCACGAATGGCTCGTCGCACCTGCATCAATTCCACAGAGGCACTATCTTTCACATTCCCAAAATCATCGATCAGTGTATTGATCTTTTGCACGATTGTCGGAAAAGCCTCAACACCTCGTGTTCGTTGATAAAGGGAAGGGTAACGCTCTTTACGACTGGAAACAAACATTACGATCTCACCAATAGCATTCAAAGCCCGTCGCAATGTAGCCACTTCTTCCACATCAAGGAATGTCCCCTCGACATGCAGTTTTGCAAAAATATGATCAATATCAGGATATTCGCCATTCGAAAATTCATGTTCCATTTCGAGCACAAGACGCATCTCGTCGGCCAATGCCAACCGTCGTTCGATCTCATGCGATGAGGTCGAAAAGGTCTGTGCTGCCAATCGCTCACGCCCCGCTCGCATCGTACAACAAACGGCGACCTGCTCACGTAAGCGGTCGAAACCGATTTTGGATTCGAATGTTGACGGATAGATCATAGTTGCAAGAGCACTATTGGCGTTTCAATCGTTTGAGCGAGTCCCGTTCGGCTTTCTTGGCAGCTTTGGCAGCTTTGCGATCCGCCTTTGCCTTTGCTTTATCGGCATCACGGCCGAACACCGACAGATGAACGTAGCGTCCCGGATATTGTTTCAAATCAACCAACAAGGCCGAAAGATCCTGCACCGCCTTATCCAACGAGTTATATAGAGTCGGATCGTTGATCAACTTTCCGGCAGTACCTTCGCCTTTTTCAATGCGAACCAACAGCCCCGAAAGATGTTCTGCGGCCTCTCCGAACTTGCGGATCACCTCGCTTTCGGCCAATTGTGCCGAAGCACTATTCAGGTTGCCAATCATACTATCTATTCGCGGAGCATTGTTTCCCAACATTTTAGAGAATTCCGACAATCCATCCAATGCAGCTTGCAGATTTTTCTTCTCGGTATTCAAGAGGTCTGCGGCATCACCAGTAAATGTATTGAGGTGACCGAGTGTTCCTGCAATATTCACGGCATTCTCCTCCATGATACGATTCAAATTTCCGAGTGTTCGAGAGAGATCAGAGGCAATCTGCGAGAATTTCTGTTTGAAGAAATCCAACTCGGAACCGGCCATCGACATCAGATCAAGATCGTATCCCGAACGTAGCGTATCACCACTCTCCAACACAACTGCCGACTTGCCATAATTGATCTCTATGGCTTTTGATCCGAGCAACCCATCGCTGAATATCTTAGCTTCTGAGTCGTTTGGAATACGATAACGACGCTGAATAGTCAATTGCAAGATTACTTTATCGCTTTCCGAGGGTGAGAGCGAGATTCCCGTCACTGAACCAATTTTCACACCTTTCATCATCACAGGCGATGCCGCTTGTACCCCATTAATCTGGTCGTAAGCCGCATAATAAACCGCATTACGACGCAACAAGTCAAATCCCTGCAAAAAACGGATTCCAGCCCATGCCAATGCAATCATTGCCACTGCAAAAACACCGATCTTTACTTCTCTTTTCATATTTTCTATTTTTCAATTCTATTTCCCTTGCAACGTACAACGAAAGCATCTGCAAAGGTTTTGCGCACCTCTTGCAACTTCCGTTGGGCAGCTTCTACCGTATCAAATTCTCCTACGCAATATTTATAACGAAACTTTCCGCTGGCAATATATTGTTTTACCTTGCCACGATAATTCTTGAAAGCCGACGATTTCACTGAAATCTCTTTGGGCGAGGCCGATATTTGCACAGCATAGTGTGTTACCGAAGTCACACGATCCGACTTTCCGACACCCTTCTTTTTCGGATTGTTCGATTTTTCGGACGGTGATCCCTCCGATGAAGATTTCAAACGTTTCGACTCCGCAAGAGTCGTTGATTTTTCGGAGTCGGTAGCCGGCAAAATCTGCTCGGCCTCTCCGCGCAATTGCAACACCCGCGCCGAATACTCCTTCACGGCTCGCAATAAGGCTTGTACAATTTCGTTGATTCCTCGTTCCGATTTCAGATAAGCAGCCTCTTGGGGATTTGACAAGAACCCGATCTCGGTCAATACGCCCGGCATGTCGGTAGCATATAAGACCCGCAACAGTTGTGGTTTCACGCCTCGGGATTGACGGCCATCTTTCACATAACTGTATTGGATACAGCGAGCCAATGCCATGCTATACTCTCCGTAAGTAAATTGCAGGTTTTGGATATAAGCTCTCACGATTGCCGCAGTCCGCTCATCGGACATATCGATCAAATCGTCGCGATTATTTTCGAATAACGCATTTTCGTTGTAGCGTTGTTCTTTGGGACTTTCACCCATAACAAGGGTTTCAACGCCTTTGGCCGCCGTCGATTTTGCCGCATTGACATGTACCGAAATAAACAAGTCGCCCCCCGCCCGATTGGCAATATCGGCACGGGCTTGCAGATCTTCGGCTTTTGTCGGAGCCAACGCCTTATCGGTTTTGCGCGTATAGACGACTTTTACACCGGACATTTGCTGTTCGATAAGTTTGCCCAAGCGAAGCACGACTTTCAGCGTAAGATCCTTTTCATAAACCCCTGCATAATGCGCTCCCGGGTCGTTGCCGCCATGTCCGGCATCGAGCACCACGACATTCACTCCATGCCCAACAGGTCTCGCCATCGTTTCGTGCACACTGAACAAAACAACAAGACCGAGAAGCACAAGAAAGTTTCGGGCGTACATATTTATAGGGCGATTTATCGGATTCTGCAATTTTTTACCTATCTTTGTCGGGTTATAGGACTCGCTCCAAAGACATTGAAGTCATGTTTTTGGTGGTTTTGCCGACTTGTCGGCAAAGATACGTTTTTTTTTGGAATTTTGAACAACATAAAGCTAAAATATCTCATTTCGGCAGTTGTGCTTTTATGCTTTGCACAACTGGTATTTGGCATATCTGCACCTCGCAAAACGATGTGTTGTACGTTTGGAGAAACCAACGAGTTGTTCTCATCCGAAATATCCGATAATATCTCCAACCAACCGGACAGTTCAACGGCCTCGTCCCCAACAACACGAAAGATCGCCAAGACAGCAACGTCATCCCGCAGAAGTCCAAATACAGAGATCGCGTCCGAGAAACAACGTCAATCAGACAGCACCAAGTCGGGTTCTGCCCGATCACGTCGCCAAAACCGACGCGCACTCCGCGAAGATGCCCGACGACGCGCAACATTCGATGCACTTCCGCAAGAGCAACGCGATTCGGTGTTCAGTGCGCACCTAAACTCCAAACTCGACTCACTCGGGCGACAGACCGACTCGCTAAACCGCTCGGCCGATACCTTGCAACGCGACACGGTCAAAAAACAACGTGCACCCGGGGCATTCCTCGACGACCCGATTTCCGGAAAAAACACCGACTCTTTGGTCTATGATGTTCGCAACAAAATGGTTTACATCTACAATCAAGGCGACATCAGCTATCAAAACAGCAACCTGAAAGCCGATTACATGCAGATCAACATGAACAATAAAATGATCTACGCATACGGCAAGCCCGACTCGCTCGAAGGGAAACCCATCATCACCCAACCGGAATTTACCGAGGGATCGGCAACCTATAAAATGGACACCATATCCTACAATCTCGACTCCAAAAAGGCCAAGATCAAAGGTGTAGCAACCCAGCAAGGCGAGGGTTGGCTTATCGGCGGCAGTGTCAAAAAGATGCCCGACAATACGGTAAACATCGAACATGGCAAATACACCACTTGCGACGAAACAGATCACCCTCACTTCTATTTGGCTATGACCAAAGCAAAGGTCATCCCCGGGAAGAAGGTGATTACCGGCCCCGCATATTTGGTCCTCGAAGATGTGCCGATCTATTTCCTCGGTATTCCCGAAGGATTCTTCCCGATCAATATGGGTCCGAAATCGGGTCTGTTGATGCCTACTTATGGTGAGGAGTACACCAAAGGTTTCTTCCTGCGCGACATGGGGTACTATTTCACGATGGGAGATTATGCCGATCTCGCTCTGCGAGGAGGATTCTACACCCTCGGCTCATGGGAAGCGTCGGCAGCGGCTCGTTATGTCAAACGCTACAAATACAGCGGAAGTTTCAACATGGAGTTTTCGAGCATCAAAAGTGGCGAAGAGGGAGAACCCGACTTCATCAAACAGAGCAACTTCCGCCTGCAATGGACTCACTCGCAAGATCCAAAGGCAAACCCGGGATCGACTTTCTCGGCCTCGGTAAACTTCGCCACCAGCGGATACAGTCGCTATTCGGCCACCAACCTCAACGACATTCTCTCCACCCAAACCAACTCCACGATCTCCTACTCGAAGAATTGGGCCGGAACACCCTTCTCGCTATCGGCCAACATGGCAGTTTCGCAGAACTCACAAAACCAGTCGATCTCGATCACGCTTCCCAATATTGTATTCAACGTATCGCGTATCTACCCCTTCAAACGCAAAGAGAAAACCGGCAAAGATCGATGGTATGAGAAGATCTCGATGCAATATACCGCGAAGATGACCAACTCGGTAACTACCACCGAATCGGAGATCTTCACGAAGAAGACGCTCGAAAACATGAAGAACGGTATCGAACACTCAATTCCCGTATCAGCGTCGTTCAACCTCTTCAACTACATCAATGTATCGCCCTCGGTAAACTATAACGAGAAATGGTACTTCAAAAAGGTGGAGTTCAATTGGAATCCAGCCACCAACCAAACCGATACCTTGCAATCCTATGGTTTCTATCGATTGTACAACTACAATGTGAACGTTTCGGCATCGACAACCATCTACGGAATGTACGATTTCACCAAGAAACGTCGCGACCGTAAGATTCAAGCCTTACGCCACACACTTACACCTTCGTTCGGTTTCTCGTATGCTCCCGACTTCGGAGATCAAAAATACGGATACTACAAAACCCGCCAAATCGACTCTACGGGACGTACTGCCACCTACTCGCCCTACGCCGGCAACGCCTATGGCGTTCCTTCCTCCGGACGGGCGATGTCGATGAACTTCTCGTTGTCACAAAACCTCGAAATGAAGGTACTCTCCAAGCGCGACACCTCCGGAGTGAAGAAGATCAAACTCATCGACGAGTTGCGCATCAGCGGCTCATATAACTTTTTGGCCGACTCGATGGGATTATCAAACATCCCTATCTCATTCCGCACCACAATTTTCGAGAATTTCGGTATTAACCTCTCTGCCACACTCGACCCCTATCGCGTCACCCCCGAAGGAAAACGTTACAACAAACTCTTCTTCCCGGGACGTATCGTTTCGGCCGGTTGGTCGTTCGGCTATACCTTCAAGTCTCGCCAAGACCGATCGGAACCGGCCATGAACGACATCACAAGTATCCCGCCCGAATATATGAACCCGTTCTATGACCCCTACGGTCATATGGACCCCGTACTCCGACGACAATACATGGCGCAAAGTTACTACGACTTCTCCCTACCGTGGAACTTCGGATTCAACTATGCGGTAAACTATTCGATCAGCTATACCAACAACGGTACAACCGGTTACAAGAAGAATATCACGCAAACCGTCGGATTCAACGGATCACTGAATATCACCCCCAAAATGGGTATTACATTTCAGGGCGGATACGATATCATGAACAACAAACTCACCACCTCGTCGATCTCCATTACCCGCGATTTGCATTGTTGGCAGATGTCGTTCTCTTGGATTCCGTTCGGATACCACCGTTCGTGGAGTTTTAATATCGGTGTCAAAGCCGCCTCGCTTGCCGACCTGAAATACGACAAGTCGCAATCGATGTATGATAATATGTATTAGTGTTACCATATAAATAGTAGCGCATGAGGAACCCGTAGATTCTATTCATGCGCTACTATTATTTATGGTAATAATGCAAAATCTCTCTATTTTTGAGATTTTATACGCTCGGCTGTCGCAGCAACAGCGGCGTAAAGTTGCGGGAGATCAATACCTCGAAGTTGTCGATTTTCTACCAAAATCTCACCATCGACAATGACCGTATCAACATCCGATGCTTTGCCGCAATAAACCAAATTTGAAACCACATCGTGGATCGGTTGCAGGTGCGGTTTCTGCATATCCACCACAATAACATCAGCCAAAGCCCCCTCTCGAAGCACACCCAACTCGCCATCTGCCCACCCCATAGCGCGAGCACCATTGACCGTTGCAAGTTTCAGTACCTCATACGCCGGCAACACCATTGGATTACCCGTAGCGGATTTCTGCAAAAAGGCCGCCATACGCAACTCCTCCCACATATCCAAGTCATTATTTGAACACGGACCGTCTGTCGCCACCGTTACCAAAGCACCTTTCTCAATCATGCGGGCAATGGGAGCTACCCCACTTGATATTTTCATGTTGCTTTGCGGATTATGGGCAATCGTAACCCCACGACTTCGCAACCGTTCGATATCTACATCGTCCACCCAAACACAATGAGCTGCAATGGTTTGATCATCAAGCAAGCCCAAATTATCGAGGTGCTCGACGGGGGTACATCCGTAGCGTTCTCGGATTATCCGCATTTCATCTTGTGTTTCGGCAGCATGAATCTCATAATGCAGACCATGCCTGCGGGCAAACTCTTTACCGCGCACCAAATTATCCGGCGAAACGGTATAAGCTGCATGGGGAGCAACAGCAACACGAACCCGACTATCTCCAGCCGTAAGAGCCACCGCACGTTCCAACTCCTCGAAAGCTTTATCAATGTTATTGTCAAAATAACTGCAACCCAACATCGCTCGGATTCCCATCTGTCGCACAACTTCGACACAACGGTCCTCACTAAAATACATATCGACAAACGAGGTAACACCTCCAAGCAGCATCTCGACAACACCCAATGTCATGCCTAAAACAATATCATCAGCTGTTTGTCGTGCCTCAAAAGGCCAAATGTACTCGTTGAGCCACTCCATGAGCGCAATATCATCGGCATAGCTGCGTTGCAACGTCATGGCGGCATGACAATGCGTATTTATCAACCCGGGCATCACTAACTTGCCGGAACAATCCATTCGCAGCACATCGGGAAAATCGGCACAGAATGCTTCGGCTGCTACCGCAGAGTCGGTAACCAATGCGATACGGTTGCCCGCAATACCAACCCAACCGGTAAATGTTTTCGGCTGACCCACAAGGGAGGTCATCGGCAAAACGGTGGCACAAGAGAGCAAGATATTCATGGCGTTACTTGATTTTTATACGATGTTTTCCGGTTTTGATCTTTCGAGGCATGTTTCCTTCGATCGAGTTTCCCTGTACACAAATCGATTTGCGTCCCGAAGAACTATTCGAATAGATCAACACCATTTTGCTGAAATTGCCGGCCTGACCTTTGTGTGGCTCATAAGTAATCCGAATAACGCCCGAAGCTCCGGGGGCAATAGGACGTTTCGAAAACGATGCTTTGATACACGAACACGAGGTTTCGATACGCATAACCACCAACGGAGCGTCACCGGTATTCGTAAAGGGAAATTCACGCACCAGATCACCCCCTTTACGCGGCACATCGCCAAAATTATAAGTATTCTCCGCAAGAGTCAACTCTGCCCCTCTTGCCGAATTTGGCACAGTTTTCGAACGACGTTGCGAAAAAGCCTGATAACAGACAAATAGTCCACAAAGAATAAGCGATAGAAGTATAATTCGTTTCATTGCATTCGGAATATATAGGTTATTGTGCCGCCTTGTACAGCCGCAGCACTCTCGGTAAACCGCGCCTTACGGGCAGCAGTCAAAGCCGCCGCCACCAATTGAGAATCACTCTCGGTAGATCCTTTGGGTTCGAATGATGCGCTGGTAACATTACCTTTCGGACCGACGGTAACACGGATAACGATTTTGCCGCTTTTCTTACCCGGGTAGTCGGGACGCGGAAGTGATCCGACCAATCCTCGACCTTGAAGTCCACGATCGAGTTGATCCATACCATCGACATCAAGTCCTGTACCCTCTCCTTTCGCCTTATCTTCTTCACCTTTGGGAGCTCGCGGATTTCCAGCATTATCGGGTTTATCCACTCCTCCTTTATTCATCTGAAAGAGTGCTTTGGGATTGGGTGTACGGGTTGCCTCATCATTACCGGTCACCTGTGCTGTTTGTTCCACAGGAGCAGCTGTCTGATGTATGCGAGGCTCGGCCGGAGCTTTAACCGGTGGTTGAGGAGGTTTCGCGGGAAGCTCCATGAGTTCGATTTCGATGGTCGAATCGGGTTTTTCGACAATACGTCGAAAATCAAACGACACAAACGCAAAAGCCCCAGCCAGCAGCAGCCCATAAGCCACAGCGGCAAAAATCGCCCAACGGCGGGGATTTCGATCGTTCGGGTCGTAGTAGTGCATGGATTATTCGGGTTGGGTTGCCGCCTGTAATTTATATCCGTTGCGTTTGGCAACATTCATGATTTTCACCACCTCATCCCACACAACCGACTTATCGGCATGTAGCGAAACCGTAGGTTCCTGCTGGCCGTCGAGACGTGTTTTAAGGGCTCGTTCGACCCCATCGATCGAACCAACCTCCTGCAACTCGACATAATAGCGATAGCGACCTGCATCGTTTTGGATCGACACCGTAGTCATCGCCTTGTCTTTGAGTTGATTTGAGCTTTTAGGAAGCATCAATTTCAAAGCATTGGGATTGATCAGGGTTGTGGCGATCAACAGAAAAAGCAGCAACAGGAACATCAGGTCGGTCATCGACGATGCCGAGAAACTTTTGTCAACCTTCGAACCGTGTTTGATTGCCATAATTATTTGTTTTGAACGGGTTGATTCAAAATATCCATGAAAGCGATCGAATTAGCCTCCATTTGGAATACCAATTTTTCGATACGGGCCACCAAATAGTTGTAACCAAAATAGGCCGGAATACCGACAATAAGACCCATGACCGTAGTAACCATTGCCACATACATACCGCTCGACAACAGAGCCAAATCGACCGTTCCGCCAGCTGCCGACATATCCATAAAGGTTTGAACCATACCAAGTACCGTACCCAAGAATCCGATCATCGGAGCACCTCCGGCAATTGTGGCAAGGAAAGGCAGTCCGTTTTCGAGTTTAGAAACCTCCAAATTGGCAACGTTCTCGATGGCGGTTTGGACATCGGACATCGGACGGCCGATACGTTCGATTCCCTTCTCAATCATGCGGGCAATGGGGGTATCGGTCTTCTTGCAGAGATTAACCGCCACGCCGATCTTTCCATCGGAAATATAATCACGAATGCGATTCATGAAGTTCATGTCCAAAACCGAAGCCTTGCGAATAGCCATAAAACGTTCCACAAAGATAAAGATTGTAACTCCGCCCAAAATCAACAACGGCCACATCAACCACCCTCCTTTGGTAAAAAGAGTCCATAACCCCATACGGGTTTCCTCACTTACGACCACATCTGCTGTGGCCTGCAAAAAAGTTGTCATAGGTTTATACGATTTATTAAGTTATTTTATTGTTTATTTTTCATGGGTTGATTCGAATTCAGCGGTATTGATTTGACCGAATCCATCTCGATACGTTTCAAAGAGTCGGCTACAGCACGACGGGCAGCACGACGAGCCTGTCGTTTTTTGTTGGTAAAACGTGCTTTCAAGCGTTGACGCAGATCCTTGAAATTATTAAAATCCTCTTTGAAATAGATACCGACACCGGTTTCTTGAAGACCTTGGTTCTCGTCGAAACGGTCGATGGTCTGCGTAAAAGCTTTCAATTTCAAAGCTCCGGCACGATCGATCAAATAGGTGACATAAGCCTCTCCCATAAAGTTGGACGCCGAGCGATTGACAGCTTGTTTGTCGTCGATCAAATAGTTACCCTCCACCTCCACAAAAAGACGATTATTTATCAAACTTTTCGACAATCCGAAATCAACCTCATCACTCGTAAGTTCCGACTTAGGACGATAACGAATCACAATATTGTAATCGCTGGCCGACAGCAAATTACTCAATTGATTGGTCAAAAATTGCAAACCCGTATTATACGACATCGAAGCCCCGATACTTTGCGATGATTCACTGTTTTCAGCCATGAAGCTCTTAAATAGAAGCAAATAGAGGAATTGCATATCGACCGTTTCCGGCGTATTGAGTGCATTGGCGATGATTGCCTGCGTTTCGGAGTCGGAAGATGCAACACGCACATCAAACGTAATATCCGGAGTCGTTAACCGATCTTTCAAATAGATCACACACTCAACAGGAACCGAGCGATCAACTGCCACACGATCGGATGTTCCCTGCAACAAAGGCTGCAACGAGGCTTTCAGTTTATAGCCAGCCTCGATATCCAACAACGCATTGACCGGTGATCCGGTCCATTGAATCATCGACTCGGGTTTAAGGACAAATTTGCGGTTGATGAGATTCTGTAACGAGAAGAGGAAACTACCCTCGCTAATCGTATAGTCGCCATACATCTCAAAAATATTCGACCGAGGTTTGATTTGCAGGTTGAGTTGTCCCTCTCCGCGTGCCTGCAACGTATTGCCCGCAATCGTCAATTCTACATCGGTGTTGGGTTTCACATCAAGATTCATTCCGATATTCATACGGCTGCTGGCACGACTTTTACGATTGCGACGACGTTCGAAGAACTGCTTGCGTTGCTGTACCGCAGAGGTGTCGATCACTTCCGGACGTTTGAACGTGACGAAATCGGCATTGGAGATATTCGATTTTCCGGAAAGCGGCATGTAAAACGACGAACGATCGGCAGTTGTGGCCGTAATGTTCATATCGACATAACCTTTGGCCCCCTGTATATCCGCGACACCCGAAGCATAGACCTTGCCATAGAAAGCATCGTTATCCTGCTCGGTGGTATTAAGAACCAGCATCTTATCGGGAGTTATACGCACATTGTAAGTAATATTGGATAAATGTCCCAAATTCAAGTCAAGATCAAAACGTCCCCGATTGTTTTCGGCATCGAAAATCGGTACATTGTTCGCACGGAATCGGTTGCCTACAACATCGATCAAGGCTTCCGGCATAGAATAAGGGACTTGGGTAAAATCTACAATCGTACGCAGATCGCGGGCATGAATACGTCCCGAAAGATCTGCCGAACGTCCTTGTCCTCGCAACGTCAAATCGGCGGCCGCTGTACCTTGTGTATCAGAGATCACACCAGAAAGCAGCGGATCAAGTAGTTGCATATTGATACTATCAACCTGCATTCGTGCATAATAACGACGGGTATCAGGAGCATAAAAGCCCCGAATCAGGGTATCTTGCGTATTTCGATCGGTAATGGAAAGACCTGCTCGCTTGCGCGTCAAATCCCAACGGGTGGACAACTGTAACGGAGGCCCGTAAACACCATTGACAGCAAGACTATCAACACGGATATCGGCATCGATTTTTCCACCTCCCAACACGGCAGTCATCAATGCCTGACCGTCGGTCGTTCCCGATATCGAATACCCCATGCGATCCACCAACTGCGAAACGGGAGCAAGGTTAAAACGTTGCAATGTCAAGAGCAACGAATCGGAAGTATTCCGCGATGCCACCCCATCGAGTTGTAACTGTTGCTGACCATTGATTACCCGAAAACGATTAATGACAATTTGAGAGGTATCGATTTGGATACGACGAGAGAAGATCTGCCAAGTTTGATCCCCATTGATCAAATGCGATGGAAGGATACGGACATCCACCGAACGGCCATTCGACCCGAGTTGATCGGAAAGCGTAGCCCGCACCCCGATCAATCCGGAGATATGACGTACTGTATCGGCAAATCCCGAAGAGAACTGCATACGTCCCTGACTGGCACCACCTGTGATCGAGAAACGTGGCAGATGAAGCATACCGGCATAAAGATCTTCGGCCGAAGCATACATCTCCAACGAATCTCCTCGATTCGAAGCGTTGATATGCAGATGGGTTGCCAGTATATTTTTCCGCTCGACATAATCGGATGAGGCTCGGAACGACAAACGGTCATCTGCCGGATTGAAATGAAGGCGCATCGAAGAGCCATCTGCAATCAACAACCCCGAACTAATGGCATCGATCAACGGATTGATCTTTCGAATATCCACCGAAAGCAACGAGTAATCCGACACCGTTGACGCAGTTTGAATCCGCTCCGAAGAGATCCCCTCCGGTCGTTCGAGCATCGGCAGGTAGTTGGCAGCACTCTGTCGCAAATAGTCAAAGACTTTTTGGTAGCTCGTACGACTGCGGAACGTCACATCCGCAAAATCGGATTTCAACACCAACAATTTACTATCGACACTATTCACACCGCGCAACAATACGCTATCGGCATGTAATGTCTTATCGTTATAACGATAAACGGCATCGGTAATCAACACACGACCATTGAGGTCATCAATCGTTCGACCGTTACCGCGAGCCGTCATGCGAGCCGCAAGTTGCGACACGGAATCTCGACGGTTGATGCGCAAACGTATCAAATCGGCATGATGCAGATTCAACAAGAAATCATAACGAGGAATCGAATCGTTTAGATCGACCATGCCCGAAAAGTCGAAATCAAGATTTTTATCGCGAGAAACAACCTCACCATCAAAAAGTTTGTTGCGCAGACGTCCGTCAAAACGAATCGAATCATAAACATACCCCTTGATTCCCAATTGGGCAATATCTCCTCGAATACGGGCATCGGAATAGTTACGTCCGATGATCCCATTGATGCTGCCATTAAGTGTCGTACAACCGAAAATGTCTTGACGACCGAGCAATTCTCCCAGTCGCAGATCACGGGTGGCAACCTCGCCACGCAGATAACTATATCCGCCTCGAATAGGCTTCATTGCCACATCGCATCCCACCGATCCGGAGCGTGTGCGGGCATCGAGTTGCGCCTCAAAATCGGAAAGCAGACCTTTGAAACGCAATGAGAAATCAACATTACCCGAATGAGAAAGTGTCTTAACGACATTTGTCGGCAACGACCGACGAGCAATGGCGCGGGTCAATTGATCGGCCGCCGGAGCTGTTGTTGTCAAACGTGGAATCGTCAAATCAAACCATGTCTTCCGAATATCCGGAAGACCGCGAATCGTGGCTGTGGCAGCAAACGAGGTGGCACCATTAATTTGCACATTGCGAATACGACCGATAAACCGATCGACTTCGCCCTCCATATCGAGATCAAGATCGTTCAATAGAATATGCCAATCGCGTAATTTGGGCGAGAAATAGGCTACATCGTCGGATGCAAGTCGTGCATTGCGCACCGAGCCTTCAATACGTACATTGCCGATAAAATTTTTGTAGTGAGCCCACGAATCACCCGCCAAAACAAGCGAAGGAATCGACAAGAACGAACGTTCTGTGGCCAATACAGCATTTTCCAAACCGATACATCCGGTGGTTAAGAAGAAACGCCCCGAAAGATGATCAAATCTAAACCCGCTACGCTCAAACGCCTTAAAAGACTGAATGTCAATAGCAATATTGGGGCCTAAGATTTCCAGATCGTTGACTCGTGCCACTATTTCGGAAATTTGCATGTTCCCAAAATCGATACCGTAGGGCGGATTGCGATGTTTCAGCCGCTCGATATGCAATGTCATGTTTTCGAGGGCAGCACGGTGAATTGAAAGGCGGAAATTACCTTTTTTCGGACGATTGGGATTGGACAGACGTGAAACAACCTGTTTAATATTCATTACGCCTTCGGGAGTTTCACGCAGATAGAGTTTGGCATCGGAGATTTTTGCCCGACTGAAACCGACTCCCCCGCCAACGACCCCGATACTTGTAATGAAAGCCTCAACCCGATCGGCGTATAACAATGTATCGTGCTGGTAATCTTCGACATAAAAACCCTCGACACATACCTTACCCGGCACACGAATATCCACCTTACGAACTGCGACACGGGTTTCGAGTTTTCGAGAGACTACATGCGTCAATTGCCGCACGGCAAAATTCTGCACGGCAGGGATATGCAACAACAGCGATACGGTCAACGGCAAAATTACCAGCAAGATGACCGCCACCATGCACACCTTTTGCAATATTTTTATACCTTTGCGCATCGGGATTCCCTAATAATTTGCAAAGTTAACTTTTTTGAGGGAACTACACTACAAAAAACATGAAAAACTTCGGACAAAATCACCCCGAAATTTTTCGACATCAAGAACAAAACAGAGAGATATGGACATCACCATCTTAGGTATCGAATCATCGTGCGACGACACTTCGGCAGCCGTATTACGCAACAATATGTTGCTCTCAAATGTCATTGCCTCACAAGCCGTGCATGTAAAATATGGCGGAGTGATTCCTGAGTTGGCATCACGAGCCCACCAACAAAACATCATTCCCGTAGTCGATACCGCTCTGCGCGAGGCCGGCATTTCGGCTTCGGAGGTCGATGCCATCGCATTTACTCGCGGTCCGGGTCTGCTCGGATCGTTACTTGTGGGGGTATCATTCGCCAAAGGATTGTCGATAGCTCACAATATTCCAATGGTCGAAGTCAACCATTTGCAGGGACACATTCTTTCGCATTTCGTCGATCTGCCCGACCGCCAACTGCCCCATCCGACATTTCCGTTTTTATGTCTGTTGGTCAGTGGTGGGCACTCGCAGATCGTACGCGTGGATTCGCCGCTCGAAATGCAGATCATCGGCACGACGATCGACGATGCTGCCGGCGAGGCTTTCGACAAATGCGCCAAAGTGATGGGTCTTCCCTACCCGGGAGGTCCTGTAATCGACCGTTTGGCCAAAGAGGGAAATCCCGAAGCTTTTCGTTTTTCCCGCCCCCATATCGACGGCTATAACTATTCGTTCTCGGGATTGAAAACCTCGTTTCTCTACACGTTGCGCGATGCGGTGGCAGCCGACCCCGATTTCATCGAGAAAAACAAGGCCGATCTTTGCGCCTCGCTGCAACATACGATCATCCGCATTTTGCTCGACAAACTCATTCGGGCATCGAAAGATACGGGAATCCGCGACATCGCCATAGCCGGTGGAGTCTCGGCCAATTCGGGCTTGCGCGACAGTATCGTTGCCGAGGGCAAAAAACGTGGTTGGCGCACGTTTATTCCGGAGTTCAAATTCACAACCGATAACGCCGCAATGATCGCTATGGCGGGTTATTATCGCTACCAGCAGGGCGAATTTTCATCGCTCGAAGTGTCGCCCGTAGCACGGCTCGAAGATTTGCAAAAATAGTCTCTGAAAAGGCGATTCGAAACGCATCTTTTTCGTCCGACAAACCGCGATGTCGGCAAGTACATCACACCACATAAACTCTGCATCATGCGATCGATTATTCCATTGTTAATCTGCATATTATCATACACAGATGTTTTCTCTCAACCGCAATCCGACACCCCCTCTCTGGCGGCTGGAAATCGTGCCGGAGAGATCGTTTCGACTACCACAATAAAGCAGTTAGGCACGACCCAATTCTTTACCGTTAATCCGATCGACGATGCTACTTTCGCCCGCATGCAGGGACGCTCCTACAAAGCCGACTGCACCCTGCCACGTGAGGAGTTGCGACTATTGCGTATCCTGCACCACGACGGCAAGGGATCGATCCGTATCGGAGAGCTCATTTGCAACCGGTTGATTGCAGTCGATCTGATCGCCATTTTTCGCGAATTATACGCTGTCGGCTACCCCATCGAACGCATGGTTTTGATCGACGAATACGATGGCGACGACAACCGATCTATGGCCGCCAACAACAGTTCATCATTCAATTATCGTCGTGTGGCCGGCAGCAAAACACTCTCGGCACACAGTCGCGGTATGGCTGTGGATATCAATCCGCTATACAACCCCTATGTGCGCACCCGCAACGGACGCACAATAGTTGAGCCGGCAACCGCTACACCCTATACCGACCGTTCTCGAAAATTCCGCTACAAGATCGAACGCGACGACGCTTGTTGCCAAGCCTTTTTACGGCATGGATTCATCTGGGGTGGCGATTGGCACTCGCTCAAAGATTGGCAACATTTCGAAAAAAGATTCGATAGATTCAACAAATTGTAATAAATCCATGCGTGGTGGTTTCTACTACGCAAATATTTCTTATACCTAACTATATATAGCAAGCATACTAAATCCTTTTTTGGGGAGGGGGGGGTATAGTCTATACAACCTGAAAAAATCACCACATCAAACACATTTTTCAAAAAGATCGGTAGGGAAAAACAACTCTTGATTGTGTAAATAGGAGAAAGGAAAATAAACGTGTAGCAAGATGCGTAAAATTTCAGCCGTTTGAACAGAAATAAACCCAATTTGAGAACACCTTTTTATTATAAATTTATGAAAAAATTACTACTTACCTTAACATTGGCGCTATTTGCAGCCTCATGTAGCGACGAAACGGATCTCATCGTCGTGAAAGAAGGGCCTTCGATCACGCTGAATGTCAGCCCGATGGCCTACACTCTTCCAGAAAATATGGGGGGGGGTATATTTGAACTTTCGGGTTCATTGACCGACTTTGGTCTCTATGAGTTCGATCAAACCAAACAAATCTTCACTAACTACAACCGCCACTTCACGACAGCAGCCGAAGGCGGTTATTCGGCAGCCTCGCAAACCACATCAGGCTGGTCGAAAAATGCAAAAACACTCTACGCCTACGCTCCTTACAGCGTGACAGCAGCAAGCGTGACAGCTCTCGAATTTACCATTCCGACTGACATCACGCAAAATCCCGAAAATCCCGAGGCACATATCCTGGCCAACAACCTCTTGGTATCCACAGCCGAAGTGGCTGCCGGTGCTACCGCCGAAACACTGACTTTCGCACCTGCATCCGCATTGATCAACTTCGAGGTTGCCAACGATACTTCGGGAAAAATCAGCATAAGCCAAATCAGCTACGCTGCCAACTTCAATGCGTTCAAAACAACGGGTAGCTACAACTTCCGTGAGCAAAGTTGCGTGGCAAGCAATCCGACGGCAGCTCTATCGGTAACATTGAGCACTCCCGTAACTTTGGCCGCAGGCGAAAAGACCAATGTTTATCTGCCGCTCGTTCCCACCACCATTGCAAAAGACACCGAATTGACCATCACCGTCACCACCGATCGTGGTGCAGCCACAATAATCAATGTGGTCGAAGCCGCCGAAGGTCTGACTTTTGAGGGAGGCAAAGCCTACACACAAAAATTGTCAGTCAGCGATGAGTTCTTCGTTGAGGTACTGCACGCCGGCCAAAACTCGTATATCGTCAAACCGGCTGAGGATGGCAGTGAGACCTACTTCATGATGCCTATCACACGCGTCAATGAGTATTGGGGTGGTGAGGTCAGCGACGCCAATAATCAAATCTACGACGACACCAAGTGGGTAGCCGAGATTATCTGGAAAGACTTCGATGCCGAGAACAAGACACTTGTATTGACCGAAGGCAAGAACGTCGGAACGGGAACTCGCGACAAGATCGGCTTCACGCTCTACGCCAACGCTGCCGACCAGTGGGGTAACGCCGTGATCGGTATCAAGAAAGCCGACGACAACGGCAATCCCGTAGGCGACTACTTGTGGAGCTGGCACATTTGGGTTAGCGATGTGGATGCAACCGCCGAAGGAACATATGTCAATTCCACAAACTCCTCACGCGGAGCCTATTTCATGGATCGTCACCTCGGCGCCAAGTCGGCCAAGAAGGAGGACGGTGTATTGGCCGAAGGTCTGCTCTACCAATGGGGGCGTAAAGATCCGTTTATCGGTGCAAATGCCACCACAACTTACACATGGCCTACTCCTGTTAAATTCATGGATGTATTTACCACCGAGACACAAGGCTATCCGGCTATCTCCTACGCCGCACAACATCCGACCACATTCATCCTCCGCAGTCCCGAATCTTGGGCTTGGATGAACTACAAACAGCTTGCAACAAATGATGTAACATACCAAGCATGGGTAGGTAACAAGAAAACCATCTACGACCCATGTCCCAAAGGTTGGAGAGTACCCGTACAGCAAGCCTTTGGTGAGACCGGTGTCAATATGACCGCCAACATTGCCACAAGCACCACCATGAGTAACTGGACATGGGATGCAACCTATAAAGGTTACACCGTAAATGGCATTTGGTTCCCCCCACAAACAGGTAGAAACGGACGTACAGGTGCATACGGTCCCGACACGACAGATGCAGGAACCGATTACCAGACCATCGATGATCTCACTTTGCAAGGCTCTGTGGTATGGACCGGACAAGGTTCGGCTTTATCCAAAGGTTATTGGGGTACTCCCAACATGAGTTTGGTTCGCGTCCTCTACTTCACATCGGATGGCCTTGTCATTCAGCCGCAGGTTCGTGGCCCGGGTCGTGCAAACGGTAATCCGTTACGTTGTATCCGCCACACGGCAGAGGATTAAACTAGATGTGCTAAAAACATGAATTGAAGACCCTCAAATAATTTTAAGAGGCTGTTTAATATGTCTCAAAAAAAATGAGAATCCCCTTGTCAAATACAGTTCTAGGGGGGGGGAAACATAAATCAGACTATTAAACAGTCCTCTTAAAATGAATAAGATGAAAAAGCTCGAAGTTAGCGAAGAATATCTGCGTGAACAATTTGAGATGTGCTACAAAACATATCTCAATAAGGTGACATTCTATGCCTACAACTATTTGAACAATATGGAAGAGGCTACAGATGTAGGTCACGAAGTATTTCGTACCATTTGGGAAAGGCGAAAATTTATCGATTTTGGGATGGATATGTTTCCCTTCTTGTTGGTTATTACCCGCAATCGTTGTCTAAATAAACTCAAACAGCAACAACGCGAATGGAAATACAAACAGAAGACAACGCTGGATTACGAAAAGAACCTCATCAACCTGAAAGTTCTCTCCGAATCCAACTATTCTCAACTCTACTCCTCGGAGATCGAAGGATTGGTAGATCAAGCCTACGCTGAAATGCCCAAACAAGTACGCGATACCTATATTATGCATCGTTATCACGAATTAACATACTCTGACATTGCCAAACAAGAGCAAATCTCTGTAAAGGCAGTAGAGAAACGAATGATGATCGCGCTGAAAATTCTTCGTTGTAAGTTAAAAGACTATTTGGAAAAACAATGAAAAAAGAAGAGTTAATAAAATTCATCGAAGGAGAACTTTCCTCTGAGCGTGAAGCCATAGTGATCGCATGGTTGAATGCTGATGAGCGTAACATGAAATATTTTGCGATGCTCAAAGCTCTTCTGATTGCTCAAAGTATGCCTGCCGGAGGTGTTACAACTCGGGGAGAAGTAAATGCGATGAAACAAATCATCGCCTCTGAAACTCCGTGGCAACGCATATATAATGTAGCAAAACAAGCAATAGCCATAGTCGGACTTACAATCTTTATTTTATTGATCATCACCAATATACACTTTTATCTCGAAGCCCGTAAGGCTCAGATGACTGCAGTGACACTAAACGAATTGCCCGATGGGTACAAACATACCATCTACACCGAAAAAGGAGTAAAGGCCCGCATCATGTTACCCGACAGTTCACGAGTAATGCTCAACGGCAACTCAAAGATTGTCTTTCCCGACAGATTCATAGGGCCTACACGTGAGGTGTTCATCGCTGGCGAAGCCTATTTTGAGGTAACAAGCGATTCGTTGCGTCCAATGATGGTTTCAACCGCAAAAAACTTTAAAGTTGAAGTGCGTGGCACAACATTCGGCATTAAGGCTTATGACGATGATGATTTCGGACGTGCCACGCTCCTCAAAGGACGTATAAATCTGCTCAAAGTCAACGCACCAACAGAAAGATTGCACCCGGGCGAGTCGTATATCATCCACAATAACGGACGTATCGAGGTTGATTTGGGTGAGAATGCTGCCAAGCGGTCTCTGGCTTGGGTAAAAGGCAAAATGATCTTCGAGAATACACCATTGGATCGGGTCATCATTGATTTGGAAAGATGGTACGGTATTGACATCATTGTCAAAGATCCGGTCATCTTGAACTACAAAATAACTGCGACTTTTAGGAACGAATCCATAACTCAAATTATGGATATGCTCCAATATACTTCATTCATCGAATATTCGATGGGGAAGAATCAACGTCGCATTACTTTACAAAAAAGGCAAACCTGCTCCACTCACTAAATGGTAGTAGGGTAAAGCCCCTTAAAATTGTGTAATAATTAAGACACTATGAAACCCTTACTTATATGATTCCATTAACTACTCTAACCAAACGCTTGATCATTGCGGCGATCCTGCTGTGCATTCCCGCATGGTTGCAGGCACAGAACTTGAATTTCGAATTCAAGAATGTTCGTGTAGAAACGGTCTTGAAAAAGATTTCAGACCAAACTCCCTATCGGTTCGTCTATTCTGATGCGTTGAAAAACTTAAACGAACGGACGACGGTCAAAGCTTCGAATGAAGATCCATTGGTTTTCTTCAAGCGTTTCTTCTCTTCGCTGGGTATTATCTACAAAGTGGATAAAACACAGGTTTTGTTGAGTAACAGCCAAATCATCGGTACCCCTCAAACAACAAACAAAGGCAAATGGGTATTGAAAGGTGTGGTCAAGGACTCGAAGAAAGAGCCAATCATTGGTGCCACCATCTACAACAACAACAGTAAAGCCGGTATCACATCGGGTGTTGATGGCAGTTTCCAAATTCAGGTAACCGCAGGTGACGGCCTTTCGGTCAGCTACATCGGCTACAAACCGCAGGATATTACCATCAGCACACAGACCAACGTGGATATCGTACTCACAGAAGCTGCCGAGCAGATCAACGAGGTAGTCGTAGTGGGTTACGGTACCTTGAAAAAGAGTTCGATGGTCGGTGCCGTGAATATGATCGGCGAAAAAGACATCGAGGCTCGCCCCGTGACATCGGTTGCCAACGTACTGACCGGTTCTACGCCGGGTATGGTTACCACCTCGGCAACGGGTATCCCGGGTGACGACCCTAATATCCGTATTCGCGGTTTCGGTACGATCAACTCATCGAGTGCCCCGATCTATGTGGTAGACGGTGCTATCTACGATGTTTCGTTACGCGGTTTGAACCCCAACGATATCGAGAGCATGAGCGTATTGAAAGACGCCGCCGCAACAGCAATCTACGGTTCACGCGGAGCCAACGGTGTAATCATGATCACCACCAAGAAGGGTTCGAAAGATCGTGAGAAATTCTCGGTAAACGTATCGCAAGGTATCAGTTTCCGTTTCATTGACGAATACGAGCAGGTTTCCCCGCAGGACTACTACCAGTTGATGTACGAAAGTTTGCGTAACAGCTACTACTACAACAGTTCGATCAATATGGATTACGCTACGGCAACCCGTTTGGCTGCTGTGGGTGGTGTATATAAGGATAACCCCTATTCGAGCATTTTTGAGGAGTTGGGTCGTCAGAATCCTTTCTATGGTATCGACAACAACGAAATCATCAACCCTGTAACCGGTAAAATCAATCCCGCAGCCACTCGTCTCAAATGGAGCGAGAAGGATATGGACTGGTTTGACCCCATGAGCCGCGTAGGTAGCCGTACAGAGGTATCGGTATCGGCAAGCGGTGGCGGTAAGAAGAGCGACTACTACGTCTCGATGAACTACCTCGACGACGACGCATGGATGAAGAAGAGTTTCACCCGTCGTTTCTCAGGTCGTGCCAATTTCAACTTCAAGCCGTTCAAGTGGTTGCGTTTCGGCAGTAACATTTCGGGCAGCTGGGTTAACTCGTACAACAAGAGCTGGTCGGGAGCCAACTCCGACAACCCGTTCTTCGGTGCTCAGATCATCGGTTCGATCTATCCGGTTTATCTGCACGATCCCATCACCGGAGCACACGTTTTGGATGCTGCCGGCAATAAGATCTACGACACCGGTAACCAAGTCATCGACGGTGTGGTTTACCCGATGCGTCCGACGCAGGGTGCCGGCCGTAACATCGTAGCCGAGACGTTGAACGACGACTCACAATATCGCCGAGTAACCTTCTCGACCCGTACCTATGTCGAGGCCGAGATCATCAAAGGTTTGAAAGCTACGGTCAGCGCCAACATCGTTTATTCGCCTTATAACGGTTACGGTTACCGTTCGAATACGATCGGTGTTTACGCACCTTCGGGACGTTCGTCGCGCACCGAGAAGACCGACTTTACTCAGACTTACCAGCAGATGTTGAGCTACAACAAAGCTTTCGACAAGCACGAAATCGACATCATCGCCGGTCACGAAAGCTATCAATACGAGAACAAACAACACGCCTCGACCAAAACCGAGCAGGTGATGTCGGGCAACAACGAGTTCTCGAACTTTACGACCATCCTCTCGACCACGACTTCGACCTCGGAGCTCAAAACCGAAGGCTATTTCATGCGTGCCAACTACTCGTTCGATCGCGGTCGCTACACGTTCGAGGCTTCGTACCGTCGCGATGGTACTTCGAAGTTCTACAAAGACGTGCGTTGGGGTAACTTCTGGTCGGTAGGTGCAGGTTGGGATATCGCTCGCGAAAACTTCATGAAGAAGGTAGAGTGGATCAACACGTTGAAACTGCGTGCCAGCTATGGTATCACCGGTAACTTGGAGGGTATCGGCAACTACAACTGGCAGGATATCTATGTCTTGGGTAACAACAACCAAGCAGAGCCCGGTTATATTCAGGATGCTTCGGCTGCCAACCGCCTCTTGACATGGGAGAAACAGAGCCAAGTTTCGGTGGCTTTGGACTATGCCTTCTTAAACGGACGAATCAGAGGTTCGGTTGAGTGGTACAACAAAGAGAACGACGACCTGCTCTTCTCTGTGAAATTGCCCTATTCTACGGGTGTAACTTCGCAGAACCAAAACATCGGTTGCTTGTTCAATCGTGGTTGGGAGATTGATTTGAGCGCAGATGCTATCCGCAAGAAAGATTTCCGTTGGAATATCCGCATCAACGCCGCCACCGTTAAGAACGAAATTACCCGCATGCCGGCCGACAACCCCGAGTTGATCAGCGGTACCAAGAAATATGCCGTAGGTCATGGCATCTACGACTATTGGTTGCGTCAATGGTACGGTGTCGATCCGCGCGATGGTGCAGGTCTTTACTTCTACGATCCCGAAACCCTTTGGGACGATGGCACATGTCGTGTAATGCCTAACGGCACCAAAGTTACGACCAACCCCAACAAGGCTCTGTACAAATATTCGGGCACTTCGATTCCCGACGTATATGGTAGCGTACAAACCAGTTTCGAATACAAAGGTCTGGGACTGAATATCACGGCAACCTACCAGATCGGCGGTAAAGGCTATGATACGCTCTACACGGCATTAACCAGCACCGGTACTTTCGGTCAGGCTTTACACAAAGACATGCTCAACCGTTGGCAGAAACCCGGTGATATCACGAATATCCCCCGTATGGATAACGCACAAAACAGCAACTTCAACGCAACTTCGACCCGTCAGTTGGTTAGCAACAGTGCGTTGTGGCTCAACTCGATCATGCTCTACTACGATTTCCCCAAGAAACTTGTCAAGAGCATCGGTCTCAACTCATTGCGTGTCCATTTGAACGCAGAGAACCTCGCAATGGTTTCGGCACGTCAGGGCTTCAACCCGTTCAGCACATTCTCGGGTGTGACCAGCTACGACTACTCGCCCAGCCGCGTAATTACTCTCGGTGTGAACTTAACCTTCTAAAAACTCGGAACGATGAAAAATATTTATAAACTATTATTGGGCGTTTTCCTGATGTTATCGGCGACCTCATGCAGCGATGACTTCTTGGAGACCTATCCCACCAATGCTGTGGATACAGGAGCTGTATTCAGCACAACCGAAAATGCGTGGGGCGCACTCAACGGTATTCACCGTTTGCTCTACATCCGTTATCAATCGGATCAGGATAGCTATGGCCAAAGTGCCATCATGATGATCTCGGACTTGGCCGGTGAAGACTGCTACATGGCCGCTTCGACCAACCGTTACATGACCGTAACCCGTTGGACCGCTTTCGAGAGCGACAGCAACCGTGCCGTTGTTTTCGCATGGCAATACTACTACAAGGTCATTGCCAATGCCAACCTTATCATCGGCAACATCGACAAAGCCGTAGGTCCTCAGGGCGACAAAAATGCCATCAAAGGTCAAGCATTGGCTTATCGTGGTTGGGCTCACTTCATGTTGGTACAACTTTACGGTATGCGCTACACGAACGGTGTTGAGAACTCGCAGCTCGGCGTGCCCATCATGACTTTTGAAAATCCCAATGCCAAAGCCCGCAATACCGTAGAGGAAGTTTACACATTGATAAACTCCGACTTGGATAAAGCAATCGAGTTGTTAGAAGGCTACAAGCGCGTCAACAAGTCGCATATCGACCAAACGGTGGCTCAAGCATTCAAAGCCCGTGTATTGTTGACCCAAGGCCATTGGTTGGAGGCTGCACAAATGGCTCAAAAGGTCATCGACAGCAAGAGTTATAGTTTCATGTCGCACGATCAGCACTTCGAGGGCTACAACGATTATAACAATCCCGAGTGGATGTGGAGTAGCAAGTTGCAGGCAGACCAGCTGGGCAACGTATTCGACAACTTCTTCGCCTACATGGGTTACAACTTCAACGGTCGAGGTACTCGCGAGGGCCCACGTTGTATCAACAAACTGCTCTACGATAAGATTTCGAATACCGACATCCGTAAGAACAAACTTTGGGTGAAAGATAGCGATACCGATCCGTCGATCGTAGCTCCGGGTATCAAAGCCAAATACATGCACCAGAAGTTTAGAAGTTCGTCGGAGAACTCTGCTGCCGACTGCTGCGTACCTTACATGCGTGTTCCCGAAATGTACCTGACTGCCGCCGAAGGTTATGCCAAAGCCGGTGGTGAATATACCGACAAGGCTCGTGAACTCCTTTACAACGTATTATCGACTCGCGATCCGCAATATAAGAAGAGCACCAAAAGTGGTGACGCATTGGTTGATGAGATTCTCACCACACGTCGTATCGAGTTGTGGGGCGAAGGTTTCCGCTTCTTCGATTTGAAACGTTTGGCTCAAAAGTTAGACCGCAACGGTACGGGTGTTAGCACCACGGTAGCTTCGGTAATGAGCGTTGAGGCTGGTGATAGCCGTTGGCAGTGGCAGATTCCGTTGGTAGAGATACGCGCCAATCCGCTGATCATCCAGAATCCTTGATACTACGGATAGAAAAATTGTTGGATTATGGAATTTATCCGCTTGACGATAACCATGGTTGTCGCAACAATGAACTAAAATGCGGATAGACACACATTGAATTAACAAAAAGATTGATCATTATGAAAATGAATAAATTATTTCTCTATATTGCCTTTGCGCTGTCGGTTGGTCTGATAGCCTGCGAAGACAATGACAACGAGAATGGAAATAACTTGTCCACAGGAGGTAGTGTACCTACATGGACCAAAGACTTTTTCCCCGGGTCGGAATGGAGCACCGCCTCCCCTGCCAAATACGGATATTCGGAGGATTTGGGAGAGAAGATCGACACAATGGTTGTTCAAAACGGCGACGTCACGGGACTATGTTTGGTCATCGGTGGAGAGATGGTTCACCAATATGGCGATGTAACCGAACTCAGCTACTTGGCTTCGTCGCGTAAAAGTATTCTCTCAATGCTCTATGGTATCTATGTAGAAAGAGGTATCATCGATCTCGAACGCACCGTTGGCGAACTTATCACCGCAGGTGTCATCAAAGAGGACGTAGGCGGTCTGCTCGATATCGAGAAACAAGCAACTATCCGCAACTGTATTTCGGCTCGTTCGGGGTGCTTCCATCCTGCTTCGAACAGCGGTGACAACTTGGCCATAGCTCCTCCCCGAGGCAGCCAGCAGCCGGGTACATACCACCTGTATAGCAACTGGGATTTCAACGTTTCGGGTGCCATTTTCGAGGGACTTACCGGAAAAAGCATCTACGATGCTTTCCAAGAAGAGTTTGAGACAAAACTTGGTCTTCAAGATTTTAAACGCAGTGCCCAAAAATACGGTGGCGACACCTCGGTATCGGTTTACAAAGCCTATCACTTCTACCTCTCGGCTCGCGACATGGCTCGTTTGGGTTACCTCATGCTCCGCAAAGGTAACTGGAACGGCACTCAGCTCATTAGCGAAGAGTGGGTAGAGGAATCGACCAGTGCCATCACTCCTGTCAGCGAGATGAATCCCGTCACCGATCGTACCGGTTCACACGGCTACGGATACATGTGGTGGGTATGGGATGGTCCGGCCAACCGCGACGTTTACAAAGATGCCTATATGGCCATTGGCGCTGGCGGTCAATATATCGTAGTGCTTCCAGCTTTGGATATGGTAATGACCATCAAACGCGATGTTGATAAGTTGGCAACCGACTCGTTCTCGAAAGGTTTGGTTATTCACCTGATCAATATGATTGCAGGCGAGCAGACCATCACGAATTACCTGAATTAATCGGAGAAATATTGTTTTTCGACAAAAAACATGTAATTTTGTCTTAAACTATTATTTTTGAAACGATGAAAAAGATATCTCGTAGATCATTTCTCAAAACAAACCTGACGGCGGCCGTAGCAGCGGCTGCCGCAGGTCCTTTGTTTACCGCATGTAGCAATGCAGCCAACGTCAACCGCAAAACTTCGCTCGGATCGGGCAAAATGAAGATGTCGTTTCGTGGCGTGGATTTGCAGTTGCGTCATACATTCACCATTTCGGGATTTTCGCGTGACGTCACCCCCAACATTCAAGTTCGCCTCGAATACGATGGCGTGGTAGGTTACGGCGAAGGCGGTCTGCCTCCTTACATGACAGGACAGAATGTACAAACTGCCAGCGAGTTTTTGAGCAAAATTAACTTGGATCAATTCTCGAATCCATTCTTGGTAGAGGACATTCTGCGCTATGTTGACGGCATCGCTCCGGGCATGACTTGCGCTAAGTCAGCATTCGATATCGCATTGCACGACCTGATCGGAAAATTGGTAGGACAACCCTGCCACCGCTTGTTTGGTTACAATCCGGAGAAAACTCCCAATACATGCTATACCATCGGTATCGACACAGAGGAAGTTGTCCGCCAAAAGACACTCGAAGCTGCTCCCTACAAGATTCTAAAAGTAAAGTTGGGTGTTGATGAGAAGACCGACAAGATGTTGGTTAACACCGTACGCAGCGTAAGCGACAAGCCGATGGTGGTTGATGCCAATCAAGGTTGGAAAGATAAACATTTGGCACTTGACATGATTTGCTGGCTCAAAGAGCAAGGTATCATGATGGTTGAGCAGCCCATGCCCAAAACGGTCTTCGACGACATGGCTTGGGTTACGGCACACTCTCCGCTGCCTACATTTGCCGATGAATCATGCCAACGACTGGTTGATGTCCCCAAGTTGCATGGTGTATTCACCGGTATCAACCTGAAACTCATCAAATGTTCGGGTCTGCATGAAGCACGTCAAATGATTGCCACAGCCGAAGCTTTGGGAATGAAGGTGATGATCGGATGCACTACAGAGAGTTCGTGTGCAATCTCTGCTGCTGCGCAGATCGCTCCGCGTATGGAATATGCAGACTTGGACGGTCCGCTGTTGATCACCAACGACATGTTCGACGGCATCAAATTCATTGATGGTAAAATCACACTGAACGATCGTCCGGGTATCGGAGCCGAATTGATGACTCCGTGGGAATAATCGTTTTGTTAGAACCCCAATCTGATTATGCGTAAATTATTTTTATCGGCCATTCTTCTGCTCGGCATATCGGTTACTCAGGCTCAAATATACCCCTCGAAAGAGTGGAGTAAAGCCGAGCCGGCAAAGTACGGATACGACAGCAAAAAGTTGAAAGAGGTGTATGCCTACATCCAAAAGGAGCTATACACTACCGGTATGATGATTATCGTGGGCGGAGAGTCGATCTTCGAATACGGTAGCCTCGACCGAGTGAGCTACATTGCCTCCTGTCGTAAAAGTGTGCTTTCCATGCTCTACGGTAAATATGTAGAGAGTGGTAAGATCAATCTTGACCGTACTTTGGAGGATTTGGGAATCGACGATCACGGTGGACTGCTCCCTATCGAGAAGAAAGCCACAATCCGTCACCTGATTCAGGCTCGTTCGGGTGTCTATCACGATGCCTCGAACCCGGGAGACGATGCCGCTTCGCGTCCAAAGCGTGGCAGCAAAGAACCCGGCAAATACTACCTATACAACAACTGGGATTTCAATGTTGCAGGTGCCATCTTCGAGCAACTTACCGGTAAAAACATTTACAAGGCGTTGCAAAAGGATATCGCCCAGCCTATCGGTATGCAAGATTTCCGTCTCGAAAATCAGGTAAAGAGCGGCAATCTCAATGCCTCGAAATTTCCGGCCTATCACATCTATTTCTCGACACGCGACATGGCTCGTTTGGGTTATTTGATGTTGCGCGGCGGCAAATGGGGGAACAAACAGGTGATCTCGCCCGAATGGCACAAAGAGATGTTGACAGTGTGGACTCCTGCCAGCGAAATGAATCCCGACAAATACCGTAACAATGTTGAGTACGGATATATGTGGTGGTTGTATTATAGCAACAATCCGGTTTTCAAGGGTGCGTATGAGGCACGTGGTGCTATGGGACAATATATTACCGTTATTCCCGCATTGGATATGGTCATTGCCCATAAAACCGACCGCGTGTACCAACGTAAAACGCCAAGAGCCAAATACGCCAAGATGGTCGAAATGATTGTTAGTGCCAAAACCAAATAGGGATTTTGAGTCTATCAAAGAGACCTCTAACAAGGTAAAAATGAGAATCACCCCCGTCGGATTGATGTCCGACGGGGGGTGATATCATAAAAGCAGGATAGATTTTCGACCTGCTTTGTCACAACGTTGCCAATCTCTACGGAAGATATTTATCAACAAAATCTGCCACACGACGGGTATATTCTTCGGGGTTGTTATGATATGCAAAGGCATGTGACGCTCCGGTGACAACCCACAACTCTTTGTTTCCCGATTTCGCCTCGTACAACGGATAAACCATTTCGGTAGGGACAAAATCATCGGCATCACCATGAATAAAAAATATAGGGAGTCGGCATTTACGCACCTGCTCCAAAGCCGAAGCCTCACGGAAATTCCATCCATATCTCCATTGACAAAGCCAACCGGCAACATCCAGCAAAGGGAAAGCCGGCAGGGAAAACCGTTCACGCAATTCTTTGGCAAATTGGTCATAAACACTCGTATAGCCACAATCCTCGACCACACAACACACATACGACGGTAATAGTTCACCGGAGAGCATCATCGTCGTAGCCGCCCCCATTGAGATTCCATGAATCACTTGTCGTGTTTGACCACCAAACAGATCGTTAGCGACCTCCGTCCAGCGCAGGACATCCAATCGATCCAACCACCCCATTTGAATTGCCTTCCCATCGCTTGTGCCATGATAGCGCAGGTCAGGCAACAAGATATTGAAACCCAAATCGTGGTTATAAAGATAACCGATCATCAACATACGCACAGCACTATCGGTATAGCCGTGCACAATGACAGCAGTGCGATCCGTCGGATGAGGAGCTGCGGCATAGAGCGCATGAAGCTGCGCACTATCAGAAGCCGTGATCACCGTATCGCGCAAAGCTTCTGTCGTACGAAGCGAGTCGAGCCAAGATCGTATATGCGGATACGAAGCATACATATAGTCATATGCCTCGGCCTCTTTGGCACGAATGGTTGCAACAGGACGCAAGGCATAATCCAGCAGATAGAATCCTCCACCCACCAATGCGACCGCAACAAACAGCACAACAGAAACGACTGAGATCAGTATTTTTCGAACAACACGATGTTTCATAATGAAATAGAGGTATGATAAGTTTTGCCTAATACGTAATAGACAAAAAAAGGGCGGCGGTTAATTCCGTCGCCCAAAAGTTTTATTGATTATTTATTTTCCGATGCAAACTTGCGACGGATATGCTCCAACATGTCGTCGGTCATACTCGAAAGATCCCATTCGGGTTTCCAACCCCACTCCTCGCGAGCGCATGTATCATCGATCGAGTTGGGCCAACTCTCGGAGATCGCCTTCTTCACGGGATCGACATTGTAGTCCATTGTGAAGTCGGGCATACGTTTCTTGATCTCGGCATAGATGGTTTCGGGAGTAAAGCTCATGGCTGTTACGTTGAAACTGTTGCGGTGTACGAGTTTCGAAGGATCAGCCTCCATCAACTCAACGCAGGCACGCAACGCATCGGGCATGTACATCATGTCCATATAGACATTCTCCGGAATCGGGCAGGTAAATTTACCCGACTTGATTGCCTCGTAGTAGATCTCCACAGCATAGTCGGTAGTACCGCCACCCGGCAACGTAACGTTGGAAATCAAGCCAGGGAAGCGCACCGAACGAGTATCGACGCCAAAACGAGTATAATAGTAGTTGCTCAACAACTCACCGGTCACTTTGCAAACACCGTAAATTGTAGTAGGTTGCATGATAGTATCCTGCGGAGTCTTATCCTTAGGCGATGTCGGGCCGAAAGCCCCGATCGACGAAGGAGTAAAAAGTGCGCAGTTATACTGGCGGGCAACTTCCAAGGCGTTATTCAAAGCGCCCATATTGATAGCCCATGCTTTTTGAGGGTTTTGCTCGCCAACAGCCGAGAGTAAAGCTACCAAATTGAAGATCGCATCGATCTTATGACGCGACACTGCCGAAGCCACGGCTTCAGCATCACAAGCGTTCAAGATCTCAAATGGCCCATCCTCACCCAAAGCAGGACATTCACGCATATCGGTAGCCACAACATTGGCTCCACCATACGTTTTACGCAAATAAGTTGTTAATTCAGAACCGATCTGACCTCCGGCTCCAACAATTAAAATACGTTTCATGAAGTTAGTTCATTAGATTTAAGTAGTAAAACTGGTACAAAAATAGAAAATAATTATGAAAATCGTTCATTTTTTTTGTCTTTTCATTTTTCTTGTGTATTTTTGTGCCACCAAAACAAAAGAGATGCTGTCTTAGCTCAGTGGTAGAGCACTTCCTTGGTAAGGAAGAGGTCGTGAGTTCAAGTCTCATAGACAGCTCTGAAAGCGATTGCGAAATATTCGCAATCGCTTTTTCGATGAATATTCAGCCGTTCGTCGGGAAGAATAAAGTCAAATAAAAACGCGGGAGATCCGAGCAAAAGTTCATTTTCTATTTCTATTTTTTCATTTTCCTTTCGTTTTTTATACCTTTGCATCACGAATGAAAAAATATAACAACTAAATATTATGGGAAGAGCCTTTGAATACCGCAAAGCGCGGAAAATGAAGCGTTGGGGACACATGGCCCGCACGTTTACGAAATTGGGAAAAGAAATCGAAATCGCTGTTAAGGCCGGAGGTTCCGATCCCTCGGGAAATACTCGTCTGCGCATTTTGATTCAGAATGCCAAAGCCGAGAACATGCCCAAAGAGAATATCGAACGTGCCATCAAGCGCGCCACCGAGAAAGATGCTGCGGACTACAAGGAGGTAATCTACGAAGGATATGGTCCTCACGGAATCGCATTCCTTGTAGAGACTGCCACCGACAACACCAACCGTACGGTAGCCAATGTGCGCATGCACTTCAACAAATGTGGCGGCACGTTGGGCAACAGCGGATCGGTAGGTTTCATGTTCGAACACAAATGTGTATTCAAATTCCGCGCAACAGAGGGTTGCGATCCCGAAGAGTTAGAGTTGGAGATGATCGACTTGGGTGTTGATGAGTTCTATCCCGAAGAGGACGGTATTACGGTTTATGCCGCATACGAATCATTTGGTGCGATCCAGAAATGGTTGGACGACAAAGGATTCGAAATCGTTTCGGGAGAGTCGGTACGCATTCCGACCGACACCAAAGAGTTGGATGCCGAAGGTCGCGAATCGGTCGAGAAACTCGTAGAACGTTTGGAAGAGGACGACGATGTGGTTAACGTTTATCACAACATGAAAGAAGAAGAGGAATAATCCGCTCCAACTAAAACATTACAAAGCGTCTGCCTAACAAATGAATTAGGCAGACGCTTTGTTTTTGGAAGTTTATTGCACAATTGTAATTTTACACAGATTAGGCAGTAAATGCTTATCCGCTATCTCTCCGCATGTTCCACTGCCTGCGGGTCGTGTTTATAGCGGAATACCACCGCAAAAGCAAAAGCCACAACTAGCGCATAGCCAGCAAAAATCAGCCATGATGCAGACCAACCTTCGACCATTGCCTCGGGAGTCGGTTGCGAATAGACATATTTGTTGACCACCGCCTGTGCACCCAGCGTTCCGATCGTTGCACCGATACCATTGGTCATGATCATAAACAAGCCTTGTGCCGAGGAACGAATGGCAGTGTCGGTCTCCTTATTTACAAAGAGCGATCCCGAGATGTTGAAAAAGTCAAACGCCACACCATAAACAATCATCGAGAGGATAAACATCCATACCCCTGTACCCGGATTCCCCAATCCAAACAAACCGAATCGCAAAACCCACGCAAACATCGCCATCAGCATCACATTTTTAATACCGAAACGTTTCAAGCAGATCGGGATCAATAGGATGCACAATGTCTCCGAGACCTGCGAGAGTGAAATCAGCGCATTGGCATGGTTGGCACCAAAGGTCGAGGCAAACTCCGGAATCTCGCGAAAGCTAGTAATAAACGGATTGGCAAAGCCATTCGTGATTTGCAGCGAAACCCCGAGCAACATCGAGAAGATGAAGAACAATGCCATACGTTTCTGCTTGAAAAGAGCAAAAGCCCGCAATCCGAGAGCCTCCACCAAACTCTTCTTGTTGTTCGAACGACTGATAGGGCACTCCGGCAACGTCATGGCATAGAACCCGAGTAGCAGTCCCAAAACAGCACATTGCATAAACTGCAAACTGGTTGTTTGGAATCCGGTCGCATCGCAGAACAACATCGAGCAGATGAATCCCACAGTTCCCCAAACACGAATCGGCGGGAAAGCCTTCACTGTATCCAAACCGGCACCTTCAAGAACACTATATGCCACCGAGTTGGAAAGTGCAATAGTCGGCATATAAAATGCCACACTCAGCGTATAAAGCGGAAAGAGCGTAGCAAACTGCACATCATTACCGGCCGACCACGCATAGTAACCCGCAAGTCCCATAAACAAAGCGGCCAGCAGATGACAGAAACCTAACAGTCGCTGTGCCGGAATCCACCTATCGGCCACAATGCCGATCACTGCCGGCATAAAAAGTGATACGATTCCCTGCACTGCATAAAAAATACCGATGTGCGAGGCCAAATCAACCCCCACCAAATACGATCCCAACGAAGTCAAATAAGCTCCCCACACGGCATATTGCAGGAAGTTCATGACGATCAGTCGAAATTTTACATTCATAATCCATTGACTTTTACAACAATTACTATTTCACAAACCACTCTCCACAACATAACAAAGGCAAATATAGATTTTTTTTCGCAATTTTTCTTTGTAGTTGAAAAATAAAGTTCTACTTTTGCAACACCAAAACGACCATTGAGCTATGGTGTAATGGTAACACAACAGATTCTGGTCCTGTTATTCCAGGTTCGAATCCTGGTAGCTCAACAAAAAGGGGCATCCAATGAGCCCTGAAAACAAAAATTACCCCTGTCAGAGATCAATCTGACAGGGGTAAAATCCTTTTATCAGATGGGTTACTTATTCGCCATATTTGCGCGATGCTCCCTAAATTCCCCTACTTAGGTAGGCAGCATCGTATCTGCCAATGTCTGTTTGCTGCGAAAATCGGGAATTTTACACATAATTATCCAAATATTTTCAAAAAAATACACTCCGCTAATTAACATTCAGGGCAAAAAAGCATCTTATAATATGTAAGCATCGTGCATAAATGGAAATGGACTTCAACACGCTTGTCAAGCAGTATCAAGAACCGCTCTATTGGCATATCCGCCGTTTGGTGGTTTGTCACGAAGATGCGCGGGACATCTTGCAGGAAACTCTCTTGCAAGCGTGGCGATCGCTCCATAGGTTGCGCGAAGAGAGGGCTGTACGGGGATGGCTTTATAAAATTGCGACACATCTCTGTTATCAACATTTGAACCGTCACCGCAAACAACCGCTTTCGACCGAGGATCTTTCCGAAGTGCTTATCGGTCGTTTGGAAAGCAGTTCCTTTGTTGACTACGAACAAGGTGAAGCGATCCTGTTCCAAAAGGCATTATTGGCACTTACCGAACAGCAACGGGTTGTATTCACGTTGCGTTATTACGACGAGATGTCCTATGAGGAGATTGCCGAGATCACAAGATCAACAACCGCCTCATTGCGAGTAAGCTACCACCATGCCAGCCAACGCATACGAGATTATTTGAAAACACATTGCGACTATGGAGAAAAATTCTAAGCCTATCGACAAAAAGATGCCTTACCTTTTGCCGAACGATTTTTTCGAAAGAAACGAACAAGAGTTGATGCAACGTGTTACCGCCCTGCAAACACGTCGCCGCCACCGCTTTTTGCTATGGATCGGAGGAACTGCAGCCGCTGCCGTATTGACCGGCATTGCGCTCTTGACGTCTACACAACCTTTAACAATAGAACTCAACACGCTGCTTTACAGCTACAACGAATCGATGACAAACGAAGAGTTGCAAGGCTGGGTGGAACTCTATGAGGCCGACATCTTTCTGTCCTACGAATAACCTATTTAGTAACTTTTAACTACTACAACTATGAAAAAATTCATGATGATTGCGGTTGCAGTATTGTGTCTCTCCGCACAAAGTATGGCACAAAGCCAACTGACCCCCGAACAAAAAGCACAACGACAAGCTATGCGCATGGAAAACCGTTGCGTACAATTATCCACAGCTTTGGCTTTGGACGATGCAACCGCAGCACGCTTTACCGAGGTTTATAAACGCTATAAAGCCGACATGCGTGCCGTACGCAAACAATTCAAGATGCACCGCCCCAAAAAAGCAGACCCCGCAACCGGCACTCCGCAAGTACCTCTCACCGATGAGCAGGTAGAGCAAAACATCCTCAACCGTTTTGCCATGAGTCGCGCCACGTTGGATGTCCGCGAAAAATACTACAAAGAGTTCCGTACGTTCATGAATCCCAAGCAAATCCAAAAACTCTACAACTTGGAGAAAAAGCAGGGACAAAGAATGCAATCAAAGCATCACGGACGTGGTCCGAAAGGTGGCAAAGGTTATGGGAAACCCACAGCTTGGCAACATAAAAGACCGGTAACCCCTCATATTCAACGCCTCAGAGAGACTCGTCCTTATCAACATGGTAGAGCTGCTCATCTCCGTTAATTTTACCCTGAAATTGCCATATAACCCCAAGAGCTATGAAAAAGTTTTTGATTGCATGCGTATTTGCGAGTATGTTTAACATCGCCGATGCCACCAACCACGCTACCAACAACCAAGCATCCCGTATTGAGATTACAGCTACCGAGACCGATGTTAAAGTAGGCGACTACATCGCCGCCAGCACACGAGACGACGACTATATCAGCATTACGGTATATAGCATAAAAACAAAAGACGGTTATTATGCAATGGCCAATGGTGTAAAATATACGGTGTACAAAAATCCGAATTACAAGCAGAATGCGAAAAACAATCCGCGAACAAGTTGTACACATTATATTCAGCACGATATGTGGAAATATTACTTTTCCATTTGACGACGAAGAGGACGGCTTGTTAGCCGTCCTCTTCATTCAGTATCAAACCAAGTTCTATTTACCCAGTAGCGCTTTCACTTCGGCAGCTACCGTAGTTGCATTATAACCGAATTTCTCATCGAGTACTTTATACGGAGCCGAATAGCCGAAATGATCAAGTCCATGAATCCGACCATTCTCACCCACCAACCCTTGTAGCGTAACAGGTAATCCCGAAGTTAATCCATAACGCACAACATCTGCCGGCAGAACATTCTCCTGATACGACTTGGGTTGATCACGGAAGATTCCTTCGCTCGGAATACTTACCACGCGGGTAGCAATACCCTCTTCGGCCAATAATTGAGCTCCGGCAACCAACGTCGAGACCTCCGAACCCGAAGCAAGCATCACAACTTCCGGTTTTGCGGCATCCAACACCACATAACCTCCTTTCGAGATCTGCATGGCCTCCTCGCGACGGCTGCTACCCAGCGAAGGTAACGTGTCGATATTCTGACGCGACAATACCAAAGCCACAGGGCGCTGCTCGGCAAGAGCCATTTTCCATGCCATGATCGCCTCATCGCCATCGGCCGGACGCAATACGACCATCGAGCGTTCGCCTCGATGGTTGTGCAAGTGCTCCATCAAGCGAATCTGCATCTCATGTTCAATCGGTTGATGCGTAGGACCATCCTCACCGACACGGAACGAATCATGCGTCCAAATATAAACGACATGCAGTCGCATCAATGCCGAAAGGCGTACCGCCGGCTTCATATAATCAGAGAAGACGAAGAAGGTTCCGCAGGCCGGAATCACACCGCCGTGCAGAGCCATACCGTTCATTACACAAGCCATTGTCAACTCCGAAACACCAGCTTGGAAGAATTTGCCGGTAAAATCACCCTTCGTAAAGGCTTTGGTCTTTTTGAGGAAGCCATCGGTTTTATCCGAATTCGAAAGGTCGGCCGAAGCCACGATCATATTTTCAACCTTTTCGGCCAAAACGCCCAATACGGTGGCCGAGGCGGCACGAGTGGCCACTCCGGCTTTCACCTCAATGGATTTATAATCGATTTCGGGAGTCTCTCCAGAGAAGAATTGATCGAGTTTATGCGCCAAATCGGGATTCGCGGCACGCCACGACTTCTCGACAGCAGCAAACTCCGCAGCCCAAGCACACAACTCCTCACGACGAGCTGCAAAGACTTCACTACTCTCCTCGAAAACAGCAAACGGATTCTCGGGATCGCCACCCAAATTTTTCACTGTCGCCGTAAAATCGGCGCCGGCAGCAGTCAGCGGCTGGCCATGCGTCGAGATCTTATTCTCGAAACTTTCACCATTAGGACCAAGAGCTCCCTTACCCATTACCGTACGACCCACGATAAGTGTCGGACGCTCGGTCTCGGCATTGGCAGCGATCAATGCTTGGCGGATGGCTGCGATATCATGGCCATCGATCTCAATCACATTCCAACCCCATGCCTTGTATTTCATGGAGATATCCTCGGTATCGACCTCTTCGACCGTTGTCGAAAGTTGCACATTGTTGGCATCATAGTACATGATGAAGTTCGAGAGCCCCAAATGTCCGGCAATACGGCCCACTCCTTGTGAGATCTCCTCCTCAACTGCACCATCGGAGATGTAGGCATAGGTTTTATGAGCAGTCCACTCACCAAAACGAGTTGCCAAGAAACGCTCTACGATGGCAGCTCCAAGAGCCATAGCATGTCCTTGTCCCAGAGGGCCGGAAGTGTTTTCCACACCACGCAACACATCGACCTCAGGATGTCCCGGAGTAACGCTCTCCCATTGTCGCAACGACTGCAAATCTTCCGAGGAGTAGTAACCCGCCAACGAAAGGGTCGAGTACAACATCGGAGACATGTGTCCCGGGTCGAGGAACAAACGATCGCGAAACGGCATAGTCATATTATTCGGATCGTAACGCAGGAACTCAGTATAGAGCACCGTCATAAAATCGGCACCACCCATAGCACCGCCCGGGTGTCCCGATTTAGCACGTTCTACCATAGCCGCCGACAAAATACGGATATTATCGGCAGTCCGTGTAAGTTTGGAATCAGTAAACATATATTAGTTTTAAGGTTATTATTTTAGACAAAGATATATAAAATTGTGTTTATACCGCCTTTTTTAGACTCAATATATTTCCTTTTTCAACTTTCTCCTGCGCATACGGTAATGTCACAGTAAATTGGCGAATACCCGACGAGGGAATATCAAACATCGTATCCATCATGATCGCCTCACAGATTGAACGCAAACCACGTGCTCCGAGTTTAAACTCCACTGCACGATCAACAATGTAATCCAGCACTTCGTCATCAAACGACAACTTCACGCCATCCATCTCAAAGAGACGGATATATTGTTTCACGATGGCATTGCGTGGCTCGGTAAGAATCGAACGCAAAGCTTCTCGTCCAAGAGGTTGCATATAGGTCAAAACCGGCAAACGTCCCACCAATTCGGGTATCAGTCCAAACGATTTGAGATCCTGCGGCATAACATATTGCATTAAGTTACCACGATCGATCTTATCAGCATTCAAACGTCCGTAACCCATCGCTCGGGTATTCAATCGCTGGGCAATCTTCTTTTCGATACCATCAAAAGCTCCTCCACAAATAAAGAGGATGTTACGCGTATCTATTTGAATAAATTTTTGGTCGGGATGTTTGCGTCCACCCTGAGGAGGAACATTGACCACCGTACCTTCCAATATTTTCAACAAAGCCTGTTGCACCCCCTCGCCCGAAACATCGCGGGTAATCGAGGGATTGTCGCTTTTGCGGGCAATCTTATCGATTTCGTCAATGAAAACAATTCCGCGCTGCGCCTGAGCAACATCATAGTCGGCAACTTGCAACAACCGAGAAAGAATACTCTCCACATCCTCACCCACATAGCCGGCCTCGGTAAGCACCGTAGCATCCACAATGGTAAACGGCACATTCAATAATTTGGCAATCGTGCGAGCCATCAAGGTCTTTCCCGTACCCGTAGGTCCTACAAGCACGATATTCGATTTATCCAACTCAACTTCCTCCTCATCAACGATATGAAGCAATCGTTTGTAGTGATTGTAAACCGCTACCGACAGATAACGTTTGGCATCATCCTGCCCGATGACATATTGATCGAGGAACTCTTTGATTTGCGCCGGTTTAAGCAACTCTTCCAACTTCATGGGAGCTGCATTATTCTTCGCAGGCTCCATATCATGCTCGTGAAGCAATCGATGACCGTTCTCAATGCACCGATCACAAATATTTGCACCATCCACACCTTGAAACAAGACACCTACATCATCACGCAGGCTTCCACAAAACGAGCAATGGTCGCTATCGCCATGTTCATATTTTTTATTTCGAGCCATAAATTATCTTTCGCGTTTGGTAAGCACTTCGTCTATCAGTCCATAAGTCTTGGCTTCGGCAGCTGAAAGCCAATAATCACGATCGGCATCTTTTTCGATCTTTTTGACCGGAACCCCCGAATGAATGGAGAGTATCTCATAAAGTTCTCGCTTGGTTTTCAAGATCTCCCGAGCCGTAATCTCAATATCGGAAGCCTGCCCCTGTGCACCGCCAAGCGGTTGATGGATCATTACCCGCGAGTGAGGCAGTGCCGAACGTTTTCCGGCAGCTCCGGCGGTCAGCAACACTGCTCCCATCGACGCTGCCAATCCCGTACAAATGGTAGCCACATCGGGAGCCACAAGTTGCATGGTATCATAAATACCCAAACCAGCCGACACCGATCCTCCGGGCGAATTGATATAGATTTGAATGTCTTTCTCCGGATCGGTCGATTCGAGGAAGAGCAGTTGCGCCTGAATGATATTGGCAGCATCATCGTAGATCGGAGCCCCGAGGAAGATGATACGATCCATCATCAGCCGCGAGAAGACATCCATAGTTGCCACATTCAACTGTCGCTCCTCTATAATCGTAGGTGAAATATACGAAGCAGTTATCGACTGGAAATCATGCAACCGCAACGAACTGATACCACAGTGTTTATGAGCGTATTTTTCGAATTCGGACATATTTTTGTTATTTTCTCAAAAAAAGGGACTTTGCAAACATCACGCCTGCAAAGTCCAAAGGTACTCTTTTTTTCGGTAAATCTAAATCTCCTGAGCCTTTTTCGCGAAATCTTCGGCCGAAATAGCTTTCTCCGTCACCTTGATCTTTGCTTTTACCGCCTCGACAACTTTCACCTCAAAGAGTTTCTCATAGATCTTTTGAGCCTGATTCTTGTCTGCAAGGATCTTACCGGCATAGTCTTCGAGCATGTTATCGGGAGCAGCCGGCATACCGTATTGAGCAAACTGAGCTGCTGCCAACGCTTTGGCCTCGGCGGTAGCCTCCTCTTTCGACACGGTAAGGTCGAAGAGTTTGATGAAATGTTTTTGGAGGTAGTTCCAAGTGAACATTTTGAGGAACTGGTCGAAATCCTTTTCGATCTCCTCCATAGAGAATTTACCCTCATTAATGGTATAGAGCCAACGTTTGAGGAACGCATCGGGCATCTTCAAGCCTGCTTTTTCGATAAGATAGTCACGCAACTGCAACGTGAAGAGGTAATCACTTTCACGCGACAATTCTTGACCAATACGCTCGTCGATAAACTGATCGAAATCGGCCTCCGAAGTGATATTTCCTGTCGGGAAAGCCATTTTGAAGAACTCCTCGTTCAATTCAGGCTCGGCGAACTTACGGATCTTGGTGATTTCGAGCGAGAATTCGGGATTAATACCCTCCAACTCATTCTCCTTGACTTGCAGAATAGCGGCACGCTGCGAAGGATTTTTGTAGAGTTCGTTCACATTTACCGTCGTCTTGTAACCTACTTTCTTGCCGATGAAAGGCTTGCGCTCCTCCTCCGACATCGAAATTAAACCGACATAAGCATCGGTGATGTTCATCTCGCCGTTGTCGAGTGTTACGGAAAGAGCCTCATCGGAGGTTACTTTGCTAGCATCTACCAACCGACCGTAGCCACGCAGGAAATTGCTGCGATAATCGCCGTGCATCTTCTTATCGATTTTGATGCGGCTGTAAGTCAACTTATCCTTTGCCGAAAGATCGAGGTTGATGACCGGAGCCTCGCCAAACTCAAAAACAAACTCAAACTCGGTTCCATTCTCGAAATCGAAAGTTCCCTGCTCGTCCGACGGGATGATGTCGCCGAGATAGTCGATATTCTCCTTTTGGAGATACTCGAATACGGCATTCGAGGCCGTACGATAAGACTGTTCGGCAAGAACGCCTTTACCGTACATTTTCTTAACGATACCCATAGGGACCATGCCGGGACGGAAACCCGGGATGTTGGCTTTGCGACGATACTCGCGCAACTCCTTTTCAACTGCCTCGCGGTAGTCGGTCTCCTCAACGGTGACACGAACCAACGAAACATTTTCTTCGCGTTGTTCTCTTACGATCTTCATAGTGAATTATTATATTTGTTTTCTTTTGTTTCCGGTAGCAGAATTAGGCGACAAAGATACTAAAATATTCCGACCGTCGCAAATATTCGTTTATAATATGGTAAATTTTCAGATTCCGATATGATTTATAAATCTGTTTTCGTACCTTTGAGCGATTATTTTCGGTTTGTAACCATGAAAACAACTATAACGATTTTTCTTGCGATATTCCTACTCTCTGCTTGCGGATCGGGGACTCTTCGCGGCAAGCCATCGTCAGCTACTGCAACAAACGCATCTTCAATACGTTTTGTAGAGCCTAAATATTACACCTACTCCATACTTGCCACATATCCGCACGCCACAACCAGCTACACACAGGGGTTGCAATACGTCGATGGCATTCTATGGGAGGGAACCGGCCAAAACGGCAAATCGGTATTACAACAAGTGGATCTTGCAACTGGCAAAACAAAAGTAATTGCCCGTCTGCCACAATCGGAGTTTGGCGAGGGAATCACACTCCTCAACGGTAAAGTGTATCAGTTGACGTGGCAGTCGAATAAAGCCTATGTTTACAAGGCTGCAACGGGGCGCAAACTGCAAGAGTTCCGCTACCCGGGGGAAGGTTGGGGATTAACCACCGACGGCAAGCAGCTCTACCTCTCCGACGGCACCGCCAAGATCTACCCCGTAGATCCCGAAACCTTCCGTCGCGGCAAACCCGTAACGGTAACACTTCGCGGCGAGCCGGTCAATTATCTCAACGAGTTGGAGTGGATCGACGGCCGTATATGGGCCAACATCTACACCACCGATCATATCGCAATCATCCATCCTACAACGGGAGTTGTCGAGGGTTTGATCGACTTGACGGGACTGCTTCCCGCAACCGAAATAACCGCACAAACCGATGTATTGAACGGCATAGCCTATGATGCTGCAACGAAACGCATTTTCGTAACAGGCAAAAATTGGAGCCGACTTTTCGAGATAACGATCAGTGAAAAATAACAGTAGATAAAGAGAAGAATGAAACAAAAGATCGAAGAGATACTTTCCGAACGCATACTACTGCTTGATGGCGGTTTCGGAACGATGATACAGCAATACGGACTCACAGAGGAAGATTATCGTGGCAAACAATTCGCCAATTGGGCGATACAACTCAAAGGGTGCAACGATCTTTTGAGCCTAACACGCCCCGAAGTCGTGCGTGAGATCCACGAAAAATATTTACAAGCCGGCTCAGACATCATCGAGGCCAACTCATTCAATGCCAACGCCATTTCATTGGCCGACTATGGGTTAGAGGACTATGCCTACCAAATTTCGCGAGCCGCTGCCGAGGTGGCTCGGGCAGCAGCAGACGCCTTCACGCTTCGCAACCCCTCGAAACCGCGCTTTGTGGCAGGGTCCATGGGACCGACCAACCGCACGGCATCGATGTCGGCCGATGTGACCGATCCCGCAGCCCGTGAAGTGACCTTCCGCCAATTGGTCGAGGCTTATACCGATCAGGCACGCGGGCTGCTCGATGGCGGAGCTGACATTCTGTTGATCGAGACCGTTTTCGACACCCTGAATGCCAAGGCGGCACTCTATGCCATAGACCAGTTAGCCGAGGAGCGCAGACAAGAAATTCCGATCATGGTCTCTGGAACGCTGGCCGATGCCAGCGGGCGCACCTTATCGGGACAGACCGTAGAGGCTTTCTACACCTCGATGTCGCACGCCCGCCTGCTCTCGATTGGATTCAACTGCGCCTATGGAGCTAAACAATTGTTACCCTATCTCGAACGCTTGGCGGCAGTGGCCGAAACACGCATCTCGGCTTACCCCAATGCCGGACTTCCAAATGTGATGGGAGGCTACGACGAAACTCCCGAGATGTTCGCCGAAGATGTCGGCGAGTACATGCGACGTGGACTGGTAAACATCGTCGGTGGCTGTTGCGGAACAACACCCAAACATATCTTCGAATTACAGAAAATCGTGGGTAACTACACCCCGCGCGCTATTCCCGAGAGGCAACACACCACCGTTTTGAGCGGATTGGAGCCGTTACGTATCGTGCCAGAAGCTAATTTTATCAATGTTGGCGAACGCACCAACGTTGCCGGCTCAGCCAAATTCGCACGGCTCATTCGCGAGAAGAATTACGAAGAAGCCTTGTCGGTAGCTCGGGCACAAGTCGATGCCGGAGCACAAGTGGTCGACATCTGCATGGATGATGGTTTGATCGACGGCCCCGAAGCCATGCGCACATTCCTCAACCTAATGGCTGCTGAGCCGGAGATAGCCAAAGTCCCCACCATGATCGACTCATCGAATTGGGAAACATTGGTGGCAGGATTGGAGGTCACACAAGGTAAAGCCATTGTCAACTCTATATCACTCAAAGAGGGCGAAGAGGAGTTTCTACGACGCGCGCGCGAAATCCAACGATATGGTGCCGCAACTGTTGTCATGCTCTTCGACGAGCAGGGTCAAGCCGACACTTATGAGCGAAAAATCGAAGTGGCCGAACGCGCCTATCGTCTGCTCACCGAGGCAGGATTTCCCGCAGAAGATATCATTTTCGATCCCAATATCTTGGCCGTAGCAACGGGTATTCCCGAACACGACAGTTATGGCAAGGCCTTTATCGACGCCACACGCTGGATCAAAGAGCACCTTCCGCACACAAAAGTATCAGGCGGTGTTTCGAATCTCTCCTTCGCGTTCCGAGGCAACAATGTCGTACGTGAAGCGATGCACTCCGCATTTCTTTACCACGCCATTCGTGCCGGTATGGACATGGGGATTGTCAATCCGCAGATGTTACGGATATACAGCGAAATAGAGCCCGAACTATTGGAGCGGGTGGAAGATGTTCTTCTCTGCCGACGTGCAGATGCTGCCGAGCGGCTGGCCGAATACGCCCAACAGATCCGTAGCGATGCAGAAACCAAACCGCAAGCCCCCGATGCTTGGCGACAAGGCACACTTGCGGAACGCATCGAATATGCCATGTTCAAAGGTGTGGCAGACTTTATCGAACAGGATGCGCTGGAAGGATATCATGAGTTGGGAACTCCAATGGCAGTGATCGACCAATTGCTCATGCCTGCCATGGAGCAGGTGGGGGCACTCTTTGGTGAGGGTAAAATGTTCCTGCCGCAGGTAGTAAAGACCGCTCGCGTGATGAAACGGGCTGTAGCTGCATTAGAGCCTTATATCGAACAGGGAGATAGCAACACTCCCGAACGACACAACGCGGGGAAAGTAGTGATCGCCACTGTAAAAGGCGATGTTCACGACATCGGCAAGAACATTGTTTCGGTAGTAATGGCCTGCAATGGCTATGAGATACGTGATTTAGGTGTGATGGTCGAAACCAATCGCATCATCGATGAAGCAGTAGCGTGGGAAGCACAATGTATCTGTCTGAGCGGATTGATCACTCCGTCGCTTGACGAGATGGCGCATGTTTGCGAAGAGTTGGAACGTCGTAAATTACAAATTCCGGTAATCATCGGAGGTGCAACCACCTCGGAATTACATACGGCAGTAAAGATTGCTCCGCTCTACTCCGGTGTAGTCGTTCGATCGGCCAACGCTAGTTGCAACAGCCAAATCTTGGCGCAATTGTTAGGTGAGGAACGAGATTTGTTCGCCGACAAGATACGCGCCGAACAACAAGCTTTGCGAAACGACTATCTACGACAGGAGCGAAGTCAAAAGCTCTTATCGTTGACCGAAGCCCGCAAAAACGGATCTTCTATTCCGAAACATATTCCGATAAAACCGTTACATTCGGGTCGCATGGTATTTCCCGACTTCGATGTTGCCGACGCTGAACGATTGATCGATTGGAATTTCTTCTTTCCGGCTTGGGGGTTAAAAGGTCGTTATCCCGAAATTCTCGATCATCCCGAAAAGGGCGAGGAGGCTCGCAAGCTCTTTACCGATGCTCAAACCTTATTAGCTCGGATTCGCGATGAACGATTGCTAACACTGCAAGCAACGATCGGTATATTTCCTGCACACAGCGAAGGTGACGACATTGTGATTACCGATCCAAAAGGTCGTGAAAAACGGTTGGCAATGTTGCGCAATCAGACGCATGGCGAGGCAAACCAATCGTTGGCCGACTACATAGCACCCGACGGTGACTGGATCGGCTGTTTTGCTGTAACGGCAGGAGTAGGACTGAAAGCCCTGACCGAAAAATTCCGTGCCGATGGTGATGACTACTCAGCTATTTTGGCCAAACTCTTGGCAGACCGTCTTACAGAGGCATTTGCCGAAGTAATACATAGTTTTGTGCGACGACAGATGTGGGGCTATGAACAAGGTAAAGAGCTCACCCCCGAGCAAATCATCCGAGGCGAATATCGCGGGCGACGCATGGCTTTCGGTTATCCGGCATCTCCCGACCACTCTCTAAAACGCGAGGTATTCGATCTGTTGGCCACCGAGATCACTACCGACATGAAACTCACCGAAAATTACATGATCGACCCGGGAGAAGCGTTGTGCGGACTATTGTTTGCCGACGCTGACTATTTCGCAGTAGGGTCCATCGACCAAGGACAATTGGCGGATTATGCTCAACGCCGCAATATGAAGTCGGAGGAAATTCGCAAAATCATACCCAACAATTTGTTATGAACGTAACAGAAATCATCAACGACGCATTGGCAAAACAGACAACCCGTTTTGCATTCGAACTGTTACCGCCGCTTAAAGGCGATGGCATGGAGGGGATCTCGGCCACAATCGACCGACTTCGACCTTACGATCCTGCCTACATCAACGTGACGTTCCACCGCGAGGTACTGAAAGAGACCCAACGAGCGGATGGTACAATCGAACGCCATGTAGTACGTCGTCGTCCGGGAACCGTAGGAATCGCCACTGCAATCCGTGAACGCTACGGTATCGAAGTCGTACCTCACCTGATCTGCGGAGGACATTCGCGCTACGACATTGAAGATGCTCTGATCGACCTTGATTTCTTGGGACTTCACAATGTCTTGGCTCTACGCGGTGATGCTTTCACAGGCGAAAAACGCTTTATCCCCCACCCCGAAGGACATGCTCATGCGGTGGATCTCGTGCGTCAGATTGTTGCTATGAATCGTGGCGAATTTGTAGATGGCGAAGTCGATGAATGTCACCACTCAGCATTCTCGGTGGGAGTGGCCGGTTATCCCGAAGTTCATGGCGACGCCGAATCGGCCGAGAGCGACTTGCGCTACCTCAAAGAGAAAGTCGATGCCGGAGCAGAGTATATCGTAACCCAACTTTTCTACGACAACAGTCGCTTTTTCGACTTCGTAAAACGGTGTCGGGAAATCGGCATCAATGTTCCGATCATTCCGGGTATCAAGCCATTGGCAACAATACGCCATCTGACCCTACTCCCCGCTACTTTCGGATGTCATATCCCCGAAGAGTTGAGTCGGGAAGTAACAAACCATCAGGAGGATAAGGTCGCCGTAAGGCAGATCGGTATCGATTGGGCAATCTCGCAATGTCGCGAACTGATCGCGGCAGGAGTTCCCGTATTGCATTTCTATTCGATGGGTAAAGCCGAAAACATATCGGCTATTGCCAAAGCTATTTTTTAATCTTTAAGCATTATCGGTTATGACCCCTGTTGAATTTCGCCGTCGGTTGCATGCACATCCCGAGCTCTCATTTCAAGAATACGACACGGCAGCATTCATTGCCGAACAACTCTCGGCTTTGGGTATCGAGTACCGCCCCATTGCACAAACGGGAATCTTGGCTCGCATTGACGGGAACGGAGAAGTGCCAGCAGGAAAACGGCCGACCGTAGTTCTGCGTGCCGATATCGATGCGCTTCCGCTCTGCGAACAAACCGGATTGGCGTGGCAATCACAAAACGAAGGTGTGATGCACGCTTGCGGGCACGACATGCACGCTGCTGTATTATTCGGCGTCTTGCAACAATTGGCCGCAAACCCTGATTTTGCAGGCACAGTGCTCGGGTTGTTTCAACCCGGGGAAGAGTGTAACCCGGGGGGAGCATCCATTGTGTTATCCGAACGACCTTTCGACGATTTCGATATTCGAGCTGTAATCGGCGAACACGTCGAACCGCAACTGGAAGTTGGAACATTGGGGTTCCGTGCCGGAAAATACATGGCTTCCAGCGATGAGTTGCGATTCACTGTGATTGGCATAGGTGGACACGGAGCCATGCGCCATCTGTTGAAAGATCCCATTGCGGCGGCTGCCGAATTAGTGAGCCGCCTATTACAACTCAACGGAGAAGAGCGAGTACTTTCTATCGGCAAAATCGAAGCCGCCGGAGCCACCAATGTAATACCCGATAAAGTCTATCTTGAAGGAACACTGCGCACATTCGACGAACAGGAACGCAACATCCTGCATCAACGAATCGGCAACATTGCCGCAGAGATCGACCGACGTATCGGTGTAACAACAACTGTCGATATCAATCACGGCTACCCATGCGTGGTCAACAACGAAGAGTTGGTTCGTCGTGCCGTGACATTGGCCCAACTCGATGGTTTGCAAACCAAAATGTTGCCATTGCGCACAACGGCCGAGGATTTCGGTTTCTACTGCACACGATATCCTGCGCTTTTCTATCGGTTAGGAGTCGGAGCAGCAGCAGGACGTCCGCATACAGCGACATTCACACCCGATGAGCAAGCCATAGCGGTAGGAATCAACTTCATGAAACGGCTCACCTTACAAATGTTGAACCCATGAAAAAAGCGAACAAAAAACAACGTTCCGTACGCGGAAAACATAAAACAGAACGAAGCGGAGTGATCCTCAATCTGTTTCGAGAATTTCCCAACAATAAATTCTCACTCAAACAATTAGCAGCAGCATCGGGAGGTGCTACAAAGGAGGGTCGCCACGAAACGATGACCATACTTGACCGACTTTTTGATGAGGGGGTTATTGAGGAGTGCTCACGTGGCAAATATCGACTTACACGCCGTCATCTACCTCACCATGAAGGAATTGCCAACATGACTGCATCCGGTGCCATCTATGTTCAGGTCGATGGATTGGGAAACGATATCTTTGTCAACCAACGTAATGCAGCCAATGCTTTGGATGGCGACCATGTAGAGGTCGTTGTAATGCACCGTAGCCGCAATGGCGAATTGGAGGGAGAGATCTCCCGTGTCATCGAACGTAGCCATAAAACCTATGTCGGAATAGCCGAAGTCGGAGCTCATCAAATCTTTGTGCGTCCCGACTCGCGTAAAATGCCGATGGATATCTATCTTTCGAAACGCACCTATCCCGAGATTAAAGATGGCGAAAAGGTCATTGTACGCATTACCGACTGGATTTTGGGTAGCAAAAGCCCCACCGGAGAATTGGTGGATATATTGGGAATGGCCGGTAATAATGACACGGAAATGCACGCCATATTAGCCGAATACGAATTGCCCTACCGATTCGAACCTGTTATCGAAGAGGCTGCCGCCACTATCGATGATCGTATTACAGCCAAAGAGATCGCTCGACGACGCGACTTCCGCAACACGGTAACTTTCACGGTTGATCCTGCCGATGCCAAAGATTTCGACGATGCGCTATCTGTTCGCAAACTTCGCGATGGTATATGGGAAATCGGTGTTCACATTGCCGATGTAACACACTATGTGCACCCCCACTCTACGATCGATAACGAGGCTGTCGAACGCGGGACATCGGTCTATTTGGTCGATCGTACCGTACCGATGTTGCCCGAACGTCTCTCCAACGAATTATGCTCGTTACGGCCGAATGAAACAAGTCTTTGTTTCTCGGCGGTCTTTACGTTAAACGAAAATCTCGACATACTCGACGAATGGTTCGGTCGCACGGTGATCTACTCCAACCGTCGCTTCACCTATGCCGAAGCGCAAGAGATCATCGAAACAGGCCGAGGTGATTACGCCGAAGAAGTATTGACCCTCAACCGCTTGGCGCAGGAGTTGCGTCGCCAACGTTTCAAAAACGGAGCGGTATCGTTCGAACGTGAGGAGGTAAAATTCCAACTCGACGAAACGGGGAAGCCATTAGGGGTATTCTTCAAAGAGCAAAAAGAATCCAACCAGATGATCGAAGAGTTCATGCTGTTAGCGAATCGTCGTGTAGCCGAGTTTTGCGGACATCGCAAAAACGAAAAAGGACGCAACATTCCCCGCACAATGGTCTATCGTGTACACGACACACCAAGTGACGAGAAACTCGATCGCTTTCGCCAATTTATTCTGCGATTCGGCCATGTATTCAAGGCCTCAAAGGGTCGTGCCATTGCCCGTGAGTTGAACAAACTATTCGAGAAGATCAAAGGCTCGACCGAAGAAAATGCCGTAACCACCATGGCGGTACGATCGATGGCCAAAGCTTTCTACACCACCGACAACATCGGACACTACGGTTTGGCATTTCCAAGTTACACCCACTTTACCTCACCCATTCGCCGCTATCCCGACATGATGGTACATCGATTATTAGCTCACTACCTCGAAGGGGGACGATCGGTCGAGAAAGAGCCGTTGGAGGCTCTTTGTGCACGCGCTTCGGAACGCGAAATCATTGCGGCAGAGGCTGAACGAGCCTCCATCAAATACAAGATGGTGGAGTTTATGCAGGAGCATTTGGGTGAAGAATTCGACGGCCATATTTCGGGACTTACCGAATGGGGAGTGTATGTCGAATTAGAGGAAACACACATCGAAGGGATGTCGTTCCTGCGTGATATTGAGGGCGATTTTTACTCTTTCGATGAAACCAATTACGAGATCATCGGTCATGCCACAGGTCGTCGCATGACGTTAGGCGATCCGGTTCGTGTACGTATCAAACACGCTGATCTTCGGAAACGACAACTCGACTTCGAGATCTTATTACCCGAAGGTGTAGCTACACAACAACTTGCCGAGCAGCGTAACAGCATCAACGTTCGTCACTCAAACAGCCGAAAGAGTCGATAAGTCAACCTTTTGTATAAAGACAACAAAAAAGGGAAACCCGCTTGGTTTCCCTTTTTGTTCTGCGATATCCGGGGATTACTTAATGATACCCGAGATAAGGAACGTAGCAGCAACCGTAAGGATGGCGTACAACTCGGGGAAAGCGGCCAAGATAAGCGTTTTACCCATCACGTCGTGACCATTACCGGTAGCAACGATACCATTTGCGCAGACTTTTGCCTGATAGATAGCAGCAGCAAGGTTTACGATACCAACCAACAAACCGGCACCGAAGATAGCAACACCCTGCAACAATGTGGGATTGCTCAAAAAGCCCTGCACCATGAAGAAGCAGACAAAGCCATAAAGACCCTGCGAACCCGGAAGAGCCGAAAGAATCATGTAGCTACCGAAAGCCGAAGGATTCTTCTTCATGGCACCTACCGAAGCCATGCCGCACATTGCAGTACCGACAGCCGATGCAATACCAGCAAAACCTACCATCATCACAACGCCGAGGTAAGCAAAGATCAAATTCAAAGTGTTCGTTTCCATAATTTTAATGTTTTTTGTTGTTTGTTTATTTGTTTATTTGATTCTCTTTTTTCAGTGGCTCGAAATTGCGGGCTGCCATCTCGAAACCAGCATTTTTATAAAACTCCACAAAGGTCAAACGCATCGGATGCACGAACGACGAAATCGTGGACATGAAAAGGTTGATACCGTGACCGATCAGCAGGATTGGGAGCATCACAAGGATACGCACCACGATATTTGCACCTTCGGGGACAAAGCCTTCGGCCAACGAGTTGAAGACCAAAGCCAACACTCCGCCCGAAAGACCAATGGCAAAGAGACGGATGTACGACAGAACGTCCGACAGCAGACCTGTGATATTGTTATAAAGATCCCACAGGCCCGAACCGAAATTAACTAGCGGATTACGACGAATATTGTTCAGTAACAGCATCAATACCGCACCGACACCTACCGCCGCATAGAAAGCCGGAGATGAAGTTGTAAACCACGGAATCTCCATGCCGAACATCGGCAGACCTATGGCAATCGAGCCGGCCAACAACACAATCAACCATCCCAACGTACCAAACGACGATGTGAAGCCGAAAGCACGAGTCTGTCCCCAAACGTTGATCATCAATCCGAACATGATTTGTACGACACCGATAGCCAAAGCGATCGAGAAGAACTTGCCTTGAAAATCAAAGAACGGGATTTGAGGGAAATAGGTGCCGAGACTCAAACCGAAGAATGATCCGCCATAACCTCCGAAGAGGATTGTTGCAATAGCACACATCGTCGCAAACCATGCAGCTCGACGCATCATGCCCTTTTCGCGGAATTTCCACAACATTGCGGCACCGATAGCCAACAAAATCAATCCATAGCCGGCATCGTTCAAACAAATACCGAAGAAGAGCATATAGAACGGGGCGAAGAAAGGCGTAAGGTCAATCGTCCCATATTTCGGACGGGCATACATATCACCCACCATCTCAAAGATACGGGCATACCAACCATTCTTCAATTTTACCGGAGTATTATCCTCGGGAGTGGGATCAGCTTTCAGATAGACAACATTCGGATACTGCTCCAACAGGGTATCAACCTGTCCCGAGCTATCCTTCTCTGCCCAACCCTCCATAACAACCAGCATGCCATCGGCAGCCTCTTCTGCCGTAGTGCGTACCTTCACATTCTGTAACTGCTCTTTCAGCGTGGCAACATAGCCAACGAGTAGATCCAACGAAGCGGCAGCACGTGCAAACTCGGCATCGAGAGAGGCGAGCTGTTGTTTTTCATCGGCAATTCGCTGCTCTACCTCTCGGATATCCATTTGAGGAGCTTTGATCTCCTGCGCATCGATCACAATCTCATCGGCAGGTTTGGCAACAGCCACAAACCATACCATTGAGGAGTTGCGAGAAATCTCCGCGAGTGTATATTGCTTGCTCCACTCTGCCAACTCATTATCAAAGGTACTCGAAGGAGCAGAAAAATAGCGCAACACAATTCCCTGAGCAGCCAAAGCCTCGGCTTGTGCCACATCAAAAGCACCCCACGGGCGCAATTCATCGGCCATTTTTTCAAGGCGAGCAATCTCAGCACGATGGGATGCAGCCTCCTGCGAAGCAGCAACATATGCCGTAAAAGCTTCTCTCCCCGAAGCGTAGGGCTCTCCTTTGAGTGAGGCATGTGCTTCGTCCTTGCACCAATTGCGTAAGAACTCGACCACCTTGTTCGAAGCCTCGATATCGAGAATCAACTGACGGTCCTTCTCGGAGGGTTCCCAGCCGGTGGTAGTAATATCCACCAAACCGATTTCGCGCAATTTATCGACAAAATCGTCACTCTGCGCTGCCAAAAGCACAAAGTTGTATTTCACCATTTTCGCTATCATAACATCGCGCCCTCCTCGGCTGCTTGTTGTTTGGTTTTCACAATCTTCTGAGCAGACTTCGAGAGATTCTCCTCGTCCTCCATGAAGCGTTTAATCTTACGTATAGCGTCCTCATACCCGGGGATTTGCACCTTTTCGTACAAGTTCACTTTTTGAGTAGTTTTGCGACGTGCCCAATCCAAAAGTTCCATTTTGCGGTTATAGACAGCGTACTCCAATCCCAAACGAGCCAATCGTTTCAAGATCTCCACACCATCGGCATACCACACCGGCGACGAGAAGAGGTCATAGGCCTTCTCCTCGAATTTCACTTCTTGCAGAACAGGAGTACGAACTCCCGCGATCTTCTGGGTGGTCAATTCGACATCGGCAATGCGCAACAGGTCACAATCAAACTCTCCCCAAAGAGCCACCATATAGTCGTACTCGGCTTTCAAAATATCGAGCCGACGACGGTAATCGTTTGCGGAGTCCTTCGCTCGCTTAACTTCGGAACGAAGAGCCGACTCCTTACTCTTGATGGTAGGGAGTGCCTTCTGTCGCATTTTCAGCTGCTTGCCGAGTTCGCCGAGCGAGGTTTTGTTATATTGAAATTTGATTGCCATACAGCGTTACGCTTCTTTCCAATATTTCTTGATGAGTTCTTCCTTAACGGCAACCTCTTCGCGCGAGAAATATTTACCGAAGAGTGTCCATGCCGTATCAAGCATCTCGGTAATACCGATATTTACATCGATCGAAAGCAATTTCTCGGAGTAGTCGTGAGCAAATTTCAAAGCACGCTCATCGTAATCCGAAAGATCGAAACCGTTTTCGAGTTTGGTCTTGGCGTTTGCAGCATCGGCATAAAGACGCACACAAGCATTCATCACCTGCGGGTGATCCTCGCGAGTCTTCTTACCGATAACGAGCTGTTTCAAACGCGACAGCGAACGGAACGGGTCAACGATAACCTTACCCGTATCGGAGTCGTTACGCAAGAACAACTGACCTTCGGTAATATAACCCGTATTATCGGGGATAGCGTGCGTAATGTCACCACCCGAAAGCGTCGTTACAGCAATGATCGTGATCGATCCGCCATTAGGCAACTGCACAGCCTTCTCGTAGATCTTTGCAAGGTCGGAATAGAGCGAACCGGGCATCGAGTCCTTCGACGGAATCTGATCCATACGGTTCGACACGATAGCCAAAGCATCGGCATAAAGGGTCATGTCGGTCAACAACACCAAGACCTTCTCGCCTTTGTCGACAGCAAAATACTCGGCTGCCGTCAAAGCCATATCCGGCACAAGCAGACGCTCCACAGGAGGATTCTCGGTTGTATTTACGAACGATACGATACGGTCCAAAGCACCTGCATTCTCGAACACCGATTTGAAATAGAGGAAGTCGTCGTTCGTCAAACCCATACCTCCCAAGATGATCTTATCGGCTTTGGCACGCAAAGCCACATTAGCCATCACGGCGTTGTAAGGCTGGTCGGGGTCGGCGAAGAACGGAATCTTCTGACCCGTAACGATCGTATTGTTCAAGTCGATACCGGCAATACCCGTAGCGATCAACTCCGAAGGTTGCAAACGGCGGAACGGATTCACCGTCGGGCCACCGATCTCACGAGCCTCGCCCTCCACGATCTCACCACCTTCCAGCGGCTCACCGTAAGCATTGAAGAAACGTCCGGCAAGATTATCCGAAACGCGAAGTTTCGGCGGCTCACCATGGAAAATAACCTCCGAGTCCGTAGAAAGGCCCTCGGTACCGGCGAAAACCTGCAACGTAACGTTCTCGCCCATGATTTTTACCACCTGAGCCAACTTACCGCCAACGGTAGCCAACTCATCGTTACCAACACCCTGAGCACGCAGCGTCACGGTAGCTTTGGTGATATTATCGATTTTAGTATATACTTTTTGAAATGCGCGTGTTGTCATGATTCCTGCTTATTTCGATTTTTCACTCACGTACTGTTCGATCTGTTTGCGATAATCCTCGAACTTCGCGGATTGCCACTCGGAATAGTTCATCTGACGGAAGAGGTTGATCAGACCCTTGAAGAACTGCGAACACTCTTCGAAATCGGCAAAACCGAAATCACGGTCGCAAATTTCGAGCACCATTTTGTACATCATCTGCTGACGCTCCATGGGGCAGTTGGCATCGATTTCATCGAAAGCATCCTGCTGCAAAATCACGAAGTCGATCAACTCCGATTTCCAGAAACGCTCGTGGTACTCTACGGGTACACCGTCATCACCGAGAATGTTGATCTGGTCGTTAGCCTCTTTACCACGCTGAACGATGGTCTTTCCACGATACACGAGTTCTACCCAACCTTTTTCGATGTGCTCATCAAGATAAGCACTAATTTCAGGATATTCGAGGTATTTGGAGTAAGAATCCAGCGGATCGATAGCCGGATAACGCTTCGAGTCGGCACGACCCTGCGAAAGAGCATAGAAACAACGTGCAGCTTTCTTGGTTGATTCAGTCACCGGCTCTTTGAGGTTACCACCGGCCGGCGATACCGTACCAAGGAATGTCACAGAACCCGTAGCTCCGTTGTTGAGTTTCACCAAACCGGCACGAGCATAGAATCCCGATATCACAGCCGAGAGGTCCATCGGGAAGGCATCCTGACCCGGGAGCTCCTCCAAACGGTTCGACATCTCACGCAGAGCCTGTGCCCAACGCGATGTGGAGTCGGCCATAACCAACACTTTAAGACCCATCGAACGATAGTATTCGCCAATAGTCATACCTGTATATACCGAAGCCTCACGAGCGGCAACAGGCATGTTCGACGTGTTACAGATGATGATTGTACGCTCCATGAGTTTGTGGCCCGTACGCGGGTCAACCAACTCGGGGAACTCTTTGAAGATCTCCACCACCTCATTAGCACGCTCACCGCAAGCTACGATGATGATCACATCAGCCTCAGCTTGTTTCGAAATAGCATGTTGAAGCACCGTCTTACCTGCACCGAACGGCCCGGGGATAAAGCCCGTACCACCTTCTGCCAACGGGTTAAAGGTATCGATCGGACGAACACCCGTCTCCATGACACGCGACGGACGCGGTTTCTCGGTATAACAACGAACGGCTTGCTTTACAGGCCATTTCTGCACCATAGTTACCGTATGCTCACGACCTTCGGCGTCAGTCAGCACAGCCATCGTATCGGTTACCTTATATTTACCGGCTGCGGCAATACTTTTCACCGTATAGGTATCGGTCATTGTGAACGGCACCATGATTTTGTGCATAACCCACTGCTCTTTAACCTCACCCAACCATGCTGCGGCCGACACACTATCGCCCACCTTGGCCAACGGAGTAAACTCCCACTCGGCATTGAAATCGATCGGATCGGTAATCGACCCGCGTGTGATGAACAACCCGTCCATCTTTTCAAGGTCATTTTGCAGACCATCGTAGTTACGCGACAGCAGACCCGGAGCCAACGTAGCTTCGAGCATGTGGCCTTCAAACTCGACTTTGTCGCCGATTTTCAGGCCGCGGGTGCTGTCAAAAACTTGGACATAAGCACTATCGCCTATGACCTTGATGACCTCCGCCATCATTTTGGTATCTCCCGCATAAACATAGCAAATCTCGTTTTGGCCGACAGCTCCGTCGGTTTTAACGATCACGATGTTGGAGATGATACCGTTTACTCGTCCTGTTGTTTTCATCGTATGTTTTTATTGTTTATTTTCGATCAGTTCTTTTCCGTCCAACTCTGCCAATAGGTGTTCAAACATCTCGCGACCACGTTTAGCATCGAGCAAAGTCCAACGGGCTACGATATTGATACGTACCAAATAGGCAAGCAGAGCATCTATGTTAAAATAGTCGAACACGCTTAACTCGACCGCCTCATTCCAGCGAATCAGGTCGATTTTATGTTCTTTGTTGAGCAGATTGGCCTCTTCGCCCATAGCAGCAATAACCGCATCAATATAAGGGAGTTCACCACGCAACCCGAAATCAGCCGCAGAACTGCGACGCAATTGGTTCACAACATCACCATCGCCCACCGTCACTTCTTCGATAGAGCGACCAGCAGCGCGAGCCCCAAGAGCAGCAGCCACGTTACGCAACGTGCGGTCAAACTCCGACCATGCACGCAGGAACCGGCCGCCTTTCACACGGCACAGCGCATAGTAGGCCGCAAAGAGAGCCACCTCGAAACGCACCGAAGTATCAACCGTTTCTGCGATCTCACTTTCGGGATCAGCATAAGCCTTTACCACGCGGGCAAGAGGCTCGGGCAACCGCTGAGGATCTTTCAACTCTTCGACCAACTCCTCGCGCGAAAAATTACCCAACGGGTTGTGAGCCGAACGACCGGCACGCAACGCCACAAGATTTTCGCAATCGTAGTAGCCGTAAAGCAAACGCACTTGGGCCGCATCTGAGGTTGTGACTTCGTCGAGAATCTCTGCGACGATACCGGCAGCATCGAAGCCCTTAGTTTCGCCGTCGAGTGTGTACTCTTTCAGGCCGGCTACCAACGAATAGTATTGGGTCCCGAACATCGTGTTTAAGCCTTAAAGAGCAATTGGAAAACTTTCTCACGCAGGTATTCGCCGAGCAATGCCTCAACATCAGCATCGGAGAACGAAATGTAGTAACCGCCATCTTTGGCGCCCACTTTGAAACCGGTTTTTACCGACTTCGAGTAGCCGACTTCGATACCAGCAGCGAGCAACTCTTGTGCATTGCTCTCAAATGCTGCGTCAAAAGCTTTGCGAGTATCCTCCGGCAACAACGCCTGCAACTCAACCTTACCCGAATCCGAGCCGTTCCAATTTTTTGCCACAGCAAGCAACATCTCTTTTACAAAAGCAGGATCCATTCCAGCCTGCTTAACACCTTCGGAAGTACTTTTTGCAATGATCATCGAAGCAATTTCCGATTTGATCTTTGCTACGGCTTGTTTGCCGGCAAGCGAGATTTCGGTCATCGTATTCTTGCCAACATCCTCGGCCTTGTCCTCGGCCTGCTTAACGATGGCAGCAGCCTCGGCTTTGGCCTCGGCAACGATCTTTTCCGCCTGCTGTTTGGCCTCGGCGACCAACTTATCAGCCTCCGCACGGCCTTTTTCCAGCCCTTCGTCGTAAAGTTTGCGGGTCAATTCTTGAAGTTTGTTTTCCATAATGTTATTTGGTTAAATTTTTTAATTTATCGAAATCTCAATTTGCGGCACAAATGTAGGGATTAATAACGGATTAAACAACAATTTAGGGCTTTTGTTGCCAAATTATCGGTCAAAAAAAAACTCACCACCCAAAATAGGGAACAAAGCCGTGTTTGCAATTGCTGACCCACCCTGAAATTCCTCGCCTCAGACTAGGAACTTAGTCCACCTGCGGTGGAAAGTCGGGCATTTTACACGTGGCGCAAATCACATAAATTGCCAACAAAAAACGAGAGAATCGCTCATAACGAACGTTTCTCTCGTTTCAACCCCACGATTTATCCCAATCGTGGCATAAAACCTATTTCAACGCATCGACAACCGTAGCGATACGCTCAAACACTTCATCCATAGTTCCCAAACCATCGACCGAAGCGTATTTGTCCTGCGCTGTATAATATTCCGATACAATGGCAGTTTGTTTGTGATAGACATTCAAACGGGCACGAATCACCTCCTCTGAGGCGTCATCAGCACGCCCCGAATCCTTACCACGCAACAAAATACGCTTAACCAACTCCTCCTCGGGAACTTGAATATCGATCATCATATCGACTTGCAAGCCGTTTTCGGCAAGAATTTTATCAAAAGCCTCGGCTTGCACCGTAGTACGAGGGAAACCATCGAAGATACACCCCTTGGCCTCTTTATGCGCGGCTACATAATTGGCAATCATGCCGATCACAATCTCATCCGGAGCCAATTTCCCTTGCGCAATATAGCTCTCCATACTACGCCCCAACTCCGTTCCACGATGAATTTCATCGCGAATAACCTCTCCCGTAGAGACATGCTCAATGCCATAATGCTCCTTCAATCGTTGAGCCTGCGTACCTTTACCGCACCCGGGAGCACCAAATAAGACAATGTTAATCATATATTCAGCTCGTTTTAAGATTAGAATGGGCAAAAGTAATGTATTTTTAGGGGATTTTACAAATTTTTATTAACTTTGTGCGAAAATATGCCTTATGGAACCGAAAAAACCCACTGAAATCGCCTCTCTCGGCGAATTCGGACTAATTGACCGGCTGACGACCGGATTCGAAACCCACAATTCATCCACATTACAAGGAGTCGGAGATGATGCCGCAGTAGTTGCTCCCCACCGAGGCGAAGCCATGCTTTGCACCACCGATACATTTTTCGAAGGTGTGGATTTCGACTTGACCTATTTTCCACTCAAACATTTGGGTTATAAAGTAGTAACAGCTGCCATAAGCGACATTTTGGCCATGAATGGCCGGCCAACACAGATCACCGTTTCGCTCGGCATATCGGCAAAAATTTCAGTCGAAGCACTCGACGAACTCTACGAAGGAATACGCTTTGCCTGCCACGAACAGCAGATCGACCTTGTAGGGGGAGACACCCGCGCCTCAATGACAGGATTGGTAATCTCAGTAACGGCACTAGGAACGGCAACGAAAAAACAGATTGTCTATCGAAAAGGAGCAAGACAACACGACTTGATATGCATTACGGGCAATCTTGGAGCTGCTTATATGGGACTACGTCTATTAGAGCGTGAACGGCGCGTTTTGGAGGGCGTAACAAACCCCGAACCACAATTCAGCGGATACGAATACCTACTCGAAAAATACCTCAAACCGCGTCCACGCACCGACATCATCGAAGCATTGGCAAAAGAGAAAATAGAGCCGACGGCCATGATCGACCTCTCTGATGGTTTGGCTAGCGACCTCATGCAATTATGCCGATCGTCGAAATGCGGAGCCCGCATCTACCTCGAACGCATACCGATTGCCCGCCAAACCTCCACTCTTGCCGAAGAGATGCACGCCGATCCGGTAATTGCCGCTCTTAACGGCGGCGAAGATTACGAATTATTATTCACCGTTCCGCTTGCCATGCAAGAGCAAATCATGCGATTGGGGTTGGTTGATATCATCGGACACATCACTCCGGCCTCAACAGGATGCTATCTGATTACTCCCGACGGTTCGGAAATCGCATTGAAAGCGCAAGGATTTTCCGAGCAATAGGATCGCACTCCCCCTTCACATCAAAGAGGCTGTCCAACAATTTGTTGAACAGCCCCATTTTTTAGAAGTCGGTATAACAAGAGGAATTTCAAAACTTGCGAATCCCGAGAAAGCGTAACATACTCGGCCTATGTAAACTCTTCGAGGGTAAGCGTAATGCAGAAATCACCTTGTTAGACGGTTTCTTTGGTCATGACTAAACTCGGTTATTTTCACCACCACAACATATCTGCTTAAAACCGGCGCATTGCACGTACCAAAAACTTGTTATATTTAGGGATCTCGACCACAAAAGGAGGTTCAATCTCCAAGTAACTGGTATAAGCACTCTTCTCATCTTTTTCGGTAGAGGAAAAATAATAAACCATGCGGCTCATACGCTGACCACCATGTGCTTTGGCGGTTTCATTAAATTTATTGCGCATTTGGCGATCAACGCGTGCTCGCGTGCCTCCGTTATAGTTGTTTCCAAATGTTAGTACCTCATCGATCGCAGGAAGATACCATCCATCGCCCTTATCGCGGCACCATTTGAAAGCCGGGAAATCCTCCCATTTAAGATTATTGGCCGCAATATAGGCCGCTACAATCTCCATATTAACCCGACCATCTGTGCTGTCATTTGCTCCTACAACCTGCAAATTCGGTTTACGGAATCCGCTCCACATAAGATAAATTTCATCTAACGAAACAATAGTTCCATGAAGTCCATCCTCCGTAACCGAGCAGATAATTCCTTCGACACCATCACGCGAATAGTACTCCCCGACTTTATAACGGCGTAAAACATATTCGCCAGCAGCCGGTGTTGAAGGGATTGCGGTTGGCTTCTGTTCTGCCGAAGCGGCAGGTTGCTTTGTAGGAGCAGGTTGTGTAATAGGAGCAGGTTGTGCCTCGGCTGCCGGAGTCTGCGGTTGGGTTGAAACACTTTTTTTGAATCGATCAACCTCTCCGTTGACATAGCGGATATAATCAATCTCAGCGACAGACAACACATAAGTAGGGCCGTCAGGATTCGAAAATCGCTTATAGCGTACGGCATCGGAAGTAATCTCCATCACTTTGGCCTTGATTTGGGTAGCATCGATTTTAACAATCAAGTCCTGCGCCACACCCGACAAGGTATTGCACAGAAACAACAGCGAGAGTGCAAAGAAGAATTTTTTCATCATAAACAGATATTGTATAGCGCAAATATAACGTTTTTTTTCAAACTTTCTTGCTATCTTTGTCGCACATATACAAAATAAAGTAAGGGTATGGCATTTTTCGATATTTTCAAGAAGAAAAAAGAGGTTCCCCACACCGAAGAGGAAATTCGTCGGGAGGAGACAGCCCAAGAAGAATTGAATGCCGGCTTGGAAAAGACCAAAACGGGACTCTTTTCCAAATTAGCACGTGCTATTGCCGGTCGTTCGACTGTTGACACCGAGGTTTTGGACGACTTGGAAGAGGTACTCATCACCTCCGATGTCGGTGTCGAGACGACAGTGAAGATCATTCAACACATCGAGGAGCGTGTGGCTCGCGACAAGTATATGAACGCAGCAGAGTTGCAACATATCTTGCGCGAAGAGATCGCCGACCTCATGGAGCAAGCACATGCTACCGAGGGCAATTTCGGATTAGACGCCCGCGAAGGCGAACCCTATGTCGTGATGGTTGTAGGTGTCAACGGTGCCGGAAAAACAACCACCATTGGCAAATTAGCTGCACAACTTACCAAAGCCGGCAAAAAGGTATGGATCGGTGCTGCCGATACGTTCCGCGCCGCCGCCATTGATCAACTCAAAGTATGGGCCGACCGCGCCGGAGCCACAATGATCCGGCAAGAGATGGGGTCCGATCCGGCTTCGGTAGCTTACGACACGTTGCAATCGGCCAAAGCCAATGGAGCCGATGTAGTTTTGATCGACACAGCCGGCCGTCTGCACAACAAAGTCGGCCTGATGAACGAACTTACGAAGATCCGCAATGTCATGAGCAAAGTGATCCCCGATGCTCCACACGAGGTGATGCTTGTCCTCGATGGCTCTACGGGACAAAACGCCTTCGAGCAAGCCCGTCAATTCACCCAAGCCACACAGGTTACTTCGCTGACCATCACCAAACTCGATGGAACTGCCAAAGGCGGCGTGGTGATCGGTATCAGCGACCAATTCCGTATTCCGGTACGATATATCGGCATCGGTGAAGGAATCGACCAACTGCGCATCTTCGACCGTAAGGAGTTTGTTAATGCTTTGTTCGGTAATGAAAAAAATTAACGTCATCACCCTCGGGTGTTCGAAAAATACCGTTGACTCGGAGCACTTGATGGCTCGGCTTGCAGCCGCAGATTACCAAGTAGTTTTCGACAGCGACCGCACTGATGCCAAGATTGTGGTAATCAACACCTGCGGATTTATTGGCGATGCCAAACAGGAGTCGATCGAAATGATTTTACGAGCTGCCGCAGCAAAGCAGGCAGGAAAGATCGAGAAACTCTTCGTTATCGGCTGCCTCTCGGAGCGTTATGCCGACGAACTCCGCCACGAGATACCCGAAGTGGACGACTTTTTTGGAGCACGTACTTGGGACGGCATCATTCGAGCTTTGGGGGCTGCCGAAGATGAGACCTTGAACACCATTCGCCATTTGACAACCCCGCGTCACTATGCCTACTTGAAAATTTCGGAGGGATGTAATTGGAAATGCGGTTATTGCGCCATTCCGCTCATCCGAGGTGAGCACCGCTCGATACCGATGGAAGAACTTGAAACCGAGGCTCAAAATCTTGCAGCAACAGGTGTTCGGGAGCTGATCGTTATTGCGCAAGACACCACCTATTACGGCATAGACCTCTATGGCAAACGCATGCTTGCCGAGTTGTTGCATCGGCTTTGCCGTATCGAAGGAATCGAATGGATTCGGTTGCACTATGCCTATCCTGCCGGTTTCCCCGACGATGTAATCGAAGTAATGGCCTCCGAACCGAAGATCTGTAAGTATCTAGATATTCCGTTTCAACACATCTCCGATGCACAACTCTCCTCAATGCGCCGCCGCCACAACAAGGCAGAAGCCTATACACTAATTCGTCGTTTGCGGACAGCTATTCCCGATTTGGCTCTGCGCACCACGCTACTGGTGGGTTATCCCGACGAAACCGAGCGCGATTTTGAAGAATTGCTGGATTTTGTCCGCGAGGTGCGTTTCGAGCGTCTCGGAGTCTTTGCCTATTCTGAGGAGGAAGGCACCTATTCGGCTGAGAAACTATCTGACAACATTCCCGAAACGATCAAACAACAACGTGTTGAGCGAGTTATGGCTCTGCAAAACCGCATTGCTGCCGAAAATAACCAACGCCGCGTAGGCAGCACCGAACGGGTAATCATCGACTCTCGACAAGGTGATTTCTACGTCGGGCGATCGCAGTACGACTCTCCGGAGGTTGATCAGGAGATCCTGATTCCTGCCACCGAACAGCGATTGTTCCGAGGCCGATTCTACGATGTACAGATTGAGTCGGCAACCGATTATGATCTCTATGGCGCAATAAAAAAGCGCACACCCCAACAATAATTGCGTACACACCGCAGAAAAATATTTGTTATTTTCCGCATTTTTTCGTAACTTTGAACGGAAAACCGGACTTATCCGTGAATTATGGCCGATAAAAGCGTAATAGTCAACTTGGAAACGCATTTGCGACAACTCATCTCCGATCACCGTCGATTGGTCGGGATTTGTGCAGAGTTGACCCAACAACGCGACGGCTTACAGGCCGAAAACCGCTCTTTGCAGGAGCGTATCAAGCAACAAGAGGCAGAACTTTCCCGTATGCAGTTAGCAGAGGGACTTGCCGGTGGCGGACAAAACAGAGAAAAAGCACGTGCACGTGTCAACCGTCTTATGCGGGAGGTTGACAAATGTATCGCCCTATTAGGCGGGCCTGTGCAAGGATTGGAAACAGTTCAGGAAGAGAGTAAAAACGAGTAATAAACTATGGCCAAACAGGCAATAACACTTAAAATAGCTGGAAAAAGCTTTTCGCTCGACATCGAGAGCGAAAAGGAGGAGATTTACCGGTTGGCCGAACGCGAATTAAACAATTTCTTCGCACAGATCAAACAGAATCCGCGAAAAAATTGGACCGATCAGGACTATCTCTCCGTAACGGCTCTCCAATTTGCTATTGCCAATGTTGCTCTGCGACAAAGCCGTGAAGTAGGAAGCGATGATTTGAAAAAACTCACCGAGTTAGATGCTGAGTTAGACAGCTATCTCAACACGCTCGGATGATTACCCAAGCGATTAGGAGAAGAACGAGAGATGAGAAACTAAGCAATATTGTATAGTTGCAAAACGTTCATACAGAGGTTCTTTAACATACAAAAGAAATCTACCCGCATAGATTCCTTAATAGCTTTGCGAAACTGAACACTTTTTATATCGGGGCAACTCTCGGTATTTTCAAAATCAGGCCTTAACCCTGCATGGGGTGCACGTTTGACGTGCCGTTGGAAGATTGCGATTTTCAGAGCCCCCACACATGACTTATCTTGCAGATTCGTCAAACAAGACTAAGGAATCCTATGCGGTTTTTTATTGACATTCGGGGATAGAAGCACACAAGCCCCCCCCAAAAAAAACGAGACAAAAAGACACTTATTTATATATATTAACTACATTAACTGGAAATTTAGACTATGGATACTATTTTAATCGCCATGATTTCGGCAGTTGCGGCCGTAGCAGTCTATGCAGTGGTGACCAACCTCGTGGCAAAGACCTCAATCCGCAAACGTCGTGAAGCCGCTCTCAAAGAGGCCGAGGCAGAAGGAGAAATGATCAAAAAAGAGAAAATCTTACAAGCCAAAGAAAAGTTCATGCAGCTCAAAAGCGAGCATGACAAGCAGGTAAACGAGCGTAATCAAAAACTCGCACAAAGCGAAAATCGCGCCAAGCAAATCGAAAACAACCTACAAAACAAACAGAACGAATTAGAAAACAAACTCCGCGAGAACGATCGACTCAAAGAGCAGATGAACAACCAATTACAAATTCTCGAACACAAAAAAGAGGAGGTTGATCAAATCCGTCGTGAGCAGAACGTGCGTTTAGAACAGATTTCGGGCATGAGCTCGGAAGAGGCTAAAAACACACTGATCGAGAACATGAAAGCCGAAGCCAAAACCGAAGCTGCGGCCTACATCAACGAGACGATCGAAGAGGCAAAGATGACCGCCACCAAAGAGGCCAAACGAATCATCGTGGCATCGATCCAGCGTGTTGCTACCGAGACAGCCATTGAAAATGCCGTAACAGTATTCAACATCGAGAGCGACGAAGTTAAGGGTCGCATCATCGGCCGTGAGGGACGTAATATCCGCGCATTGGAAGCAGCCACAGGTATCGAGATCATCGTGGACGACACGCCCGAAGCAATTATTCTCTCGGGTTTTGACCCCGTACGTCGCGAGATCGCCCGCTTGGCTCTTCACCAATTGGTAACCGACGGCCGCATCCACCCTGCCCGTATTGAGGAGGTGGTAGCCAAAGTGCAAAAACAGATCGAGGAGGAGATTGTCGAGGTCGGCAAGCGCACCACGATCGACTTGGGAATTCACGGACTGCACCCCGAATTGATCCGCATGATCGGCAAGATGAAATACCGCTCGTCTTACGGACAGAACCTGCTGCAACACGCCCGCGAGACAGCCAACTTAGCCGGCATCATGGCCGCAGAGTTGGGGCTCAACCCAAAGGTTGCACGCCGAGCCGGACTGTTGCACGACATCGGCAAAGTCCCCGACGATGAACCCGAATTACCACACGCAATGATCGGCATGAAACTCGCCGAAAAGTATAAAGAGAAACCCGAGGTTTGCAACGCCATCGGTGCGCACCACGACGAAGTAGAGATGACATCGCTTATTGCCCCGATTATTCAGGTGTGTGACGCCATTTCGGGAGCACGTCCGGGAGCACGCCGCGAGGTTGTCGAAAGCTATATCAAGCGACTAAAAGAGATGGAAGACATCGCTCTCTCCTACCCGGGAGTTGTGAAGACCTATGCTATTCAAGCCGGCCGCGAGTTGCGTGTGATCGTTGGAGCCGACAAGTTGTCGGATCAGGAGTCGGAAAGTTTATCGCACGATATAGCCAAGAAGATCCAAGACGAAATGACCTATCCCGGTCAGGTCAAGATCACTGTGATTCGCGAAACACGTGCTGTTTCGTACGCAAAGTAAGCAAACGTACGGGATAGGCCATTGAGGCCATATTGACAATCCTCCCTAAATCCCTCCTTTGAGAAGGAGGGACTTGGAGTCAGCCGGTCAGGGCAAGATCACTGTGATTCGCGAAACACGTGCTGTTTCGTACGCAAAGTAAGCAAACGTACGGGATAGGCCATTAAAAGGGGCTAACAAAAATAAGAACAGACCAATTAACACTTTACTATTAACCTTAAACCTAAAAACTATGAATTGGTATTTGACAGTTTTGAAAGAGCATTATGCTGATTTCAGCGGACGCGCACGTCGTACAGAGTATTGGATGTTCGTGTTGTTCAACATGATCATCAGTATTGCTTTTGAGCTAATCGGCTATTTACTTGGAATCGGCTGGATCAGCTGGATCTATTCGCTTGCCGTACTTATCCCGGGCTTGGCCGTAGCAGTTCGCCGACTGCATGATACCGGCCGTAGCGGTTGGTGGCTACTCATCTGCTTAATCCCGTTGATCGGTGCTATTTGGTGTCTTGTATTGATGTGCCTCGACAGCAAACCCGAGAGCAATAAATGGGGTGCCAATCCTAAGGCATAACAGACAATAGAATAAGGCTTAGCCCTTCACCAAAGAACCTGTCTAAACACTGTTTAGACAGGTTCTTTTTAGTTCCCGATTATGATTGATGGATCGTCGCCACCAAAATTATTGCATACGTTGGAATCCTTCGGCCCTTACATGCCAATTTGCAGGGAATCCGGGGGTTGCTCCCTGCGAACCATCCCAGCCACCAGCCATCATGGCCACAGCAGCCAACAACCCGCCATTTGAGGGATGATAGGGGAAAGGTCCTCCGGTTGCTAAACCGTGGGCGTCGAATCGGAAATTCTTTGAATCATACAACAGCAGATCAACAGCATCTTGCGGACGATTGCAACGAGCTGCGGCCATTGCCAGCATGGGGAAATCCCAGCCCCACACACTATTGAAGTTCCACAGAGACAGCACTCGACTCAACGTCTTTTCAAAAATTGCTTTATCCACCCCCAAGCCGGGCAACATACCATACACACCGGTCAAAGCCGGATGCTCAAAATTATATTTGGTCCACATATTGGGAATCCCTTCGTAGGTCACATAGACACCCTCCTCGACCGGCAATGGTGCAAGATGAGCCAACACCTCGTCCCAACGTTTGTTGCGTGACAGACCGACACGTTCGCGCCAACGCTGCGCCACCTCTAAACCGTAACGCCAATAGGCCAATTCATACGTCGGATTCTTCGTCTTTGCAATGGGTGTATTTTCCGAGACGATGCAGAGCGGAGATCCCAAAATATAGTGTCCCGACGCTTTGTCGTAACGGACGAAATCGGCCATATATTCAGCTGTGGCATCTACGATGTCACCCCATTGTTTAAGTGTTTCGGAGTTGGGGTTGATACGATAGAGTGTTTCAGCAAAGTATATAGGATGAGGCTGTTGCCAAACAAGTGTGGCATGGATACGGTGTGGCCATTCGACATCACGGTCGGCAGTACATTTCGGCCAACGAGCTCCTTTGTAGCCCTGTTGTCGGGCACGCTGGCAAGAAGTCGGCAGGAAGCGTCGATAGACTTGCAGTGTCTTGGCTGCCAATTCGGGACGACTCCACAACAAGTGATGCGTCTCATGCCACCAGATCATTTCAAAGTGGAAACGTCCGTACCATGTATTATTAACCAATCCACTCTCCTGAGGCGGCCATAATCCCGCAGCATTCATGCGCATTTGATACTGCGAAAGAACGACACGTCGCTCCAACTCTTTCCAACGAGGATCTTCGCTGCCCGACAGATCTACAGCAGCACCTGAGAGCCAAAACTGTTGCCAAGCCTCGGCACTTTGCTTTATAATATCCTCGGCGGCGAGTGTCTGAGGACGAGTTTGTTGCGGGGAAAATTCACACACCAGAGAGAAACTATTATCCTTACATTGAGGAATGAGTTCGAAATGGTGCGGAGAGTTTGCCGCCCTACGTATGGCGACTTTGTCGCTCCAACCCAAATAGGCTTGATAGACAACGGTATCTACACGACGAGTAATTTGAGCCGAATGAGCACTCTTTTTCGTGATTTTCGAAGAGTGTTTATCGTCCGCTTTGTAGTCGCCCACATACGGGGCGTGGTAGCGGCCATCACCGTAAGGAAATAGGGCAAAAAGTTGCAATCGTCCCATTCGAAGCAACTCGGATTTTACGGCAACACCAACGGCATCTCGTTCAGGGTGGCAGGCCGTTTGAACTTCAACTGTCTGCCCCTCCAATGTAAAACGACTGGTTACCACGCCACTCCAAAGATCGGTCTCTTGGCTTATGTTATGTAGATCGCGTTCCGTAGCAATCGACCCATCGGCTTTGAGCAGCCTAAATCCCAATCGTCCGAGATTAAGTCGATGCGGGTTGCGGGCGAGCCATTTCGAAATCTCTCGTTGTTGCGGATCGGGATAGTCCAAATGTATCGTGCGATCACCTACTTGTTTTGCAACACCCCTATAATGCTGTGCACGTTCGACCTCGTTTTTGGGAAAACTATGCCATCCCCAATCAGACAAGGTGTTGAACGGTACAAATGTTTGAAGTCCCGTAATATCCATACCAAAAGCAAAGTGACCGTTTCCCACCTGTGCCGGACTTAAAGTGTCGGTCTGATAGGTAACAATGCGATGGCGATTGACAACAGCCCGACGATCGATACGGGCATAACAATCGGGACCGAATAAGAGGGTGAGAATTGCTAATAAGAGAGGTTTCATGGGTAAATAATGATAAAATTCCACTAACAAATGTAGATAATATCCAAAAACATTCCAAATCTATTGAAAAATAAGATTCTTTGTGAAACCTGATGATCTAAGAAACAAATAACGTGAAACTCAAAAGACAATTATTAGTTGCTACACTTGCTGTCGCAGTTCTCTAGCAACATCACTCTTTGGGTTCTTGGTTAGCCTTGTACATATTTCATTTGCAATATGGAATGAGCATCTTTGAATAGCTTCAAGACACATCTCCTGCACCGCTTTTATGATATTCGTAGCACCATTATAGGTAGCACTCTCAATTTCAATACCCACATTTTGCATCGGCAATATTTTCCATCAATCTCTAAAACACCGATATAATTTACAAATATTCAACTACTTAAACTTTTGATCCAAGCACTGTTTGTGCATCATTACCACAATAAGCATAATCTACATGCCACAAAGAAGCCTGCCTAAACTTGTGTTAGGCAGGCTTCTGTCATCTTAGATCTATCTGCAAAGAATCCTCTATTTCCGAAATTTACATGTTTGACACCCGAAGAAACAACATCGCATTGCAAATCTGCATCGGCGAAGCTTTCATCATAAGCTGTTGGACACGACGCTATCGTTATTAATTCATCTCGGTAATTGGATTTTTCGCAGAGATAGTCGATTATTTCTTCTTCGGTTGGGCTTTCACCTTGATCGAAGCAAAACCTTTCACAAGGTTCTCGTCGCTATTTTTCGAAGCGTCGTAAACTACGGTAACCTCTTTCGTAGCAACATCCACTTTCACATCTTGAACGCCCTTACCAAGCGACGGTACGTTGTTCATAATTTTCTTGGCACAGTGTTCACAATCGATGTCTGTAACAAATACGGTGGTTACAATCTGCTTTTTTTGTGCAGGTTTCGCTGCCAAAGATACGCCGACTCCCATCATCAGAGCCAGACAAAACAATACAATTTTTTTCATGGTACTATATACTTTTGGTTAGTAAATATTCAAACGTAATCCGATATAGAATTTGCGTCCCATCAGCGGACCCCAAACATTCATCGAATTAAAAGTTGTCGAGTAAGGATTATCAGCCCCGAGAATCGGATCATGCTGACGATAATCGCCAATATTCTCACAGCCGACATAGAGATCAAATTTCCCGATCTTACGCGTCACCTGTGCAAAGAACATCGGATAACGAGGTGAATAACTGTCGTCGGCGAGGTTACCGGTCTGCGTAGGAATACGGCTCGGGCCGTTAAGTTGTGCCGTAGCATCGAAGACCCAACGGCGGAATTTTGTGGCATACTGAATATTCAACAACGTTTTATATTGGCTCACCAACGGACGCTCAACATGTGCGACTTTGCCATCAGGTCGCTGAATGGTCATCTCGCTATCGGTATAACGGAATGTTGCGAAGATATCTAGACGTTCAACCGGTGACCACGAAAAGTCGATCTGATAAGTGTCGGTATAGGAGCGACCATCAGTATTGTAAAAGAGTATTGCCGACGGATCGTACTCTTGATCAGCCACTACCGCATTGTAAAATTGCGTACGGAAATAGTCGAAGCTCAACGTTGCATCATCCTTTTTTACCAAGGTGAAGGTTTGCGTCAGGCTCCCTCCCAATGTCAAAGCCTTTTCCATGCGATCGAAACCATTGATGTCATTCCGATATTGAGGCTCACCGTTAATAAAATCGGCAATCCGGATCATGCGTCCCGTTGCCAAAACGCCGATGTTATCGGTGATGATGTTTGTCGAACGATAACCCAATCCTGCCGAGGCACGCAACGTGGTCGAAGGGGTAATGTTCCATTTGAAGTGACCGCGAGGGGTTACAAAGAATCGGTCGTAGTAGTTGTTATAATCGCCACGAATACCGGCTACAATAGAGAATTTATCTTTAATGGCGTAGGTATATTCGGCATAAGCTCCAATCTCCGACTCATCATGATCGAAATTATAAGAGCGAGTCGGATCGTTAACAATCCAAGGCGTGTTATTACCGAGTGTTTCGCGGTAATTGGACCAATGCCCCTGCACACCGATATTGAGCGACGAACGATAAGTGAAGTAGTGCGCATACATCAAATTGGCCGACAAGGTGTTTTCATTGCCGTTATAACCGTTCAATCCGAAGTAAGCATCTTCGTTGAAGTGGTCGAAATCGACTACAAAGGCTAAATTGGAGCGCATCTCATCCTGTTGCTCCGCATCATAAACCGATCGCCCGACTGGCATACCTACTTTAATATAGCCATTGGCATTGCGATTACGAATTTTCGAGCCGTAAAGCGGCATTTTTTTGTCGGTTGCAGTCTGCCAATCCCAATCTGTCTCCATTGCATCGCGCATGGCCGTTGTATTCTTATAATCGAGCATACCGCCTAAACGGTTCTCCTGTACAAATTTCCACCCCCAGCGTACTTGTGTGCCGTTATCGGCTGCATAGAGCCATTTGTTCGCCACATTGATTTGATCAGATTTTGGCAGATCACGAAATCCGTCGTCGTTATGATCCATCTTCCGCACATCGGTATCCACCGAACCGTGCAACATCAAGATCGTACTCAACTTTTTATCTTTGGTGAGCGGAATAGCCGTCGAGATATTGGCTTCGGGACGCAACTCATCATCAAGGTAAAGATTGACAAAAAGACGTTCGTCGTCGGTTGGTTTACGGTGTTCGAGATTGATCTGTCCGGTAATAGCCTCATGACCTGCCGTTACCGAAGCGACACCCTTCGACACCTGAATCGAATTGAGCCACATACCCGGAGTATAGCTCAACCCGTAAGGCGAACTGAGTCCGCGCATAATTGGACGATTCTCATCGAGAATCTGTGTATAGGTTCCGGCCAACCCGAGCATTTTGATTTGGCGTGCTCCGGAGATAGCATCGCTGTATCCAACAGTCACCGAAGCCGAATTTTCAAATGACTCGGCCAAGTTGCAACAAGCCATTTTACAAAGGCCGGCAAAAGAGATCATCTCGTTTTTGACGATTCCGTCGCGCTTGACATAGTTACCGCTTTGCGTCCCCTCAATCACTACATTTTCGAGCGTTACACCCTTCGATGAGAGCACAAAATCAATTCGATCAACTCCGTTGGCAACTTGCAATGTATCGTTGACATATCCCAAATAGGAGGCAACGAGACGATCATAACCTTTGACACGATGGATGCGGAAACCACCTTCGGCATCGCTGCTGGCACCAATCGTAGTACCGGCCCAATAGATCGATGCACCGACAAGCGGTTGTTTGTTTGCATCACAAACCGTTCCGCGAAGTTCTTGTGCTCGCAAAGAGTGCCCGGCGAGCAACATCAAAATAATAATACAAATTCTGCTGATTTTCATAACATTCCATTATCGGTTAAAATTCTGTCGGCAGTTCTGCTCTTTCAAAACAGAACGCCTAAAAAAATTTAAGCCGATACGGGAGGAGCTCGAAGACCCGCCGAACGGGCATGAGCCTGCAACAAGCCGGGAATTGCCCCACGAGCCAATCGTTCGCTGGTAAACGTTGCAGCAAGAATATCCGAATTTTCCGAGATAAATGTAGCAGGCAACTCAACGACAAGAAAACGACTATGGCGATCATTCTCGGATGAATTGCCGGTATAGAGATCAATCTCTGTGGAGTGATGATTTCCGCAACAAGGAGCTTTTACCCGCTCGGGTGAACTTCCTTTTGCGACCGATACGCTCCAATCACAACCTGCATTGTGGTTGTCGTATTCGTGCCCATAACAGCAACTGCAAATGCGGGAAGAGCGATTGTCGCGGGATTGCATCGCAACGCATTTACACGAAAGCGAGCACATAGCAGGGCCTGCAACTGCTAAGAGATAGACAGTCAACAACATCCAAGCTATGAATTGTTTTACCCGCATGGTTAATCGTGTTGATAGTTCCCGCGTAGCTTTACGGCTATCCACCGGAATTTGGCTACAAAGGTAATAAAAATCCAACAAAATACCATCAACACACGCCAATAAAAATTTGAATAATATAATGTTCAATAAGTTGGCAGTATTTCAAAATATGCAATGCCATGTAAATAGTTTCTATTTCCTCCCTTTAAGCCCATATTCGTTTGGGGAATCCGAAAGTATTTAATACATTTGTATCAATCTTCTGAAAAGAGATACGTATCGTGTGTCCCTCAAACCTAACAGCACACACCGTACAGCCACACAACAAAGCCGACTTTGACAAACAATATGAAACGTCTGTTCATAATTCTTATAATCGGCATAGTTCTCGGCATGACATGGCCTACGGAACTTTTTGCCAAAAAGAGAGTAAAACCCTCCTGGTTAGGTCATGGGTTTTATAAAGATATATTTATGGACAGCGGCATCCGACTCACTTCTCGACGAACACTTCCTGCCCAAGAACACCTCGGATTGACCATGGAATTTTTCGTGTCGGCTCCGAATAAAGCGTTGACCCGCCAAGACACTCTTCAACAAACCAAAATTTTCTGTGGTTCGGAAAAGGACACCAATGGCGTACTACTATATCCCGACGGAGCACCTCGTTTCCGCATGATTTATGTAAACGGTGGAGCTGCCAAAGCACATCTTGTATCACTTACACCTATCGGGTGTGACCGTCTGCGCAAATATGTGGCAGCCGGCGGCTCTTTCATCGGCACCTGCGCCGGAGCCTACATAGCCTCAGGCGGTTTAATCAATCGCTACAACCGCAAGGAGAGAACCGACATCTATTTAGGGATTTACCCGGGCATGGTACGACGCACCCGTCTGCAAAAAAGACGCCCGAATCTGCTAATCGAGAAACAAAGTCCGTTGCTGCAATATTACGATTTCGGAGGAGATCGTCTTGTCGAAAGGGTGTTTCACAACTTCGGGTGCTATATGGAAGAGAGCAAACTGGGAGAGGTGCCGCCCAAAACCGAAATCTTGGCGCGTTACATTTTTGACGATACCGATCGAGTGCAGATTGACAGGAAACCGAGTATTTGGGCCATAAAAGAGAGTGCTAAGCGTGGCCGCGTTATCAGTTGCGGATCGCACCCCGAAGGTGTTAAAGAGGGGGAACGTATGGAACTGATGGCTGCCATGATCCTATACGCAATGGACGGAAATGGACAACCTGTCATCAAAGCCAAACTTGCCGCCGGCAAGACTCGTTTGATGGACAAACGCACCGAGGACAACAATCCCGCTTTCACCCGCATCGGAGACCGACAATACCACCACTTTACCA
>SUZX01000004.1 GCA_015059735.1 Rikenellaceae bacterium | reverse complement strand
TTCTTTGCAAGGGGCGTGTTGGTCTCACCACGCAGGGCAGCCCTCACTGTCGGGAGGCTCGTTTTGAACATCGCCGCTATGCGCTGACGCTCTCCGTACTCAACTATTACCTTTGCCATTTTTCTTCGTTTTAATTATTTTCATTATCTTTGTTCGCAAACTTTCATATCTGAAAGCCTTTGCAAATGTATAGTAAAGTTTAGAAACTACCAAACTTTACTAAACTTTTTTGCAGGGCATTTCTAAACTTTATGTTTTTATGGCTGATATTAAGGCATTTAGAAAGGCGAATAAATTAACACAGGACGAACTTGCAACCTATTTAGGCACAGGCAAATCCTTTATTTCGTTAGTGGAGAATGGACGATGTGCATTGCCTGATGCAAAGTTTAGTATGATACTAAACAATTCGGAGGGATGGGATATATCAATGTTCGAGGAGGCGGCTACGATTAGCCACCAAAAGCAAGATGCGACCATCGGCATACCTCTCTTGCCTATTGAGGCTGTGGCTGGCGTATTGTCGGGAAATGATATGCAGGTAATGGAGTATGAATGTGAGTACTACAATATCCCGACATTTAAGGGAGCAGAGTTCCTTATACAAATTAGCGGCGATTCGATGCAACCAAAGTATTACAGCGGCGACATCGTAGCGTGCAAACGCCTCCCGATAGATACCTTTTTCCAATGGAACAGAGTGTATGTTATAGGTAGCGAGCAGGGTGTTATTATAAAGAGAGTGCGTAAGGGGACAGATGAGCAGCATATTACATTGGTATCTGAAAACACCGATTATGAACCGTTTGAACTGCCGTTAAACAAGGTGCATTCGATAGCCCTTGTTGTGGGCGTTGTAAGGGCTGAATAGGCAAATACCCCCCCCCCTCAAAAGGGTAAAATCACTATATTTTAAGCGTAATATGCTATTTTGCAGCGTGTTACGCTCTTTTTATATGCGTGCAAAACCCGTCAAAATCGTGCATTAAAGGGGTGTTTATCGCTGAAAATCGCCCGATTTTGCCCCGATTTTTGACCTTATAGGGGTGTTTATCTGTTATTTTTTGCCACCCAAACTGCGACCCAACTTGCTATCCAACCCGATTTTATGGTGTTTTTTCGGCAAAACGAAATGTGCAACTTTTGTCCGTTTGGCTGGTATTTGAGCGGTATTTGACCGCCGATTGAGCAGTGTTTAAGTATTCCCGCTTTATTGCCCGATTTTAGGCGATTTCACGGCTCTACGCATCTGTGGGGTACATTTAGGCACGAAAAAAGGGCGAAACCGAAGTAACGCCCCGTATAAATCAAAGGTAAATCCAACTTACCGCCCATCTGCGGGCTGGTTTATCCAAGCAAAATCCAAGTAAATGTACATTTCGTTTTGCGCCCAAATTTTAGACGCCCTCCCGTAACTCACTGACTACCACACTGCTATCCCTCTTTTATCCTCTATACTACTTGTACATTTCGTTTTCCTGCCCATAAAATAGGTAATTATTTTCTTAACAATCACGTTTGAGATCCCCGATTTCCGCCGTAGGCGGACGTAAGTCCCCTGCCTGAGGCGGGGGATTTAGGGGGTGGGTCATAGATTGTAAACACGGCGCAGCCGTGAGTGTAAAGCAATGAACAGCGCGAAAGCAATAAGATTGCGCACTGCCGCGAAAAGCACTTTGTTAATCCCCCTGCCTGAGGCGGGGGACTTAGGGGGTGGGTCATAGATTATAAACACGGCGTAGCCGTGAATGCCGGATTGAAAAGCATGGATGCGATAAATCTGTAAGTTGCGTTTATTCGCTCCTCACAAACTTGTAAAGTTGATCTCCGCGACGAACAATCTGCGGTGTGCGGATGGCACATAGTTGTCCTTGAACGGCTTCGGTAACGGGTGATCCGTCGGGTCCGTGTAATTCTTCGAGCTGTTGCTCGGCAACACCGGTCGTAGGTCCGAGAAAGAAGATCTCTTCACCGAGAGCCACAGGTGCAGCCTCGACCAAGACCTCCGCTACCGAGATCTTTTTGTAGAAATTGACAACCTTGCCGACATAGACTTTGCGTTGTGTGGCCGATGACCCATACGCGGGGCTGTGCTCCACAACGGGGCGGCCGGCATAGTAACCCTCCCAGAATCCGCGATTGAAAACCGTAGCGAGTTGTTCTTTGTATCCAACGGCAGTTTCCGGAGTGTAACATCCCGATTCGAGGGCTCGTAAGGCCTCATCGTAGGTTTCGACAACCCGCTTGACATATTCGGCTCCGCGAGCACGCCCCTCGATCTTTAACACGCGCACGCCCGATGCGATCATCTTGTCGAGAAAATCGATTGTGCAGAGATCTTTGGGCGATAGAACATAGCGTCCGTCGATATCCAATTCGGCTCCGCTCTCTTTATCGCGTACGGTGTATTTTCGACGACACAGCTGACGACAGGCTCCCCGATTGGCCGAACATCCTGTTTCGTAGAGTGAGAGATAACATTTTCCGGAGATCGACATGCAGAGTGCACCGTGTGCAAACATCTCGATCTGTACCAATTCGCCGTGTGGTCCGCGAATGTCGTTTTCGACGATCTCGCGGTGAATGGTTGCCACCTGTTCGAGCGATAATTCGCGAGCTAAAACCACCGTGTCGGCCCATTGTGAGAAGAATTTGACCGCTTCGGAGTTCGAGATGTTACATTGGGTTGAGATGTGTACTTCGACACCGATCCGACGGGCATAGAGAATGGCGGCCATGTCGGAGGCGATGATGGCATCGATACCCTCGGCATGAGCCCGATCAATCACTTCGTGCAGGGTTGAAAGTTCATCTTCATAGACAATTGTGTTGACCGTGAGGTAGGTTTTGACACCGGCGGCATGGGCAATGGCGACAATTTTGGCAAGATCGTCGAGCGAGAAGTTGGCTGCCGATGCTGAGCGCATGTTGAGTTTGCCAACTCCAAAATAGACGGCATCGGCTCCGGCGGAGATGGCAGCCTGCAACGACTCATAAGAGCCGACAGGGGCCATGATTTCGATATCGGAACGTTTCATGAAGAACGGTTGTTTTGTGTTATTTTTTGCGCCCCATCAGGCTGCGGGCAAACTCATACAACGGTTCGATACGAGCGGTATCCGTTGAAATCGTTGCAAGAGCGGCAAGAGCCCGATCGAAACGCAGACCGATCTGTTGTTCGGTCAGGCGCGGGATGTCGTAACGATCATAAACGGTTTTGATCCGCGTAATCTTTTCGACATTGGAGAGTTGACTGTCGCGATGGGTATTGCGCAATATTTCGCGGTCATTTTCGTCGGCGCGGCTCATTGCCGTAACCATCAAATAGGTCTGCTTGCCTTCAAGGATGTCGCCACCGATCGCTTTGCCCAGTTGTTGGTCGCCGTAGCTGTCCAGCAGGTCGTCTTGGAGTTGAAAAGCCAGTCCCAATTCGGTGGCAAACCGACGTATCTTGCGGCAATCCTCCTTCGAGGCTCCTCCGATGGTAGCTCCGATCACGGCAGAGCCGGCGAGCAGTACCGAGGTTTTAAGTTCGATCATGTGGGTATATTCGACAACCGACACTTTGGATTTATGTTCGAAATCCATGTCGTATTGCTGCCCTTCACATACTTCGAGAGCCATCGTGTTGAATGTTTGCAGGATCTGTGGTAACAGATGTGGTGCCGATTCACCAAGTAGCTGATAGGCCTCGATCAGCATGGCGTCGCCCGATAGGATCGCAACGTTTTGCCCCCACTTGGCATAGACTGAGGGCTTCCCGCGACGAACGGCGGCGTTGTCCATGATATCGTCGTGCAACAGTGTGAAATTGTGGAACAACTCGACTGCTGCCGCTGCCGGAAGAGCTTGTTGCACATTGTCGGAGAAGAGTTGACAGGAGAGCAGAACAAGCATCGGACGCAACCGTTTGCCGCCTTCGGCCAGCGAATAGCCGATAGGTGCGTATAAAAGTTTGGGGTCGGACGGGAAATCAATGCGGGTCAGATAGTTCTCGATGGCCGACAACAGTTGGTCGTTGGTTTGCATGGCGAATATTTCTGTAAATGGTATTATAATTGAGCCAAAATTAATGAAAAAAGTTTGGAGTAATCGAATTTTTCTTAACTTTGACACAAAATATTTATATAACCCACTAAAAACAGCAACATGAAAAAATTAGTTATCGGTGTGGATATCGGTGGTATCAATACCGCTTTCGGACTTGTAGATGAAAAAGGAGATCTTTATGCCGAATCGGTGATCTCAACCAAAAAATATCCTTATATCGATGATTATCCTGCCTATGTGGCGGATCTTTGCTCGGCAATGCGCGCGATGACCGAGAGCGTGTCGTTTGAGTTCGAACTGATCGGTATTGGTATCGGAGCTCCCAATGCCAATTATCATAAAGGTACGGTTGAGACTCCGGCCAACTTGTGGAAATTCCGTCCCGAGGAGACCAACTGCGATGAGTCGCGTCGTATCTTTCCGTTGGCCGACGATGTGTCGAAGTGCTTTGGAGGAGTGAAGACTTTGATCACCAACGATGCCAATGCCGCCACGATCGGCGAAATGGTTTATGGTAATGCCAAAGGCATGAAAGATTTTATCATGATCACCCTCGGCACGGGTCTCGGATCGGGATTTGTGGCCAATGGCGAGATGATCTATGGTCACGACGGTTTTGCCGGTGAGTTTGGTCATATCATTGTCGAGCGCAACGGTCGTGAGTGCGGTTGCGGTCGTCGGGGTTGTTTGGAGGCTTATGTCTCGGCTACGGGTATCAAACGTACGGCATTCGACCTGATGGCCAAAATGTCGGCTCCGAGTCGCCTGCGTGGCATTGCATTCGAAGATTTCGACTCTTCGATGATCTCGGCGGCAGCCGAAGCCGGTGATCCCATCGCTTTGGAGGCTTTCCGTTATACGGGTGAGTTGCTGGGACACGCGTTGGCCGATGCCGTGACGATTACCTCACCGGAGGCAATCTTCCTGTTCGGAGGTCTTTCGAAAGCCGGAAAGTTACTCTTCGATCCTACCCGTTGGTATATGGAAGAGAATATGTTGTCGGTATTCAAGAACAAAGTGAAACTGCTTCCGAGCGGTATTCAAGGCAAAAATGCCGCTATTCTCGGCTCGTCGGCCTTGATTTGGCAACAACAACAATAAGATGGTTCAAAAAATCTATTTCAATTACTAATAAAACTTAAAGCGAATGAAAAAAATCTTTGGATTGGTCGTTGCCCTGTTTATTGCAAGCAGCGTCTTGGCGCAGATGCGTTTTGTTGATGCGACCGAACTCACTTTGATCGGTAAGGTGTTGCCTACATCACATCCCTATCACCGTATTGATACCGCAGTTTACAAGGGATTTACGAAAGCAGAAAACATGTTGGTACGTTTCCCCGCCGGATTGGCTGTGGTTTTCAAAACAAATGCCAAACGTATTGACTTGATTGTCGAGAAACTGAAAGCTCCGCGATTGAATAGCACTCCGCGTATGTCGGCCGAGGGTTTCGACCTCTATATCCGTAAAGATGGCGAGTGGCGTTATGCGTTGAACCGCATGCCGCAGAAGTCGGGCAAAGCATTCCCGATCATCAATAATATGGATGGTACCGAGAAAGAGTGCTTGCTTTATCTGCCGATCTATACCGAAATTGGTTCATTGAAAATCGGTGTTCCCGAAGGTGCCACACTCGAACCGATGAAAAACCCTTTCCGTCACAAGATCGTGATTTTCGGATCGAGTTTTACGCATGGTATTAGTACCAGCCGTTCCGGTATGAGCTACCCGATGCAGATTGCGCGTAATACGGGTCTCAACTTTTGCAGCATTGCTTGCAGCGGTCGTTGTCGCCTGCAACCCTATTTTGCCGACTATTTGGCCGATGTGAAAGATGCCGACGCTATGGTATTCGATGCGTTTTCGAATCCTCAGGCCAATGTGATCCGCGAACGACTGATTCCGTTTATTGCCCGCATTCGCGAGTCGTTGCCCAACACTCCGCTGATCTTCGTGCAGACAATTCACCGTGAGTATCGCAATTTCAACGTGAAGATGGAGCAAAGAGAGGCTGCAAAACAAGAGGCCGCTCGCGAGATGATGGCCCAAGCCATGAAAATGTTTAAGAATGTATATTTCATTGACAAAGCCGGTCTTACGGGTGATGATTTCGTCTCTTCGGCCGATGGAACGCATCCTTCCGATTTGGGTTACTGGCGCTGGGCTCAGAATCTGCAACCCGAGTTGTTGAAGATCTTCAAGAAACACGGCATCCGTTAATTCGGAGGTTTGGTGTAATGAGAAAGGTGGATTCCTTTGAGGGATCCACCTTTCTCTATGGCGGTTGTGCTCTTTTTATCGCATGGCGATTTGGGTCTCGCCGATCATGTGACCGTCGCAGTAGAGCTCGATTTTATAGGTGCCGGCAACAAATCCCGAGGAGTTGTAGAAGATGCCGACTTCGAGATCCTGATTTTGGTAATCGACTTCGCGCATGGCCGAATAGCTGATCTGATTGCCTTCGAATTCGAATGCGGGCATGGCTTCGGTGGTTAACATGTAATTGTCGGGCGAGAAGATGCGTACATAGACCGCTTTATTACCCGGGGTTGTCAATTCGTTGGCCGACAGAACGAAATCGACACGAAGACGTGTAGCATTTTTGATGCGGGAAACCTGCTTGCTCTTTTTGTTTAGGGCAACCAATCGAATATTCCGAGCCTTGATAACCGAGCCTATGCGGATCTTGTTGTCCAACTCGGCGGCTTTTTCTTCGGCCATATCGGCGCGTTGGTTGGCTGTTGACACCTCTTTACGCAACGACACGTTTTCTTTGATCACCTTTTTGTTGATGGTGTTCAGTGAGTCGATTTGACGAATGTAGCCTTTCATCAGCGTACGCAATGTGCCGACTTCTTTTTCGTATTGTTTGATCTTGTTGTAGTTCCAACGACGTTCGCGTTTGAGTTGCTCCATCACTTCGTTAGCACGCGCCAAATTGGCGGCGATGCTGTCGTTTTGGAAACGCAAACTATCGTATTCGACCATCAGGCGTCCGAGGTCGTTTTGAATCGAATCGCGATCGGCCTGCAACAACTGATTGTCGAGCATTTGCTGTTTGTGGATGCTGAAATAGAGCATCGAAAGTGCTACGAGTATCACCGACAAGATGATAATCACAATGCGATATCCGCGCATGGAGCGCTCGTTGCCCCCTTGTGTGGGAGCGTAGTCCTCCTCTTCGTACTGTGAGGGGTCGTATCCGTTTTTGTTTTCTTCCATAATCTTTGGCTGTTTGTTACAAAGGTAATCATTTTTTTTCTTGGCGAAACAAAAATATAGTTTTTGTTGTCGCAGCACATTCCTCATCCGCAGTCTGCAAGGAGTGTAATGTTTATGCTCACCAACACGTTGCAAACGACAGCCATAGCTGCTGATTTGCTGTGTCGAACAGTTATTTCTGTTTGCTCGTCAGCGGATATTTTAATCCTTTATAGCCCGAAATGTAAGCTTGGATACTTCCGATCTTAACCGGAGATTCGATGTAAAGCGGAATTTTGTTGCGGTCGTCGGAGATCCAAATTGTGAAGATTGTGCCGTCGGTGAACGAATACCCTTCGGTGGTACCTAACTCACACTCGAATTTCAAGGTGTTGAATTTTCCCATGTTGCGGATCTTTTTTGTTTCGCGACCTATGTAGCGGTAACGCAGGTTGCGAATCGTATCCTCCAACACCATCTGCAACGAGGCATACTCTCCGGTGCGGAATTTTTCGACATCGGCACTGCGCAGATTGAAAAAGAGCGATACAGGATCCATGCTCTCGTCGGTCAATGTCATCTGTTTCTCTTTGAACGGTCGTTTCCGACTGCGCCAGCGGGTATCGACGCGGTGGGTCTTCCAATCGTAGAGATATTGGCTTTCGAAGGTATAGTCGCCTTCGTGGTTGTCACAGGTGAAACGAGAGGTGCGGAGCGTGGCCGAATCGACCCATATCGTGTAAATATCCTCCAAGTTGTAGAACCAGCGATAGGTCGGCAGCGTGCGTCCGATACCCTGCACCTTATAGAGCGAAGAACTGTCGTTTCGCTCTTGGGTGGTGGTGATCTCTACCATGCCAATCTCGGTGTTGGGGAACATCTTGGCTTTGTAACTTACTCGATAGTTGAGGATTTCGCCTACATGATAGAGTTGGGCAAAGAGTGGCGATAGTCCGAAAAGCAGCAGTATCGTCGTAATCAGGCGTTTCATGACAGGGTGTTTTTAAGGGGGTTTTGATATACTAACGGAGTTTTATGTCAAAATAGTATAGGTGGTACGTTACGAGATACGGGAGAAATCGATCTCTTCGCGGCTCGAATAGCGTCGTCGGAGGGCTTCAAGTCCTCGATTTTCGGGTTGGGAGAGGGTACGGTCGGCAGTCAAAATTTCGGTCGCAGCCTCGCGGGTGACAGTGAGAATTTGCACGTCGAGTGTCGGGTTGGCAATTTTCAAGTCAAAGGCCATGCCGCTCTGTTGCGTACCGTTGATGTCGCCTGCACCGCGCAGTTTGAGATCCAACTCGGCCAATCGGAATCCGTCGTTTGTCTCGCACATTGCTTGCAATCGGGCACGTGACTCTTTCGAAAGCTTCTCTCCCGACATGAGGATACAATAGGACTGCTCTCCGCCACGACCTACACGACCGCGCAATTGGTGCAACTGCGAAAGTCCGAATCGCTCGGCCGATTCGATGACCATCACCGTAGCATTGGGAACATCGACCCCAACCTCGATCACCGAGGTTGCGACCATGATGTGCGCTTCGCCCGATTTGAATTGACGCATCGACTCCTCTTTGTCGGCAGGTTTCATCTTGCCGTGACAGATGGCAGTGATGTAATCGGGTAGCGGAAAGTCGCGCGAGATGGCTTCGTAGCCATCGGTGAGGTCTTTATAATCCATTGTTTCCGACTCTTTGATGAGCGGATAGACAACATATACCTGTCGCCCTTTGGCGATCTCCTGCCGCATGAATCCGAAGAGCCGTAGACGGGCGGCATCGGTGTAGTGTACAGTCTTGATCGGTCGTCGTCCCGGGGGAAGTTCGTCGATCACCGAAACATCCAAATCGCCATAGAGCGTCATGGCCAATGTGCGTGGAATGGGAGTTGCGGTCATTACCAAAATATGTGGCGGTTGTGCGTTTTTGGTCCAAAGTCGTGCCCGCTGTTCGACACCGAAACGGTGCTGTTCGTCGATGACGACAAAGCCGAGGTTTGAAAACTGCACCCGATCTTCGATCAGAGCATGTGTGCCGATCAGAAGTTGAACCTTGCCCGAGGCGATTCCCTCCAATGCCTCGCGTCGTTCGCGCGCCTTCGACGCTCCGGTCAATATGGCGGTCTTAACCTCTGTACCATCGAGCAGACGGGTGAAGGTGGCAAAGTGCTGGCGTGCTAAAATTTCGGTGGGAGCCATCATGCAAGCCTGAAACCCGTTGTCCACAGCCAGCAACATCGACATTAGTGCCACAAGGGTCTTACCACTGCCGACATCGCCTTGCAACAGCCGGTTCATCTGAAATCCGGTAACGGTATCCTGCCGAATCTCTTTGATGACTCGTTTTTGTGCTCCGGTGAGCGGAAAGGGCAGGCGATTATTATAAAATGAGGTAAAAATATCTCCGACGCGGGGGAAGAGAAATCCGTTGTTCTTCGACAAACGTTCGGTGCGCCGTTGTTGGATGTTGAGTTGCACGCCTAACAGTTCATCGAATTTCAATCGATATTGTGCCTGTCGCAAATTCTCAGCCGATTGGGGGAAATGGATGTTGCGGTAAGCTTCGTGCAATGGCATTAACCCATACTGCCTGCGCAACGATTCGGGTAGCGGGTCGTGGATGTGATTTCGGGCGATGGCCCATGCGTTGCAGATGATCTGGAAAAATCCTTTCGTGCCGAACGAGTTGGTGATCTTCTCGGTCGAAGGATAGATTCCCTGCATGCCGCTTTCGGCTTTACGTGAAAGAGCCTGTTCTACAGTTTCGAGTTCGGGATGTGCTAATTGTAGCAATCCTCGGTAGAATGTCGGGCGGCCGAAGATGATGTATTCGCGACCGACTTCGATCCGTTTTTCGATCCATTTGATTCCTTGAAACCAAACTAACTCGGCCTCTCCTGTGGTATCTTGGGCATAGGCGATAAAACGGCGGCTGCGTCCCGATCCTATGGGGTTGATACCGGTGATGCGGGCGCGTATCTGAATATAAGAGAGCCCTGCGGCCTCGGTGATGTCGGCTATGGGATAGATGCGGGTGCGGTCGATGTAACGAAACGGGTAATGACTCAACAGATCACCCACCGTGCGAATGTTTAATTCGTGGTTGAGTAACTTTGCCCGTACCTCGCCGACACCGGCGACAAATTTTATGTCGTTATCGAGATAGTTGTCCACAGGGCAAATATAGCGATTTCGACGGTTATAAACAATATCTTGTGGCGCGAAACGTTTTTTGGTTAGATGTTTCGACAACTCGGAATAAAAAACAAACAAGTTTGCTTTTCTTCGCTTGTCTTTCACTATCTTTGCAACGGATTGCCGCTTGTCGGCCTTAAAAAGATGTCGCTATGCGCCTGAAACCACCGAAAATAATACGTCGTTTGATGCCTGATCTCATTTGGGAGATCGACGATAAAGAGGGTGTGTTCCTTACGTTTGACGATGGCCCTACTCCGGGTGTAACGGAGTGGATTCTTTCGATGTTGGAGAAGTACGATGCAAAAGCCACTTTCTTTGTGTTGGGAAAAAATGTGGAGATGTATCCCGATCTTTTTTATCGCATTATCGAGGCGGGGCATAAAGTCGGCAACCATACCTATTCACACCAAAAAGGGTGGGGTATGAGTTTGGAGCGCTATGTTGAGGATGTCGATTTTGCCAACGATCTGATCCATAGCGAACTGTTTCGCCCCCCTTATGCCCGAATCACCCCCGCGCAGGCGCGGGCTTTGGGCCAACGTTACAAGTTGGTGATGTGGGATATCATCTCGCGTGACTACAACCGCAAACTCTCACCTCGCACCTGTTTGCGCAACGTTTCGAAACACCTTGCTGCGGGGGCTATTGTGGTTTTCCACGACAGCGAAAAGGCTTTCCGCAACATGCGCTATGCCCTGCCGCGAACGTTGGAGAAGATCAAAGAGATGGGGTTAAAATGCAAAGCGATCGAACTTTAATCCGAAAATTTGAATTATCGCGGATTTTTTGTATTTTTGCGGCCATTAAGAACAATAATCATAAAATCATAGAGTTATGACCATTACAGCAGCTGATATCAAGATCGGTATGTGCATCGAAATGGACGGCAAGACCTTCCTTGTAGTCGATTTCCAGCACTGCAAACCGGGCAAAGGTCCCGCTTTCGTTCGTTCGAAACTCAAAAACCTCGAAAATGGCCGTGTGTTGGAGAATACCTTCTCGTCGGTAAGCCAAAAGATCGAGCAGGTACGCGTTGAGCGTCGCCCCTATCAATTCACCTATGAGGATGATCTGGGTGCTCACTTCATGCACACCGAGACTTTCGAGGAGATCAACATCGACAAAGGCTTGATCAACAACTACGACCTGATGGCCGATGGCCAAATCGTCGAGGTGATGTTCCATACCGAGAAAGAGCAGGTTTTGTCGGCTGAGCTTCCCCCGATTGTGGATATGGAGGTGACCTATACTGAGCCGGGTATCAAAGGTGATACTGCATCGACTAACTCGTTGAAACCCGCTACGGTAAATACCGGTGCTACGGTACGTGTGCCGTTGTTCATCAACACGGGCGACAAGATCCGCGTTGATACCCGCACCCGCGAGTACTACGAGCGCATCAAATAATCGGATCGCCTGTAACGTAAAACGAGCCGCTCCTTATCGGGGCGGCTCGTTGTGTTATAAGGTTTGTGAGGCTATTCAAACTCCTCCATCACGCGATCCATCTTGCGGCGAATCTCGGCGGTGCAGAGGTTGCCGATCGACCCTTCGTGGGTGTGGTGTACCTCGCGGGTGGGGCAGTACTCGCCACGCTGAACGGCCATGCCGACTTGACGGTAAGCCTCGCGGAACGGAACGCCTTGCAGTGCCAATCGGTTGACATCTTCGACCGTGAAGAGGTAGTCGTATTTACTGTCCTCCAAAATATGCTCGTTGACCGAAAGATTGGCTAACATGTAGTCTGCCATATTCAATGTGCGACGCAACTCGGTAGTGGCGGGGAAGAGCATATCTTTCAATAGCTGCATCTCGCGGTGGTAACCTACGGGCAGGTTGGTCAGCATCAGTGCCATCTCGTTGGGCAGTGCCTGCAAACGGTTGCAACGGCCGCGCATGATCTCGAAGACATCGGGATTTTTCTTGTGGGGCATGATGCTCGATCCGGTTGTCAACTCATCGGGGAGTTTTACAAAACCAAAATTTTGGCTCATGAACAAACAGAGATCCATCGCCATACGTCCTACCGTGGCGGCTACGGCAGCCATAGCATTTGCAGCGGCACGTTCGCTCTTTCCGCGACTCATTTGGGCTGCTACCACGTTGTAGTGCAGATCTTCGAAGTGCAATAAGCGGGTGGTCATCGTACGATCCAATGGGAACGACGAGCCGTAACCTGCGGCCGAGCCTAACGGATTCTGGTTGGCGATGTGCCAAGCGGCGGTGAGCATACGCATATCATCCACAAGGGTTTCGGCATAAGCTCCGAACCACAACCCGAACGATGAGGGCATGGCGATTTGCAGGTGGGTATATCCCGGCATCAGCACCTCTTTGTGCTGTTCGCTCAATGCTTGCAAACGGTCGAACAGCGTGCGGACATCGCCGGCTATCTGTCGCAACTCGTCACGCAGGAAGAGTTTCAGATCGACCAATACCTGATCGTTGCGCGAACGGCCTGAGTGGATCTTCTTCCCCACATCTCCCAAACGGCGTGTCAAGAGCAACTCGACCTGCGAGTGAACATCTTCGATACCCTCCTCGATTTCGAAGTTACCCTCTTCGATCTCGGTGGCAATTTGGCGCAGACCTTCGGTCAGCGTCTGTAATTCGTCGGCTGTCAGCAGCCCGATGGTTTCGAGCATGGTGATATGTGCCAACGACCCTTCGACATCGTAGCGGGCCAATCGCAGATCCAACTCACGGTCGTTGCCGACGGTGTATTCTTCAATCATTTTGTCGGGTTCGAAACCCTTATCCCAGAGTTTTCCAGCCATATTCTTTTACTAAATTTTCGATGAATTTTTCGTAGCCGGCAATACCCTCCTCGATCTCTGAGAGGAGGATATATTCGTCGGCTGTATGTGATCGTGCAGAATCTCCCGGGCCCATTTTAAGCGTCGGGAAGGGCATGAGTGCCATATCCGAGGTGGTGGGCGATACAAACAACTCGCTTCCGCCGGCAATTGCTGCCCGTGCCATCGGATGGTTGGTGTCGAGTGCCGAGGCGCGTATGCGTGTCGATCGTGGAGTACATTCCGATTGTAAAGCCGTCCGTAGTAGTTCTACGGTCTCCTCGTTGGTGTAAGCATCGGTGGTGCGAATATCGACAACGAAACGGCAGGTGTCGGGAACAACGTTGTGCTGCGTTCCTGCCTCGATTTGTGTGACGGCAATTCCGATTGGCCCGAGGAGCTTCGAAGTTCGCTCGAAGCGGAATGAGCGAAGTTGCATGATGTCATCGGTAGCGATGTAGAGTGCATTAACCCCTTCGTTGCGGGCAGCATGACCGCTCTTTCCATGTGCCGTGCAGTCGAGTACGACCAATCCCCGTTCGCCGATGGCAGCCTGCATCTTGGTAGGCTCTCCGACCAATCCCATATCGATCTTGCCGAGTTCGGGCAGAGTTGCTCGAAAACCGTGCTCACCCGAGCACTCCTCTTCGGCGGTGATGGCCAACAAGAGATTGAACGGCAGCGGGGCACAGCGAAATTTCAAGAATGTTTGGATCAGGCTGACAGCCGAAGCTCCGGCGTCGTTACTCCCCAAGCCGTAGAGCCGATCCCCTTCGATTGCCGGCTCGTGCGGATCGCGGGTATAGCCTGCGGCGGGTCGTACTGTATCGTGGTGGGAGTTTAACAGCAGCGTCGGGCGCGCGGGATCGAACTCTTCACTGCGACACCATACATTATTATAGAGTCGTTGAGGGGCTGCGCCTTGTTGCTCTAAAAATGCGTACAGCAGGTCTGCTGTCTCCGTTTCGTTGCGCGAAACCGAGGGCGTTGCGATCATCTGTCGAAGCAGATCAATGGCGATTGCTGTGCGGGTTTTCATGGCTATTTTAGGCGTTGTGGATACAGGTTCCGGCTGCTGTTTCGAGCAGGTCATCGGCGTGTTTGATCACCACGCTCTCGACACCACGACCCACTGCTTTCAAAGCATTTTCTATTTTAGGGATCATCCCTTTATTTACGACACCCGAGGCTCGCAGTTCAGCAAACGAGGCGGGTGTGATCTCGCGGATGACCGACGTGTCGTCGTTGGGATTACTCAATACTCCGCGCTTCTCGAAGCAGAATACCAACTCTGTCGGTGCGATTTGTGCAGCAGCCTCGGCAATGGCCGAAGCCACACTGTCAGCATTGCAGTTGAGCAACATCCCTTCACCGTTGTGCATAATGGCACAGAATACGGGGGTAATACCGCCCTCCAAGAGGTGTTGCAGCAGATGGCTGTCTACCTGTTCGATGTCGCCCACAAAACCATAGTCGATCGGTTGCGGTGCGCGGCGGCGAGCCGTGACGACATTGCCATCGGCTCCCGACATGCCCAATGCGTTACACCCTGCGGCCTGCAATGCGGCTACGATCTGCTTGTTGACCAAGCCGGCATAGACCATCGTTACCACATCCAACGTCCCTTTGTCTGTAATGCGACGGCCATCGACCATCTGCACCTCTAACTCCAATCGTTCGGCCAATCGCGTAGCTAACTTACCGCCTCCGTGGATCAACATTTTAGGTCCGGAGAGTGCGGCGAACTCTTTGACGAAGCGAGCCAGAGCCTCCTCGTTATCGATGACATTGCCACCAATTTTTACTACTGTGATCTTTTCCATTAGAGCGATTCGAGCAAACGTTTCAATACCACTTGTGCCGAGATCTCGCGGTTGGCAGCCTCGGGGATCACCAACGAGCGCGGAGATTCGATCACTTCGTCCGTTACGATCATGTTGCGACGTACGGGCAGACAGTGCATGAAGTGGGCGTTGTTTGTCAAAGCCATCTTTTCACTATCCACTGTCCACGAACGGTCGCGCGACAACACTTTGCCGTAGTTCGGATCGGTGTAGGCGGCCCAATTCTTGGCATATACGAAATCGGCACCTTCGAAGGCTTTGCGCTGATCATACTCCACGCGAGCGTTGCCCACGAATTTCGGGTCGAGTTCGTAGCCCTCGGGATGGGTGATCACAAAGTCGTAGTCTGCGGCATTCATCCATTCGGCAAAGGAGTTGGGCACGGCTTGTGGCAGTGCGTTGGGATGCGGAGCCCAAGTCATCACGACCTTCGGGCGTGCTGTGGTTTTATGCTCCTCGATGGTGATCAAGTCGGCAAAACTCTGCAACGGGTGGCGCGTGGCGGCTTCCATCGAGAAAACCGGACGACCCGAGTAGCGGATGAACTGCTCCAATACTCGCTCCTCGTAATCCTCGGCTTTGCTGTTAAATTTGGCAAACGAACGCACTCCGATAATGTCGCAGTACGATGCCATTACCGGAATTGCTTCGAGCAGGTGTTCGGCTTTGTCGCCATCCATCACCACACCACGCTCGGTTTCGAGTTTCCAAGCTCCTTGATTGACATCGAGAACCATGACATTCATGCCGAGATTCATGGCGGCCTTCTGGGTCGAAAGACGGGTACGGAGACTCGAATTGAAGAAGAGCATCAACAATGTCTTGTTGCGTCCCAACTCGGTAAAGCGGAATCGGTCGCGTTTGATTTCGAGTGCTTCGGCGACAGCTGATTTCAGATCGCCGATATCTTCTACGCAGGTAAACTTTTTCATGGTAGCAGTTTTTTGAATCGGGTGAGGAATTCGTCGGCCAAAGCCTCGGTTAATGAGAGTGCCGGCAACAGGCGAACGGTCGATGCTCCGGCTCCACCGGTGAATACATGCTCCTCGAAGAGCAGTTTGCGACGGAACTCCGATCCTGAGCCATCGATCTCGATGCCGATCATCAAACCGCGACCACGTACCTCTTTCAGGGCGGGAATGGCTTTCAGTTTCTCGATCAGTTGCTCTCCGACACGGGCTGCATTCTCTACAAGATGCTCCTCCTCGATGACTTTCAATACCGCAATGGCTGCGGCACAAGCCAAATGGTTGCCTCCGAATGTTGTTCCGAGCAGTCCGGCACGGGCTTCGAAGTGGGGAGCAATCAGCACACCGCCGATCGGGAAACCGTTGCCCATACCTTTGGCCATGGTGATCAGATCGGGACGGATTCCGGCGTATTGGTGCGCAAAGAAACGTCCTGTGCGGCCATAACCCGACTGTATCTCGTCGAGGATAAGTTGTGTGCCGGTTTCGGTGGTCACCTCGCGCAGTTGGCGCAGGAAGTCGTCTGTCGGGAGGTGGATGCCTGCCACCCCTTGAATACCTTCGATGATCACGGCGGCAAATTCGCGGGTTGCAAGTTTCTCGCGTACGGCCGCAATATCGTTCAGCGGAACAAACTCCACATTGGGCGTGCGGTTAAATGGGGCTGAGATCGAGGGGTTATCCGTAGCGGCCACTGCTCCCGAGGTACGGCCATGAAAAGCTTTACCAAAGGCCAAAATCTTTGCACGACCTGTTTGGAATGAGGCTAACTTGATCGCATTTTCGTTTGCCTCGGCTCCGGAATTGGCCAAAAACAGCGAGTAGTCGTCATAGCCCGATACGCGCCCCAACCGCTCGGCCAACTCGATTTGGAGCGAGTTTTCCACCGAGTTGGAGTAGAAACCCATGCGGGCAACTTGCTCCTGAACAGCTTTGACGTAGGTCGGATGGGCGTGACCGATCGAGATCACGGCATGACCGCCGTAGAGGTCGAGGTACTCTGTGCCGGCAGCATCGTAAACGAAGTTGCCGACTCCTCGAACAGGCTCGATCGGATATAACGTATATACGTTGAAAAGTTTCATAGTTTTTAGTTGGTGTTAAAAAGCACTTGCTTTCAGTTGCAGTCCGGTGTGTTCGTCCAACCCGAAAATGAGGTTCATGTTTTGTACGGCTTGTCCCGACGCTCCTTTCAGCAGATTGTCGATGGCCGAAACCACATGAATTTTCCCATCGTGGATAGCGACACTGAGCAGTGCTTTGTTGGTGTTGACCACCTGTTTGAGGTCGATATTACCGGCGGCCACATGGGTAAATGCGGCCGAAGCATAGTAATCTTCATAGAGTTTGCGGGCAGCTGTTTCATCAAGATCGCAGTCGGTATAGACGCTGGCCAAAATACCGCGTGTGAAATCGCCGCGCAACGGCACGAAATTGATAGCCCGATCAAACGACGGCTCCAACAGCCGCAGGTTGCGACCGATCTCAATCAGATGTTGGTGCGTGAACGCCTTGTAAACCGAGATGTTTGATGCGCGCCAGCTGAAATGGGTGGTAGTCGAGGGTTTTACACCGGCACCTGTCGAACCGGTGATGGCTGTAACGTGTATCTCCTCTTTCAGCAGTCCGGCCGCAGCCAGCGGAAGTAGTGCCAACTGGATTGCAGTGGCAAAACACCCGGGGTTGGCGATTTTATCTGTTGCGCAGATACGGTCGCGATTCATCTCCGGAAGGCCGTAAACGAAACCGCACGACTCGTCGCGGAAGTCCTGTGCCAAATCGATGATCTTCACTCCGGCTGGCACTTCGTGCTCGTCGAGCCATACGCGGCTCTGCCCGTGTGCCGAGCAGAGGAACAACACGTCAATAGCCGAGAGGTCGGCCTCGTCGCAGAAACGCAGGTCGGTATCGCCCTCTAAACCGCCATGAACGTCGGATAGCCGATTGCCGGCATTCGACGTACTATGCACGAACACGATTTCGGCCTGCGGGTGATTTACCAGCAGTCGCAACAACTCTCCGGCGGTATATCCGGCACCTCCGATAATTCCTACACGAATCATTTCTTATTGCGGTTCTGTACGTTGTGGTAGATTTTGATCTGGTTGCCGAGGATCTTGGTGAATCCTTTGACATCGTCGGAAGTCCACGCTTTGTTTACCTCGCCATACTCTCCGAAATCGGTCTTCATCAGGTCGAAATCCGACGATACGCCGACGAGCGTATAGTTACGCGGACGGAGAATCAACTCCACAGTACCCGTAACATTGCGTTGCGAGGTGATGAGCATCGCCTCGATGTCGCGCATGACGGGTTCGAGGTATTGTGCCTCGTGGAGGAACATGCCATACCAAGTGGCTACCTGCTCTTTCCAATAGAGCTGCCATTTGGTCATCGTATGTTTTTCGAGCATCTTGTGTGCTGCGATGATCAAGATCGGGCCTGCGGCCTCGAAACCTACACGGCCTTTGATGCCGATGATCGTGTCGCCGATGTGCATATCACGACCGATGCCGAATTTCGAGCCGATGGCCTCCACAGCGCGAATAGCCTCGACTTTATCGGCGTAAGGTGTGCCGTTGACAGCCGAGATCTCGCCTTCTTCGAACGAGATGGTCAATCGCTCTTCGCCCTCGGCCGTGATTTGGCTCGGATAAGCCTCCTCGGGCAGTGTCTGCTCCGAGTTCAAAGTCTCTTTGCCACCGATCGATGTGCCCCACAAACCTTTGTTGATCGAGTACTCCATTTTCTTGAAATCGGCCTCGTAGCCATGCTCTTTCAGGTAGTTGATCTCATATTCGCGGGTCAGGATCATGTCGCGGGTCGGGGTGATGATTTCGATTTCGGGGGCGAGAATCTGGAATGTCAAATCGAAACGGATTTGGTCGTTACCGGCACCTGTCGAGCCGTGTACCACCGCATCGGCACCGATCTCTTTGGCATATTCGATGATGGCGATGGCTTGGAAGATACGCTCCGAACTTACCGAAATGGGGTAGGTGCCGTTGCGCAGAATGTCGCCGAAGACCATATAGCGGATGCTCTTCTCGTAATACTCTTGCTCGATATTGAGTGTGGCATGTTTTACCGCACCTAAATCCATTGCGCGCTTTTCGATGTTCTTCAACTCCTCTTTCGAGAAACCGCCCGTATTGGCAATGGCTGTATAAACATCGTAACCCTTCTCTTCGGTGAGGTATTTTACACAAAACGAGGTATCCAGACCGCCGCTGAATGCCAGAACGACTTTTTTCTTTTCCATAGTTGTTATCTGTTTTTGATTATTTCAAGTGGAATATTTTTTTGAAACAGTTTTTCAAATACATCCAGTAGGGAGCCCAGCGCGATTGTTGCTGTTGCTCCTTAGCCGGATCATATAACATGCCCGTACAAAGGCACATCCGACGGTCGTTGCGTTGGAGGATATCGTAATTGCAGCAACCTTGACAGCCCTTCCAAAACTCCTCGTCTTCGGTCAACTCGGAGAATGTTACCGGTTTATAACCCAAACGGGAGTTGAGCTTCATGACCGGCAACGATGTAGTAATACTGAATAACTTGGCATACGGGAATCGTCGTCGGGCCAGCTCGAAAGTTCGTCGTTTGATCTGCTCTGCGAGTCCCATATGTCGGTACTCGGGATCCACGATCAATCCGGAGGTCGCGACGAAGTCGCCGTGCCCCCAACACTCGATGTAGCTGAAACCGATGATGCGATCACCGTCCAGCGCCACGACAGCTTTGCCGCCGGTTATTTTTGCGGCGATGTACTCGTGGGAACGCTTGGCGATTCCCGTCCCTCGCTGCAAGGCCGATTCGTAAATCAAGTCACAGATTCGCGGAGCGAAATGTGCGTGCGACGAGTCGGCAAAAACGACGCTGATAGAGTTGTTATTCATTTACTTTTTAATTGGGGAAATGGTTAATTAATAAAAAGTTATCAATTGATACGATATACTCGTTGTATTCCTTTGATTCGGGTAATGGAGTGTATGAGCGTGTCAACCACTGCTGCCGAGGGAACCTCGACGGCAATGATACCGGTAATGGTGCCTCCCGACGAGTTCTCGAATGCCAACGAGCGGATGTTGAGTTTCAAATCGTGGCTGACCACCTCGGTAATGTGGTTGGTGATTCCCGTGATGTCGGCGGCCACGATGCGGATCGTTACCCGAAAAGCCCCATCGGCCGATTCGCGCCAACGTGCATCGATTACCCGATAGGGGTAATTTTCGCGCATTCGACGTGCATTCGGGCAGTCGGTGCGGTGAATTGTGATACCGGCGTTGATGGTGATGAATCCGAAGACCTCGTCACCCTTGATCGGATTGCAACATTTGGCCAATTTGTATTTGATCTTCGAAATATCGTCGTCGATAACCAACGCATCTTGTGAGGTGTGAGTCTCTTTTGCTGAGCGGCTCTTTTGGCGTTCGGCCTCGGCTTCGGCAGCAGCGGCACGGCGAGCTTCATCCTCTTCTCCCGACAAGTAGCGTAGTAAGATCTCTTTTATGCTGCCCAAATCGATTTTCTGCGTGGCAATCAAACCGTAAACCTCGGCACCATGACGCAACTTGAAGTATTTGACCAAATAGCCTACCGCTTCGTCAATGGCGATGGGGAGTTTCCAATTTTTGATCTTGCGCTCCAACTCTTCACGCCCCATGCGGTTGTGCTTGGCCTGCTCTTCACGCAGGAACGATTTAATCTTGTTGCGGGCTTTCGAGGTTACCACTACTGAGAGCCAATCAGCCTTCGGCGTCTGGTTCTTTTGTGTTTGGATCTCTACGATGTCGCCGTTGTGCAATGTCTCGCGGATCGGCACGGCACGGTTGTTCACCTTGCCGCCTACGCAGGAGCATCCCAGCGAGGTGTGGATGTCGAAGGCAAAATCGAGCAAAGTCGCTCCCTCAGGCAGTTTGCGTAGGTCACCGTTGGGCGTAAATACGAAAATCTCACCCGATGCGGGCTTGGCATCGAAACGTTGCGCCAGTGAGTGGGGGGTATTTTCGATCAACTCGCGCAGTTGTCCCAACCACATCTCGTTGGTCTTGGCTCCCTGTCCGACCCCTTTATAACGCCAATGCGCCGCAATACCGCGTTCGGCAACAGCGTCCATGCGCTCTGTGCGAATTTGTACCTCGACCCAACGCCCTGCGGCTGAAACCGTAGTGTGAAGCGATTCGTATCCGTTGGATTTCGGAATCGAGATCCAGTCGCGCATGCGGTTGGGATTGGGGGTATAGAAATCCGAAACTACGGAATAGGCTGTCCAACAGAGCGGTTTTTCCTGTTCGGGCGGGCAGTCGATAATGATACGGATGGCAAAAATATCGTAAACACCCTCGAACGGGACATGTTGCTTGCGCATCTTGGTCCAGATTGAGAAGATCGACTTGGTGCGGCTCTTGATGTGGTATTTGATGCCGAGTTGGGTCAGTCGCTCTTCGATGGGTACGAGGAAGCGGGCAATGAACGCCTTGCGCTCTTCGGCACTCTCCTCCAACTTGGTTGCGATATGTTCGTAGTCTTTCGGTTCGAGGTATTTGAGGGCGACATCTTCCAACTCGCTCTTGATGTTGTAAAGACCCAACTTGTGTGCAATTTGAGCATAGAGATTCATCGACTCCCAACTCTTCTTGCGCCATTTTTCGCGGGGAAACATCTCTAACGAGCGCATCACTTCGAGTCGGTCGGCCAACTTGATGAGAATTACACGCGGATCTTCGGAGTAGCTGACAATCAGGTCGCGGAAATTGTCGGCCTGCTCTTTCGAAACTTTGAGTTTCAGTTCCGAAATGTTAGACAACCCGACGGTAATACCTACCACCTGTTCGCCGAAACGGGCGCGTATGTCAGCGGTTAATGCCAAAAACTCCTCGGCCAGAAGTTGCTTGTGGCCCAATCGGATCACATCGTGAAGAATCGACGATACCGCAGAGTTGCGACCCAATCCGATCTCGTTGATGACAATAGATGCGACAGCCACAGCATGATCCAACAGAGGCCGACCATCGTAGCGGGTCAGTCCTGCTAGTTTTTCATCGGCATATACCAATGCTTCGTCAACAAGCTGTTGGGTCACCTCCGAAAATGAATTCCGCACTTGCGTACGGAGCTTTTCATAGCGTGAAAAGTCCATTATTAACCTAACCGAAATACTTAATGGACAAAGGTACGAAAAAAAATCTTAACTTTGTCACCGAAATTAATCACTATTGTATGAGAAAGAAGTTGAGTGCTTATATTCCGACCCTCGGAGAAGAGGTTGCAAATTCGGTTTCGCACGGAGTCATGGCATTGTTTGCCCTGTTATCGTTGCCATTTTCAGCTGTTTGGGCTTATACGCATGATTCTTCGGGTGTGTTGGCTGCGGTGTCGGTAAGTATCTTTGTGATTTCGATTTTTTTGATGTTTTTGATCTCGACACTTTACCACTCGATGAATCCGCAGTCGAAACACAAAGAGGTTTTTCATATCCTCGACCATATTTTTATCTATTTTGCCATTGCCGGCAGTTATACACCAATAGCCCTCTCGGTAATCGGAGGGTGGCAGGGCATTCTTATCACGGTGTTGCAATGGGTGATGGTGTTGTTCGGGATATTCTATAAATCACTCTCTCGCCGGTCGATTCCGGCCGTCAGCCTTACAATCTATTTGGTGATGGGATGGACGATTGTCTTTTTCATGCCCCTTTTTGTGCGACAGGCTTCGGTTCCGTTGTTGGTATTGATTGCAGCGGGAGGCCTACTCTATACGCTTGGTGCGTGGTTTTATGCCCGCAAAGGTTTCCGTTACCACCATTTGGTGTGGCATCTGCTGATCAATTTGGCAGTCGTGTGCCACTTTATCGGAATCGTCTTCTATCTCTATTGATCAGTGTCGATATACGACGTAGATGTGATCCTCCGGCAGGGCGTATTTTTGCCGCGTCTTGTCGTCGAATGATGCGCTGTAATCGATGTCGGCGGCTTCGAATCCCACGCTGCGCAACCGATCGGTATAATCAGCTCCGTAGATGCGTCGGTGGTCGTATTGGCCGAAGATGCGGGTGCGCTCATCGGGATCGGTGATGGTGTCATCTTCGAAGGTTTGTTCGTAGTCGCGTTCTACGGGAGAGAGCAAAATCCCCCAACCCCCGGGTTTCAAAATGCGATGTAGTTCGCGCAGAGCCTGCCGGTCGTCGGCGACATGTTCGAGCAGGTGGTTGCAGATTACCACATCGACCGATTTGTCGGCCAATGGAATCTGTTGTACATCGAAATGCAGATCGGCTAACGGACTTTCGAGGTCGGCTGTGATGTATTGTCCTGCATGTGCCGCGAAATGGGGTTTCAGATGGCGCATGATGCAGACCTCGGGGGCAATGTGCAGGGTGCGCGGAAAGCGTTGTAACAGGTCGGTCTCGTGTGTGAGATAAAGCCATAACAGCCGATGGCGTTCCAACGACAGGCAGTGCGGACAGAGCGCATTGGGGCGTGATTGCACATAGCCATAGGGGAGAAATTTGCGATATTTTTTACCGCAAACCGGACAGGTTACGCCATGCCCTTTATAGAAAAATCCGATGATGGGTATGATCCATCCTGCCATGCGTTGCAGCATGGGGCGCGGAATGTGGTTGAGGGCCCATTTGATCAAGCGTTTCATCCTATTCGAGAATTTTAGCGATCTCCGTTTCGGTTTTGTGCAGCTTCTTTTTGCAGAAAGCGATCAGTTCGGAGGCTTGCTTCACTTCGGAAGACAGCGTGTCCACGTCCAACTCGTCGTTACGCAATTTGGCGAGTGTCAGCTCGATTTTTGCCATAGCCTCTGCATAGGTTATTTCCTCTTTCTTTGCCATATTCGTGTGTTTATTGTTTTACCGTAGCCTCTATCCGGCCATCTGCAACCTCGATATCGATCGAATCTCCGGCACATACCGATTTTGCCGAGATAACGGCCCTCCCGTTGGCCCGCACGATGGCGAATCCCAACCGCAAAATTCGCTCCGGAGAGCTTCCGAGGATCGAATCCGATGCGCTGTTGATTCGTTGTCGTTGTCGGTCGAGCAGATTTCGTACCGCGTCGGGTAGCAGATGTGCCATATGCTCCAAGCGCAATGTTTGCCGTTCGAGAACTCTGCGTGCCGCTTCGGGGAGCAGCTCTGCCACTCGTTGTATTTGCAGTCGTTGTCGTGTCAGTAACAAGTTACTCTGTTGTCGAAGGTCTCCCGACAACTGCTCGATGCGCATTGCGGCAGCGTGTATCAGGTGGTTTGTCTGCTCTTGTAGTTGCAAGGCGGCGTTGTCGAGCCGGAAGTCGACATCGGTAATCCGTTCTACAAGCCAGCCGGCTACTGCCGTCGGGGTTTTGAGTGCCGTATGGGCAACCATGTCGGCTACGCTGACATCTTTGTCGTGACCGATACCCGTGATCACAGGGAGTGGGAATTGGGCAATGTGGGTGCAGAGCCGATAGGCATTGAAACAGTTGAGATCGCTACGCGAGCCGCCACCTCGAATGAGGATCACGGCATCGAACTCCTCTATTCGCTCGGCAATGGCGGAGAGTGCTCCGATGATTGATTCCTCGGCAGCCTCGCCCTGCATGAAGGCATCGAACAGCGTGGTTTCGAATCGGTAATAACTGCGAGCCAACTCTTTGCAGAAATCCTGATAGCCGGCGGCTTGGGCACTCGATACCACCGCAATACGTTGAACGACCTCGGGTAACGCTATTTCGTGGTTCATCTCCCAAACTCCGTCGTGTTGGAGTTGGGCGATTGTCAGCTGGCGTTGTCGTTCCATGTCGCCCAACGTGAAGGCAGGATCAATATCGGTGATTTGCAGTGAAAATCCGTATAATTCGTGGTAGGATACAAGCACTTTGGCCAAGATGCGAATTCCTGCGGCTAATCGTTCGCCGGTTTGCTCCTCAAAGTTGCCGGCAATGCGGGAGTAGTGACTGCGCCAAATCACAGCACGGGCTTGGGCGGTGGGAACTCCGTTGTCGCCACCTTTTTCTACTAATTCGAGGTAGCAGTGTCCCGAATAGTTGACTTTCAGGTCGGAGATTTCGGCACTTACCCATAGAGGCAATGCAAAGCGTTCGTCAAGGGTTTGCTTGACAAGTCGTTGCAATTCGCATAGGGTGATATGTTGCGTTTCGGAGATCATCCGAGTAAGATTCCTGCCGTGAGCAATACGCCGAATAATAGCATGTTACGAGCTGTTTCGCCCAAGCAGACGTTTAACTCGTCGCCGTGATCGATACGTACGATTTTCCGCCAACAGGCAAAGCAGAGTATCCAATACACCAATGGGAGCAATGCTGCCCACCAACGCTCATTGGCAAGAAATGCCAAACAGAGCAGTGTTGCTGCCGTGCCGAGAACAAGATATCCCCAACGCCCCACTGTCTCGCCAAGCAGTACGACGAGGGTGCGTTTGCCGCAACGGGCATCCTCCACGCGATCGCGGAAATTGTTGACCCACAACATGGTGTCAATCACTAATCCGCAGGCTGTTGCTGCCAAGATGACCTCGTAGCTCCAACTGCCCGTTTGGATGTAATAGGTGAAGAATGCCGGTACTAATCCGAAAAACAGAACGACAGCCACGTCGCCCAACGCATGGTAGGCCAAAGCCCAAGGGCCGGCCGTGTAAATATAGGCGAAGAGGATACAGGCAACTCCGACTGCCAACAATTCCCAACCACCGTAGATCAACGTGTTGTGTGCGACAACCCACCCGAGAGCTCCGCAGCCGATAACTGCTGCTGCCAATGTGAAGCTCAAAATGCCCCGTTTCATGGCGGGCATGGTGATATATCCTTTGGCAAATGCGCGGTCGGGCCCCAATCGGTCGGGTTGATCGGCTCCTTTGATGAAGTCGCAAAGGTCGTTGACGAGATTGGCAGTGCATTGCATCAGTACGGCGAAAAGCAGGCACAGCAGAGCCGGCACAAATTGGAACTTTCCATCGGTATAGGCCAATGCCGAACCTGTGGCTACCGGAATGATCGAGGCTCCAAGACTATAAGGTCTTACAGCCAAAATCCATGCTGCCAATGAGTTTGTTTTCATGATGTTAGGGTGATAGATGTTTTTTTTGAACGGTTATCGGAATACCAATTCCACAGGACGGGGCATGCGTTTTCCAATAGGAAGTTGGATACGGAGTACTCCTTCACTTTCGACCGGAACTCCGTTTTTGCGGGCGGGTTGCCATGCCGGAGCCTCGGCAATTGCTTTCAGAACACGGCGTTTCAGTCGGTTGTCGGTTGCCTCCAACTCTTTGCTGACAACGGTGCGCCCTTCGGGGGTGATCTTGTAGCGTACAACCACCCGTGCTGCCGGCTCGTCGGCTCCCCATTTTACCTGTCGGGCTATATAACTTCCGAATGTCGAATCACGATCGAATCGTGCCGGCTCGTCGTAACGCAATGTGACCAACAAGACGCCATGCGAAGCGGCTGCACCGTAGCGGGCAATGGTCTCCTCATCGGCGGGTAATTCGTCGATCTTTTCGATGTTCTCGGGGGCAATGTGGGCAATCGTTGTCGTGGGTTTGCCGTTGACGATATACAATGGCTGTTGTGCCCGAATCGCTCCGGCCAACAGAGTCATCAAAAGCAACAAAAAAACTCTTTTCATACGATGGTGTTTCCCCTAAAACGAATGGTGGCCGCCGGATATTGTTTTGCGGCCGTTCGAATTGAGCGGCTGCAGATTTTTTGTAATTTTGATTACAATTCGCTCTCTTTCAGACGCTCGGCATTTTCGGCCACGATCAAATGGTCTATGCAGTCTTGAATGTCGCCATCCATGAAGGCTGCGAGGTTGTAGATCGTGTAGTTGATGCGGTGGTCGGTGATGCGTCCTTGCGGGTAGTTGTAGGTGCGGATCTTGGCCGATCGGTCACCGGTCGAAACCATGGTTTTTCGTTTTGAGGCGATCTCGTCGAGGTATTTTGAATATTCGAGGTTGAAGATACGTGTACGTAACTCTTCGAAAGCCTTGTCGAAGTTTTTAAGTTGCGATTTTTGGTCTTGACATTGTACGACAATGCCAGTCGGGATGTGTGTCAAGCGGATGGCTGAGTAGGTCGTGTTAACCGACTGACCGCCCGGCCCCGAGGCGCAGAAAATATCCTTGCGGATGTCGTTCATCGAGATTTCCACGTCGAACTCCTCGGCTTCGGGCAATACAGCCACCGAAGCTGCCGAGGTGTGTACGCGGCCTTGTGTTTCGGTCTGCGGCACACGTTGTACGCGGTGTACACCCGATTCGTATTTTAGTGTTCCGTACACGTTTGAGCCCGTAACCTTCATCACCACCTCTTTGAATCCGCCGGCAGCACCTTCCGACGATGAGGTGACTTCGTAACGCCAACCTTTCGATTCTACATATTTGGTGTACATGCGTAACAGGTCACCGGCAAAGATTGCCGCCTCGTCACCACCCGTACCGCCGCGAATCTCGACGATGGCATTTTTCGAGTCCTGCGGATCTTTGGGGATCAACAGCAATTTGATCTCCTCCTCCATGCGTTCGATGGCTGGCTCCAATTCGGCGATCTCTTCGCGCGCCATTTCGCGCATCTCCTCGTCTTTGTCATTGACCAAGATATCTTTTGCCTCTGCCAAGTTAGCGATGGCTGTGCGGAAACGATCGGAGGTCTCGATGATGGGTTCTAACTCTTTGTACTCCTTGTTGAGTTGCACGAACTGTTTGACATCGGCGATGACTTCGGGGTCGGTGAGTTTTTGTCCGATCTCCTCGTATTTGAGTTTCAAACCATCTAAGCGGATCAAGATGCTATTATCTGCCATAATTTTCAGTGTCTTTACATTTTGGTGCAAAGATACATAAAACCAATTAAAAAAAGAGGGTGCTTATATGTGAATTTACACAAATTTGTCGTATTTCCGCTCTTAAAGCTTTGTTGCTAACGGTTGCACCTTGTTTGCAATTGCTGCCCTGCCTCTTCGATGAACGCCATGTGGAATCGTTGTCCTCGGAAGTGGCGTTTTACTGACATCTCTATTTTGTTGACACCTTTGTGGAGGGTGATGGCGGTTGCTGGTCGCATCCAATAGAGTTGTTCGTCGGTGTAGGGGAACTCCTCTTCGGGTTTGGCCCATGTGTTGAAGTGGAATTTATAGTTCTCGGGCTCTTTCCATTGAGGAGGGGCAAGGGGTTTGCCGTTGATCAGGATGCGGCCTTCATTGGGCCAATGCCCTTGCTTGGCAATACCATCCGAGCAACGATTTGAACGTACCGGAGCTTCGAATCCGATTTTGAATCGACGAACTTCATCTTGATGACAGACAATGGTTCGCATGGCGCGACATTGTACATCTCCCTCCGGTATGCCGTGTTTGCGACAGAGAGCTTCGAGGTCGATCACATCGCCCCAAGCAGTCACTTTGCAACTCTTTGTTTCGCTCGTCAAGGTGATCTCCCAAGCCGGAGCGTGCAGCGGCTCCCAATAACTCATGCCTTGCGCCAAACGAGACCGTTTGTGTGTCGCCATTCGTTGCTGAAAAGCTTCAAATCGTCGCATCTCCTCGCTTTCGGCTGGTGGTAGCAATGTTCCGTAATATTGTGAGGTGATTGCTCCTCCCGTCCAAAAACGTTCGGCAAAGGCGAGGGTTCCTCCGGCCAACCCGTTGTGTAACTCAATTTTTGATTTGTCGGCCACGCGGACATCGTACCACATGCAGAGAATACCTCCTCGGGCAAAACGATCGGATTTTCCCGTTTCGCAAGGGGTGTGGAAAAAGATCTTTGCGGGAAACAGCAGCGGATCGTAGTAGTTCAGGTAGCCCATCGAGCTATCCACATACGGAGCATGCGGCCATACAGTTTCGCCGGCACCGGTATTTTCGCGCCATACCTGACGCACCGAGAGTGAGTCAGCCGGCAATCCCGGGTCCCAAACGTAGGTGGTGCGTCCCTCCTTGCGTAACGTGCGTTCAGCCCACTGCATGAATCCCTTCGGATCGGGAACATAGACCTCATCCGAACCGATGTGTATCTCGGGACAAAGTGTTGCGGGAATCTCGGCACAGAACTCGGCAATGCACTTTTCGAGCATGGCGCGCCCCTCTGCCGAGTGCATCGGGAATCCGAAGGCAGCATCGAAATAGTCGCTGTGTCCGGGCATGTCGATTTCGGGCAGAATCCGAATGCCACGCTCACGGGCATAAGCGATCACCTCTCGAATTTGATCGTAGGTGTAGAAGGCACCTTGATCTCGTCCGGCACGCTGGTAGCGGGGATCGTTCAGTTGCGGGTAGCATCGGCACTCGATACGCCATGCTGGCTTGTCGGTCAGGTGCCAATGGAACAGGTTCAGTTTGTAGGCAGACATGATGTCGAGGTAGTGTTTGATCATCTCGACACCCACAAAATTACGGCCGTCGTCGTAGGTTAGGCCACGGATCGGAAATTCGGGCCAATCTTCGATCTGCACATGCGGATAGCGTCCCGACTCATTGCGTAGTTGTTCGAGCGTGCGACGAGCCCACACGACTCCTTGCAGGGTTTTGGCTCGTATCTCGATTTTGTGCGGGGCAACAAGTAGTGCATATTGCTCTTCGTTCCAATTGTCGGGAACATCGTATCGGATGCTGAGCTGTTTGGCTGTGTCGAGCGCAAATGTTCGGTTGCTCAATTGAGTAAAGTTGCGCGGTTGGGGAATCAGCGAAAACGAGGGTTGCGCAAGGCTCGAAAATATGGATAAAAGCAAGGATAAACAGAGGATTTTTTTCATGAGCTTCAATGACATTTTGTTTGAATATCGCTATTTGCCATCGGTAAGTGAATAGGGTTTGTCGCTCATAGCCAAGCCACGTCGCTTGTTGGGCGCCGAAGACATCACAAACTCCAATGTGCCGCCACCGACCAGATCCGTGTGCGTGATATAGTTTTTGGTGTATGGCTTGCCATTCAGGCGTACGGCCTTAATGTATCGATTCTTGTCGCTCACATTCGGTGCTTTGATCTCAAATGTTTGCCCATTGGCCAATGTCAGTTTCATGTATGGCAAATAAGGTGCTCCCAACACATATTGATCCGTGCCGGGGCAAACGGGATAGAATCCCATCGCTGTAAAGAGATACCATGCCGACATCTGTCCGCAATCATCGTTGCCGCTTAACCCTCGGATATGATTTTTATACATCTTGTTCATCACTTCACGCACCCAATACTGTGTCTTCCACGGCTGCGAGGTCCACGCATAGAGATATGGGATATGATGGCTCGGCTCGTTGCCGTGTACATACCCGCCAATCAGACAATCTGATGTAATATCCTCGTTTGCTGCGTAGTATTTTTCCGGCAGATACATGACAAACAATTCGTCGAGCTTACGCAGGAACTCTTTTTCGCCCCCCATGTGGTTTATGATGCCAAAGACATCGTGGGGTACATGGAATGAGAAATTCCACGAGTTGCCCTCGATAAATCCTTCGCCGTGAGTTTGCAAAACATCGAAATTGCGCTTAAAACTCCCGTCACGGTAGCGAGGACGGGCAAAGCCTATCTCCCTGTCGAAAATACGACGGTAGTTCAACGCTCGTTTGCGATATCGTTCGGCGATCTCGTTATTGCCTGCGGCAAGAGCTGTTTGGTAGATTGTCCAGTCGTCGTAACAATACTCCAATGTTGTCGAAGCAGCGGTTTTTGTAGCCTCCAAAGGTACATATCCCAAGCCAACATATTCGCCCAACCCATCGAAGTAGGGAACATTCGACGTGGTAATCATCGCTTTCAACGCTTCCTGCTTATCCACATCGGCGCCTTTTGTAATGGCATCAGCCAGAACAGATGTCGCGTGATAACCGCTCATGCACCAATTGTCGTTGGCCATGTGGCTCCAAATCGGCAATAAGCCGTGTACGCTCTGTTGCTGGTGGCGAATCATCGAAACAACCATGTCGCGGGCTTGCTCGGGTTTCATCAACAGCAAGAACGGATGCTCGGCGCGATAGGTATCCCATAACGAAAAGATCGTGTAGTTCTTAAAACCTTCGGCTTGATGGATATTTTGATCCAAGCCGCGATATTTGCCATCGACATCCATATATATCGAGGGGTTTATCAAGGTGTGGTAGTAGGATGTATAAACCATTGCTTTTTGGTCTTCTGTGCCCTCCACCTCGATAGATGCCAACTGTTTGTTCCAATTCTCGGAGGCTTCGCGGGCGATCGTCTCAAAGTCTTTTGTTGCAGCCTCTGCCATCAGGTTCTTTACCGCACCTTCAGTGCTAGTAGCCGAGAGGGCTACTTTTACCGTGAGTTCCGGATGCGTTTCGGTATTAAACTCGAAAAACGAAACTATCTTGCGACCGGCCATCTCGGGGAAATTGTTGTTTACGGGGAATTTGCGCCAACCGCCCTTATAATGAATTGGTCCGAAATCTTGATATCCGTAATTTTTTATCGGCTGCGAAAATGAGATGGCAAAATAGGTGTAATTTGTTCGGGCCCAACCGTTTGTTATGCGATAGCCGGTTATCAGTTTGTCGTTTTCCACACGAATCGATGCCCATAATGTTTTACCGTCGTAGTTGTAAATGCCGTGATTAAGATCAAGAACAATGCGGCCATTATCCACTTTCGGGAATGTGTATTTATGTACTCCTACGCGTTGTGTCGTCGTAAGTTGGGCCTTTATGTTGTAGTCATCGAGCATCACCTCATAATATCCCGGCATTGCCTTCTCCGTGTTGTGCGAGAAGCGAGAGCGATAACCACTATCGGGATTATCCTCTGTTCCGGCATGCAACTTCAATACTCCCGTTGTGGGCATAATGAGAATATCGCCCAAGTCGGAATGTCCTGTGCCGCTGAAATGGGTGTGACTGAAACCCACGATGGTTGTATCGTGATAGCGATACCCTGCACAATATTCATATACTCTCTTTTGGTATGTTCCGTTGATATTATGCGGAATGGTGTCTGTATCGGGGCTGAGTTGCACAATTCCGAAGGGTACGCATGCTCCCGGGAATGTATGTCCCATACCGTCGGTCCCGATCATCGGATTGACGTAGTCCGCAGGTCGTTTGATTGGTTGTGCAAACAATGTTGTAGCTGCTATTGCCATAGCGACTGCACAAAATAATAATTTCCGTTCCATATAGTTGGTTTTTGCATGAATATCCTCTTCAATATCTGCTCCGAAGGTTTTTTGACTCTTGGTCAGACAATTTGCTCAAAGTTAAGCATTTTCGGCGAAAAATGGAGTAATTCTCCTTAAAATAAGCAAAATTTTGTGATGCAACTTCCGATAAAAAAGGCTGTCACGACTCGTTTGTCGGACAGCCCTTATCGTTACTGTTTCCTGCCAATCTCTTTTTCCATGCTCTTTACGGTTTTGGACTGTAAAGTTGTGTCTATTTCAGATTGCTTAACCAATCGAGCAATGCCTCCTGCCACTGGCTTTTGTATTTGAATCGGTCGCGTATGCCCCAACCGTGTCCGCCCGTAGGGTAGATGTGCATGGAGGCTTTGACTCCGTGCATTTTCAATGCGTTGTAATAGAATATGCTGTTTTCCGGAGGAACAGTGCGGTCGTCATCCGAAAGCAACAATAGGGTTTGTGGTGTTTCGTTTGTGACTTGGTTTTGCAACGAGTAATAAAATTCCGTTTCGGTGGTACGCTTTTCTCGCAACAGATTGTCGAAAGTTCCTTTGTGGGTCTTGGCGGGGTTTCCCGTGATGACCGGATAGAACAGTACCGAGAATGCCGGCCGGCACTTGCCCAATGTCGAGGCATAAGCTGCCAAGTGACCTCCGGCCGAGAATCCCATGATTCCGACTCTCTCCGAGGTGTAACCCTCAGCTCCGGAAGCCAATCCGCGCATGATGCGTATTGCCTGTTCGGCATCTTCTAATGGGACTTCGGGATGTCCGTTGGGCATGCGATATTTCAAAACAGCGGCAGTAATTCCATTGGCCGCCAACCATTGGGCAACTAAATATCCCTCGGTATCCATACTAAGCCTTGCATAACCTCCTCCCGGGCATATTACGATGGCCATGCCTTTGTCTTTGGCCTTATCGGCAGCGAAGATATAGAGTTCGGTGATTGACGTCTTGGCCAACCGATTGGGGCGTGGCTCCTCTTCGGGAGTGGTAATACCGTTGCTGTGAGGAGCAGTGGTGTTGTCCCAAATACGCACCGTAGCGGTTTGTCCGTAGTTTCTGGCTACTGCGGTCGCTGCGGAAAATAATAAAAGAACGAGGATAGTTGAAAGTCGTTTCATTTTTGTTGTGATTAGAGTACGACGTTGATGATTTTTCCGGCTACAACGATAATCTTTTTCGGGGTTTGTCCGGCGAGCCATTTTTGTCCCTCGGGAGCTGTGACAATATCGACCTGAATCTCGGCCGGAGTCGCCGTAGCAGGGTAGCTTTTGCGGAATCGCATCTTGCCGTTGATCGATACGGGGTATTCGATGGTGCTCTGTACAAGGTACTGCTCGTCATATACCGGATAAGCTGCATCGCAAATCGAAGTGGTATGTCCGAGTTGCGACCACAACTCCTCGGTAATATGCGGAGCATAGGGAGCTAGCAAAATGGTCAACGGTTCGAGGATTGCACGCTTGTTGCAGTCGCCCAACTCGTTGAGACAGATCATGAAGGCTGCAACCGAGGTGTTAAACGAGAAGTTCTCGATATCTTCGGTTACCTTTTTGATCGTCTTGTGCAGTGTGCGCAACTCCTTCTCATCGGCAGCTTCATCCGAAACGCGGAAGTTTCCTTCGCGGTCGAGGAACAATCGCCAGAAACGACGCAGGAATTTGTGTACACCGTCGATGCCGTTTGTGTCCCAGGGTTTCGACTGCTCCAACGGACCGAGGAACATCTCGTACATGCGCAACGTGTCGGCTCCGTAGTTCTCGACGATGTAGTCGGGATTGACCACGTTGTACATCGATTTCGACATCTTCTCAATGGCCCAGCCGCAGATATATTTACCGTCTTCAAGGATAAACTCGGCATCTTTGAAGTCGGGCATCCAAGCGCGGAATGCGTCGAGATCCAAAACATCGTTCTTCACGATATTTACATCAACGTGGATCTCTTGGGTTTCATATTGATCTTTCAATCCGAGCGATACGAATTGGTTGGTGCCGACCACGCGATATACGAAGTTCGAACGACCCTGAATCATGCCCTGATTCACCAACTTGCGGAAGGGCTCCTCTTCGCAGATATAGCCCAAATCATAGAGGAACATATTCCAAAAACGCGAGTACATCAGGTGACCCGTAGCGTGTTCGATACCACCGACATAGAGATCGACATTGCGCCAATATTCGTTGGCTTCGCGACTTACGAGAGCCTCGTTGTTGTGCGGATCCATGTAGCGCAGGAAGTAGGCCGATGATCCGGCAAATCCGGGCATGGTCGATAGCTCGAAAGGATAACCTTCGGGGGTATTCCATCCTTGTACTCGTGCCAAAGGCGGTTCACCCTGCTCCGTAGGTCCGAAGTCTTTGATCGGAGGTAACTCCAATGGCAATTTATCTTCTGCCAACGGGTAGGCGGTGTCCTCCTTATAATAGATGGGGAACGGCTCACCCCAATAACGCTGGCGCGAGAAGATCGCATCGCGCAGACGGTAGTTGATGAGTTTCTTGCCCAATCCGCGACGCTCAACCTCGTCGAACATCAGTCCGATAGCCTCTTTTACATCTTTGCCGTTGAGGAAATCGGAGTTGATTACTTTGCCCTCTTTGGCGTCATACGACTCGACTTCGAGGTTGCCTCCCTCGACTACCGGAATAATCTCGATTCCGAAGTGGCGGGCAAAGGCGTAGTCGCGCGAATCGTGTGCCGGAACAGCCATGATGGCTCCCGTGCCGTAGCCGGCCAATACATAATCTGAAATATAGATCGGAATTGCTTTGCCGGTGAAGGGGTTGATGGCGTATGAGCCGGTTGCCACGCCACTTACACGACGGGTTTCGGCAATACGTTCGCGCTCCGAACGTTTGCGAGCTTCAGAGATATAATTTTCGACGGCGGCTTTGTTCTCGGCTGTTGTCAGTTCACCCACCCACTCGTGCTCGGGGGCGATTACCATAAATGTTACGCCGAAAATAGTGTCGGGGCGGGTGGTAAAGATTTCAAGTTTCTTGTCCGATCCTTGAATATCGAAGAAGACTTGTGCTCCCTCGGAACGACCGATCCAGTTGCGCTGGATCTCTTTCAGCGAGTCGCTCCATTCGAGTTTCTCCAAACCATCGAGCATGCGTTGGGCGTAAGCTGTTACGCGGAGCAACCACTGTTTCATGCGTTTTTGCTCTACGGGGTAACCGCCACGCACCGACAGCCCATCACGTACCTCGTCGTTGGCTAATACCGTGCCCAATTTCGGACACCAATTGACCATCGTGTCGGCGCGGAATGCCAACCGATAGTTCTGCAATACCTGTTCGCGTTTGGCCTCATTCCAGCCGTTCCACTCCTCGGCAGTGAAGTGCATCTGCGTTGTGCAGGCTGCATCCGTTCCGGTCGTTCCGCTCTTTTCGAATGCGGCGATCAGTTGTTCGATCGGCTCTGCTTTTTGAGTTTTGCGGTTGTAGTAGTGGGCAAACATTTTCAGGAACGCCCATTGTGTCCATTTATAATAATCGGGCTCACAGGTGCGTACCTCGCGATCCCAATCAAACGAGAATCCGATTTTATCCAACTGCTCGCGGTAGCGGGCGATGTTGCGCTCGGTGGTTACGGCCGGATGTTGTCCCGTTTGGATGGCGTATTGTTCGGCTGGCAGACCGAACGCATCGTAACCCATGGGGTGCAAGACGTTGAACCCTTTCAAACGTTTGTAACGCGAATAGATGTCGGAGGCGATGTAGCCCAGCGGATGGCCGACATGCAAACCTGCTCCCGAGGGGTAGGGGAACATGTCGAGTACATAGAATTTCGGTCGCGAAGGATCGGTTTTCACCTGATAGGTTTTTTGCTCTTTCCAGCGTTGCTGCCATTTCGATTCGAGCTCTTTGAAATTGTATTCCATATATAGTTGTGTTTTTGGCGGAGGAATTGTATTGATATATTGGATAATTTTGGCAAAATTAACGAAAACTTTTTATTTCACTCCCGATGTGACAAAAATATCCTGATTTTTTTGCAAATCTTTTGATTTTCGGTCGGATTTCGGCGCGAAAACAAGCCTCGGTCTATTCCGAAGTTGGTATAGTTTCCAGAATATATATGCGGTTGATGAATAGGGTGTTATAAATGCATGTATAAGTGTTTATGTATATATTTATGGATTTTATAAGTAAAAAGAATGAAAAAATCCATAAAAGCCTGAAAAAACGCGAAAAAAGATGCGCGTATATATTGTAATTCAAAAAAAATGCGTACCTTTGCAGTCCATTTTGGACAATGGAAATAGATTTTTTTAACAATTAAAGGACAAATTAAGAAATGCCAACTATCCAACAGTTAGTGAGAAACGGTCGAGTTGCGCTGGAAGACAAATCGAAGTCGCCGGCACTCGCCGCGTGTCCTCAACGCCGAGGCGTATGTACGCGTGTGTACACTACGACCCCGAAAAAGCCTAACTCGGCTATGCGTAAGGTGGCACGTGTGAGATTGACCAACGGTAAGGAGGTCAACGCCTACATCCCCGGAGAGGGTCACAATCTGCAAGAGCACTCGATCGTGCTCGTCCGTGGTGGTCGTGTGAAGGACCTCCCGGGTGTTCGTTATCACCTCGTGCGCGGTGCGCTCGATTCGGCCGGTGTTGACGGTCGTCGCCAGCGTCGCTCGAAATACGGTGCAAAACGCCCCAAAGCAGGTAAATAGTCAATCCCTACAAAAGAATTAACTGATTATTTTTATAAGCAATGAGAAAAGCTAAGCCAAAAAAGCGAATTCTACTTCCGGATCCGAAGTTCGGAGACGTGGCTGTGACCCGTTTCGTGAACAACCTTATGCTGGATGGTAAGAAGAGTATTGCCTACACGATTTTCTACGATTCGTTGGATGTTGTAGGCAAGAAGATGAAGGATGCTGATAAATCTCCGTTGGAAATCTGGAAACAGGCCTTGGAGAACATCACGCCCCAAGTCGAAGTGAAATCGAAGCGTATCGGTGGCGCGACTTTCCAAGTTCCTATGGAGGTTCGTCCGGAGCGCAAGATTTCTATTTCCATGAAAAACCTTGTCCTCTATTCCCGCAAGCGCGCCGGAAAGACGATGGCTGACAAACTTGCCGCCGAGATTATCGACGCTTACAATCAGCAGGGTGCTGCCTTCAAGCGTAAAGAGGAGATGCACCGCATGGCAGAGGCCAACAAGGCATTTGCTCATTTTAGATTCTAAAAAGGATACTAACGATGGCAAGAGACTTGAAATATACGCGTAATATCGGTATCATGGCGCACATCGATGCCGGTAAGACCACTACGTCGGAGCGTATCCTTTTCTATACAGGTAAAACCCACAAAATCGGTGAGACCCACGAGGGTGCTGCCACTATGGACTGGATGGTTCAAGAGCAGGAGCGCGGTATTACGATTACCTCGGCTGCTACGACAGCTTTCTGGCAGTACAAAGACCACCAGTATCAGATCAACTTGATCGATACCCCGGGACACGTCGATTTTACCGTTGAGGTAGAACGTTCGTTGCGTGTACTCGACGGTGCTATCGCTACGTTCTGCGCCGTTGGTGGTGTGGAGCCCCAGTCGGAGACCGTATGGCGTCAGGCTGACAAATACAACGTTCCCCGTATCGGTTACGTTAACAAGATGGACCGCACGGGTGCTGATTTCTATGCCGTATGCTCGCAGATTAAAGAGCACTTTGGAACAACGGCTTTGCCCGTTGTGTTGCCGATCGGTGTAGAGGATAAATTCGAGGGTTTGGTAGACCTTATATATAATAATGCGATCTACTACTTCGATGACAAGACCGTTCGTGACAACTTTGAGTTGCGTGAGATTCCTGCTTCGATGAAAGAGGAGGCTGCCGAGTGGCGTGCCAAATTGATCGAGGAGGTGGCAGCAACCGATGATGCACTGATGGAGAAATTCTTTGAGGATCCCGATTCGATCACTCCCGAAGAGTTGCTCGAAGCAATTCGTAAGGCTACGATCTCGATGCAGATCGTTCCGATGCTCTGTGGCTCGTCGTTCCACAACAAAGGCGTTCAGAAGTTGCTTGACTATGTGATGGCTTTCCTGCCCTCGCCGCTGGATGTCCCCGCCGTTACGGGTATCAACCCCAAAACCGAGGCTGAGGAGGTTCGCAACGCCACTGATAACGATTCGTTCTGTGGTTTGGCATTTAAGATTGCTACCGACCCGTTCGTAGGTCGTTTGGCTTTCGTGCGCGTTTACTCGGGTAAACTCGATGCAGGTTCTTATGTGTTGAATGCACGCAGTGGCAAACGTGAGCGTATCAGCCGTATCTACCAGATGCACGCCAACAAACAGAATCCGTTGGAGACGGTTTCTGCTGGTGACATCTGTGCAGCCGTAGGTTTCAAAGAGATCCGCACGGGTGATACACTTTGCGCTGAGAATGCTCCGATCGTTCTCGAACAAATGACATTCCCCGAGCCGGTGATCGGTTTGGCTGTTGAGCCCAAAACTCAGAAAGACCTCGATAAACTTGGTATCGCTTTGGCAAAATTGGCCGAGGAGGATCCAACGTTTACTGTACATACCGATGAGGATTCGGGTCAGACCGTAATCAGCGGTATGGGTGAGCTCCACCTTGACATCATCGTTGACCGTCTGCGTCGCGAGTTCGGTGTAGAGATCAATCAGGGAGCTCCGCAGGTGAACTACAAAGAGGCTCTTACAACTACCGTACAACACCGTGAGGTCTTCAAGAAGCAGACCGGTGGTCGTGGTAAGTTTGCCGATATCATCTTCGAGATCGGTCCTGCCGAAGAGGGTAAGATGGGTCTTACGTTCGTTGATGAAGTTAAGGGCGGTAACATCCCCAAAGAGTTCATTCCTTCGGTACAGAAAGGTTTCGAGGCTGCTATGGCCAATGGTGCTCTTGCCGGCTATACGATGGACTCGATGAAAGTAACCCTCAAAGATGGTTCGTTCCACCCGGTGGACTCCGACCAATTGTCGTTCGAGATCGCTGCCCGCAACGGTTATCGTGCTGCTGCTCCCAAAGCCGGTTCGGTTATCATGGAGCCTATCATGTCTGTTGAGGTGGTTACTCCCGAGGAGAACATGGGTGATATTATCGGTGACTTGAACAAACGTCGTGGCCAAATTACGGGTATGGAGTCGAAAGGTACCGCCCGTGTGGTAAAAGCCAAAGTGCCTCTTGCCGAGATGTTCGGTTATGTAACTGTGCTGCGTACGATTTCGTCGGGTCGCGCTACCTCGTCTATGGAGTTCTCGCACTTCGAAGAGGTTCCTGCCAACTTGGCTAAGGAGATCATCGAGAAAGCGAGTGGTAAACGTAAGGATATAGAATAAGAAACAATATGAACCAGAAAATCAGAATCAAATTAAAGTCTTTTGATCACAATCTTGTGGACAAGTCGGCCGAGAAGATTGTGAAGACTGTGAAGAGCACGGGTGCTGTTGTCAGCGGTCCTGTGCCCCTCCCCACACGCAAGCAGATTTTTACGGTTAACCGCTCGACTTTCGTCAATAAGAAAGCTCGCGAGCAGTTCCAACTCTGCACCTTCAAACGCATCCTCGACATCTATTCGTCGACGCCTAAGACGATCGACGCCTTGATGAAGTTGGAGCTTCCCTCGGGTGTTGAGGTAGAGATCAAAGTGTGATCGGGAGCGGTTTGAAATAGCTCAAAACATCACTTTTAATTTATAACAAACGTAATTCGACAACAAATGTCAGGACTTATTGGAAAGAAAATCGGAATGACTTCCGTTTACAGTGCCGAGGGTAAGAATATACCATGCACTGTTATCGAGGCTGGTCCGTGTGTGGTTACGCAAATCAAGACTGTGGAGAAGGACTCCTACGAAGCAGTTCAGATTGCCTATGACGAGAAAAGTGAAAAGCACACCAGCAGCAGTTTGTTAGGTCACTTCAAGAAAGCCGGCACTACTCCCAAGCGCAAGCTTGCAGAATTCAAGGGTATGCCCGAAGTGGCTCTCGGCGACACGCTTACTGTGGATCTCTTCTCGGAGGAGGATTGGGTTGACGTGACCGGGATCTCGAAAGGTAAAGGTTTTCAGGGTGTAGTGAAGCGTCATGGTTTCGGCGGTGTCGGTGGACAGACTCACGGTCAGCACAACCGTCAGCGTAAGCCGGGTTCACTTGGAGCTTCTTCCTATCCTTCGCGCGTCTTCAAAGGCAAGCGTCTTCCCGGCCAAATGGGCGGTGAGCAGGTTAAGGTTTTGAACCTGCGAGTTTTGAAAGTTATTCCTGAGAGCAACCTTATCTTAGTGAAAGGTTCGATTCCGGGAGCCAAAGGTGCTTATTTAACGATTGAGAAGTAGTATGGAATTAGCAGTATTAAACATCCAAGGTAATGAAACGGGTCGTAAGGTAGTTCTTTCGGATGCCGTTTTCGGCGTGGAGGCTAATGACCACGCTATCTATCTCGACGTGAAGCAGTACCTCGCCGATCAGCGTCAGGGAACACACAAAGCTAAACAACGTAACGAGGTTGCCGGTTCTACCCGTAAACTCAAACGTCAAAAGGGTACCGGTGGTGCTCGTGCAGGTAGCATCTTGTCGCCTCTCTTCCCGGGTGGTGGTCGTGTGTTCGGTCCTGTACCCCGCGATTACAGCTTCAAACTCAACAAGAAACTCAAACAGTTGGCTCGTCGTAGCGCATTGACCTACAAGGCTCAGGCCGGTGTTATCACCGTTATCGAGTCGCCTGCTTTCGAGGCTCCGAAGACCAAGAGCGTAGTGGCTATGGCTGAGGCTTTGAAAGTTGCAGACAAGAAGGTGTTGTTGGTTCTCCCCGAGGGTAACGTGAACCTCCAATTGTCGTGCCGCAACCTGCCTTACGTGAAGCCCGTTTTGGCTCAGAACGTTTGCACATACGACGTGATGAACGCTTCGGCTATCGTAATGGTTGAGGGCGCAGAGAATGTATTGAATACGATGTTAGCTTAAAAACGCAAAACACAATGGAAATTATTATTAAGCCGGTTTTGACCGAGAAAATGACGATTCAGGGCGAAAAGTTGAATCGCTACGGTTTTATCGTTGACGTAAGAGCTAACAAGCTGCAAATTCGCAATGCCGTAGAGCAGATGTACAACGTCGTCGTGACCGATGTGAACACCGTGAACTACATGGGCAAACTCAAAAGCCGCTACACCAAAGCAGGGCTTTTGGAGGGCCGCACTAACAACTTCAAGAAAGCTATTGTGACCTTGAAGGACGGAGATAAGATTGATTTTTACAGTAATATCTAACGAAGATGGCAGTAAGAAAATTCAAACCTGTAACCGCAGGTACGCGTCATAAGATTATCGGCACGTTCGACGAAATCACGACGAACAAACCGGAGAAATCGCTGCTCAGCGTCAAGAAGAGCACCGGAGGACGTAACAACGCCGGTAAGATGACTGTCCGCTATATTGGTGGTGGTCACAAACAAATGTATCGTAACGTTGACTTCAAACGCTCGAAGGACGGTATCGCTGCGACTGTAAAGACAATCGAGTACGATCCGAATCGTACAGCACGTATTGCACTTTTGGTGTATGCCGACGGTGAGAAGAGTTATATCATCGCACCGAACGGACTCCAAGTGGGCCAAACCGTAATGAGTGGCGCAGGTGTCGCTCCCGAGGTGGGAAATACGCTCTTTTTGAGCGAGATTCCGCTGGGTACGGTGGTTCACAATATTGAACTCTACCCCGGCCAAGGTGCTGCTATGGCACGCTCGGCAGGCTCGTATGCTCAACTGTTGGCTCGTGAGGGCAAATTTGCCATCATCAAGTTGCCTTCGGGTGAGACTCGTATGGTACTCGTAACTTGCCGCGCTACGGTAGGTGTTGTGTCGAATGTCGATCACAACCTCGAAAGCTCCGGTAAGGCTGGTCGTGAACGTTGGCTGGGTCGCCGCCCGCGCAACCGAGGTGTGGTTATGAACCCTGTTGATCACCCGATGGGTGGTGGTGAAGGACGTGCTTCCGGAGGTCATCCCCGTTCGCGCAAGGGTCTTTTGGCTAAGGGTGCTAAGACCCGCAACCCGAAGAAGACCACTTCGAAGTTCATTATTTCCAAGAAGAAAAAATAATTAAATAAGAGTACATAATGAGCCGTTCATTAAAAAAAGGACCGTTTATCGACCCCAAACTTGAAGCGAAAGTTGTCGCTCAGGCCGAGGGAAACAAGAAGTCGGTAATCAAGACATGGTCGCGAGCAAGTATGATCTCGCCTGATTTTGTAGGTCAGACGATCGCTGTCCACAACGGAAACAAATTTATTCCGGTGTATGTCACAGAGAACATGGTAGGACACAAACTCGGAGAGTTTGCTCCCACGCGCAACTTCCGCGGTCACTCCGGTAACAAGAAAAAATAGGTAGAAAATGGGTGCAAGAAAAGCAATAAGAGCCGAGAAATTAAAGGCTGAAAAGAAGCAAAAAGCAATCGCCATCATGCGCGATTGCCCGACCTCGCCCCGCAAGATGCGCCTTGTGGCCGACATCATTCGCGGCGTAGAGATCAATAAAGCTCTTGGCATTCTCCGATACTCGAAGAAGGAGGCGTCAATCCGTATGGAGAAACTTCTCAAATCGGCTATCGCAAACTGGGAGGCCAAGAATGAAGGCGAGCGTCTTGAAGACACCGCACTTTGCGTGAAAGAGGTATTCGTAGATGGTGGTCGCATGCTGAAACGTATTCAAGCTGCTCCGCAGGGTCGCGCACACCGTATCCGCAAACGTTCGAACCACGTGACGATCGTAGTTGACAAAATGGTAACCGTAGAAAACAAATAATCAGATGGGACAGAAAGTTAATCCGATAGCAAATCGTCTTGGTATCATTCGTGGTTGGGATTCCAACTGGTTTGGTGGTAAAGACTTCTCCGAGAAGCTCGTAGAAGACGCCAAGATTCGTAAATATCTGAATGTCCGTCTGGCTAAGGCTAGCATCTCGAAGATCATCATCGAGCGCACGCTGAAGCTGGTTACGGTAACCATCTCCACTGCTCGTCCGGGTATCATCATCGGTAAGGGTGGTCAAGAGGTTGACAAATTGAAGGAGGAGTTGAAGAAACTCACCGGCAAGGAGATTCAGATTAATATTTTTGAAGTAAAACGTCCGGAGGTTGATGCCGTTATCGTTGGCCAGAACATTGCTCGCCAGTTGGAGGGTCGTGTATCGTTCCGCCGCGCAGTGAAGACCGCCGTTGCTTCGACAATGCGTATGGGCGCCGAGGGTATCAAGGTGCAAGTCGCAGGTCGTGTAGGTGGTGCCGAGATGGCTCGTACCGAGACCATCAAAGAGGGACGTATTCCGTTGCACACTTTCCGTGCCGACATCGATTATTGCCTGACCGAGGCTTTGACCAAAGTGGGTATCTTGGGTGTCAAGGTTTGGATCTGTCAGGGTACGGTATATGGCAAACGCGACATCTTCGAGATCGCCGGAACTTCGGCTCAAGCAACTTCGAATGATCGTGGCGATCGTGGCGAACGTCGTGGTCGTGGTGATCGTGGCGAGCGTCGTGGTGGCCGCCGTCGTAACAACAACAATAAGTAAGTAGGACCTTTTAAGCAAAACGAATATGTTACAGCCGAAAAAGACCAAATTTAGAAGAATGCAGAAAGGCCGTATGAAGGGTTTGGCTCAGAGAGGTAACCAGCTTGCATACGGATCGTTCGCAATCAAAGCACTTGAATCGACCTGGATCACAGGTCGCCAGATCGAGGCTGCGCGTCAGGCTATCACGCGTTATATGAAGCGTGAGGGTCAGCTTTGGATTCGCATCTTCCCCGATAAACCCATCACGAAGAAGCCTGCTGAGGTACGTATGGGTAAAGGTAAGGGTAATCCCGAGGGCTTCGTAGCCCCAGTAACCCCGGGTCGTATTCTCTTCGAGGCAGAGGGTGTGCCTTTGGCAGTCGCTCAGGAAGCACTGCGTTTGGGAGCACAGAAGTTGCCTATTACAACTAAGTTTATCGTAAGACGTGACTACGTCGAAACCACAATTTAAGGGAACACAACATGAAAAGTGCAGAAATCAAGGATATTTCGACCAAGGACCTGGTAGAGCGCATCGAGGCTGAAAAAGCTCAGCTCGCCAAGCTGAAAGTACAGCACGCGGTGTCCCCCGTCGAGAACCCGTCGATCATTAAGAAAACCCGCAGAGACATCGCTCGTATGCTGACCATTCTGCGTCAAAGAAACGCTAAATAATTTATTGACTATGGAAAGAAATCTTAGAAAAGAGCGTATCGGAGTGGTTGTCAGCACCAAGATGGAGAAAACCATTGTGGTTGCGGTAGCGCGAAAAGTAAAACACCCGATCTACGGTAAGTTCGTAAACAAGACGACCAAATTCGTCGCCGAGTCGCTCGATGAAACCTGCAAAGAGGGCGATACCGTACGTATCATGGAGACTCGTCCGCTGAGCAAGACGAAGCGTTGGAGATTAGTACAAATCATTGAAAGAGCTAAGTAATTATGATACAACAGGAAAGCAGACTCGTAGTAGCTGACAACAGCGGTGCTAAGGAGGTCCTTTGCATCCGGGTGCTCGGCGGCACGAAGCGTCGCTATGCATCCATCGGCGATAAGATCGTCGTATCGGTCAAGAGTGCGACTCCCTCGGGCGATGTCAAGAAGGGCGCTGTTTCGAAGGCAGTAGTCGTGCGCACGACCAAGGAAATCAGACGTGCCAACGGTTCGTATATTCGTTTCGACGATAACGCCGTAGTACTTCTTAACAACCAGGGTGAAATGCGCGGTACTCGTATTTTCGGTCCCGTAGCTCGTGAGCTGCGTGATCAATATATGAAGATTATCTCCCTCGCACCCGAAGTATTGTAATCATAAATCGTCTATGTCTATGAAATTACATATCAAAAAAGGGGACATGGTGCAGATCATCGCCGGTGACAGCAAAGGCCAGCAGGGTAAAGTCTTGAAGGTTGAGGTGTCGAAGCAACGCGCCATTGTTGAGGGTGTCAACCTTATTAAGAAGGCCACCAAACCCAATGCGCAAAACCCGCAGGGTGGCATCGTTGAGCAGGAGGCTCCGATTCACATCTCGAATATTCAGGTGTTGGATCCCAAGAGCGGTAAACCTACAAAGGTAGGTCGCAAACTTGATGCCAAAGGTAAATTAGTTCGTTACGCTAAAAAATCAGGGGAGGAGATTAAATAATGGCATACGTTCCTACACTCAAAACACAGTATAAGGAGCAGATCATTCCTGCCCTTATGAAAGAGTTCGGGTACTCGAGTATCATGCAGTGCCCCAAACTCCAAAAGATCGTTATCAACCAAGGTATGGGTCAGGCTGTCGCCGATAAGAAACTTATCGACGTTGCTGAGGCTGAGTTGACGCAGATCACCGGTCAAAAGGCCGTTCAAACTCGTTCGCGTAAGGATATCTCGAACTTCAAATTGCGTAAGGGCATGCCGATCGGCGTGCGAGTAACTTTGCGCGATACGAAGATGTATGAGTTCCTCGAGCGTTTGATTGCCGTTGCTTTGCCGCGTATTCGCGACTTCAAAGGTATCAACGAGAAATTCGACGGTCAGGGTAACTACACCCTCGGTATCACCGAGCAGATCATCTTCCCCGAGATCGACATTGACAAGATCACCAAGATTTTCGGTATGGAGATCACTTTCGTTACGTCGGCTAAGACAGACGAGGAGGCTTATGCTCTGCTCCGCGAATTCGGTCTTCCTTTCAAAAACGCTAAAAAGAACTAAGTCATGGCAAAAGAATCGATGAAAGCACGCGAGGTAAAGCGTGTGAAGCTCGCTAATCGCTATGCCCACAAGCGTGAGGAAATTGCTGCTCAGTTGAAAGCCGGTGAGATCGACCACGAGGAGGCTTGGATCGCTCTGTCGAAACTGCCCCGTAACTCGAATCCTATCCGCCAGCACAACCGCTGCAAGATCACGGGTCGTCCCAAAGGTTACATCCGCCTGTTCGGCATCAGCCGTATTCAGTTCCGCGAGATGGCTTCGAAGGGTTTGATCCCGGGCGTTACGAAAGCCAGCTGGTAATATTTTCTCTTCACGACGGAAATCCTTATCGGGATGTCCGTCGTGTATGAGTTTTGTGTTTCTGTGTCCGAGGGTGTAGAGCCCGAGTTGTTAATTCGGTGTTGCGAGATAGTTTTTCTTGTATCATTGATATTTTCCATCGAAGGACCTGAAACCTATAAGGGTGTCGAATCCATGTAGATGCGTCGCAGTATCGGGGAAAGTGCCGTCACAAACGGTAACTTCTCGGTATGTGTGGCGGATCGAAAGATTCGATATCAAGTTACGCAAAATCTCGATCAGGGGTCGTTGTATCTCTGTGTCGGTCGGTATATGAATCGTTTCGAATCTCTTCAAATAGAGATGAGAATGTGGTCGTTACTGCTGATTTTCGTGCGAATATTGTTAGCAGCCCGTGGTGTGCTAACATTGTTCGTGTATCGGGATTGTAGTTAAATTCTCCAAAAACAGGGGGTTGACCTTGTTTTATTGGAAAATAATGCGTATATTTGCGCGCTTTTATGGCCCTGCTTGCGAGAATGTTACGTTGTCGTGAGGGGCTGAAATGAGAAAAACACTCCGAAAAATCGCTTGTCGCATTCGTAGTACAATGATTAGGAATAGCTGGCAATGGTTTGAGGAACAACAAATTAACTAACAAATTTATTAATTTTTAATTTCTTATTCGTTATGACTGATCCTATTGCGGACTTTCTGACCAGAATTAGAAACGCGGTGAAAGCCAACCACAAGGTGGTTGAAGCTCCCGGTTCAAAAATTAAGCAGGAGATCACCAAGATCCTCTACGAGCAGGGCTACATCCTCGCTTACAAGTTCGACACTGACGAGAAGGGACACCCTTCGATCAAGATCGCACTTAAATGGGATGCTGCTACGAAGTGCAATGCCATCAAAGACCTGAAACGCGTCAGCCGCCCGGGTTTGCGTCGCTACGCTTCGGTATCGGACATGCCTCGCGTGTTGAACGGTTTGGGTATTGCTATCCTGTCAACGTCCAAAGGCATCATGACCGACGCCAAAGCTCGTAAAGAGAATGTCGGCGGTGAGGTGCTGTGCTACATCTACTAATTGTTAATCATTAAAAACAACAAACAATGTCAAGAATTGGCAAATTACCTGTAAACTTGCCCGCCGGTGTCACCGTAGAGGTGGCTGCCGACAATACGGTAAGCGTGAAAGGGCCACTTGGAACACTGAGTCAGAAAGTTGACTCGGATATCAAAGTAGAGGTCGGCACGCACACAGATGCTCAGGGCAATGAGTTTCCGGCCGTTATCGTAACGCGCCCGACCAATCAACCTCGTCACCGTTCGCTTCATGGTCTCTATCGTGCGCTGATCAACAACATGGTTATCGGTGTGTCGAAGGGTTATGAAATCAAACAAGAACTTGTAGGTGTCGGTTTCAAAGCTGAGGTTAAGGGTCAAGTTCTCGAAATGAGTCTCGGTTATTCGCACGATACTCACTTCTTGCTACCCGCTGAGGTTACGGCTACGGCTGTTACCGAGAAGAAGGGTAGCCCTATTGTTACGTTGAAGTCGATCGACAAACAACTTGTAGGTCAGGTTGCTGCTAAACTTCGTTCGTTGCGTAAACCTGAGCCTTACAAGGGTAAGGGTATCAAGTTCGTCGGCGAGCAATTGCGTCGTAAGGCTGGTAAATCGGCAGGTGCTAAATAGTAAATAGTCTGAATTATGTCACTGAACAAGATAGAAAGAAGAGAGCGGATCAAGATGCGTATCCGCAAGATCGTAAACGGTACTGCCGAGCAGCCTCGTATGACGGTGTTCCGTAGCAACAAGCAGATCTATGTACAGTTCATCGACGACCTCGCTGGCGTAACACTCGCTGCCGCTTCCTCGTTGGATAAGGAGGTTGCCGAGGCTGCCGCAGGCAAGAACAAGTGCGAAGTTGCTGCTTTGGTTGGTAAGTTGGCCGCAGAGCGTGCCGCAGCCAAAGGTATTTCGACCGTAGCGTTTGACCGCAACGGCTACCTGTATCATGGACGAGTTAAACAGTTGGCCGAAGCTGCACGCGAAGGCGGTCTTAAATTCTAAGCGTTATGTCAAATACCAATATAAAGAAAGTACGCACCAGCGACCTTGAACTCAAAGATAGACTTGTGAGCATTCAGCGTGTTACGAAAGTAACTAAGGGAGGTCGCACATTCAGTTTCTCGGCTATCGTCGTTGTAGGTAACGAAGACGGTGTTGTGGGCTATGGTCTGGGTAAGGCTTCGGAGGTTCAGGCCGCCATTGCCAAAGGCGTAGAGGATGCCAAGAAGAACTTGGTGAAGATTCCGGTTATCAACGGTACCATTCCTCACAAACAAGAACTTCGTTATGGTGGTTCGGTTGTTATGATCCGCCCCGCCGCTCCCGGTACCGGTATTATCGCCGGTGGTGCTATGCGTGCCGTTTTGGAGTCGGTAGGTATCAAAAACGTGCTTGCCAAGAGCAAGGGCTCGTCGAACCCCCACAACCTCGTGAAGGCTACGATCGGTGCTCTCTGTGAGTTGCGTGATGCCCACAGCATTGCTCGCCTGCGCGGTATTTCGATGACAAAAGTGTTTAACGGTTAATAACAGATTCAAATGGCAAGATTGAAAATCACCCAGATCAAAAGTCGCATCGGCGCAACGGAGCGTCAGTGCCGTAATCTCGATGCTCTGGGCCTGAAACGAATCAACGCGAGCGTTGAGCACGACGATTCGGTTATCATTAAAGGTATGATCGAGCGTGTTAAGCACCTCGTTAAGGTCGAGGAGGTTAAATAAGTTTAACTGCTAACGGATTTTTTAAGAATGGAACTCAATAATCTTAAACCCGCAAAGGGTTCTACGCACCACGACAAACGTATCGGCCGCGGTGCCGGTTCGGGACACGGTGGTACGGCTACACGTGGTCACAAAGGTGCTCAGTCGCGTTCGGGCTATTCGCGTAAACTCGGTTTCGAGGGCGGTCAGATGCCTCTTCAACGTCGTCTTCCCAAATTCGGTTTTACCAACTTGAAGCGTGTCGAGTTCAAGGCTATCAACCTTTCGACCCTCGAAGAGTTGGCTGCTAAAAAGTCGCTTGCCGAAATCTCGGTTGAGACTTTGATTGCTGCCGGTTTTATCTCGTCGAACGACAAGGTGAAGATCTTGGGCAACGGTGCAATTACCAAGGCTCTTGCTGTCAAGGCCCACGCATTCTCGAAGAGCGCCGAGGCTGCCATTACGGCTGCTGGTGGTAGCATCGAAAAAATGTAGGACCCTCAACAATAGAAAATTATGAATCAGTATCTCGTTGTTGGTATCGTCTTTTTGGTGATAATTGCTCTTTTGGCGACCAACAAGAAATTGGTAGAAACGCTCAAAAACATCTATAAGATCGAAGAGCTCCGCAATCGTATCATCTATACGATCGGTTTGCTTTTGATCTATCGTTTGGGTAGTTTCGTGGTGATTCCGGGTATCGATCCCAACGTTCTGGGTGAGGGGTCGGCATATGCCAATCAGGTGGAAGGCAATGGTCTTTTGGGCCTTTTGGATGTCTTCTCTGGTGGTGCATTTGGCAATGCTGCAATTTTTGCTCTCGGAGTCATGCCGTATATCACCGCTTCGATCATCATCCAACTTATGGGTATGATGATCCCGTATTTCCAGAAAATGCAGAAAGAGGGTGAAAGCGGCCGCCGTAAGATGAACCAGTGGACTCGTTTCCTTACGATCGGAGTTCTGCTGTTACAGGGACCGGCATATATCGCCAACCTGTACCATCAGGTCCCCACTGCTTTCGTCTATGGCAACTCTTTTGGCACCGTCTGCCTCATGACGACGATCCTTATCGCCGGTACCATGTTTATCATGTGGCTTGGCGAGAAGATCACCGACAAGGGTATCGGTAACGGTATCTCCTTGATCATTATGATCGGTATCGTTGCACGTCTGCCTCATGCGCTTTTGGCTGAGATCAATGCGCGCTTCCAGACAGCTACCGGTAGTGCGATCATGTTGATCGTTGAGTTGGTGCTCTTGTTCTTCGTCTTCATGGCGACGATCGCCCTCGTACAGGCAGTCCGCAAGGTACCTGTGCAGTATGCCAAACGTATTGTCGGCAATAAACAATACGGCGGTGTGCGTCAGTACATCCCGTTGAAGATGAATGCTGCGAATGTGATGCCTATCATCTTCGCTCAGGCTCTGATGTTTATTCCGGCGTTGTTTACAGGAACGGCTTTCGCTGCTGCTTTCAGCACGATGACCGGCTTCTGGTACAACTTCACGTTGGCCGTGTTGGTAATCGCTTTCACCTACTTCTACACAGCGATTATCGTCAATCCTCAAATGATGGCCGATGACATGAAGCGTAACGGCGGCTTCATCCCGGGAGTGAAACCGGGTAAGCAGACCGTGAGCTACATCGACTCCATCATGACGCGTATCACTCTCCCGGGATCATTCTTCCTTGCTATTGTAGCTATCATGCCCGCTTTGGCAATGAAGTTCTTGGGTATTCAGCAATCGTTCGCCTATTTTTATGGTGGAACCTCGTTGCTGATCATGGTTGGTGTGGTACTCGATACTCTTAAACAGATAGAGAGCTACCTGTTGATGCGTCACTACGATGGTCTCATGAAGACCGGTCGCATCCAAGGTCGTCATTAATCTGGGTTTTCCGAAGAGTTGCTTGGACGAAAATGATTTTTCTGAAAACAGACGAGGAGATTGAGTTGCTCCGCGAGAACAATATTTTGGTGTCGAAGACGCTGGCCGAGGTGGGTCGCCACATTCGGCCGGGCGTCACGACCAAAGAGTTGGATCGCATTGCCGAGGAGTTCATCCGGTCGCATGGAGCAGTTCCTGCATTCCTCGGGTATCAGGGATTTCCCGCTTCGTTATGTATTTCGGTTAACGAACAGGTAGTTCATGGTATCCCATCCACGAAATGTGTCCTCCAAGAGGGCGACATCGTTTCGGTCGATTGTGGTACATTTATGAAGGGGTTTGTTGGTGATTCGGCATATACGTTTGCCGTTGGAGAGGTTGCCGGGGAAGTTAAGCAACTGATGGAGGTCACCAAAGAGGCTCTTTATAAAGGTACAGCACAGGCAAAGGCTGGCAACCGCGTAGGCGATGTGTCGGCAGCTGTGCAGGAGTATGCCGAAAGTTTCGGTTATGGCGTGGTCCGTGAGTTGGAGGGACACGGTGTGGGTCGAAAAATGCACGAAGACCCGGGAGTTCCCAACTATGGAGCACGAGGCAGAGGCCCCCTCTTGAAAGAGGGTATGGTCATCTGTATCGAACCCATGATCAACATGGGAGGCCGAGCGGTGGTATTCGAAAGGGATGGTTGGACGGTTCGCACACGTGATCGCAAACCTGCGGCACACTTTGAGTTCGCCGTAGCAATACGTAAAGGCGGTCCCGATGTGTTGACAGATTTCAGTATTATCGAAGAAGCAATTAATAATTAAGGCGATTGTATGTGCTACCTCGTTACTGATAAATCGAGGATGTGCATAAGCCCACAATTAAAAACTCTATGGCAAAACAAGCTGCTATCGAACGGGATGGTACGATTATCGAAGCCCTTTCCAATGCGATGTTTCGTGTTGAACTGGACAACGGTCACATCTTAACCGCCCACATCTCCGGAAAGATGCGCATGCACTATATCAAGATCCTTCCCGGGGATAAAGTAAAAGTAGAGATGACGCCCTACGATTTGACGAAGGGCCGTATATCTTTCCGGTACAAATAACATTAGATTGCTTGAAATCATGAAAGTAAAAGCATCCATCAAGAAAAGAAGCGAGGATTGCAAGATTGTAAAGCGTAAAGGCAAGCTCTACGTCATTTGCAAGAAGAATCCCAAGTTCAAAATGCGCCAGGGATAGTGTTTTTAACGATTAGTAAAAAAGTAAAAGAATTTATATGGCACGTATTGTCGGTGTAGATTTACCGAAAAACAAAAGAGGCGAGATCGGCCTGACCTACATTTATGGTATCGGTCGCTCTACGGCTCGCAAGATTCTCGATGAGGCTGGCATCAGCTATGACCTCAAAGTTCAAGACTGGTCGGATGAGCAGGTTGGTGCTATTCGTTCCACGATTGCCGAAATGGGCATCAAGGTCGAAGGCGAGTGCCGCTCGGTTGTTCAGTTAAATATCAAACGCCTGATGGATATCGGTTGTTATCGTGGTATCCGTCACCGTCTGGGTCTTCCGGTTCGTGGTCAATCGACCAAGAACAACGCCCGTACACGTAAGGGTAAGAAGAAGACTGTCGCAAACAAGAAAAAGGCAACAAAGTAATCTTTAGAGAATTATGGCAAAGAAAACTGGAACAGTTAAGAAAAAGGTTGTTAAGGTTGGTGCTTTGGGCAATGCCTATGTGCACTCCACGTTTAACAACGTGATCATCACCATTACCAACGAGGTAGGTGACGTCATCAGCTGGTCGTCGGCCGGTAAGATGGGTTTCCGTGGTTCGAAGAAGAATACTCCTTATGCCGCTCAGACCGCTTCGGCCGATTGCGCCAAAGTTGCTTATGACATGGGTCTGCGTAAGGTCAAGGTGTATGTCAAGGGTCCGGGCGCAGGTCGTGAGTCTGCCGTTCGTACGATTCATGGTGCTGGTATCGAAGTAATGGAGATCATCGATGTTACTCCGCTGCCACACAACGGTTGCCGTGCTCCTAATCGCCGTCGTGTATAATTTCGTCGTAGATTAAGGAGAATCATCAACTATTTAATACGTTAATACAATGGGAAAATACATAGGACCAAAATCTAAGATCGCCAGAAAGTTTGGCGAAGCTATTTACGGTGCTGACAAAGTGCTCGAGAAGCGCAACTATCCTCCCGGACAGCACGGCTTGATGCGCAAACGCAAGAAGGTGTCGGAGTATGGTACGCAGTTGAGCGAGAAGCAGAAAGCCAAATATACTTATGGCCTTTTGGAGAAGCAGTTCTCGCGCACTTACGAGCAGGCTGCTCGCATGGGTGGTATTACGGGTGAGAACCTGTTGAAACTCTTGGAGTGCCGTTTGGACAACGTGGTATATCGTTTGGGTATCGCCCCGACGCGTGCCGCTGCACGTCAGCTCGTTTCGCACTGCCACATTTGCGTCAACGGCAACGTCGTTAACATTCCGTCGTACTCGTTGCGCGTGGGTGATGTTGTATCGGTTCGAGAGAAGTCGAAGAGTCTCGAAGTGATCACTGCATCGCTGACCGGATCGAAGAGTCGCTATGCTTGGCTTGAATGGGACAATGCTTCGATGAGTGGCAAGTTCTTGCAGAAGCCCGAGCGTGAGGAGATTCCGGAGAACATCAAAGAGCAGCTTATCGTCGAGTTGTACTCGAAGTAGTAATTAAAATTCACAATTTATTTATGGCAATATTAGCATTCCAGAAACCTGAAAAGGTTATTATGCTCGAGTCCACCCCGTCGTTCGGAAAATTCGAATTCCGTCCGTTGGAGCCGGGCTTCGGCATGACTGTCGGTAATGCCTTGCGTCGTATCTTGCTCTCTTCGCTTGAAGGTTATGCAATCACGACGGTCAAGGTCGCCGGTGTCGACCACGAGTTTGCCGCCATTCCCGGCGTGATGGAGGATATGTTGAACATCATCCTCAATCTGAAACAGGTTCGTTTCATCCGCACAGTCGATAATCAGGATGCCGAGAAGGTTTCCATTAACGTTGCGGGTGTGACGGAGCTGACTGCCGGATATATCTCGAACTATCTGTCGTTCTTCAAGGTGCTCAATCCCGAATTGGTGATCTGCCGATTGGCTCCGGGTACGAAGATGCAGTTTACGTTGACCATCGGTAAAGGCCGAGGCTATGTACCTGCCGAGGAGAATACCCCAGTTGATTGCGAGTTCGGTACGTTACCCATCGATTCGATTTTTACGCCGATTAAAAACGTGAAATATTCGATCGAGAACTACCGTGTCGAGCAGAAGACCGACTATGAGAAGTTGAATTTGGAAATAACTACCGACGGGTCCATTCATCCTAAGGAGGCACTCAAAGAGGCTGCCAAGATCCTTATCCAGCATTTCATGCTCTTCTCCGACGAGAAGATCACCGTGAATATGGAGGATACCAATGGTGCCGAGGAGTTCGACGAGGATATACTGCACATGCGTCAGTTGCTGAAAACCAAACTTTCGGATCAGGATCTTTCGGTTCGTGCTCTGAATTGCTTGAAAGCTGCCGACGTAGATACAGTGGGTGATCTTGTGAAGTTGAACCGTACCGACCTGCTGAAATTCCGCAATTTCGGTAAGAAGTCGCTCACGGAGCTTGATGAGTTGCTTTCCTCTTTGAATCTGAAATTCGGCATGGATGTCTCGATCTATAAACTGGATAAAGACTAATCTCCACTAACCGTAAATTTAGTAAATCACAAAAGTCCCGAGTTCTTTTGAACTCACGATAATTATGAGACACAACAAAAATTATAACCACCTCGGCCGCCAAGCGGGACACCGCAAGGCATTGCTTTCGAACATGGCTTCGTCGTTGATCCTTCACAAGCGTATCGAGACGACCGTTGCGAAAGCCAAGGCCGTGCGCCAGTTCGTAGAGCCTCTTGTAACCAAATCGAAAGAGGACACCACGCACTCGCGCCGCGTAGTTTTCTCGTACCTCAAACAGAAAGAGGCTGTTACGGAGTTGTTCCGTACCATTGCTCCGAAGATTGCTGAGCGTCCGGGCGGCTACACCCGTATTTTGAAAACCGGCTTCCGCTTGGGCGATGCTGCCGATATGTGCATCATCGAGTTCGTTGATTTCAACGAGGCTTATACGCTCGGTATTACTCCGGCTGCAGCTTCGGAGGCTAAACCCAAGACGCGACGTTCGCGCAAGAGTTCGGCCAAGACGACCGACGCCGTAGAGGAGGCAACTGTTGTCGAAGGAGAAGCTAAGGCTAAGAAGGCTCCGGCCAAGAAAGCGGCACCCAAAGCTCCGAAAGCTACTGCTGCCAAGGTCGCTGCTCCGAAGGTTGCCAAGAAAACCAATGTAGGTAAGAAGATGTAAATTTCTCGTTTTTCGAGAGTATATCGCTTGCTTTTGATCGGTGCAAACGGACTTACTATGGTAGCCGTTTGTACCGATTTTTGTCTTTGGAGGAGCGGATTCTTGCTGATCTGTGAAAAGCAAAAAAGCCCGATCTTTGGATGAGGGCATAACTATAACCTTAAAAATCATCTATTTATGAATGTTGAACCGGTAAAAGCCAAATTTGCCGAACTTTTCGGCTCCGATTTTTCGATTTATACTTCTGCTGGTCGTATCAATTTGATCGGTGAGCATACGGATTATAACGGAGGATTTGTTTTCCCGGGTGCCGTAGATAAAGGCATCGTTGCAGTAATAAAACTTAATGGTACCGATAAGGTGCGTGCCTACGCTTTTGATCTTGGTGAGTCAGCTGAATTCGGGTTGAACGAAGAGGACAAACCGGCCGAGTCGTGGGCCCACTATATCTTCGGCGTTTGCCGTGAGATTCAAAAGCGTGGCGGTAAGATCGGTGGTTTCGACACCGTTTTCTCCGGAGATGTACCTCTCGGTGCCGGCATGTCTTCATCGGCAGCGTTGGAATCGACATTTGCTTTTGCGTTGAACGAACTTTACAATTGCGGAATCGATAAATTTGAGTTGGCTAAGATTGGTCAATCCACCGAGCATAACTATTGCGGTGTGAAGTGTGGTATCATGGATCAGTTTGCCTCGGTTTTTGGCAAACAGGGATGCTTGATGCGTCTTGATTGCCGCTCGTTGGAGTATGAGTATTTCCCGTTCGATCCTCAGGGATATAAACTTGTGTTGGTCGATTCGCGTGTGAAACACGCGTTGGTTGGATCGCCGTATAACGACCGCCGTGCATCGTGTGAGCGTGTTGCAAAGGTATTGGGACAAGAGTTCCTGCGCGGAGCGACGATGGAACAACTCGATGCCGTGAAAGATCAGATCTCGGAAGAGGATTACAAACGAGCCCGTTATGTCATTGGCGAGGAGCAGCGTGTGATGGATGTTTGCGCAGCTCTTGAAAAAGGCGATTACGAAACTGTCGGAGCCCGTATGTACGAAACACACTGGGGTATGTCAAAAGATTATGAAGTATCGTGCGAGGAGTTGGATTTCTTGGCCGAGGTTGCCAAAGCTTGTGGTGTAACGGGTTCGCGCATCATGGGTGGCGGATTCGGTGGTTGCACGATCAATTTGGTGAAAGATGAACTCTACGATTCGTTCATCGCTACTGCCAAAGCCAAATTCAATGAGAAATATGGTCACGAGCCGATGATTTACGATGTGATTATCTCGGATGGTGCTCGTCGCTTGGAATAGTCTTATAGTTCTAATAATCAATGAATAAGGAGTTCGTATGAAGTACGAACTCCTTATTTTTGGGAATGTCGAGATGATGAAACTCTGTTAAGTTACGATCGCGAGGTATTGCTGTTGGCGAAATCGAGCAGAGCCGAAGCGCAAACTTCCGGCTCCTCTATAAATCCCATGTGTCCCGAATGTTCAAGCCACACAACACGAGCTTGGGGATGAGCAGCAACCAATTTTTCGGCAGCGTCTATGGGGATATAATTATCTTTGCGACCGAGGAGAAAGAGTTGGGGAACAGAGGTGTTATGCAACATTTCGTTGCGATCTTTGCGGGAGATCATTCCGTTGAGCAGTGCAACGATTCCTTCGTCTTCGGTGATGAGCACCTGTTCGGTAAGATCCTCGATATAGTCACGCAGACGTCTGCGATTTTCTTCGGCAAATCCGGCCGCAGGAGCTGTGCGAGATAGTAATTCTTTCTTGCCGGCTAGTATCAATGCAATCTCTCGACGGCGATTCTCTGATTTTTCTGGCGTGTCGGCATTGGGCGTGGAGCTGAGTAGAACAAGGCCGTCGAGAAGTGTGGGGTGGCGTTCGCAACAAGCCAATGCGACATATCCACCCATGGAGTGTCCTACCAATGTGCAATGTTCGATCCCGAGTGCGCGAATTCCCGCAACCACTGTGTCGGCAAGGAATTCCATCGTATGTTCTGTGCCTTCAATTGTGGAGATACCATGTCCCGGGAGATCAAGGGTGACTACACGAACCTGTTTGTATAGTAACGGGACGAAATCCTCCCAAACCAACAACGATTCAAGATAGCCGTGTAACAATACGATACAGCGGTCGCCTTTCTGCGAGTCGCATATATGCAGGGGCGTGGAACCTGCCATGATGAATTTTTCGATCATAATCGGAATTATTTCGAATGTGTCGGTTGAGCGAGTCGATAAAATTAAAGATTATCGAGGTCGATTACTCCGGTATAGACTCGTCGAGCAGGACCGGTCAATCGGATTTCGGTATAGATTTGTGTCTTTTGCGGGTGAGTAAATTTGACCGTGAGTTCGCCACCGGAAACTTCGATGCGGAACTTGTTTACCTCGTGTTGATGAGCATAGTTAGTAATCAATGCCGCTGCTGTTGCGCCGGTCCCGCAGGCCAATGTTTCGTTTTCTACACCTCGTTCATAGGTGCGCATTCGCAGAATTCCGGAATCGAGGAGTTGTACAAAGTTGACATTGGTCCCTTGCGGGAATCGTGACGAGTCGTAGCGAATGGCGGCCCCTCGGGACAACACATCAACGGTGGTGACATCTTTGACAAATTCCACATAGTGAGGAACTCCCGTGTTGAGAAACCACCAGCCTTCGCCTGTGCGAATCTCCGAAACATTGATCATGCCCAACTCGATTTGTCCCGAACGGGTGTCAGCCTGCAACAGATGAGCCGTATGCGGGCCATCAGTTGCTTCGAAATGGCATACGTCGGAACAAACTCCCAAGTGATGTGCAAAGAGTGTAAAACAGCGGGCTCCATTGCCGCACATTTCGCCTTCGGATCCGTCGGCATTGTAGTAGTGCATTGTGCAGTCAGCTGTATCACACGATGATAGAGTCATCAGTCCATCGGCTCCGATGCCAAAATGTCGATCACAAAGACGGGCAATGATTGATGGATCGGGCGTAAAAATTCCCTCACGGTTATCGATGAGAATGAAGTCGTTACCGGCTCCTTCGTATTTGGTAAATGCAATCTGTGTCATGGAAGAATGGGATATCGCAGACAAAAATACGAAAACTTCTAAAAGTTTTGTTATTTTTGTGGGAAATTAACATTGTAAATTGTGAGTATGGGTGCATTCGAATTATTTTGCACCTGAAAAATGAGAAAACGTTATGAAGAGCCTGCTTTTCAAACACCGGTCGATTCGTAAATTCAAATCCACTCCCATTCCGGAAGAGGTCCTTGCCGATATTTTAGCGGCAGCTGTTCGCGCCTCGACCTGTGGCAATATGCAACTCTATTCGCTGATTGTAACGCGAGATGCCGCTTTGCGCGAACAACTCTCGCCTTGCCATTTTAATCAGCCGATGGTGCGTGAAGCTCCGTGTGTGGTGACAATATGCGCAGATATTCACCGATTTACAATGTGGTGCGAACAGCGTGAAGCCGACCCTGCCTACGACAATTTTGCGTGGTTTCTCAATGCTGCAACCGATGCGTTGTTGGCTGCGCAGAATTTGGCGATAGAGGCTGAAATGCACGGCTTGGGGCTCTGTTATCTCGGCACCACGATCTATACTGCCGGAGAGATCTGCCGTGTGCTGGATCTTCCGAAGGGAGTTGTTCCGCTGACGACTATTGTTTTGGGGTATCCCGATGAGTCACCGGAATTGACAGATCGCCTGCCACTCGATGCGGTGGTGCATTATGAGAAATATGCCGATTATACTGCTGCCGAGATCGACGAACTTTGGGCTGAGCGAGAAGAGTCGGAATTGACCAAGCAGTTGTTGAAAGAGAACGGATTGCCCAATTTGGCGCAGATTTTTACCCAAAGACGTTATGTGCGTAAAGATAATTTAGCAATCTCGGCCTCTTATTTGGAGTTGCTTAAAGAGAAAGGTTTTTTCAATCAATAATCATCGAAATGTAGTTTCCCGTGTTCGCATTTTGGAAAATAGGACGTATGCAGCGGATAGTGAAACTTTTGGCGGTAGTGCTGCTGGGAGTTGTCGCTGGTGCGTGTAGCGTTACGCGCTATATTCCCGAAGGACACTATCTGTTGCAACGGGTGACAATCGAAGATGATCAGAATACGCCTCGCAAAGAGCGAATTATGGCGGATGATTTGGAGAAATATGTGCGACAGACCCCCAACAAACGCTTGTTAGGAACCAATTTCTATGTTTGGCTCTATGAGCAGGCGAATCCGGCAAAGCAGAATCGCTGGAATAATTGGAAGCGTCGCATTGGTGAAGCTCCGGTCCTGCTGGATATGGGATTGACTCAAAAGAGCGCCGAGAATTTGAAAATTTATATGAATTCTCGGGGATTTTTCTCGTCACAGGCTTTCTTCGAGATCGATACGACTTCGCGTCGAAAACGGGCTCGGGTGGCCTATCGAACCGTGCAACATGAACCTTATAGGATCGATTCGATCTCTTATGAATTCCGAGATAAAAGTCTCGAACCGTTGATTCTTCCCGATACGGCAAATACGTTGCTCCGAAGCGGTAACATATTCGATATTTCGGTACTTGATCGTGAGCGTGAGCGGATTACTGCCCATTTACGCGAACGCGGGTATTTTAATTTTACGGTCAATAATATCGAATATGTGGTCGATACGTTAGGTGGAAACCGACGTGTCGATGTTGCGGTGGTCATAAAACAGCACCTTACGGGCTACAACGATCAAGGGCAGCCTGAGCGAGAGAATAATATGATTTATCGGATCGATCGAATCAATGTCTATACCGACTACGATCCCATGAAGATCGAAACCGAGAAGGGAACTACCAAGTTGGATACCACCTATTTCCGAGGATTGAATATCGTCAGCAACGGACGGCCGAATCTGCGTCCGCAGATCCTGCGGCAGGCGATTCCGCTCTATCCCAACTATATTTATAACTCGGCACAGGTAAATAGAACCTATACCGATTTGATGTCGTTGGGGTATTTCAAAAGTACCCGCGTGGCTTTTGTCGAGCAACCGAGGGCTGCCGAAGTTACCGATTATATCTCGTATGTCGGAGCTACGCGCGATTCTACGAAGGTACGTTATTTGAAAGAGGGTTATTTGACCTGCAACATATATTGTACACCGACGCTTAAACAGAGCTTTAAGGTTGATTTGGAGGGTAGTACCACGTCGAGTTTCTATGGATTAAAGGCGACGGTCGGTTATCAGAATCGCAATATCTTTCGAGGTGCTGAGGCGTTTGATGTCTCATTTGCAGTGGGATATGAATTTATGAAGGGGCGAGATGCAAAGAAACGACAGGCTACTGAGTTTGGAGTATCAACAAGTTTAACTTTTCCCCGATTCTTGGTACCTTGGCGAACTTCGCGCTATCGTTCGGTAAATCAGCCGAAGACCAAATTGGAACTCTCGATCAATTTCCAAGATAGACCTTACTATAAACGATCGCTTTCGAGTGCCGGTTTGACCTATCAGTGGACCGATTCGCGTTATTCATCGTTCTCGTTGCGACCCATAGATATCAATGTGGTCGATGTGAGCTATCTCGATCCCGATTTTTTGGCCGACACCAACAACCTTTATCTGAAAAACAGTTATAAAACGCAATTCATTGCCGGTCTAACCTTTGGATACAGTTACAATAACCAGATGAAGAATTTGGGAGGTAATGCCACCGTTATCCGGTTCAATGCCGAAACTGCGGGTAACCTGCTTGATGGCTTTGCTCATTTGTTTTCATCGCCGACGGGCGATGCTTCGGATCGGTATTATACGATTTTCAAAATCCGTTATTCGCAATATTTCCGTGCGGATTTGAGTCTTAGCCGCAAAATCATGTTGGGAGAGAAAACAGCTTTGGCAGGGCGTCTTTATGGCGGTGTGGCGATGGCTTATGGGAACTCTACCTCCGTGCCGTTTGACCGCTTGTTCTATGCCGGAGGCAGCAACAGCATGCGAGGTTGGACGCCTCGAACACTCGGTCCGGGGTCGGTGCCGCGTCCCGATACGGCTTATCCTTCGCAGTTAGGAGATATGAAGTTGGAGGCTAATTTGGAGTTTCGATTCCCGATTTGGGGAATTATTCATGGTGCAACTTTCCTCGATGCGGGAAATATTTGGTTCTTGAAGAGTGATCCAGAGCAATACTCCAACGAAGGGGTCTTCTATTTACGGGATTTTTATAAGCAGTTGGGATTCAATACAGGAATAGGGTTGCGTTTTGATATTAAATTTGCTGTATTGCGTCTCGATTGGGGTATTCAGTTGCATAACCCGAATAATCCGGCCGGAGAACGTTGGATTCACAATTTCCGCTGGAAGAATACGGCACTGAATTTCGGTGTGGGATATCCGTTCTGATTGCTCTATTCTTACATATTGAAAAACCGGATGAGATCTTCATCCGGTTTTTTATTGGGATCGGGAGAGTCAAACGCTCTCCCGATTTTGTCCATCTGCATTACTCCACTTTCGGACCAGCAGCTACAAGGCTCTTGCCCTCTTCGTTGCCTGTGAACTTTGTGAAGTTCTTCACGAAACGGCCGGCAAGGTCTTTTGCTTTTACTTCCCACTCGGTAGCGTCGGCGTAGGTGTCACGCGGATCGAGGATAGCAGGATCTACGCCCGGCAATGCGGTCGGTACTTTGAAATCGAACATCGGGATCTGTTTGGTCGGAGCTTTGTCAATCGAGCCGTCGAGGATAGCATCGATGATACCGCGTGTATCTTTAATCGAGATACGTTTGCCGGTACCGTTCCAACCGGTGTTCACGAGGTATGCTGTTGCTCCCGACTGCTGCATCTTCTTCACCAACTCTTCGCCGTATTTGGTGGGGTGCAGCGAGAGGAATGCGGCACCGAAGCAGGCCGAGAAAGTCGGAGTAGGCTCGGTAATACCACGCTCCGTACCGGCCAACTTGGCGGTAAAGCCCGACAAGAAGTAGTATTTGGTCTGCTCGGGAGTCAAAATCGAAACCGGAGGTAACACGCCAAATGCATCGGCCGAAAGGAAGATCACCTTCTTAGCAGCCGGAGCCTTCGATACGGGTTTCACGATATTGTCGATGTGGTAGATCGGGTAGGAAACACGTGTATTCTCGGTAACCGATTTGTCGGCGAAATCGATTTTGCCGTTTTCGTCAACGGTAACGTTCTCCAATAGCGCGTTGCGACGGATTGCATTCCAAATATCGGGCTCGTTCTCTTTCGAGAGGTTGATAACTTTGGCGTAGCAGCCGCCCTCAAAGTTGAACACACCGTCGTCGTCCCAGCCGTGCTCGTCGTCACCAATCAACTGACGTTTCGGGTCGGTCGAAAGGGTGGTTTTACCTGTACCCGACAATCCGAAGAAGATTGCCGTTTCGCCCTTCTCGTTGGTATTTGCCGAGCAGTGCATCGAGGCCATGCCTTTGAGCGGAAGCAGGTAGTTCATGTAGGAGAACATACCTTTCTTCATCTCACCACCATACCAAGTGTTGATGATTACCTGCATCTTTTCGGTGAGGTTGAAGACAACAGCAGTCTCCGAGTTCAACCCCAATTCTTTGTAGTTCTCAACTTTGGCTTTCGACGCGTTCAATACCACGAAATCGGGCTCTCCATATACCTCCAACTCTGCGTCGGTCGGACGGATGAACATATTCTTCACAAAGTGAGCCTGCCAAGCTACCTCCATGATGAAACGGATCTTCAAACGCGAATTTTCATTGGCGCCGCAGAATGTGTCAACCACATAGAGCTTTTTGTTTGACAACTCATCGCCTGCAAGTTTTTTCAAGGCGTTCCACGACTCTTGCGAGAGGGGCTTGTTGTCGTTTTTGTACTCCTCCGAAGTCCACCAGATCGTATCTTTCGTGGTGTCGTCCATTACGAAGAACTTGTCTTTGGGTGAACGACCGGTGTAAACACCTGTCATTACATTTACAGCACCCATTTCGGTTAACTGACCTTTGTCAAAACCGGTCAAACCTTCTTTGGTCTCCTCGCGGAACAATTCGTCGTACGAGGGATTGTAAACAATCTCGGTAGCTCCCGAGATGCCATACTTTTGCAAATCTAATTTGTTCATAATACTATTATTTATATAAAAACCTCTTTCTTTTACATATCCAAACAGCAAAGAACGTGCATATTTCGGATGTTACAAAGATAGATAGATTTTTCAAATTGTGAAAAAAATAACAGATAAAAAGTCACTTTTTTTTGAAATTTTTGAAAAAATTTGAAAAAACACTTAAAAAAGCCGGTAAAATTGTCCGATATATCTCGTATAACACCGATCAATTGTCGTCTGCCCGTATCGCAAAATCATGCCGATATTTATTCGCCAAAAAATACTATTTTTTTGCTTTTTTTTCTTAATTTTTAGGGGGGGGGGATTTTTGTGCATTTTTTTTAATTGGAGAAAAATTTTCCTTTCAAAACAAGAAATCCGAAAAAGTCACCAATGCAAATGTGGCTTTGCTGTGCGTACAGAGGGTAAAAGTAGCAAAAAAACATTCGTAAAATAATTTAATATTGCAGCGGTTTGATAAATAATTTTCCAGAATTTCTTAATATTTTTACCAAAAACAAACTTAAACTCTTGGTTTAATAAAAAATATATACTATATTTGTCTTTGCAATCCTCTTAAAAGCATAATAATGCAACTAAATTGTAAGCAAATTTTCTTCTCGGTGAATTGTTTTGCAAAAAATAATTCCGCTATTGCCTATATGGGTATAGGGGGGGGGTATTTTTGCTCGATAATAAATTGTATTAGAGGGTGCTACGCCAAAATTGCGCGGCAATTCTTGGCGGGTCGTACGCGGTTGTTGCATTATTTTTTCTTTGGAGTTTATTTTTTATTTTCCGCTGTCAGCGCAATACTTACTCGCAAATCGCATCGCGCTCGCATCTCACAGAAAGCAGTTTTCCGATGTACCACTCCTCATCGCCCGTTATTTTGCGTTTGTGTCGGTTGATGGTCGCAGAAATTCCCTTTGAAAGACGCTAATTATAATGGACATGGGGAATTGTTCAGTCAGATTGATGAATTACCGGTAGCGGTATTTCACTTAATCTTGTTATTAATACTTACGGAATTCTTATTTTTTTATTTTTTTGCCCATGATAAACAGGTGCTTTTTACTGCTTTTGGCGATATTCAGTATAATGACAGCGACAGCCCAAACTAAAACGGCGAAAGGTCGCGTCGTTGACGAAAACGGTGAGCCGATTATCGGTGCAACCATCGTTGTAAAAAATCGCCCAACTGTCGGCATTTCTACTGACGCAAAAGGTGAATTTGTCTTGACAGGAATCCCCGCCAATGGTGATATGCTACAAATCTCTTATGTAGGTTACAAAACGCAGGATGTAGCTATTTCATCGAATATCAAAGTTTCGTTGCAACCCGATGCCCAAACGGTGGAAACGGTAGTGGTGACGGGTATGACCAAAATGGACCGTCGTCTCTTTACGGGAGCTGCCGACCAACTTACCGCCGACGATGTAAAATTGTCGGGTTTGGCCGATATCAGCCGTGGTTTGGAAGGTCGTTCGGCTGGTGTGTCCGTTCAAAACGTATCCGGTACATTCGGTACAGCTCCGAAGATCCGCGTACGTGGTGCCACGTCAATTTACGGTAGTTCGAAACCGTTGTGGGTTGTCGATGGTGTGATCATGGAGGATATTATCGACATCGATGCCGATGCACTCTCTTCGGGTGACGCCTCAACGCTTATCGCTTCTGCCATCGCAGGTTTGAATGCCGAGGACATCGAGAGCTTCAACATCTTGAAAGACGGTTCCGCTACCTCTATTTATGGTGCGCGCGCTATGGCCGGTGTGATCGTTATCACCACCAAACGCGGTCGTGCAGGTGTCAGCTCCATCAACTACACAGGTGAGTTCACCTATCGCATGATTCCGTCGTACAACAACTTCAACATCATGAACTCTCAGGATCAGATGTCGGTGTATATGGACATGCAGAAGAAAGGTTGGCTCAACTTGGCCGAGACCATTACCGATTCCGAAACCGGTGTATTTGGTAAAATGTACCAAATGATCGCAAACGGACAGATTGCTAACAATGATGCAGGCCGTGCAGCTTATTTGCGTGCCGCAGAGTTCCGCAACACGAACTGGTTCAACACGCTGTTCAACAACAACGTGATGCACTCGCACTCGGTCAGCCTCTCTTCGGGTACCGACAAATCGTCTTACTATGCATCAATCAGTGCAATGCTCGATCCGGGATGGACAAAGATGAGTAAAGTAGAGCGTTATACGGCAAACTTGAATGCGTCGTTTAACATCTTCAAGAACCTCTCGTTCAATATCATCACCAACGGTTCGTATCGTAAACAGAAAGCACCCGGAACCTTGTCGGCTGCTACCAACTATGTAACCGGAGAGGTAAAACGTGAGTTCGATATCAACCCCTACTCCTATGCTCTTAACACAGCACGTACGCTTAATCCCGATGAGTATTATACGCGTAACTACGCTCCGTTTAACATCCTTCATGAGTTGAACAACAACTACATCGATCTTTCGGTTGTTGAGACCAAATTCCAAGGAGAGTTGAAGTGGACTCCCGTTCCGGGACTTGATTTGGCCGTATTGGGAGCCGTGAAGTATCAAGCCTCCACGCAGGAGCACAATATCACAGAGTCTTCGAACCAATCGATCGCATACCGAACAACCGAGCCGACAATTGTTCGTAATAAAAACCCCTATCTTTACACCGATCCGGATGATCCGTATGCTATTCCGGTATCTATCTTGCCCAAAGGTGGTATTTATGAGCGCACCGACAACAAAATGCTCTCGTACGACTTCCGTGTATCGGCAACTTACAACAAAACTTTCAAGGATGCACATATCATCAACCTCTATGGAGGTATGTCTGTAAACAAGATCGACCGTCACAACACTTGGACACGCGGTTGGGGTCTTCAATACGATATGGGTATGGAACCTTTCTACGACTATTTGGTATTTAAGAAAGGTGCCGAGGATTTGGCAAAATACTATACACTCGGCGATACCTTCTATCGTGAAACTGCATTCTTCTTCAATGGAACCTACTCGTACAAGGGACGTTATACTCTCAATGGAACCCTCCGTTATGAAGGTACCAACAAAATGGGTAAGAGTTCGCGCGCACGCTGGTTGCCGACGTGGAACATCTCCGGAGCATGGAATGCTCACGAAGAGAAGTTCTTCGAGAAACTCAATCCTGCCTTGACGCACTTTACGCTGAAAGCATCGTATTCGTTGACGGCCGATCGCGGTCCCTCGTATGTTACCAACTCGTTGGCAGTAATCGAGGCTACCACTCCGTGGCGCCCGACTACCGGTGATGGAGAATCCGGTTTGACCGTTTCGGACCTCGAAAATGCACAGCTCACCTACGAGAAGAAGCATGAGTTGAACATCGGTGTTGACATCGGTTTGGCAAACAACCGCATCAACTTGGCTTTCGACTGGTACAAACGTAACAACTTCGACCTTATCGGTATCGTTACCACACAAGGTATCGGTGGTGAGACTTCGAAATATGGTAACGTTGCCGAGATGAAATCCAATGGTGTCGAGCTCAGTTTGACAACCAAAAACATCCAAACCAAGAACTTCTCTTGGACCACGAACTTCATCTACTCGCACATCAACAACCGAGTTACCAAACTCGAAACTTCGACCCGTGCGATGTCGTTGGTTTCCGGAACCGGATTTACGATGGAAGGCTATCCCGCCCGTTCGCTCTTCTCGTTCCAATATGTAGGTTTGAATGAGAACGGTTTGCCGATGCTCGTCAATACCGCAGGTAAAGTAACGTCCGATTCGTTCAGTTTCCAAGATCGTGACGAAAATAACCTACGCAAGAACCTCGTATACTCGGGTTCGGTTGATCCTACCGACTTGGGTAGCTTCGGTAACATGTTCCAATACAAAGGTTGGAAGTTGAATGTCTTCATGACCTATTCGTTTGGTAATGTTGTTCGTTTGAATCCTGTATTCGACAGCAAATATTCGGACCTCGATGCCCATCCGCGTGAGTTCAAGAATCGTTGGATGATTGCTGGTGATGAGAACGTTACAAACATCCCCACCATCCTCTCGAAACGTCAATTGCAACAGAACAGTTCGCTTTCGTACGGATATAGCGCATACAACTACTCGACCGCACGTATCGCTAAGGGAGACTTTATCCGCTTGAAAGAGCTCTCGCTCTCGTACGATTTCCCCAAAGCGCTCATTTCGAAGATTCGTCTCGCATCGTTGTCGCTCAAACTTCAAGTGACGAACCTCTGCTTGCTCTACGCCGACAAGAAACTCAATGGTCAGGATCCCGAGTTCTATAACACCGGTGGTGTTGCTGCTCCGGTACCTCGTCAATTTACCTTGACGCTCCGAATCGGTTTATAATCCGTAACGTAAAACTAATTTGATATGAAAGAATTTATTAAATATTTATTAGGTCTTGCGACAGCTCTTTTGACATTTGCTTCGTGTAGCGATTTCTTGGATCAAAATCCCGATTTGCGTACGACGTTGGATTCCGAAGAGAAAGTCGCATCTATCTTGATCTCCGCCTATACCACAGGAGCCGGTAGCTATCAAATATTGGCGGAGTTGTCTTCGGATAACGCGTGTGACCATGGTAGCCACATGAATTATAACCAATTCTATAAGGATGTCTACGAGTGGGCAGAAGATGTTGCCAGCAACAACGACTCCCCGGGAAACGTTTGGAGTTCTAACTACTCCAACATCGCGGAGGCCAACCAAGCTCTCTCGGCGATCAACGATTTGGGCGGTCCTGTAACCGAGCAACTCAAAGCCAGCAAGGGTGAGGCGCTGTTGTGCCGTGCATACTCGCACTTTATCTTGGCAAACCTCTTCTGCATGCCTTATAATGAGGCTACGGCTGACAATTATTTGGGTATTCCCTATATGGATCATGCAGAGACCGACCTCAATCCCAAATACCAACGTGGTACACTGCGAGAGGTATATGAGAAGATCGGTAAGGATATCGAGGAGGGTATTCCTTTGATCAACGATAACCTCTATAAGGTACCCAAATACCACTTCAACTACAAAGCAGCCTGCTGTTTTGCATCGCGCTACTACCTCTTTATGCACAATTGGGACAAAGCTATCGAGTATGCAAAGAAAGCGATGACCGACAACCTGACACTGCGTGATTACGATGCTATCGCCGCTATCCCCGACGGAACACCTCGCCATCAAGAGTATGTAAACTCAGCCAGTGCAGCTAACTTCCTCGTGCAGGCAGCGACTTCGGCGGCAGGTACCGTATTCGGTCGCTACTCCACAGCCGGCCGCTATGGACACGGTGAGATAATAGGAACTTATGAAACGTTTGCCTCACAGAAAATAGACCCGATCGAGCAGGCAGACGGAACTTTGAAATATTTCGCCAATGGTGCACCTTGGGGCTCGCCCTCATTCAAGGTAAACCGCGTTGTATTATCTTCTTCCCGTAAATACCTCTTGCCGCGCACATGGTACATCTTCCAATATACCGATCCGGTAGCCGGTACCGGTTTTTCGAAGGCAGTCAGTGTACTCTTCTCCGTAGAGGAGGCCATCTTGAACTACGTAGAGGCTAATATCATGAAGATGAGCGAAGATCCCACTTGCGGAGACGAGGCTTTGCGCTACCTGAATCTTTGGGCTGGAAATCTCTTTACTTCGAACACTTCGAACATGACCAAAGAGTCGCTGGTTAATTGGCTCAGCCATACGGGTTACTCCGAGCCTTATGTAGGTAAAACTTCCAGCACATCCCCACAAACTCTTACGCCTAAAAAGCGTCTCTACGCTGCTCCTTATGCAGAGATCGATGCACTCGACGATACCAATGAGCAGAAAGCTTTGCTCCACACGTTGATTTTCGCACGTCGCTATCAGTTCCTGCACGAAGGTATGCGTTGGTTTGATACCCGTCGTTTCGGTATCACGGTCTATCGCTACTTGCTGGATCAAGACGATAAAACAATTCTGCAAATTACCGACAAAATCAGCGATGAGAGCGGTATTGCCGACCCGCGTCGTGCTCTGCAACTCCCGTCGGATGTCATCTTTGCAGGTCTTACTCCCAATCCGAGAAACTAAAACATGTATTCTATGAAAAAGAAGCTGATATATTTATTATGCCCCATTTTGTTGGCATCTGTTCTCTTTACAGCTTGTTCGAATGATGACGATCTCTCTGCAACCAGTGTGATTCGTGAAACAACTACCGAAGAGAATGACCTTGACCGCTGGCTTCAGCATTACTACATGCTGCCATACAATATTCAGTTCAAATATCGCTTCGAGGATATCGAATCGAGTATGGAGTATTACCTTACTCCCGCCAGCTACGAGAAATCGGTGGCTATGGCCAAATTGGTGCGTCACATGTGTTTGGAGGTTTACGATGAACTCACCGGTAGCTGCGAGTTTATCAAAGCCTACTTCCCGAAGGTTCTCTGCCTTGTAGGATCCTACGCATACAAGACCAATGGTTCGGTGGTATTAGGTACGGCTGAGGCAGGTGCAAAGATTACACTCTATAATCTTGACAACCTGAACACAAGCACCGTTAACTCCAAAACTGCTTATTTCAAGACGATCCACCACGAGTTTGGTCACATTCTCAACCAGACGAAACCTTATTCGACCGATTTCCCCAAGATTTCGGGTGACAAGTATGTGCAAGACGATTGTTTCGATGTTTACGATGACACCTCGTCTCTCAAAGATGGTTTCATTACCGCCTATGCATCAAACTCTGCCGGTGAGGATTTCGTAGAGATCGTTTCGATCTACGTCACCCGCACTGCCGAAGAGTGGGAGGAGAAGATGGTCACCGCTGGTACTTCCGGAAGAGAGATCATTGAGAGCAAACTCACGATCGTCAAGAGTTATATGGAGAATAGTTGGAACATCAACCTCGACGACATGCGTGCAGTTATATTGCGCCGTGCTTCCGAAGCTCCCCACCTCAACTTCTCTGACTTAACTATTGAGGCCGAATAATTCTGAAAACATCTAAAACGAGACCGAATATGAAAAAGTTCAAAATCATACTGCTTTTCGCTCTTCCCGTTTTACTCTCTTCCTGTCTGTTTGACGAAGAAGACCTCTTCGACAAATCGGCTTCCGAGCGTATCGAAGCTGCCAAAGTCGAGGCCAAGGCCGTTCTTGAAGGTGCAGTAAACGGATGGCATGTTCGTTACTTCCCCTCTCCTACGCAGGAATTTGGTGGATATAACGTATTTTTCAAGTTCGCCGATGGAAAAGTTACCATTGCATCGGAAACCGAACAAGACACAGCCACAGCCGAAACGAGTCTTTACTCCATGGGCGAGGATCTGGGTGTTACACTCAATTTCGACACCAAGAACTCGGTGATCAACTACTTTGTACATCCCCGCAACCCCGATGGTATTGGCTCAACGCACAAAGGTATGGAGGGTGACTATAAGTTTACCGTGGTAAGTGCTACTCCGCAAGAGGTACGTCTGCGTGGTATCATCTCGGGCAACACCTATATCCTTACTCCCGTAGATGAGGATATTGTTTGGGCATCCGAGCTCGACACCTACAAGCTCAATGCTCAGGATATGGTTTTCGGCTCTTATACCTTCACAGTTGGAGGCGTGGAGTATCCCACCAAACTTGTTAGCCGTCGTTTTACGGTCGATCTCGACGCTTCGACGACAATCTATGCTCCGTATATCTATACCAAAGAGGGTATCAGTTTCTACAAGCCGATCACGATCAATGGTATTACGGCGCAAGATTTCCGCTTGGTTGACGAATACTATTTTGCAGAGGTCAACGGTGCTGATTTCAAGATCATGACACCGAAACCTATCAAGTCCGACAACGTCTTCACGGTAACGGTTCCGGCAGAGACACGTACGTTTAACAGTGTTATTGTTTCGGTTACGCCCTCTATTGACACGGAGTACTTCTACATCACTTCGATGTTGAAATCGGAGTTTGAAGCTGTTCGCGAGAAGGATCTGTTGCGCAACTTGGTGACAACACTCAACACAAGTCTTGGCTCGGGTGATGATCCCGAAGTAATTGCACAATCGCTCCTCTACAAGGGTAGTTCGTCCTATACGGTAACATCGCCGAGCTTCTACGACGAAAGTGTTGCGATTGTCTTCGGTGTTGCTATTCAGAATGGAGCGTTTGTTTCCACGACATCTGTCACATCGCTCCCGTTCTCGGTTGATTCGTCGTTACTGCCCGCAGATACGCCCGATTGGTACAAGAAGTGGTTAGGTAAGTGGGCTGTAACAAGTACTTCTTCCGAGGTAAGTAATAAATCCTTTACTTTCTACATTACGATCAAGCCCGAAGAGATCGGTGCGAAATATAAGATTCGCGGTTGGGGATATACGACTTATGCAAATCGGGTTGATATCGTTGCCACTTGTGATGAAAAAGGATTCTATCTAACACAACAAGAACTGAAAGATTGTCGTACTCCTAACGGATGGCTCAATCTTAGAAACCGTTATGTCAACCGTGAAACCGGTACCGGCTTTGGTCTTTTGAGTTCCTCCAATGCCAAGAACCTTGCGGCAACTTATAGTGCCGAAGAGAACGGTAAAGCGAAAATAGTTGGTCGTGATGGTAAACTCTCTTCGGGTGTGCTATTTACTATTACGATGTTGGAGTTCTACGAATCTCGCGCGGGAACGACTTCTTCATACTATCTGAATACGGCTGCGGGTTATACCCAGAAGGATTTCTTTATAGGTCCGTACACCATGACGCAGCTGGTTGATGCTGATGGTAATACGGTTCATCCCGATCCCGCAAATTAATGAAATGCGTTTCCGGATCAAATTAATTGATCTGTTATGATGGAAAATCTCCCGTAGGTGCCTACGGGAGATTTTATTGTTATCATACAGCGTTGACAGCAACCAAGAGTAATGCAGGAGGAATAGTGGGAAGTGCTTCCCTCGACATGAAAAACTACGCTTTGACAAGCCCTCGTTCGGCCGCCAAGCGTTCCATAAGGGCATGGGCTGCCTCGTATTCATTCGGGATTTCGCCATCGAGGATGGCATTTTTGATAGCCTCTTTGATATCGCCGATCACTCTGCACGGGCCGATTCCATAGGTTTGCATGATGATCTCGCCTGTAATCGGTGGTTGGAAATTGCGCACACGATCGCGCTCCTCCAAATCTTTCATTTTACGGCGCACCAATTCGAAATTGGCCAAGTAACGTTGTACTTTGGCATCGATTCCCGAAGTGATATCCGCCTCACAGAGCGTCATCAGCGACTCCACGTCATCGCCGGCTTCGAATAACAGACGTCGCACAGCCGAGTCGGTCACCAAGTCCTTGGAGAGAATGATCGGACGCAGATGGAGGAAGACCATCTTTTGGACAAATTTCATATGCTCGTTGAGCGGCAGTTTCAGTCGTCGAAAGATCGCCGGCACCATCTTCGACCCGAGGGTTTCATGTCCGTGAAAAGTCCACCCCACACGTGGGTCGTAGGCTTTGGTCAGTGGCTTGGCTATATCGTGCAACACAGCAGCCCATCGTAACCAGAGATCGTCGGAGCGACGTGCCACGTTGTCGAGAACTTTGAGTGTATGGATAAAATTATCCTTATGAGCATGCTTACCCCGACGTTCGACCCCTTTTAGGGCGTGCATCTCCGGAAAGATCAATGCCAACAGTCCGGTAAGTTCCAACAATTCAAAACCGATTGAGGGGACAGGCGAAAGAACGATTTTATTGAGTTCCACAGCGATACGCTCACGCGATACAATTTTGATCCGCTCGGCATTACGAGCAATGGCGTCGAATGTTTGTTCCTCGATCGTAAAGCCGAGTTGTGTAGCAAAGCGCACCGCTCGCATCATCCGCAAGGGATCATCGGAGAAGGTGACATCCGGATCGCAAGGGGTGCGGATGATTCCCTCCTCTAAATCGTACATTCCATCGAACGGATCGACAAGCTCGCCGAAACGGTCGGCATCGAGCGACCACGCCAACGCATTGATCGTAAAGTCGCGACGCAACTGATCGTCTTCGAGTGTGCCAGCCTCGACCTGCGGTTTGCGTGAATCGTGGGTATAAGACTCTTTTCGTGCTCCGACAAACTCTATTTCCACGCCATGCGAACGCAGCATCGCGGTGCCGAAAGTTTTGAAAACCGAGAGCTTGGTATGCAACTCACGCGCCAATGCCTCGGCCAATGCGATTCCGTTGCCGACAACCACAACATCGATATCGGTCGAAGGCCGGCGCAGATAATGATCACGGACGTAGCCACCGACAACATAGGCCTCGACGCCCTGTTCGGCAGCAATTCGCGAGATACGGTGAAAAACGGAATCGGAGAGCGGCACGGCTATTTTACATATTTTTCGATCGCTTTTTTCCAAGCCACATAGCCGGCACCCATCAGATGCAGTCCATCGTTGGTATAGCGTTTATCAAGACGTCCGTTGGCATCGGCCAATGCGGGAAAAAGATCGATATAAAGGACATTTTTTCGTCCCTCACAAAGTGTACGGAGCATCTTGTTAGTTGCGACAACCTGCTCGTTTTGTGTCCGATGTTTCTTGAATCGCGATTTAATATCGACACCATTCACAGGTAGGATACTTTGCACATAGATTTTGGTACGGGGTGACTCGGTAGCAAAACGATTGAGCAACTTTTTGATATTGGCAACAATGGTTTCGGGAGCAACATCGGCAGCCAAATCATTGATACCGATCATCAAAAAGAGTTTTTTCGGTTTTCCTTTAACAATGGGATCCAAACGTTTGAGTAACCACTTCGTGCGATCGGCACTGATGCCACGATTCTTGATTTTCGGATTGTTGAACAATTCGCTCCACTCACAACCATCGGTAATGCTGTTGCCGAGAAAAACGATATCACTCGAACGAATGGGCAGCACCTCAAACAAGGTCTTTTTTTGGAAATGGTAGGTACCTTGTGCAAACGTTACCGAAGACATCAATAATACGGTAACAGCCAAAATCAATCGTTTCATATGCTTAAAATTTAAGTTCTCTTTTATATAGTTGTACAGTATTTTCAAGTCCGTAATAGAGCGCATCGCAAATCAATGCATGACCAATCGACACCTCATCGGTCCACGCGATTTGCTCGGCAAAATAGCGTAGATTGACTAATGAAAGGTCATGTCCGGCATTGAGTCCCAATCCTTGACGACGCGCCTCTTCGGCTGCTACAAGATACGGCGCCAAAGCCGCAGCTGGGTCATCGACATATTCGCGTGCATAAGCTTCGGTATAGAGTTCTACCCGATCGGCACCGCATGCTTTGGCTCCGGCAACCATTTGGGGGTCGGGATCAACAAAGATCGAAACTCGAATGCCTTTTTCATGGAAACGCGCCGTAACATCGGTCAAGAACTCACGATGGGCTACTGTATTCCAACCGGCATTTGAGGTGATGGCGTCGTGTGCATCGGGAACCAATGTGACTTGCGCAGGGACGACTTCCAAGACTAAATCCACGAAACTTGGGATCGGATTGCCTTCGACGTTCAACTCGGTGGTCAATACGCGCTTCAATTCGCGCACGTCGTCGTAGCGGATATGGCGAGCATCGGGGCGCGGATGCACGGTGATACCTTCGGCTCCGAAATGTTCTATGTCACAGGCCGCACGAATCACATCGGGCATGTTGCCGCCACGCGAATTGCGAACCACAGCGATCTTATTGACGTTTACACTTAGTTTTGTCATAAAAATTCCTATATTTGCACTAAAATATGTTTTCGGGCGGATCGGGTAAAAGCCGATACCCCGAATTGACGTGGTAAAGTTATAGCTTTTTTCCGAAAATACCGATGAGAATCATACTTTTTTCCCGCAGGCAGCTTGCTCACACATCCGGAGAACTCCGATTACTATTCGCAACGATCGATCGTTTCGGATTTGATTATATGATCAATACGGAATTTGCCGAGTTGGTCAAAGAACTTGCAGGAATCGAGATCCCTGCCGACAAAATCTATGGCCAACTCGTGCCGCCACAACCCGAAGGGAGCATCATGATCTGCTATGGCGGCGATGGGACATTGCTTGAAGGAGTCTATCGACTCGGAAACGCCGCCATTCCGATTCTGGGAATCAATGCGGGACATTTGGGATTTCTTACCAGTGCCCCCAGCGATGGCCTTGATCAAATTTTCGGAGATCTGATTGCCGGCAAAATCCGCATCGAACAGAGATCAATGCTTCAAATTGACGGCACATTTTCGCAAAGACCGAGTTCGCTGCTTGCTCTCAACGAATTTTCGATACAACGCAATGGTGCTGGCATGATCTCGGTAGAAACCTATGTCGATAACGAAATGGTGGCCACTTATCACGGTGATGGGGTGATCATCTCCACGCCCACCGGCTCGACAGCCTACTCGCTCAGTGCCGGAGGTCCTGTGGTGGTGCCCTCTTGTTCGTGTCTGATTATTTCGCCGTTGGCTCCCCACAACCTCACCATGCGACCGGTTGTTATTCCCGATTCGGCCACAATCTCGATGCGCATCCACTCCCGCCATGCCGATGCCTTCATCACACTCGATAATCGCACCTATTCCGTTGCTTCGGAGACATCGTTTACGATCAAACGGGCTGAAAAAGCGTTTTTTTTGGCACTCCCGCATAATATTTCATTCTATGACACGTTACGGAATAAAATGATGTGGGGGGTGGATATTCGTAGCTAACTATCACACAAAACGATGTAAAGTTGGTTGTTTAATAACGGTTTTTCATTTTTATTGCCTATATTTGCACCCTATAAACATGAGTGAGCGAACACACATACCTCGCCACGTTGCCATCATCATGGATGGAAACGGTCGGTGGGCTACATTACACGGCAAAAAACGTAGCGAAGGTCACGCTGCCGGTGTGGAGCCTGTGCGTGCTGCATTGCGTGCCGCTATCCGACATGGGGTCGAATATTTGACGTTATATGCCTTTTCGACCGAAAATTGGGGACGACCTCAACCGGAGGTAGATGCGTTGATGGAACTTTTCTGTCAGAGCGTTGTCAACGAAACTCCCGAATTGGTGCGTCAAGGTATTGCCCTGCGCATGATCGGCGACCGCAGTCGTTTTTCCGAAAAGGTGCAACAGCACCTCGCACAAGCAGAGAATGCAACGGTCGAAGGAAAGCGATTGACGTTGATTTTGGCACTCAACTATTCCTCGCGAGACGAGATAGTGCGAGCTGTAAGAGAATTGGCGACTCGGGCAATAACGGGAGATCTAGCACCGAACGAGATCTGCGAGCAAGTGATTGCATCGGCTCTCGACACAGCCAATTATCCTGATCCCGATCTGCTTATCCGCACCAGTGGCGAGCAGCGATTGAGCAATTTTTTGCTATGGCAGGCTTCATACACCGAATTATGGTTTCCGGAGGTGTTGTGGCCCGATTTCACCGAAAAGGATTTCGACAGCGCATTAGAAGAGTATGCCCGTCGAGATCGCCGATTCGGGTTGGTAAAGTAAATGAAGTTAGACGACATAGATTGATACAATTGATACAGATGAATTACAAAGGTAAGTTATTCGCAGCCGTTGCGGCAATCATGCTGTGCGGAGCGAATACATTCGCCCAAAAAACGGCGTCGGCCGATTCGACAAAAACCGCACAGTCCACCAATCCGGCGGACTCGATCGTAAAGCCGAAACCGACATTTCCGGCAAAAGCACCTCTGTTGCAGATGAATAATGCCCCCAAACGATACTTCATCCGCGACATCAACATTCACGGTGTAGAACATCTCAATCCCGAAATGATTAAGGCTTCGGCTGGTCTTATTGCCGGAGATTCGGTTTATCTGCCCAGCGATTTCGTTTCCAATGCGATCTCCCGCCTTTGGACTCAACGTATATTCGCCGATGTGCAGATCGGAGCCGACATCGAAGGCGACAGCCTCGATTTGCATGTATTGTTAAAAGAGCGTCCCCGTGTGTACAATTGGGACTTTGAAGGGATTTCCAATGGTAAGAAGAAAGATCTGCTCGAAAAACTCAAATTAAAACGAGGTAGCGAATTGTCAGACTATGTCATCGACAAGAATAAAAAACTTATCAAAGCCTATTGGGCAGAAAAAGGATTCCGCAACGCCGAAGTCGATGTGCGCATCAAGAACGACACACTCCACCAGGGAAACATCGTAAATGTCACATTCCTGATTGATCGCAAAAACAAGGTGAAAATCGGCCAAATCAACTTCGTCGGCAACGAGCAATTTAAAGATCGCCGATTGCGTCGTACCTTCAAGAAGACCCACCAAAAATCGCTCAATTTCTTCCGAAATACCAAACTCAATGAAAAAGAGTATGCCGAAGATAAAGAGGCGCTGATCGACTTTTATAATTCGAAAGGTTATCGTAATGCCACCATTGTCAGTGATTCGATCTATCCGATCAATGAAAAACGCTTGGGCATCGACTTGAACATCTCGGAAGGCAACAAATACTATATCCGCAACGTGTCATGGGTCGGTAACTCGGTACATGAAACCGATCAACTGCAACGGATGTTTGCCGTAAAGAAGGGTGATACCTACGATAAAAAATCCATACATAAGCGTTTGGGTATTGGCAAGGAGACTGACCCCGAAGCCATGTCGGTTTCGTCGCTCTACCAAAACGATGGTTACCTAATGTCGCAGATTGAACCGGCCGAGACAATCATCGGGGCGGACTCGATTGATATCGAAGTTAAGGTTTTTGAAGGAAAACAGTTTACTGTCAACGAAATAGGTATTACCGGTAACCAACGAGTCGATGACGAGGTTATCCGTCGCGAATTGTATGTTCGTCCGGGCGAGTTGTATAACCGTGCCCTGCTCATGCAGACAATTCGTACGCTGGGAACACTCGGGCACTTCAATCCCGAAGCCATCATGCCCGACATCAAGCCGGTATCCAATGAGCTGGTCAACATCAACTGGCCACTTGAAGAGCAGGCTTCCGACCAATTCAATATAGCAGGCGGTTGGGGATCAGGAACATTTGTCGGATCGGTAGGTATCACTTTGAACAATTTGTCGATCAAAAATATGTTCAAGAAAGGGGCTTGGCGACCCTATCCGATGGGACAAAACCAGCGACTATCACTTTCGGCACAAACTAACGGTACTTATTACAAAGCTTTCTCGTTCAGTTTTACTGATCCTTGGCTCGGAGGTCGTAAGCCCAACTCGTTTACGTTGTCGGCCCACTATTCCGAACAAAACGATGCCTATTATGTATGGCAATCGAGTACGCAATATTTCCGCACCTACGGTATTGCTGCCGGATTGGGCAAACGTTTGAACTGGCCCGACCCCTATTTCTCGCTTTACACCGAATTGAGCTATGAGCGTTACACACTTAAAGATTGGGATTATTTTGTGATGAGCAATGGTTCGGCCAACTTGCTCTCCTTGAAAGTGGTCTTCTCCCGTAATTCAATCGATCAGCCGATCTATCCGCGTCGCGGATCGGAGTTTACCGCCTCGGTACAAGCCACGCTCCCGTACTCGCTTTGGGATGGCAAAGATTATAGCGATCAGTCGATGTCGGAACAAGAGCGCTATCGTTGGATCGAGTTCCACAAATGGAATTTCAAGGCACAATGGTATCAAGCTCTCTCTCGCAACTCGAATCTTGTGCTGATGCTTCGTGCCGAAATGGGATTTCTCGGAAGCTATAACAAACATAAACAATCTCCATTCGAGCGCTTCGAAGTCGGTGGAGACGGTATGTCGGGATATAATATTTACGGTATCGATGTAATCTCGATGCGTGGTTATGAAGATGGTGCTCTCGATCCCGATGCCGGCAATTATTCTTGCGCTTATAACAAATATACGGCAGAGCTACGCTATCCGATCATATTGAAACCTTCGTCTCAAATCTATGTTTTGGGATTCTTGGAGGGAGGTAACGCTTTTAACTCTTGGCGCGAGTTCTCACCTTTCCGCATCAAACGTGCGGCCGGTGTCGGCATACGTCTTTACTTGCCGGTTGTCGGCATGCTCGGTATCGACTGGGGCTACGGATTTGATCCCCCCGCCAATTCCACGACCAAGAGTGGCAGCCAATTCCACTTTGTCATGGGACAGCAATTTTAGTCGCGAGCAGAGGCTGATGGCAAAACCTCGGAATCTAAGAATCATCGAAACGAAAACGATTTTTACAGAAGTTGGCAATAAATTTGAAAGATTGGAGTTTATATAAAAAGCACTTTGATATGAAACGACTGATTTTACTTGCAATTCTGTTATTGTCGAGTTCGGCAATAATGGCTCAAAATTATATTGTAGTCAACAGTGAGAAGATTTTCAAATCCATCGCTGCATACAATCAGGCTCTCACCTCTCTCGATGAGCTGGCCAAGCAATATCAGTCGCAGGTTGATAGCAGATTTGCCGCCGTAGAACAACTCTACAACAACTATGTCGCTCAAAAGGCCATGCTCTCAGCTACGGCTCGACAGACTCGCGAGGAGGCTATCTTGGCCAAAGAGAAAGAGGCTCAGCAGTTCCAAGAGAGTCTGTTCGGTAACGAGGGTGCACTAATGAAAAAACGGCTTGAACTGATACAGCCGATCCAACAACGTGTATTTGCCGCCATTGAGGCTTATGCCAAACAAGTTGGTGCCGATATGGTTATCGACTCTTCAAACAATCCGACCTTGCTCTACAACAACGCGAAGATCGACAGAACACAGCAAGTGATCGAAACACTCAAATAATCCGGAAGAAACGACATCAGATATTAACTAAAACTATTTTCTACCTATGAAAAAAGCACTCAAACTGACGCTGGCCGTTGCCTTGATGCTGAGCGCGACATCGCTCTTTGCTCAGAAATTCGGTCGCGTAAACTCCCAAGAGATCATTATGGCCATGCCTGAAACCAAACAGATGCAGACCAACATGGAGGCTTTCAACAAAGACCTGCAAAATAATCTCGAAGCCATTCAAGTGGAGTTCAATAACAAGTATCAAGAGTTTCAAAAGAACTACTCGACCCTCTCGGAGGCTGTTCGCGAGATGAAGCAAAAAGAGTTGCAGGATCTTACGCAACGTCTTCAAGAATTTGAGCAGATTGCCCGACAGGAGTCGATGAAAAAGCAGGATGAATTGCTTAAACCAATCATCGAGAAAGCTAAAAATGCCATCAATAAGGTATCTGCTGCCGGAGGCTATTTGGTAGTATTCGATATTTCGACAGGATCGTTGGCTTATTTTGATCAGGCTACGTTGACCGACATTGCCCCCGCAGTCAAGAAAGAGTTGGGTATCACCGAAACAGCTACTGCTCCTGCAAAATAATCGGACAAACACCGATGTCGTCAGAATTCCCTTTTCGGGGAATCTAAATTGAATCGCACCGATCTAAATAAATTTTTAGATCGGTGCGATTCTTTTGGGTTGTCAGAATGTTGCCTTGTGTGTTCGATTTTTCTCAAAATAAGACTATATATACAAATACTAACATTTTTTAGCTATCTTTGTGGCATATTTGTAATTTTGTTAAACCAATAGAACAATGACAAATAACAAAGACCTTTTTGATCCGATCAGCACGTTCTCGCTAAATGAATTGCTGTTACAGGCCGGAGATATTCAACGCGAAGGATTAGCCCGACAATGTATTGTTTCCGATAAGCAGACCTCATTAAAACCTTTCTGCTTCCCGATGCGTATCGATGCTTTCGCAATCGGCATCGGATGTGAAGGTGAAGCTACGATTCGGTTTAACCTCCACGATTTTCAAGTTGAGAAGGATACACTTTTCTTTTTTACCCCAAGAAACATCTTAGAGGCTCCTTTGGACAACAACTTTCGAGCCCATGTGATTTTAATTTCATCGGAATTCATGCGCGAAATGGATATGGACCTCAAAACCATACTTCCGCAATTCATGAAAATCGGTGAGAATCCGACTGTGCAGCTTCGACCCGAAAATAGTGAGGTTCTCCATAAGCTTTTCTCGCAGATCGACAACGAATTGCAACGTTCCCAAACCATCTATTCGCGCAAAATCATCGAACATCTGATTATTGCAATGTTCTACCAGATTGCCGAATTTCTGCAAGACAGATCAGACGTTCTGCTAGAACAAGGACGTATCTCTCGCGATCGAACCGATCTCTATTTTCAACGATTTATGCGCGAGTTAAGCGAACATTATCAACAGGAACGAACGGTAGGATTTTATGCCAACAAACTTTGTATTACTCCTAAATACTTGACCACTCTCATCAAACGCATTAGTGGTAAATCGGTTTCGGAGTGGATCGATCAATTTGTAATTTTTGAGGCAAAAGCATTGTTAAAACACTCTCACATGAGTATTCAGGAGATTGCCTACCATCTCAATTTCCCCAACCAATCGTTCTTTGGTAGCTATTTCAAGCGTAATACAGGCATGTCTCCTTCACAATACAAGGCTCAACAATAAGAGAATAATGATGCAAAAAGAAAGCGAGGTAAATCCTCGCTTTCTTTTTGCCGATTTTATTTGTCTTGTTTAACAAACCATTTCATCCGCCATGCGATTAATATTGTTATCGCCGCGAGTAACAAACACCCTGCCAACAGCCAACCGCCCCAACCATTGACAAACATAATGGGAGTGAACGTGATCAAAATAATTTCAAGCGGTGCAATGGGTAAGTAGGCCAAAGCATAGTCTTCCATTGTTTTGCTGGAAAGTTTCGGATCGACGATGCGCAACAATGCAATACCCATAGCCATTGTTCCGGTCCACCAACCCCAAGCGAAAATCGTGCGCTCAAACCAATAAGTTTTCGCAAGTTTTCGCCCGAAATAGAAGGTAACGAGGAACACGATAATGATGCCGACAACAAGCAATACGATCAACGGAATGGCATATTTGACGATCACACTCAATTTGATGGAGGCAACACCGAAAGCAACCAACAGATCGGTACACATACTTCCGATTCGTTGAGTAGTCTTTGGGCATACATACTCCGAAACACGCGTAGCATCAAATAATCGTTTCATGATCAAACCGAAGACAAACGCACAACTGAAAACAGGCAATTCCAACATCGGAACGTAGCTCTTGATACCTCGACTGCAAGCATAGCCCAATAACGCTGCGACACAGACCAAAGCCAAATGAAAGGTCAACGAATCGATCGAAATGGAGGAGGTCGTCGCTGTGCCGAGAGCGTCGCGTTTGGGTTCGGGAAGCAGGCCGCTTCGCAACTCATCGGGCAGTTCGGAGAAATCGGAGATAAAAGCGGTCTGCTTGTGTCGAGCTGCCCACTTGATAAAGATCAAACCGCCACAAATGGCGCAGATGATACCGATCGTTGCCGTCATCATACCCAAACTGCGTGCTTCATCCCAATTCAAACCCTCAAAGGCTGCTCCAATCGCAGCCGCAGTACCGTGACCTCCATAGAACCCCGTAGGGAACATTACTCCGAAAGCATCGTGGAGGTCGGGCCAAATCACATTAAGAACAAACAGACCGAACAAGCCGATGATTCCCCATTGCAACAACATGCCCAATTGAGCATAAGCCCACATGGGACCGGTTGTACGAACAATCTCTTTCAGAGGAGCATTCGACGAGGAAAAGGGTAAGGCGGCAAATACCATTGCAATCAAAATGGCAGCATATGTTCCCAATTCCCCCGAAAACGGCAACCATCCCATACCATTGGGACCTAATGCTAATCCCAATAGGCCGGCAATCAAACTGGGGGGGATAAATAGTTTTTGGATCAACTTGATTTTAGCACGTAATATTTGGCCAACAAGCAGTAGAACGGAAATCAACCCCAAATCCACAAAAAAGGCCCAAGGTGTAAAACTATCAAAAAGAGTCATGACCGCATCATTAATTTAATGTAAATTTTGTACAAGGTAAACATTTTTTTGCAAATTACGAAACTTTAAATCCGACTTAGACAAAAAAGGCCCTATCTCATGCCATTTTATGCAGTTTTTCGCTATATTTGCGGGACTTAAATCTACATAAAGTATGAAAAAGATCTACTATTTACTTTTTTGTTTCTTATTCATTGCATGGGGGGGGCCATGTGCGGCTCAGCCCAATTTTGCCAAACAAGGGCCTACGCTTGACTCATACATCCCGAAAACTTTGCCCGATGGGAAAGGTGGAGAAGTTGCGATCAGCGCAAACTATGATTCCGCCATCCCTACGCCTAAGCAGGTTTTGGGATTCGAACTCGGAACTCGTTTTGTGGAATGGGCCGATGTGTTGAATTACATGCAGGCTCTCGATGCTGCATCTGATCGTGTTTCGATTGAGGAGGCTGGTTTGACCTACGAGAATCGCCGATTCATTCGAGTAATTATCACCTCTGCTGGGAATCAACAGAAGTTGACGCAAATCCGCAGCGAACATTTGAAACTTGCCGATACCTCGATCTCAAAAACTCTCGACATTGCCAAGATGCCGCTCATCATGACCATCGGCGGTTCTTTGCACGGAGGTGAGGCTTCGGGTGCCAACTCCACCCTTGTAACGGCCTATTTCTTGGCTGCATCGCAAGATGCCACGATTAAAAAGATGTTGGAAAATGTCGTATTGGTACTGACTCCCGGGCAAAACCCCGACGGTATTAACCGCTTTGCTACATGGCATAATACAACCGGTAGCTATGGCAATATTTCGGATAATAATCTGCGAGAACACAAAGAGCCTTGGCCTAGCAGTCGTCTTAACCACTATTGGGCCGACTGCAACCGCGACCTGTTGATGTGTCACCATCCCGAGGGTCGTGTTGCCGTAGAAACTGCGAACAATTGGATGCCCAACGTGCAGATCGACCTGCATGAGCAGGGAGGAGCAGGTGCTCGTTTCTATCATAGTCCGGGTGCCCCGGGGCGTATCCATCCATGTCTCCCTAAGGAAAACTATCCGCTGACACAAGTGATCGGCAAATATGTTGAGTTGCAACTCACACCCATTCCGGAAACCAAGCCATGGTCGGGAAGAGGTTACGATAAACATTATTTGGGAAAAGGTGCTGCCTATGGCGACCTGCTGGGTGCAATTGGCATGCTCTTCGAACAAGCCAATCCGAAAGGCTTTTCACGCGAGGTAAAATGGGGAACACTCACTTTGGAGATGGGTATTCGCAACCAAACAAACGGCTGTTTGGCTGCCATGTATGGTTCGCACCTCGCCCATACGAAATTGATGGAGTATCAGCGAGAATTCTTCTTGAAGAATGCCGACGACATTAACAAAAGCAAGATCAAAGGATATGTCTTTGATACCCGAGGCCGACGCGCCATTGCATGGCATTTCATCGACCTGATGAAGAAACATCAAATCAATATTTATCGTCTGAAACAAACGGTAAAAGAGAACGGCATGACATTTAATAGCGAGGATGCTTATGTTATTCCGTTTGAAACTAAAACTTATTGTAAACTCAAAGGTCTGTGGGACGATGTAACCGAATTCGAAGAGAAACGTGTGTACGATATTTCGACATGGAGTTTCCCTCGCGCTTTCGATCTGCGTCACGCAGCTCTCACGGATCTCAACGATTTGGTAGGCGAAAAAGCTGATCCCAAGTTCCCCGAAGGTAAGGTTATCGGAGAAAAGACCGCTAAAACTTATGTTGTCGAAGCGCGCGAGTTATACTCCTATAATATGCTCTCTGCATTGTTGCAAAACAATGTACAAGTAACTCTCGCCAACAAAAACTTTACTGTCGGTGGCAAGAAGTTTGCTTGCGGAAGTGCCATTGTCGCAACCGAGAACCAACCGATCGGCAACGAAAAAATATATAATATTCTCACAAATGCCGCTCGTGTGAACGGTGTAGATGTTTATGCCGTCAACAAGAATGTCAACGTCGATAAGGTTGCAGGGACATCTGTTGTACTACCGAAAATCGCTCTGATGATTGGTAATGGCACAGCATCATCGGCCTCCGGTGAAATATGGAATATGTTGGAGCGTCGTTACGGCTTATATCCCGCACGCATTGACATCAGTCGTTTGGGAAGTATCAAAGATCTCGACAAATATAACGTCATGATCATTGCCAGTGGTGATATCCCGAGTTCGGGCAAAGCTGCTTCAAAACTCAAAAGTTGGGTAGAACAAGGCGGACGCTTGATTCTTACGAGCAATTCTTATCGTATTGCCAACCGAACGAAACTTACCTCTATCCGTACCGGAGCCGGTCCGATCAGCAAAGAACACGCTGAAAAGGTCAAAGGTGTGATTCTCCAAAGCGAACTGGATACAACCAATCCGCTGGGTTATGGTTACGAGCACAACCATATTCCGCTTTTCAAGAATGGTACAAGATGTTTCGATTTGTCGCAGAACTCCGAAGCGATCATTCCACTCCGTTATACGGATAAGCCCTACTTGTCGGGATGTATCTCTCAGAACAACCTCGACCGCTTTGCTGGAACACCGGCAGCCTGCGTAGTAAAATGTGGAGACGGTCAGGTTATCTATTTCGCCGACAACCTCAACTTCCGCTCGTTCTGGTATGCTACGACAAAGATTTTCATGAATGCGGTCTATTTCGGAGGACTCCCCAACTAAAATATCTCCGTAAACAAAATAAGCCCCTGCCGAATCATTCGACAGGGGCTTCTCTTTATGCGATAAACTTCTTATTTGTTCTTGATGTAGGCATCAATCGCTTTGGCAGCTGTGCGACCTGCTCCCATTGCCAAAATTACGGTGGCAGCACCCGTAACTGCATCGCCTCCGGCAAATACTCCGGCTCGGGTAGTTGTCCCCTGCTCGTCGGCGACAAGGCAACCGCGTCGATTGGTCTCCAAACCGGCAGTTGTTGAGGCGATCAGCGGATTGGGCGAAGTTCCCAAAGCCATGATGACCACGTCACACTCAATATCGAACTCCGAACCGGCTTTTTCCACCGGTGATCGGCGACCGCTGGCATCGGGCTCACCCAACTCCATCTCGATGCAGCGAACACCGCGCACCCAGCCCTTATCATCGGCAAGCACTTCAACGGGATTGGTCAACATGCGGAAACAGATTCCCTCCTCTTTGGCATGGTGTACCTCTTCGGCGCGAGCCGGAAGTTCGTTTTCCGAACGACGATAGACGATCGTGGCCTCGGCACCTAAACGACGAGCTGTACGTACAGCATCCATCGCTACATTACCGCCACCGACAACCACCACACGACGTCCGACATAGATCGGGGTGTCGTAATTGTTATCGTAGGCGTGCATCAGGTTGGCACGGGTCAAAAACTCGTTGGCCGAGACAACTCCGTTGTAGTTCTCGCCCGCAATACCCATAAAGCGGGGTAGACCGGCTCCTGAGCCGATAAAGACGGCTTCGAAGCCCTCCTCATCGAGCAACGAATCGACCGTAACGGTGCGTCCGACAATTACATCGGTTTCAATCTCCACACCAAGTTTTTCAACGGCAGCAATCTCTTGCGCCACGATACGCTCCTTTGGAAGACGGAATTCGGGAATACCATAGACCAATACGCCTCCGGCGCGGTGCAACGCCTCGAAAATCTTTACTTCATATCCCATGCGGGCTAGGTCGCTGGCACAAGCCAAACCAGCAGGGCCGCTGCCGACAACCGCCACTCGATGACCATTTCGCGGGGTAACGACCGGCGTAGTTCCGTTGGCAATCTTCCAGTCGCCGACAAAACGTTCGAGTTTGCCGATGGCAACCGGCTCGCCTTTGATACCTAAGATGCACGACCCTTCACACTGCGTTTCCTGTGGGCAGACACGTCCGCAAATCGATGGTAGTGAACTATCCTCAGCGATAATATCGGCAGCCTCCTGCATCTTGCCGGCGTGAAGTGCGGCGATGAAATCGGGAATGCGGATATTTACAGGACAAGCGGCAACACAACGCGGATTTTTACAATGCAAACAGCGCGATGCTTCGAGCACGGCTTCCTGCTCGTTGTAACCATAACACACCTCCTCGAAATTGGTTGCACGAATAGCCGGATCTTGTTCGCGCACCGGCACACGCGGTATTTTATTAGCCATAATCTTTCGTTATTTATCCAATCCGATTTTACATACATGTCCCGCAGCACGTTCGGCCTCAATGGCCGCAGCGCGTTGTTCCTGCGAGCGGTACATGCCCTGACGGCGCATGGCCTCATCGAAATCCACCTCATGGGCATCGAACTCAGGGCCTTCGACGCAGGTGAAACGTGTTTTTCCTCCGACTGTGACGCGGCAGGCTCCGCACATGCCCGTACCATCCACCATCAGTGCATTGAGCGATACGGTTGTTTTCAGTGCATATTTCTTGGTGGTCAGTGCCACAAACTTCATCATGATCATCGGACCGATAGCAACCACCTCATCGTAGTGTTTCCCTTCAGCGATGAGTTGTTCGAGCAGCTGGGTGACCAACCCTTTGAATCCCTCCGAACCATCGTCGGTGGCGATGTAAAGGTTATCGGCAACAGCACGCATCTCATCGGTGTAGATCAGCATGTTACGGTTTTTGGCTCCGATGATCACATCGGCTTTGACTCCCTGCTCGTGTAGCCATTTGACCTGCGGATAGACCGGAGCGGTGCCGACACCTCCGGCAATAAAGAGGTAACGACGATTGTGTAACTCTTCGGGATCCATCTTCACAAACTCCGAAGGATGACCCAATGGCCCTGCAAAATCGGCGAGAGCATCGCCAGCCTCCAAGGCACAGATTTTACGAGTCGAGGCACCGATAGCTTGCGTTACAATCGTTACACTTCCTTGTTCTCGGTCGTAGTCGGAAACCGTAAGCGGAATACGTTCGCCATGTTCGTCGGTCCGCACAATCACAAATTGCCCGGGTAGTGCCGCGTGGGCAACGCGTGGTGCCAAAATCTTCATCAGCCAAATGCCTTCGGCAAGGCTACGTTTTTCAAGAATCGGATACATATTATAATTATATATGGACTTACAAAATTTACCGTTTACACACTTTTATCTTGTACGTTGTGCAAAATAACCTATCACTCCTCGATAATGGCAGTTACTCGCATACGACGCATCGGACGCTCGGGATCATCGGTAATAAATATCAATCGATCAGACAGTACTCTGGGAGTTAACTGCGAGGGATTGAGTCGCACTCTAACAACGACACTCTGTTGGGGAGCTATTTGCTCACCGGCTTTAAGTGTTGTGGAAAAGTGGTCGCCAATCTCCACTGCGCGTATGTGCAACGTGTCGGAGCCCTCGTTGGTAAGCCGAAAACTCTGTTGCACGGTTGTTGCAGAGGATTTGACGGCCCCAAATTTAAGGATATTTTCCGATAATTGTACTTTTGGGGCTGTTTTTCGATCTTTTGGGGGGCTATCGACCGCAATCCCATGTACCGTTATAGGGATTTCGGAAACTATGCCATCGACATAAACCGCCAACACATCGTCTAATGTCCCGTAATAGGGAGACCGGATGCGTATAAGATACGAGAGATTGATGGCTCCGGTTGCACCGGCCGGTATTCGATGGGGTGCTGAAACCGATAATAACCCACTTGATTTTCGGGGGCGCAATTCTAATGATACAGGCGAAGGGGAGGTATTGACATAACCGATGGCGCACGTTTCGAGTTGCTCGGGATAGACGTAAGAGAAACTGCAATGCGAAATGTTCAACCGCAAACCCTTGCCGACTGCAATCGGATAACGCTCCTCAATACTTTTCGGACGCTCTTCAATACGTCCTCGAATCGTTAAGGTGGCCATTTTTTTACGTTCGGAAGAGTAAACTGTCAACTCCTTATTGAAAATGCCGGAACGATTAGCCGGATCAAACGTCACGGTAATCGAGGTTTTTGCTCCGGCGAGAATCGGCCGACGCGAAAATTGGGGTACCGTACAGCCACATGAGGCAATTACATCGAGAATCACAAGTGGGGTCGTCCCACGATTTTCACCCGTGAAAGTGTGGCTTACACGGCCGTCGATTTCGCGAATTGTGCCAAAATCCCATTCGGAAGGCTCAAAAACCAACTGAGCATGCGACTCGATAGGGGAAAGCCCCAACAGTGCGATAATGAGTGTGATAGCTATTTTTAGAATCTTCATGATCTTTTTGTCAACACGACAAAGATACATTTTTTCGAAAAAAAACGGGTAATAATTTTGCAGGAATAAAAATTTGCCATATATTTGCACTCCGAAACGAGGGAATAACGTTTCGTAAAGCCTGAATAGCTCAGTCGGTTAGAGCACATGACTGTTAATCATGGGGTCCTAGGTTCAAGTCCTTGTTCAGGCGCAGATGCGCGAGGGTTGCGTAAAGGTTCTTTCAAAACGCCTGCAAAAGGGAGTGACGGCCGCAAGGTCGAAGCGGGAGATTGATTCGAATAATTTTTGTTGAAAAAATTTGGAGTTCGAAAAAATTGAATTACCTTTGCAGTCCCAAGCCATTTTTACGGGAGCTTAGCTCAGCTGGTTCAGAGCATCTGCCTTACAAGCAGAGGGTCGGGGGTTCGAATCCCTCAGCTCCCACAAAACAATGAATAAAAAGGTGTCGAATTCCTCGACACCTTTTGTTTTTCCCATCCCCCTCTCTGCCTACAATAATAGGCCCAGCATGCTGATTCCGACGCATTTTCTGTTGCAAAAACAAATTCTTTGTGTACCTTTGCATGGAGGGGACGACTTTTCCTGACACGGCTTTACCGGTCATTGCCAATCATCGCACCCTCCCCCATCTTAAATCTACACGTATGAAACGTTTTCTTCCCTTTATTGCAACAATCGCCCTGACGACCTCGTTACAAGCGCAAACTGCAAAAGAATTGCAAATGCTCGACGAGCGGTTAGCAGCCTTTGCATTTGCCACAAAAGTCGTACAACCAACCCCCACAAGTTGCCAAGTATGGTTATCGAGTGGTGATAGTTTGACACTTCGTAGCAAAACGCCCGATGCCGCTTTTGCCTCACTGTCGGTCAAAGGAGGTCGAATCGAAGGCAAATTACACAACGGATCTCGGATTCAGATTCCGCGCACTCCCGATCAACGAGGAGCACTTATTAAGCTCTACAAGGCTACCGGCGGGAAAGCATGGGATCGCAAAAACAATTGGGCGACACGTCGCCCGCTCTACGAATGGGAAAATCTGACATGCAACGATAAAGGAGAGGTCACAAGAATCAATCTCGCAGACAACTACCTGAACGGTCAACTTCCCGATGTTTTTTATGCCTTTCCGGCACTCAGACAACTGCAATTGCAATCCAATTCGCTGACCGGCACTCTCCCGCGCTCTTTGGCATGGCTGCCGACCCGCTGCATGATTGATGTGCGATACAACCAATTGCAGACAACCACCCTCTATGTTCCCCTCCGACGTCTGGGAGAGGTTTACCGACGAATCATCTGTTATCCGCAGCAGGAAGAATACCATAATTTCCGTCTCTTTGTCGATTGCGATGTCGATCTGAATCCTACACAAGGACATCGCCCCGACAATCATTGCCGCCTTTACCAAAAAGCCACCGAGGGTGCGGGAATCAATCTCTTTGTGATTGGCGAGGGATACGATCGCGCCGAACATGCCGTGGGTGGTACTGCCGATTATTGGTTGGAGCGTTCCGCCGAGGCGATTTTCGAAATCGAGCCTTACAAGAAGCTACGCAAACTCTTCAACGTATTCATCATCTATGCCCACTCTCCCGAGCGCGGAGTCAGTCTGTTTGCAGACAAGCGACAATCTCGCTACGGTTATTGGCAACGCAAGCCGATAAACAGCTCGGGCGCCAGCATCAACCATCAAGAGGTGTATGACACGGCCAAGAAGAGCATGCTTGCCGAGGGATATGCCGATTCGACGAAATTGATGCACTTCTTGATGGTAGTCAACTGCACTAACACCGGACTCCACAAAGGATTAATGACTCAGCGACGAGTCAAAGAGAGCGATACACTCCGCTTGATCAAGGTGGCACTCAACCCGACCTGCACGGGGCACAACTCGCTGATATGGCACGAATTCGGAGGACATACATTCGGAGCTCTCGGAGACGAGTATGTACCCAACCCGGGAGCAAAACAGCGGTTGTTTACAGGCAAACGGTCAGCGATACCCGCCAACCTCGACTCGGAGTCGGATCCCACCCGCATCCGATGGGCACAATTTATCGCCGATCCGCGCTATGCCCACGAGAAGATCGGAGTCTACAAAGGAGGAGGAAGCCGTCGTCATAACATCTATCGTGCAACCAAGACCAGCATCATGCGCCAAGGAGGAAACTCAAAACTTCGTTTCAATGCCCCTTCGCGTGCCGCAATCTATAAGAAGGCGATGAAATTGGCCTACCCCGACTTTAAGTTCGACTATGAGACATTCGTACGGTTCGACCTCGAACCTTCGAAATAACGTTTCATCGACGCATGCTGTCACCCAAAAATCATATAGCACCGATCTAGCTCCGAAATGCGGAATTGTGGGTTATAGTACCGGAACATTATTCTCTGTCGAGGTTTGCGTAGAAATAACTTTTCAGTAAAAAATGTTATAAAAAAACTCTTTTTTGCTTATTTTTTCCTATATTTGTCGTATCTAAGTTGTGTAGAACGATGAACTTGCAAAATTATATCTCAATCTCAAATGAGGGAGAGGGGATTTTGCATACCATTTTTTCGATAATCCGCTGTATATTAACAGAGAAATACCGAAAAACGGAAATTTCAGAGAAACATTTTAAACGGTTTCAGTCCTTTAATCTTTTAGCGGCTTTGAATTATGGGATACAATGAGTTTATATTGGGAGTTAATGTAGTATCCGTTGTTATCCTGCTGATGATGGGATTGTTGCTCTGTTTTGCCGCCCGATTCAAAGGCGAAAGCAGCTATGCGGTCCTTATTACTGTACTGACGACCGTCCCCATATATATCTATAATATATGTCGCAGTCTGGGGTGGTATGATATGGCCATCTTCCTTGCCCCATTCGGTTATTCGGCCAATCTCGCATTGATGCCGCTTCTTTATTTGTTGGTGCATCGAGGGTTTAACCCATTCTATCGTTTTACATTGGTTCGTTTGCTCCATTTTATTCCGGCATTTCTACTTTTCGCAATCATCGGCATATACTTGTTTTTGTTGCCAGCAAATGAATATCCCCATTTTATTGCCATTGAAGATATCGGGCGAGGTAGTTGGGTGAATAATGTGAATTATCTGATCCTGTTGATTCAATTGGTGTGCTATCTCTTTGTTGTATTCCGCTACCTGCGTAGAGTAAAACATTATATCTGCGACCATTACTCCGATTCGGAATTGTTGCGCAAGGTGTGGATTCCTCGATTCGTATTGCTCTTTGCTGTGTTATTTATCGTGGCTATGGCAAGTTATGCTATTTGGCCACGAACCTATGCTTGGCTGAACCAACTGCTTAATGTCGTAACGATTGGTTATTTGCTATACTCCGAACTTGTTGTTGCTTTCTCCGAACGATATCAAGAAGCTACTATTACGGCTGCTATTGCCGCCGAAGCCGAGGCCGATTTTATCACAACCGAGGTGCATCCGCCCGTCGTTGAATCTAATAACGGTAAAAAGGAAGATGTCGAGATGCTTAATCAATACGCCCGTAAGATCGATGCTTATTTGGCGACCTCCGAGGCTTATATCAATCCCAATCTCTCGCTGAAAGATGTTGCAACAGGTACCGGAATATCGTCTAAGAACTTATCGAAAGCGATAAACTCCATATTAGGTCGAAATTTCTTTGATCTTATAAATAGTTACCGTATCGAGAAGTCCAAGAGGTTGCTTTTGTCGAAAAAAGAGAAGGGGCTGACTCTGGAAACCATTGCCGAACAATGCGGATTCAATTCGCGGTTTACATTCAATATTGCATTCAAAAAAGCAACCGGATTTACTACTTCCGAGTGGTTGAAGAGCTATTCAAGGTCCAATTGAGTGCTTGATAAGATTTTTATAGCGTTATTTCAACACTATTATGTAATGCCTGCTATTTAGCAGGCTTTTTTTGTGTTTCAAATTGTGATGATTTGCGTCTTTAAGACCTAAATCATCACATCTTGCCCGCTATTTTGTGAATATGCCGTGTATCCGCACATAATAATATCTGCTTTTTTCTCTTCATATGGGCGCGGCCGATAATTTTGTATTCGGAAACCAGATAAAACAATTGTTATGTTTCACAAATGGATCGAAGACCCCGAGTCAAAAGACTGTATGCAGGAGTGCCAAGACAATCGCGTGCTCTCGGTCCGTGAGTGGATGGCCATGTTGGTGATAACGTTGATTCCGGTGTTGAATATCATTATGCTCTTGGGGTGGGCATTTGCCAGCAAGGATTTGATTCCGGCCAACAAAGTGAATTGGGCTCGTGCTACCATTATTCTACTTACGGTAATATTCATTACCATCGGTATTGTCGCAAGTTTCTTTTTCTTGGGATGGTCCATGCAGAGCCATTAAGAGATATTTGAATAGAATAGAAAATAAACATACTCACTTAAAACTTTTATATAATATGCAAAAAAGACGATCGATTCCGCTATTTTCGCCACGAGGTGGCAGGATGGCAAGCGTGTGTCTAGTCGCCTTGTTTTCTGTCATATTTTCAGCCTCTGCGTTTGCAAAGACTGACAGTGATGGGCTGCCGGACAAACGAGATTACAACAAGGACGTCCGCACAGGTACTTGGAGTATTTATGTACAGGGAGGTCTTTCGTGGGCTACCGGTGTGTCATATGAGAGCATCAATGCCAAGAAGAGTTACGGTCTTGCTCCCGCAATAGGTGGTGGTGTAGATTACACCATTCGCCCCTGGGTACGTGTTGGTGCAGAGTATCTGTGGTCGCGTTATCGCCGTGAGCAGCGCTTCTCCCAGCTGGATGTCACTACTTTGCCAGCTAAGGCTTATGGCAACTTCTTGACAAACTACCACAATGTCAAACTCGGAGCCGATTTTAACGTCATGGAGTTTTGGCCGCGTCGCCAAACACAGTGGCTTAACATCTGGTTGGGAACGGGTTTGGGCGGTATGTTTGCCAGCGGCAACGAATATGGTATTTATTTCAACAATACCATTACGCAAGATGGCGTTACCACTCCTATTACCGACGATTTGCGCGTTGACAACGATTCGAGTGTTTCGATTTCAAGCAACGTACTTGCAACAAACTCCCGTTCGTCGTTTAACAAACTTTATATCCCGCTTTCGTTGCATGTCGAGTTCGATGTTGCTCGTCAATTTACGCTCGGCGTGAAGGGTGGTTTTAGTTGGGTGTTGAATCGCCAATCGGTGGCTCCGAAGAATCTTGCATTGGCTCTTGTTACTTTCCGCTACAACTTTGTGCCGGGTAAGGCCAAAAAGCAAAAAGCCTACTATGATGGTCGTATCGCCAAACTTGACTCTCATGTAAACACCCTGCAACGTCGGGTGAAAGCCGAGAAAGCCCGTGTAAACAAAGCTACGGCTGCGGTTAAGCGTATGGAGAGCGAGAATGCCGATCTGCAACGTCGTTTGAAAGAGTGCGGAGAGAGCCGCGAAGCATTGCTTGCACAGTTGAATAAGCCGACTCATGTCGTTCAGTTCGAAAACAACAGTTCGGATCTTAGCGATGCGGATAAAGCAGCGTTGACCGCTTTTGCAGAGCGTGTGAAAGGTAAGAAACTTTCGATGATGGCGGAGGCCAGTACGCCGGGTACAAAACAGCACAATCAGCGTCTGAGTGAGCGTCGTTTACAACAGATTATCAAGGTGCTCAAAGAGGCTGGTGTTGCCGCCGAGGATATTAGTCCGGCTTTCGCAGTTGGAGAACAGCGAGGACTCGATGGAGCCGAGGCTCGTCGTGTAAAGATTACCGTAGAATAACAAAAAATAATTAAGTGAATAAATAATAATTAAATACTGAAATATATATGAAACGCTTTTCAATTCGCATTTTTGCCTTGATGACAACGTTGGCAATTCCCGCCCTCTTCACTTCTTGCCAAGAGGATGCACCCGAAATCAATTATACATTGAATATTACGGTAAACAATGATTTTACCGAAGTAGTAAATGCCATCAACAATGGCTTTATGAATCAAGCCGAGGCTCTTCAAGCCCTTATCGACGCTATCGATAAAATGAATGCCGATCAAGCCGCTAAGTTGCAGTCGATTATCGAGGTACTTACCAGTATGAATACAACGATCGAGACGAAACTGCTCGCCATTGAGGCTGCGATGAAGGCTCAAACGTTGAGTTTGGAGGGTAAACTCGATCTGCTCAAAGCTGCTGTTGACAACCAGATTATCGCAATCAACGATATGGCTGCTAGTCTTGCAACTGCTATCGATGCGTTGAATGCCGACCTTGCAACGAAACTCGATGCAATCAAATCGATTATCGAAAGTTCGACTACTACAATGGCTGAGAAAGTGGCTGCTGTTGAGGCTGCGATGAAGGCTCAAACGTTGAGTTTGGAGGGTAAAATGGATCTGCTCAAAACTGCTATCGATAACCAAATTGTAGCGATCGAAGATATGGCTACTAGTCTTGTAACTGCTATCGATGCGTTGAATGCCGACCTTGCAACGAAGCTCGATGCAATCAAATCGATCATCGAAAGTTCGACTACTACAATGGCTGAGAAAGTGGCTGCTGTTGAGGCTGCGATGAAGGCTCAAACATTGAGTTTGGAGGGTAAAATGGATCTGCTCAAAACTGCTATCGATAACCAAATTGTAGCGATCGAAGATATGGCTACTAGTCTTGTAACTGCTATCGATACGTTGAATGCCGACCTTGCAACGAAGCTCGATGCAATCAAATCGATTATCGAAAGTTCGACTACTACAATGGCTGAGAAAGTGGCTGCTGTTGAGGCTGCGATGAAGGCTCAGACATTGAGTTTGGAGGGTAAAATGGATCTGCTCGAAACGGCAATCAAGGCTCTGCCCGACTACACAACGCAACTGACGGCTATCGAGACTGCCATTGCAGCATTACCGGATTATAGCGAGAAATTAGCTGCTCTCGAAACAGCCATTAAGGCTCTGCCCGACTACACTGAGAAATTGGGAGCTCTCGAAACCGCTATCAAGGCACTGCCTGACTACACTGAGAAATTAGCTGCTCTCGAAACAGCCATTAAGGCTCTGCCCGACTACACTGAGAAATTGGGAGCTCTCGAAACCGCTATCAAGGCACTGCCCGACTACACTGAGAAATTAGGTGCTCTTGAAACAGCTATTAAGGCTCTGCCCGACTATACCGAGAAGTTGGGTGCTATCGAGACCGCAATCAAGAACATTCCTGAATATAACACCATGTTGGAGGAGATCAAGAATGCAATTGCTGCTGCTCCCGACTATACAGCCCAACTCACAGCCATCAGCAATGCTATCGCGGCACTGCCCGACTATACTGAGAAATTAGGTGCTATCGTTACCGCAATCACGGCTCTGCCTAACTACACCGATAAATTGAGTGCTATTGAAACCGCAATCTCTTCTCTGCCGAATTATGCGACGCAGTTGGATGCAATTGCTACGACATTGACAGCTGTTGAGGCTCAATTGAAGGCGCAAGGAGATGCTAATGTGGTAAAGATTGAGGAACTTAACACTTCGGTTAAAGCAATCGTAACCGCAGTACAAAGCGGCAACACGGACATCAAAACAGCATTGGATCAGATTGTTGCTCTGTTAACGGCTCCCTAAACATTCGGACTAACATCTAAATCCGATAACTAAGGTCAGCCCCTGCTAGATTTAGCAGGGGCTGACTCATTGAATAATCTCACCATGTTCCGTTTGAAGTTCTGTCGTTGGTCAGTGTATTTTAAGCGGAACTACTCTCGCAAGTGCCTCATGGAAGAGTGGATGTGGTTTATAGAGCACAAATAACCAAACGATAACTATTTGATATAAAATTCTTTAATTGTAGGATATCCCAATTCGGCCATGCGTTTGTCCCATGCTGCCGGTAATTCGATCTCGATGGTTTTATATCCTCCGCCCGGCATGGTCTGAATCTTATTGCGACTTGTATCGCCCGTAACAAGAAACGCTGTCATTCCTTGACGCATGGTCGGCAAGGTCATCATCTCTCGGTCGGAGGTTGCGTGCCATACCGGCACAGCGGTCATCTCGGCTCCTTCGGTGCGTGAAAGGTGCGCTTTCCATCGTTGGATCGGATGACGGCTTTCGGGAGAACTGCCCGGGTTGGCGTAATAGTTGGCAAAAACACGCTCATCGAGCGGCCTGCGAGCTGTAAGGATCAAATCCGCTTCAAGAGATTGCGGATTTTTGTACTTTGCAGCAAGGTTTTTAGCAACCGGAGGAGTCATTAGTATTGTACGGAATGTATAAGGACGTCCACTGCCAAGAGCAAACTGACAACGCTCTGAGATATCCCATGCCAACAACTCCATGATTCGATATGGGTCGGTGGTCGAGGGTGCCAAGTTGTTACCCCATAGAAGTGTTGAAGCCACCGTTATCGTATTGTCATTGTACGAGAAGCCGGCGCGTACATGGTAGGGTTTCCATCCGATCTCGCGACAAGCAATTTCATCTTCGGCCAAACACCAAGACATCGGATACCCGAATGTTCCCATGCGGTTCTCACCGACGTAGTATCCTGCCAGATTCATCAATGCCAAATTCATGAAACGTCCGATCGCCACATTCGCGGCTTCCGAGATTTCACCCGCTCCGTTGCTTATGCCGAGTTGTCGTGCTACGGGGCCATTGAGCCAGCAATAGGGCACCCAAGCGTGGGTACTGGCAATCGTGCGGCGAAACTCGGGTGCTCCGATTGCCTTTGTTAGCGCGATAAGTATCGGCATATATTCGGGCTTGCATCCTGCCATTACTGCGTTTGCTGCGACATGCCAAGTTGTCGTGTTGCGGTGCGCTACGGGCAAAACAGCTACTGTCTCATCCCAACGCAGATCGGTATAACGCAAGAACTCTTTTACGCGCTCGTAAGTGGGTGGTATGATAGGCAGACCATCACTCCATCGCTGTTCGCGAAAGTGGGCATTGATCTCTTCGATCGTGCCGTAGAAAACATCATCCCGAATATCCCCTTTATTGCGGCCTGTATTGCGTGCCAACTCCTCTGCGGTTATCGGCTCGGTGAGCGCTTTGACAATTTGTGGCCACAACACTTCGCGGGTGTTACGAATCAACTCTTCGGGTGTATGTGCCGCAAAAGCCCCCGGGTATTCGGCGACACGCGGTGCCGGAACTCCGTTGTTGGTTGAGGTGTAGAATACCTGATCAATAAAAGTCGGTGCGGCAATTGCCACCGCCGGAATTCCGAGGTACTCCGCTGCAATGCACGATCCGCACTCTTTGGGAGTACAAAGTCCGCATCCGCAGTTCCCTGAAATTACCGCATCGACCCGTTTCTCACGCAACCGAGCCTGAAACTCCTCTTTTGAGCGGCGTACAACTCCCGGTGCGGGATATACTCCAGCTGAGCCTACCTCATCGAGCAACAAGACTTTGGCGGTGGGATAATGTGCCAAAATCAGACGCTTGATCTCGGGATGTGTGATGGATGCCATGAAACTGCCACCGACAACGGCAATGGTCTTTCCTTCGAGGGTTGTCAGACGCGGAGCCTGATTGATCATCGGCACTGTCCCTCGTCCTACCGGTGATACTACTGCGCACTTAATAGTGGCAGGAAGTTGTGCCGATTGCGCGTTACTCGAGAAGGTTGTTTTACAAGTTGTGTCACAAATTACACGACGCTCTTGTGCCGTAGCGGTACTGATCACAAATAACAGGATAAAAAGAGCAAATCTTTGTATCCAAATAATTGATTTAGGATTGTAATGGTTCATAAAAAGTTGGTATGGTTATATGTAAGTTAGAGTTTTGTCTTTGGGGGTTATATATTTGTACAACCTGTAAATCTCCGAAGTCTGCCACAGAAAGTGTATGGTTTCTGTCTGATGCGTGGAATTTGGAGATGGGGCGCAATCGCAATACTGAATATTAAGGTTAAAAGCGTGAAATCACACATTTGTGTTGTTTTTGTATATTTGTTGAGGTGTTGCAAAGGTAATTGATTCCTTTTCAGGAAAATCTAACTTCAGGGCGAAATGACAGAAACCAACGATGAAACGACTAAAAGTCTCGTTAAACAGCTAAAATATGGAGCAAAAAAAACACGAAAATGCCCTTAGAAAGGGTTTTTTCCGCAAAAAGTAGTAGGGGGGGGGAATTATAATTGTGTATAATTATATTACTTATTTCTAACCATATTAATATCTGTTAAGATGAAACTTCTTTCATTTTTGCAATGTCTGCTTGTTATCGTTGCTACGATAACAATGATTGGGTGCGATGATGACTCTCCTGAACTAAAAGAGGAGCCCGTAGTAGTCCCCACTCCTCCGGCCGAAGAGCCGACACTTCCCGAAGATGTCCCAGGGCTGCCATCGAAAGATTGGTATAAAGGACGCGTCTGCGGCATCGCGCTCAACAGCAATGTACCGTTGGTTCAATTGGCTTACAAAACGCCCGAACGTTATTTTGCGTTTGAGTCGGCACAATTTGATTTTGTCACCGCAACGGAGGATTGCTCAACTGTTTACCAAGCCTGCTCGGTCAGCAAGGTGGTCTTCGCCTATTGCGTCATGCGATTGATCGATCGGGGCATCATCGATTTGGATAAACCCCTTTGGGAGTACTTGGGATATGTCGAGGATCGATTCCAAAATGTTTCCAATGATTCCGAAAAGAATGCGAAGAATGTCGAGTATGCCAAGATGCTTACAGCTCGTATCGTGCTTACTCACCGCACGGCCCTCCCTAATTGGGCTGCTAATGGAGGTCCCAATACCGAGAAACTCGTCTTCAAAGAGCAACCCGGACTCAGCTATAACTATTCTGGTGAGGGTATCTGGTATCTCCAACGTGTCGTAGAGCACATTACCGGTATGGGCTTGGAGGCTCTGGCCCAACAAGAGTGTTTTGTGCCGCTGGGTATGACCAGCACCAGCTACGCATGGCAGCCCGAGTATGCCCAACTTGCCGCCTACGGTTATAGTGCCGATTTGGTCAGAAGCGGTCAGGCTTCGAGTATGCAGGCGAATGCTGCTTACTCTATGCGTACCAATGTGAAAGACTTCTCGCTCTTCATCGAGGCACTCATGGAGGGAAAAGGACTTTCGCGTGAGATTCACCAAGAGATGTTCCGTCCCCAAAGTTACCTCGAAGCAGAGGGTCGTTATTTTGGATTGGGAATACGCATCAACCCCAACGCAGGACAAGAGTGTGGCCCTGTATATGTACATAGTGGCAGCAACTTCAATTTCAGATGTCGTTTTTGGATATTCCCCAAATTGAAGACCTACTTTGTTTATTTTACCAATAGCGCCAACGGTGCTAACATCCATCCGGACTTGGTAGATTTGTTTATGCCCAACTATACCGGAACAGAGTTTTAACCCGTAAATCACAATCGCAATGAAACATATCATCAATAAAATGTCACTCCTCGCTGCGGCTCTTGTCCTGCTCGCCAGTGGAGGATGCAGCGACGACGATACCGTCGATGTCAAAAACCTACTCTCCGATCCGGTTGTGGAGCGGATCGAATCGGCCAGCGTATCTAAATATACAGTGAATGTTACTTCGAACATCAAAAAGGGGGGACATAATATTGTGGACAGAGGTTTCTGTTACAATACTTCGGGGATGCCGACCATAACAGACACCTGCGTCTCGATAGAGGAGGATGTGACCGTACTTGCCAAGACCCTCACCAACTTAGAGTCGCTTACTACCTATTATGTACGTGCTTATGCCACTACCGAGGAGGGGAATACCTACTATTCGCCCAACGAGGTGAGTTTCTTGACCGATTTCTACCAACAGACATCGATCAACTTCAATACGGTATCGGCAAAAGCCCGTACCATTACAGTAAATGGATACGTTGCGTCCGATAGTTCGAATCCCATCACTGAATGTGGCGTGATTGTCAGCCCGACAAACAATCCGACAGCCCCCGAGGCTCAAATGGTTCCGGCTCCGAGCCCCGTACAAGGCACAATGATCATGGAAGCCAACGGATTGACTCCTGACACCGATTATTATGTATGGGTATATCTTGAAACCCAAGCTGACGGACGCATCATCAGCCCTGCAAAGAGTATTCGCACACAAGAACTTGTAGGAATCTCAGGCCCAAGCACGGTAGGGTCGTTGATTCGTATCGGTTGTTATCATCTTTCGCTGAATATGGCAATCAACGAGTTGGGCGACAACGCTACCATTGCCGAGGCCGGTATATTATGGTCCAAAACGCAGAATATCGATCCCCAAGCCGCAGGAGTCAACAAACGAGTGGATAAGCGTATCACAACGGTTGGATCTTACGACATCTGTTTTACCGGCATGGAAACGGCAACCACCTACTATTTCCTGCCCTATGTAACTACGTCGAGTGGAAAAACATTCTATGGCAAAGAGCGTAGTTATTCCACACGCACCGATTGGGATCTTTGGAACGACTCGTTTAATTTCCTTAGTGCAAACCGCAAACGGTATATCAATTGTTATCCCTCGATGACGACCGTCACTCCTACACAGCGCGATTTTATGACCCGCTTTACCGAGGCTTTTGCCGCTGACAACTATCGTTTCGAAAAGAGCGGTAGCAACGGACAAATGGTATTTATTATGGGAGTACGTGGTGCTGATAGTTTAATGGTACTACAATGGGATTTCACACCAACTGAGGTGACCGATCTCAACAACCAATATTATCGGGCTCGTTTTGGTTGGAAAGCATCGCTCAATCATACTACCAGCATTGCGACCTTTACCGACATGGTTTATATGCCCGAAAACTTTCCGTCGGTTACCAATGTGCGCATGATTGAGGCGGCTCAATGGATCATGAACGGGGAACATACCGGCCCTGTGACCAAAGAGTTTTTCGAATGGTTGTTCGGTACGGCTGAGAAACCCAATCCGGTGCTGATCGACTTCTATCACAGCACGGCTAATCCCAGCAGTGGCGGAGGTTATTACTGTTTCATGCCCCTAAACGAAGAGACCAATCCCGATTACGATTGTATTCGTCTCAACACCGGCAGTTGGGGAGGACCTGCGCTTCCGGTATGGAATTAAGTGTTGTCTAAATAACAAAACATCCCCTCCAAGATATATTTGGAGGGGATATTTTATAGGTCTATTACGGTTTTACCGGATATCGCCCCATTTGTCGTCATTACGTTTTCAATTCTTATGCAATATAATTTTCATCGAAGTTATTTCGGAAGATAAAAATTGGCCTCCTTTTCGGGAGGCCAATTCGTTATAATCAAGTACCAAGACTATTCGGCGCGGTTAAAGCACGAGCCAAAATAGATGGCATTCATAAAGAGTTTCGTTGCACCGTACCAATAAGAGCGGAAGTTCGGGTTGTCAACAAAGAATATAACTGTACCCTTACCTGCATTGTTCGCGATAACGGCCGGACCTCCTGCCATCATATCGAGGTTGGCTTGTGAGATGCAACCCGACAAATAGGGCGAATCGGTATAATTCAACGGAGCAGAGGTGAACTTACTCTCATTCAGATTGACATAGGTACGTCCTTTCTTGAAGATTGCAATCTTATCACCCTTCTCGTAACCCCATCCGAGTGGCGATTCGTGATCGATGCTCGTATTAACGATGATACCGTAATTACGCTCGGCAGCCGGAGCCTTTGCATTGAGTGCATGACGGCGAACATCGAGTACCCCAATTCTGCGTGCCGTTTTGAAACCTTCGCCTGTAACGATCAGATTACCTCCCAACTCAACAAATCGCTTCAAACGGTTGTACAATTTAGGATTGATCGGCTCGGAGAAAGTTCCGCCCGGAATGATGATGGTGCTGTAAACGCTCAAATTCTTCAAACGGTTCAGACGCGTATATTCGATACGAGCCGGAGTAAGACCGAACTGTTTGTCGAGGATATGCCAGATCTGACCGGCCTCTTGGGATGCCATACCGCGACCGGTAAGCAGGGCAATTTTCGGCAGTTTGACTTGCTCTGTATCGGTAGGTTTCATCTCTTTTTCCAAAGCAACAACATCCACACCGTTCATCTTGGCAGCATCGGTCAGGATCTTATAGATCTGGTCTGCTGCAACCGTTTGGTCTTGAAGACGTACAATAGCCGTACCGCAACCATACTCCAGTTTTCCAATCTTGAACGATTTGTGAGCCACATCGACTTTTACCTTATTTTTGAGCAATGCCGAGATCACATTGTGCGAATAGAGTTCTTTTGCCTCGATTAGGTATCCGATCTCGCTCTTTCCGCCAACCACCGTTCCGGCAATAAAGGTTGGATCACCGATCTTATCACCCAACAAACCCTCAACACTCTTCACCGGAGCGTTCTGCAAGTTGAAAGCACGTTTGAGCGACCAAGTCGTAACATCATAGAAGTTCTGCACACGGTACTCGGTCATGTCCTCCCATAAACCTCGGAATTTGAGATAGTAACGCTGCTCCATCGGAATAACGTATGCAGCACCGGCCTCATAAGTCACGCCATCGGCCTTTGTCGTTTTGGCCAACTTATAGACATCGATACCTTGATCTTTCATCAAACGCAGGAAACGATACTCTACACCGCGATTGCCACGTGCGTTGAACACGTAACCCTTGATCGGATCGTTCTTGGCCTGCTCTGCCGATGTCAAGAAGAAGTTGCGCTGGTAGTTGTGCAACTCCTCGCGCATCTGCCAAGCAGCAAATACCGAAGCGATGCACACATGAGCCATATTACGAGTGGTTTGGGCATAGGTAACCGTCGTGCCTTTACGAAGCAAATTGAATCCGCGCGAGTTGATCTGTTCGAGAAGAATATTGACAATACCTTGAATATCACCATAAACGTCACCACGACCGAGATAGAAGTCGTCGTATTTTCTCTCCGAGAAGTACTTTTCATTCACCGCATCGAGTGTGGCAGCCGTATATTTGCCGAGGCTGCGAGCCACATCTTGTCCAGCTTCCGGAATCAACGGGTGCAGACGTTTCATGTCGCCCGGGCTGTAATACATACCCGCACCTCCCCACTGCTCGTGGTTGTCGTACATTACGTTGGGCATCCACTCACATGCCATCTTGGCATAAGCGCGACCTTCGGGGTGTTGGCAGAGGATCAGATCTCGGTTGGCATCGTGCCAATAGTGGTTACCACGGCTACCGGGCCACGGCTCATGGTTGGAGGTCTCCATCGAGTTGACATCCGCAAGTCGTGTACCGACACTGCTGTAAGAGTTCGCATAGGTTGCAAAACGGTTGATACCGTCGGGATTCATACCCGGTGTGATTTGGATCACGGTCTGGTCGAGGATTTTGGCAACCGTTGCATCTTCGGAAGCAGCAAAGAAGTAAGCCACAGCTAACGATCCTCCGACTGCCGATTGCTCATTACCGTGGATTGAGTTGATATGGCTAATGATCACCGGCATCTTCGAGATGTCCACCGATTTCGAAACGGCAGCATCGCTCAATTTGAGTTGCTCGGCACGAATTGCCTCCAAATTACGGATATTCTGCGGTGAGGAGATGAATACTTGGATGATGGGGCGATTTTGGTGGGTATAATCCACAACCTGAATTTTGACACGCTCCGATGCACGCTCCAAAGCATACATATAATCGGTTACCGTACGCCAATCGGCATACCATTCGCCGAGTTCATAGCCCAATACATCCTTAGGCTGTGGAACAGCCGCATTGTATTTGGCGGTAATGTTCACCTGTCCGCCCTGTTTGATATTCGGGAAAAACTTCGGAATGAAGTAGTGAATATCATGCTCATAAGTACCGAACGAAGGTTGAGCCGTCGCTCCTACGAAAGCAAAGAGCGCGACTATCAAAGTGATAAAACCTTTTTTCATAAATGTAATTTATTAATTGTAATTAATTAGGGGGCTATTTTATATCTTCCGACCGCTGCATATGCAAGAGATGGTATGCAGCAGTCGGATTGGACGGGTATTTTGTTAGTTGTGCGGCCACGGACGTTTCGGGTGAGTCTTCACCTGTTCGAGGAGCAGTTTTACTATCGCTTCAAGTTGTTGATCTCGACCACGAGCCAACTCCTCTTTATCGTTCTCGACATATACATCGGGCTCGGTCTGCGAGTTCTCCAAAGAGTTACCCTTCTGTGTGTAGAAACCGACAATGGGCACTCCGAGTTTCAACGACGGATCGCGCATCTTCTCGCGATTGCAAGTGGTCATCGTTCCCGGAATCGGTGTGCCGACGGTAGTTCCCAAATCGAGGTGGTCATATACCCACGGAGCTCCGTGGCCATCCGAGTAACAACCCGGGCAGATCAGCATGGCCGAAGGACGAATCCAGCGACGGCGCGGCATAGTCTTCGTCAAGACTCCGCGTACTTCACCGGTCAGATACTGCGTACCACAGAAGAACTCTTCAATTTTGGGATGCAACGAGCCTCCGGCATTATTACGTACGTCGAAGACAAGCGCCTCGCAATTATAATAGCGGCCTAATGTATTCAAATAAAGGTGGTGATAACCGTGTTTATCCATTCGGAATAGGTGGACATAGCCCAACTTACCACCCGAAAGACGTTCGACATCGGCAGCATTACGAGCCATCCAACGCTGATAGAGCAACTCGTCATAAACATCGCGAGTAATCGGATAGACATTTTCCTCAACACGTTGTCCCGAAGCCTTACGAATTACCACCTGCACCAATTTGCCGGCTTTGTGATTCAACAACGGATAGTAGTCCATGCCGGCAGTCAAGGTCACGCCATCGATCTGCTCGATAATATCACCGGCAGCCAATTGTGATGTGGTACGATCAAACGGACCTCCGGTTAGGATCTCTTCGATTTTCAGACCTTTACCAGTATAGTTGTGGTCGATATAAACGCCCAATTCGGCAGTAGCATCATGCGACTTGCGAGTCGGACGAGTATAGGCAAGACCTGTATGTGAAACATTCAACTCGCCGAGCAACTCGCTGGCCAACTCTGCGAAATCGTAGTTGTTGTTAATGTGCGGCACAAAACGGCGATAAGCCTTGCAGTACATCTGCCAATCGCAGCCGTGCATCTTCTTGTCGTAGAAACGTTGCTGAATCTCGTTGGTGATGTGATCATGCATGAAGAGGTATTCGGCGGCACGGTCGATTTCATAGGTGCCCGAAACGGCAATCGGAGCAAATTTTCCGGTAGCTACATCGTAACGTTGTGGTTTACCGCCCAATACGAAGATTGTTTTCTCGGTAGCGTCCCAAATCAATTTTCCCGAAGCTGAACCTAGCACTTTCATGGGAGCATTTGCTTTGCGCAGGTTGATACGCACCAATTTTTTACCGGAGATACCATAAGCGTAGTCGCCTTTGCGATCGGTAATCAGATTGGAAACCGGTTTTTGCGTAAGACGTACCAAACGATCGTTGAAACCAAACGGATCAATCGTTACGGGACGTACTTCACCGGTCGTAGGAGCGACCATATTCAATTGATCGTGTCGTGAGGCTGGAATGGTATAGCGTTCATAAGCTGCACGATTGAGACAGAACATGAAGAGCGATTTCGAACCGCCGCCGAGACGTGAGTGGTCGTAAGTTCCGTAACGTTGCGAAAGGAAAAGTATGGCATCGCCTCCAAGAGCCCAAATCGGGTTTGAATCGGGATACCCCGAACGGCTGAGGTTGATGATCGGTTCACGTCCCGAAGCCTTGACCAGCAGGATATTATCCTTGTGTTTCGTAATATCGCCTTCAAGAACAAACCATTTACCGTCGGGCGACCACGAATAGGGATAGGTTCCCCATGTTTGCGTGATATGCTCTCCATCGGTCACTTGACGAACTGCTCCCGTGGCCAATGTTCGAACCATTAGGCGGCTACGTTCCTCGATAAATGAGAGTTCTTTGCCATCGGGCGAGAAGAGCGGCATGCGACGATCGAAATTTGTGTCGGCAAAGAGCGGTTTCTCCTCCAACTTCTCGGCAGTCATGAAATTGGCATCATCTTTTCCGAGCGTAATGCTGAAAAGATTCCATTTGCCCTGACGCTCCGAAGCATAGACCAATGTACGACCATCGTGCGAAAAAACAGGGTCGGCCTCCGAGGCCACCGTATTGGTAATACGACGCGTTGTTGTCTCCTCGTCGGTAGTTGTCACGTAAAGTTCTCCGCGATGGGCAAAAACCATCTGTTTCCCATCGGGAGAAACCGTAGCCACATCCGACGGGCGTACACGTTGCTTAATGATCGGCAGTGCAGCCGTTTCGGGTACGGAGATCTGCACACATTGCGGCTTGGCTCCCTTACGTTTGATATAAAGGCTGCCATCGTAGCTGTAACAAAGCGTTTCATCGCGAGCGACAGACAACGAGCGTACGGGATGAAGTTTGTGCGAAGTATGGCACGTCACCTTATCCGGTTGATCGAATGGGAACGAATAGACATTGAACGAGCCGTCACGCTCACTCAGGAAATAGACGGTTTTGCCGTCGGCACTCAAACGCGGTACACGATCTTCGCACGGGGTAGTGGTCAGTTTTGTATGTTTACCACTACGATAGAGCCAAATATCGCGCGTAACAGCCGATGTGTGGTGTTTGCGCCAGATCTCCTCATGCCCCGGGCGATCCTGATAAAGGAATCCGTCACCCGATGATAGGCAGGAGATCTCCTCGGCGGGAGTAGGCAGGATTAGACGCGGACGACCCCCGACTACCGGCACGGCATAGAGTTCGCGCAGATATTTACGCCATTTGTTCGAATAAACACGGCTGGCAGCCGAGGTTTGCAGGTTGGCCGAAAAATAAACCTGCTTGCCATCGGGAGAGAATGCCCACGGCTCTTCATCGTTGGAGTGTGTCGTCACACGACGAGGCTCACCACCAGTCACCGGTATTGTGAAGATATCGAAATTGCCGTGACGATCCGAAGCAAAGGCGATCTGCTTTCCATCAGGAGACCAAATCGGTGAATAATCATAAGCTTCGTGCGATACCAGCAAGCGTGCCTTACCTCCTTTGGCCGCAACGAGATAAATGTCGCCCTTGTAATTAAAAGCAATAGTCCGACCATCGGGAGAGATAGCCGGATAACGCAGCCACAAGGCTTCGGCTGCCATCGCCACCGAAGTTCCCAACAGCACAGCAACCACCAATAAAAGTCTCCTCATTTTTGTCATATTATTTTAAGTTTTTTAAGATTAAAACTACGGTTAGCCCACAAAGATAGTGATAAATTGCCAAAAAACAAGCAAAATATCCCCCCCCTAATCTCTAAAATAAAGTGGGAAAAGACCACGTGGGATAAGTACAACGGCTTTTGATAGATAGATTATCTCCGTTCGTAGGCATCAATTTGCGAGCCTCGCGTGGCATTGATAATCCGGGCGCCCAGCGATTGGGCATAGTCTCGCAGTACCTCATGACCGCGAAAAAGTTCGCTTTTTTCGGCCAAATATTCGGCCATCGTATAAGGACGGGGAGGATTTACGGAGGTAAGCATCAGTGGCTTTAATTGCGGCTCGGTCTCATAAAAATAGGTACGACGCATGCAAAGACGATTGTCGTCATCGACACAGAGCCCGTCGAAGAACGTGTGATCCACGCCATAGAGACGCAGGGTTTTATAACCCAGATGCAATGCGATAAATTCGCCGTTTTGAATTACCGACCCGAAGTTGCCACTACCCCAACCGCGGCGATAACAAGCAAACTCCCACGAAGGGAATCCGCGATAGACTTGTGAATGGAACGGAACGATACGGATATTCGGATTGGGTAATGCGGCCCGATAATCGAAATGTTCGGGATTGTAGTATTGTACATAAAGCGTCATCGGCCACGTGACCCGCGCGTTCAGTGTGGCATAAAGACGCTCGACCCGTTCCCAATCACAACAACGACGAAAGAACGTGGGATCGGAGAGTACATAATATTTGGGGCGAACGACAGCAAAGCGATCGTCTTCGGCAAAGTAGTTGACAGCCAAACAATCACAGCGCAGATATTCACCAGTTTCAATCAGTCGCGGCAAGTCTTCGGCAAGAGAAGGTCCATTTGCTAAGAGGATGATTTCATCGGTCGGATTGCCGACCGGCCCCGCTTGACGAATATAGTCACGGAAGTTCTCTTTCCATGCCATCAAAGCAAAGAATGTAACCGTATCAAAGGCGTTACGTACGAAACGAAGACTTCTCTCGGCAAAAGACATAGGCGTTTTTATTTGCAAATATAGTAATTTTACAATACCTTCGCAAGAAAACTCCATGATGTCAACACCTCTCATATCGGTTATCATCCCACTTTACAACAAAGAGCGGGAGATTGGCGACACATTGCGCTCGGTACTCGCGCAGACCTTGCAACCCGCAGAGATCATTGTTGTGAACGACGGATCGACAGATCGTAGTGCCGAAATTGTGCGCGAGATTGCTTCACCGTTGGTAAAGCTCATCACACAGCCCAATGCCGGAGAGTGTGCTGCACGCAATCGTGCCATTGCGGAGACAACGGGTGAATACATCGCTTTGCTTGATGCCGATGATGTTTGGAAACCTGAATTTTTAGAAGAGATTGCCGCAATGATTGCAGAGTTCCCCGATTGCGGAGTCTATGCAACGGCCTTCGACATCGTGGGGCACGACGGAATATTCCCTGCACGAACTCCTTCGAACCGCGGTGTAGTAGATGACTTTTTCCGCGACTCGGCACATCAATACATTGCAATACCTTCGGCAAGTGCCATTCCTCGAAAAGTTTTTGATCATGTCGGCGGATTTCCCGAAGGAATGAAGATTGGTGGCGATATGTATATGTGGATCAAAATTGCCCGACACTACAAAGTCTGCTTCTCCCCTAAACGATTGGTCAATTACTCGCGTGTAGCATCCAACCGTTCGGCATCGAGCTATACTCCTGAGCAAACTGCCTATTCGTTCGAAACGTTATACGATCCGTTGGCATCGGAATCGGAGCGCGAATTTATAGCTCGTGCAGCTCTTGGGAAAGCCCTTATCCTCTCGGCCAAAGGCGATACGGAGGCTGCAATGCGAGCTATTCGTACATTTTCCTATACGAAAACATATCGGCGTACTTGGCGCAAGGTGCGCGTACTCAACGCTTTGCCGCCTAAATGGCGCGGACCGGTCATCGGCCTCTATAATCGGTTGGCTTGGGCAATAGCTCGCAAAGGGTTATAGTGCCACCACGTTTTGCAACGGGGTATTGTCGAGTTGCAATGTCGAAGTTGAATGGAGTGTATCGAACAAAATATCGGTAACCCTACGATTGGAGATTTTTCCTTCGGTGTAGTGCATCTCTCTGTAATTCTTGAATATATAATCCGACAATGCCACCCGATAGTTGCGATTTTCGCGTAATGTCGGGAATCGCACATCAACGGCATTATCAGCTGTATCGGTAATGATCGTGTAAGGGATCGAGGCAATAATGTCCACACGGCGAGCCTCTTTGGTGTTGATCGGATCGTTGTATTTGGCTATGATCATTCGCCGCAAATCCGCAGGAGTCATACGGGCAACGGCCACTTGACTTTCGAACGGTTCGAGATTGTAAATGGCGGCCGTTCCCACACCACCTGCCGGTATGGAGTCAAGACGCACACCTCCTATATGATAGAGCCCGATTTCGGCTTTGGTATCGCGGGCGATCGACGATGCCATCCATTGTGCAAGATCTTTTTTCTTTGCCGTGCGGGCAAAATATCCGACCGGTCGATTTAGCGATTCGTCGGCATAATACAATGTCACTTCGCGTTCGAAATCGGGATCTGCGACATAGTCGGCCAACGAAATGACATCGGTCTTCATGGATACGACCTGATCTCCGCAAAAACGTACCGTAGCAATTCCTACATTGCGCAAATCCTTTCCGGTTTGGGTCATGGTCGTGTGGTTAAACAACGTGTCGAGTACGGCGTGTGTGTGGCCTCCGATTAACAGGTCGTAATCGTTCGTGCGAGCCAACAACTCCCGATCGCGCTTATCACCTAAATGAGAAAGCAAGATCAAAAAATCGACCTGTGGTCGCAATTCAGCCGCGCAGGCAATGGCAGCCTCCTGCGGGTCGGGGAAGGTTAGGCCTCGATAATTTTCGGCATTGCCTGCCGGATGTCCATGACCTTCATAGTTGGTCACTACTCCGACAACTCCGACTCGGATTCCGTTACGCTCGATGATCGTATAAGGTGGCAATTGTGGAAAAGCACAGGTGTCGCTCACGACATTGGCACAAACGACAGCAAACGCTGCACTGTCGATCATTCGGCTGAGATGTGCTTGCCCGCGATCGAACTCGTGGTTGCCGAGCGTTGCGACATCGTATCCCAAACGATTCATTAGGGTAATAATCGGTAATCCGGATATCGGAGCCATATCAACATAAGCATTGCCGGTCCAACGATCGCCGGCATCGACCAATACTACCTGTGCGGTATCGCGGCAAGCTTTAACAGCAGTGGCTAATTGTGGAAATCGTTGGATTTTAGCGTGGATGTCGTTGGTGGATAAAACAACGAGAGTACGCTCTTGTGGTGTGCATGCCGCTGCAACCAATCCGATGATCCAAAATAGTATGATTTGACGAAATCTTTCCATAATCCGACATATTGGTTTGTCAAAATTACATTTTTTTTTTATCTTTACCTGTCTTTTAGTAAATTTTTCATATGGCAAACAGCATAAACAATATCGTTCAGGTTGTATGTGACAATCTTGGTAAGACGCTTGAAGTCCCAATGGGGACTCCACTTTTAGAGCTTATCCGCCACATCGATCAAGGGCCACATCCTTTTTTGGCGGCTTTGGTCAACAATCGTATCAAGGAACTTGATTACAAAATATATACCCCGATTTCCGTACGTTTTGTGGATATAACATCGTTCGAGGGGCTTCGGGTATATCAACGCACGGCGTGGTTTCTGTTGCAAAAAACCATGCGTGACCTCTATCCCGAACACGCACTGCACATTCGCCATTCGATGGGGGATAACGGATTCTACTGCGAAGTTGATGGAATCGACTGTTTTACCGAGGAGCAAACCGCTGAGATTGATCAATATATGCGCGGATTGGTCGCACAAAACTTTCCGATCAAACGACAGAAATTGCTGACCTCAGAAGTCCGTGCCCGTTATGCGGAGCAAGGATTTGTTGATAAGATCGCTTTGTTGGACACCCGCCCGCGTTTGTACAGCGATCTTTATACGCTCGACGATACGGTGGGCTATTTTTATGGAGCCTTGGCACCTTCGACCTCGTATGTTGATCGATTCCGGTTCGAACCGATGCACAAAGGATTTTTGCTGCTGTTACCGCAACGAACCCGACCGGATAAATTAAGTCGGAAGATCAGACAAGACCAGATGCACGGTATCTTCCACGAATACCAGTCGTGGGTCGAACTGATGGGTGTTCCCTCCATCGGATATGTCAATGCGCAGATCCTTGCTGGCGATGCTCGCTCTTTGATCATTGTAGCCGAAGCGTTTCACGAACGCAAATATGCCGAGGCTGCCAATGCTATTTTTGAGGCTCACCGAGCGCGTGGAACCCGCATGGTGCTTATCTCCGGCCCATCGAGTAGCGGGAAAACTACGTCGGCCAAACGCTTGGCTGTTCAGCTCGGTGTGTTGGGACTGCGTCCCGAGTTGATTTCGCTTGATGACTATTTTGTCGATCGTGAAAAGACTCCGCTGGACGAAAACGGTGAGTACGATTACGAAGCATTGGAGGCCATTGATGTAGAATTGTTTAACGAACATTTGCGCCGACTCGCCCGAGGAGAGAGCGTTGATATCCCACGCTACGATTTCATTACCGGACGACGCACTTGGCACAATGCTCCGCTGACTCTCGACGAACGATCGATACTCATCGTCGAGGGTATTCACGGCCTCAATCCCCGACTGACCCCCGAAATCCCCGAAGAGTTGAAATTCAAGATCTATGTATCGTGCCTTACATCGGTGGCGATGGATAATCTTTCGCGAATCTCCACCTCCGACAACCGACTGTTGCGTCGCCTTACGCGCGATTATGCGCAACGCGGAGCCGATGCGTTGGCAACTCTTTCGCGTTGGGCTTCGGTACGGCGCGGCGAAGAGAAACACATCTTCCCCTATCAGGAGAATGCCGATATCATGCTCAACTCCTCGTTGTTTTACGAGATTTCGGTGTTGCGTCCCTTTGCCGAGAAGATTCTTCGCGAGGTCCCCGATACGGTTCCCGAATATGAAGAGGCTCATCGTATGTTGAAATTTTTGGATAATTTCATTCCGATGGAGCCGGATCACATCCCGCCGACATCGGTTTTGCGCGAATTTATCGGAGGCAGCAGCTTCCGCTATTAACCGATAAAATCCGCATGCTGATCGTGGTGTAGCCTAATTATCCGAAAAACAAAAAGATTATTTTCATTAATATGGAGCGTTTCATAATCCAAAATGATTATATTTGCCCCGCAAATCGAACCTAATAAACTAAACAACCAAATAATCGTATGTTCGACAATTTCACAGAACGCCATAACGGCGTTAGTAATCCCGAAGAACTCAAATCGATGCTCGACACCATCGGTGTCGGCTCCGTTGAGGAGTTGATCAGCCAAGTAATGCCGGCTTCGATCCGCCTCAAAAAACCTATTGCTCTGCCTGCCGAGGGTATGAGCGAATACGAATTTGCGGCTCATATCCGTGAGTTGGCCGACCGCAACCGCCCGTTGCGCTCGTTTATCGGTATGGGATACTATCCCTGCGCTGTGCCGGCTGCCGTGACACGCAATGTCTTTGAGAATCCCGCTTGGTACACCTCATATACTCCCTACCAAGCTGAGATTTCGCAAGGCCGTTTGGAGGCGTTACTTAACTATCAGACTGCCGTCATTTCGCTTACCGGCATGGAGATCGGTAACTGTTCGTTGCTCGACGAGGCTACGGCTGCCGCCGAGGCAATGCTCATGATGTTCGCCTGCCGTTCGCGTGAGGCTGTCAAAGAGGGCCGCAACCAGCTTTTCGTTGATCGTAATATCTTCCCGCAGACACTCGACGTGTTGCTGACTCGTAGTGAGCCCTTCGGCATCGAGTTGATCATCGACGACTTCAAACAATATGAGTTTACCGGTAAGGAGTTCGGTGCTATCGTACAATATCCGGCGGCCAATGGTGCTGTTTGTGATTACACCGATTTCGCGGCTGCCGCCCACGCCAAAGGAGCTATGATTACGGCTGTTGCCGACCTGTTGGCTTTGGCGTTGCTCAAAGCTCCGGGCGAGTGGGGTGCTGACATTGCCGTAGGATCGACCCAACGTCTGGGTACTCCGATGGGATTCGGTGGTCCGAGCGCCGGTTATATGACTGCTCGCGATACTTTCAAGCGTAACATGCCGGGTCGTATCATCGGTGTTTCGATCGACCGTTTGGGCAACCGCGCTCTGCGTATGTCGTTGCAGATGCGCGAGCAGCACATCAAACGTGAAAAAGCCACCTCGAACATCTGTACCGCTTCGGCACTGATGGCCTCGATGGTCGGTTTCTACTGTATCTACAATGGTCCGGAGGGACTTCGTCGTGCTGCTGAAACTGCACACAATGCCGCCACAACGGTAGCTCGCGCCCTCGAAGCCCTCGATTATAAGTTGGCAACTTCGAATTTCTTCGACACCCTCGAAGTCAAAGCTGAAGCTTCCGTCATCCAATCGCTGGCTCTCGAAAACGGCATCAACTTCTTCTATCCTTCGGAGGACTGCGTACGCATGTCGTTCGACGAGGTAACCACTGCTGCTGAGATCGAGACCGTTATCGGCATCTTCGCAGAGGCTAAAGGTCGTAAACCCAAAGCCGCAAAAGGTGCTGCCGAGAGCACGATTCCGGCTGCTTTGTGCCGCACATCGGCTTACCTCACCGAACCGGTATTTAACAGCTACCGTTCCGAGAGCGCTTTGATGCGTTACATCAAACAGTTGGAGTTGCGCGATATCTCGTTGGCCAACTCGATGATTCCGCTCGGATCGTGTACGATGAAACTCAATGCTGCGGCCATCATGCAGCCGCTGTCGCTTGCCGGTTTCCAAAATATGCATCCCTTCGCTCCTGCTGATCAGGCCGAAGGCTATTTGGAGTTGATCTCTGAACTTGAAAAGGCTCTTGCCGCCATTACGGGTATGGCAGCCTGCTCGTTGCAGCCCAACTCGGGAGCTGCCGGCGAGTACACCGGTTTGATGGTTATTCGCGCTTATAACCAAAGTCGTGGACAAGGCTACCGCAATGTTGTGCTGATCCCTGCATCGGCTCACGGTACCAACCCCGCATCGGCAGCTATGGCCGGCATGAAGATCGTGACGGTGGCTTGCGATGTCAACGGTAACATCGATGTGGAAGACCTCAAAGCCAAAGCCTCGGAGCATGCTTCGGAGTTGTGCGGTTTGATGGTTACTTACCCCTCGACACACGGTGTCTTCGAGAGCCGCATCCGCGAGATTGTCGATACGGTACACGATGCCGGTGGTCAGGTATATATGGACGGTGCCAACATGAATGCGCAAGTTGGTTTGACCAACCCGGGTTATATCGGTGCCGACGTTTGCCACCTCAACCTGCATAAGACCTTTGCCATGCCTCACGGAGGTGGTGGCCCGGGTGTTGGCCCGATCTGCGTTGCCGAGCACCTGCGTCCGTTCCTGCCATCGCACTCGGTGGTTGCTACCGGTGGCGAGGAGGGTATCACGGCTGTCGCTTCTTCGCCATGGGGATCGGCACTCTTGCTCCCGATCACCTACGGTTATGTCAAGATGTTGGGTGCCGATGGTCTGCGTCGCGCTACGGAGATGGCCATCGTTAATGCCAACTACATGTCGTCGGCTCTCAAAAACGAGTTCCGCACCTACTATGCCGGTGAAACGGGTCGCGTAGGCCACGAGATGATTCTCGACTTGACCCACTTCAAGAAAGAGTATAATGTTGACTGCGGTGACATCGCTCGCCGACTGATGGACTATGGGTTCCACGCCCCGACGCTCTCGTTCCCCGTACACGAGACGTTGATGGTCGAGCCTACCGAGTCGGAGCCGAAAGCCGAGATGGATCGTTTCATGGCGGCTCTCGTGCAGATCAAACGCGAGTGTGAAGCTGCCGCTGCTGCCGGTGAGGCCGACAACGTGGTGGTTAATGCTCCGCACACAGGCGTCGAGATTGCCGGAGAGTGGTCGCATCCCTATTCGCGTATGGAGGCTGTCTATCCGCTCGAATGGGTACGTTGTGCGAAGTTCTTCCCCTATGTTTCGAAGATCGACAACGGCTACGGTGACCGCAATCTCTGCTGCGTAAACAACGAGTAGTTGAAAGACTATAAACGAAAATAGGCGATCCCAGCGGATCGCCTATTTTCGTTTGAGTGGGATATTATCTTATTTTCAGCATTTGACCTACACGCAAATTTGCTTGGGCAAATGCTGGATTGGGGAGTCCGTTTAATTGGTAAATCTGTTTGGGTGAGACTCCGTATTTTTTGGCAATGCTCTGCACAGTATCTCCTTTTTCCACTTTGTGGAATTTGATCGTCGTATTCGGCATAGCAGGTTGTTGTTCGCTAACTGGCTGATAGTGCGCTTTATATCCTTTGAAAAGGTCGTTGTTGGTGGTTTGGGTTTTTAGCGGCTTATCCACGCGGGATGACAAACATATCGCAGCAGTTATAGGTGCAACCCATAAGCCGAATATGGCCCCTATAATTGCACCACCTTCATCCATTCCTCCATCGCGCACATCCACGGCAAAGGGTACTTTCAAATTGCTATCCGGTGCTTTTGAGAGATAATATCTATAATATGCCGATAATTTCATTTTGGTAGCACCGGACGAATCGATTGTTCCTACCTGTGTTTTGCCATCCTCTTTATATATGACTGTCCCGGGTGTTCCTTTTACGATCACTTTTCGGTATGGAGAGCATGAGGTAACAAGAAACAACGAAGCGATATTAAGCATACAAATCAATTTTTTCATAACGATCTCTTATTTATAGTCAAACAAAATAGGGTCTTCACCATAAAAGACAGAGCTATCTCCTGCAAACCTAATCCACCAAAATTTCTCGGCAAAGAGATCGGGCTTGGCTGTATAGATTGATCGCAACGCCTCGTTGAGGTAGTAATTGCGCTTTTCTTTGCGTACGGGAACAATGAGCAGATTGTTCATGGTGTAGGTCGAGATAAAGTTTTGCAAACTCTTCATGCGGTCTTTCGAGTAGGCAATACATACGCCGAAAAAATTGTTGCCTTGTGCAAAACCTGCCCCCGAAAGAATGGTTTTGATATCAAATTCGCGCTGCATCGAGGCATGACCGCGCGGGGGAATATAGATCAATTGCTGATCGATGTCGTAGGTGGTGGTGCTGTTGCTCGAAGATCGGGATCCGCCTACATTGATGCCGCTTAAAATAGTGCCTACCGGCCCACCAATTCCCGCAGCACTTCCGATGGCTCCCAAATTTACCGAAGCTCCGCGTCCGGTTCCCGTTGTCTTTGTGTGGGTTGTGACCGAGGGATCATAATACGGAGTTTGACGATCGGGATAGATGAAGAAAGATTGCGTGCGATCGATCGCCATCGTGGAATCGGTTAGGTTATAAACCGTTATTGTTACCTTGTTCGTTTCCCAAGAGATGGCGGTGGAAATGGCAATCTCGGCCGTTGCGGGAATCTCCTGCAACGAATTGATCCGATGTTTGACGGAATCCTGATTGCGAAAGGAGCGATAACTGATGTCGCTGACCAATCGGGGCGAGGCACACGAAAACAGCATGCCGCCTAAAATAAAAATCAATAAGCGTTTCACACTTTTTGAGGTTTTTCATCGAGCTCCAAAGATGGGTTAATACAAAAAGAAAGTGTGGAGCCGAATCGTCTATCTGATCGGAGGTTCTGGAATACCTTGCAACAAATAAACAATACCCCACACCCGTATTGGGAGTATGGAGCAAAAATGCCGCCATCATGAAAAACCAATACAAGGTGACGAGTGTGTTGCTTTCCCTGTTGCAATGAAATTTTCCAGATTTCCGATCAAGGATAAAAGCGATTACACTTTCATCAATAAAATATGTCTGCCGACCGAATCTCGGTCGACTTTACAAAGGTATACAAAATTTCACAACATTTTCATTATTTCTCACTTTTTCGGAGCGAAATTTGGCAACTCGCCGAGAAGTCGGTATCTTTGCCAAACTCAAAGTGAAATAACGAAAAACTAATTAACCAATAGATTATTATGAAAGTAGAAGCAAACAAAATGGTTGCGGTGGATTACAAACTCACCGTTGACGGACAAATTGCCGACCAGTCGCAGCCCGGGCAGCCGCTGGAATTTATCTTCGGCACGGGCATGCTGCTCCCGAAATTCGAGGCTGCCATCGAGGGCAAAGTAGCCGGCGAAAGCGTGGCTTTCACTCTCGAACCCAAAGACGGTTATGGTGAATTGATTCCCGATGCCATTGTCGATTTGCCGAAGAATATCTTCATGGTCGATGGCAAGTTGGCCGAGGATATTCTCTTCGTAGGCTCGCAAGTGCCGATGAGCGATGCACAAGGCAACCGCATGTTGGGTATCATCAAAGAGGTAGGCGAGGAGACCGTTAAGATGGACTTCAATCACCCGATGGCTGGCAAAACGCTCAACTTCGAGGTTGAGGTGGTTTCGGTACGCGACGTTACTCCCGAAGATTTGCAGGGACACTGCTCGTGCGGCTCGTGCGGCGGCGATCACGAATGTAGTGAGGGTTGCTGCGACGACCACTGCAATTGTCACTAAACGATCACACGCGATTTTAACGGGATCTCCACAAAGATCCCGTTTTTTTTTATGTCATCAAATCGGATTGATACATTGCGGCGCAAGAGTTGCGATTCCGCTTGCAAATTGTTATATTTGCATCCATTAAACCGTAACTAATGACCGCACCGCGAAATTTATATCCCGAAGAGATCGCCGCAGTAGAGACGCGAGGATCGTCGGCCGAAGATTGGTCGCAGATCCTCGTCAGCAACGATTTTGTCCCCGAACAGTTGCTACAATGCCGCTTGGAGGGTCGTGTGGAGATCGGGTCGGGAGTGCGAATCATCCGCTCGCGGGTCAAAAACTACCGGCTCGGTGACGGTACGGTTGTCGAGGGGATAACGGCTCTCGAATGTCGCATGCGCTCGACTTTCGGCAACAACGTGCCTGTGGCAACCATGAACGAATGTGGCGGTCGCACGGTACATATTTTCGATCGGATGTCGGCACAGGTCGCCTATTTGATGGCAGTCTATCGCCATCGGCCGGCCTTGATCGCAGCCCTTGAACGGATGGCAGCCACGCGTGCCGAAGAGGTGGCCGACGATCTGGGGGCTACGGGATGCAATTGCTACATTACCGGAGCTCGTTTCATTCGCGAAATTCGCATGGGTGACAATGTGTCGATCGATGGAGCTTCGGTGCTTTGTAATGGTACTTTGTGCGATGGTGCAACCGTTGGAGTTGATGTCAAAGCCTATGATTTCATTGCGGCCGAAGGCTCTCGAATGGATAATGGGGTTACTGTTGAACGCTGTTTTGTGGGTGAGAGTTGCCGTTTGGATAAAGGGTTTTCGGCTGCCGAGTCACTCTTTTTTGCCAATTCGCACTGCGAAAACGGCGAGGCTGCCTCGATCTTTGCAGGGCCTTATACCGTTTCGCACCACAAGTCATCGTTGCTGATTGCCGGCATGTTTTCGTTCTTTAATGCGGGGAGCGGCTCAAACCAAAGCAACCACCTTTTCAAGAGCGGAGCGGTGCATCAGGCAGTGCACCTGCGCGGTTGTAAGTTTGCCAGCAGTGCCTACATCATGGCTCCGGCATTGGAGGGCGCTTTCACGATGATCATGGGCCATCACTCGTTCCACCACGACACCTCGGTTTTTCCCTACTCCTACTTGATCGAAAAAGAGGGAAATTCGTATCTGATGCCGGCGGCGAATTTGGCGAGCTACGGAGCGGTGCGCGACATCGAGAAATGGCCGGCACGCGATCGTCGTAAGGTGGGGCGCGATGTGATCGATTTTGCGGAATACAATCCCTATATTGCAGGGGCGATGTTGCAGGCACTCAATACGCTTCATCAACTCGAAGAGCAAGATCCCAATGCCCCGCGATATGCCTACAACAAAGTGCAGATTCGAGATACGGCCTTGCGACGCGGAATCGGGCTTTACAACAAAGCTCTTGTCGCGGCATTGGGTGCAATGCTCGACCGAGGATGCAGCCAAGCACGATACGACGGCTCGGGGCGCTGGCTCGATATTGCCGGACAATATATCACCAAACGCGAAGTCGATGCCCTTGTCGCAGCGATCGAAAACGATGAATTAACAACTCCCGATGCTGTGGACAATCGGTTTCGGGTTTTCGAAGTACATTATGACGACTATGCTCATAGCTGGGCAGAGGGGATTTATGCTTCGATATTGGGACATACGCCCACCGTTGAGGAGGTGGGCGACATGATTGTCTCTGGTCGTCAAGCTCATGCCACTTTGCGATCCATGACTGATCGCGACCGCGACCGTGATTGTTCGACCGATATGGCCGTAGGTTACGGATTGGACAGCGACAACGAAACCGAACGGCATGAAGATTATTTTATGGTAAGAGGTTTGAAACAGACAGAAAACAGTAAAACAAAATAATACTATGGAAAACGTTAGAGTATTGATTATCGGCAGCGGTCCCGCTGGATATACCGCCGCCATCTACACCTCCCGTGCTAACCTGCAACCCGTACTTTATGAAGGTATTGAGCCGGGTGGTCAACTCACCACTACCACCGAAGTTGAGAACTTTCCCGGGTATCCCGAAGGGATCGACGGCCCGCAGATGATGGCCGACATCCGTAAACAGGCACAACGTTTCGGTGCAGAGTTGCGTTCGGGAATCATCACCAAAGTCGATCTCTCGTCGCGCCCGTTCCATGTGATTGTCGATGGCTCAAAAGAGATTGTCGCCGAAAGTTTGATCATTGCCACCGGTGCTTCGGCCAAGTATCTCGGGCTTCCCTCCGAAACAAAATTCCGAGGACAGGGTGTGAGTGCCTGCGCCACATGTGATGGATTTTTCTATCGCAAGAAAGATGTTGCCGTCGTCGGTGGCGGTGATACGGCCTGCGAAGAGGCGACCTATTTGGCTTCGCTCTGCCGTAAGGTCTATCTGATTGTTCGCAAACCCTTCTTGCGTGCATCGAAAGCGATGCAGGAGCGCGTATTCAACACCCCGAATATTGAGGTGTTGTTCGAGCATAACACTGCCGAGGTGTTGGGCGATGAGTCGGGGGTTACGGGTGCTTTGCTGCATAAAACGGACGGCTCGGAGCGTAAAATCGAGATCTCGGGATTTTTCCTTGCCATCGGTCACCATCCCAACACCGAACTTTTCGCCGGCCAATTGGAGTTAGATGCCGAGGGGTATATCAAAGTTGAAGGAGGATCGTCGCGCACCTCGGTGGAGGGCGTTTTCGCCGCCGGCGATGTCAAAGACCCTCATTACCGTCAAGCCATCACCGCAGCCGGATCGGGATGTATCGCCGCCCTCGACTGTGAGCGATTCTTGTTGCGATAATTTCATCTTGCTGTACAGATAAGACGATTAGTAATTTTCAATATTGAGTTTTCGCGTTACCATACTTGGCTCGGCCTCGGCTCGTCCGACGGGAAATAGGCACCCGTCGGCACAGGTTGTGAATATCCATGAACAATACTATTTGGTCGATGCCGGCGAAGGAACTCAACAGCAGTTGATTCGCTACGGTATTAACCCGTTGAAATTGCAAGCGGTATTTATCTCACATTTGCACGGTGATCATGTCTTCGGCCTTTTCCCGTTGATCTCGACACTTGGTTTATATGGACGTCGCACTCCGCTCGCGGTCTATGCTCCTGCCCCCTTTGGCGAGTTGCTCGATCATCATCTTCGCTATTTTGACAACGATTTGCCCTATCAAGTTGAGTGGCATGAAGTGCGCACCACCGAGCATAGCCTGCTTTTTGAGAATCGCACGTTGGAGGTTTGGAGTGTTCCGTTACGCCATCGGGTTCCTTGTGCCGGATTTTTGTTTCGCGAGAAACAACCGCCGCTCAATGTCGATAAGTTCAAGATTACGAAGTACATGCTTTCGATCGCACAGATTGCTGCGGCCAAACGGGGCGAAGATCTTGTTTTGGAGAGCGGCGAAGTGATCCCCAATGCCGAATTGACCTATCGACCGTATCAGCCACGTTCATATGCCTATCTGTCAGACACGAATTTCTCCGCCAAAGCGGCAACTCTCTGCACCGGTGTCGATCTGATGTATCACGAAGCAACCTATGCTGCCAAAGAGCAGCGCGATGCTCGTGATCGTGGACATTCGACCACCATCGATGCGGCCAAAGCAGCTATCAAGGCCCAAGCCGGCCGGCTTGTGATCGGCCACTACTCTTCGCGCTATAAAGATGAAAACCTATTGGTAGAGGAGGCTCGTACTCTTTTCCCTGAAACCTATCCTGCCAACGAAGGCACTACATTTACCATAGAGAAACAACGATGACCAAAGCAGAAGTACAACTTGTCAAATATTTGGCCGATAAACGGGGCCGTACAGAACATGGACTTTTTGTTGCAGAAGGGAGTAAACTCATCGAAGAGTTTCGTTTGGCACATTGGCCCATTCGCAAAATTTTTGCTTTGGAAGGAACATTTTCCGGTCGAGAAGTCGAAACCGTTGCCCCGCGAGATATGGAACGGCTGTCGCTACTCAAAACGTCCTCCAATTCGTTGGCATTGGTGGAGATCCCTCGTTATAACCTTGACGAGGTCTGTCCTGCCGAGCAGTTGGTGTTGGCTCTCGACGAAGTGCAAAATCCCGGGAATCTCGGAACGATCATTCGGGTCGCTGATTGGTTCGGAATTACGGATATTGTCTGCTCGGAGGGTACGGCCGACTGTTTCAATCCCAAAGTTGTGCAGGCTACTATGGGAGCCATCCTGCGGGTACGGGTGCATTATACCGATTTGGCCGGCTATCTCTCCGCTGTTGTCAAACAAGGCATACCGATATACGGCACATTTTTGGAGGGAACAAACATTTACGAAACACCGCTTTCCCAAAACGGCATTATCGTCATGGGGAACGAAGGGCGCGGAGTCACCGAACGTGTCGCCCGCAGCGTTACCCGCAAACTTTTTATTCCACCCTATCCGGCCGACCGTCGTGGCTCGGAGTCGTTGAATGTGGCAATGGCAACCGGAATTGTCTGCTCGGAATTCCGTCGAATGGCAAAATAATTGCGATCTGCAAAGATTCTCTTAAAATAATGCCCATTGCCGAATATTAAATCGTATTTTTTTTATAGCTTTGTAGTTTGAAACGCACTTATTTATGTCGGAACATAAACTCAAAATAGGCATTGCACAAGGCGACACGAACGGTATCGGTTGGGAGATCATTCTCCGATCGTTGTCCGATTCGCGCATAACGGAGTTGTTTACTCCCGTTATCTATGGATCGTCCGAAGTTGCCACATTTTACAAAAATACCCTTCCGGATGTTGATCCCATATCCTTTACGGCGATAGCCTCTGCGCATGAGGCGCGTCAGGGACGTGTAAACCTCGTGGCATGCGGTAAGCCGGCTGCGATCGAACCCGGAAAAGCCACTGTTGAGGCCGGCCGTGCTGCAATCGAAGCCTTGCGAAGAGCTGTTCGCGACTTGAAAGAGGGGTTGCTGGATGCCGTAGTAACCGCTCCGTTTGACAAGCAAACCGTTCAGAGCAACGACTTCCAATTTACGGGACATACCGAATTTTTCAGTGCAGAGTTCGAAGGCGATGCCATGATGATCCTTTGCAGCGACATTCTCCGTGTGGGATTGGTAACCAAACATATTCCTATTGCAGAGATTCCGGCAAATATCACCCGTGAAAAGATCGTCAAAGATCTCCATTCGTTTCGTGCCACTTTGAAACAGGACTTCGGTATCGTAGAGCCGCGTATTGCTGTAATGGCTCTCAATCCCCATGCAGGCGATGGTGGATTATTGGGCCGCGAGGAGGAGGAGATCATCCGTCCGGCAATTGTCGAAGCTTTTAAGGAGGGCGTATTGGCTTTTGGACCTTTTGCTGCCGATGGTTTGTTTGCCAGCGGAGGATATGCCAAATACGACGGCATTTTGGCCATGTACCACGATCAAGGGTTGGCTCCGTTCAAATCGTTGTCGCCCTATGGCGTGAATTTTACGGCGGGACTTTCGGCCGTGCGCACCTCGCCTGATCACGGCGTCGCTTTCGACATCGCAGGTCAAGGAAAAGCCGATGCCCAATCGATGCGCAATGCACTTTATGCCGCTTGCGACATCGTGCGTAAACGCCGAAATTGGCAGAAGTGGAGTAGCAATCCATTACCTCGTGCCGAACGCGAAAAGAGTCACCGCGATATCTCTGTGAAGGATCTTCCCGACACCGAGAAACAACAAGATTAAACCCGAGGATGCAGACGTATTCCGTCTCGTAATTGTGGAAGCGTCGAGAGCCTCAAAAACTTAATAAACAATAACAATGGTAAAAATCACTTTTCCCGACGGTTCGGTAAGGGAGTTCGCCAAAGGAACGACTGCCTTCCAAATCGCAGAGAGCATCAGCCCTCGTTTAGCTGCTGACTCTTTGGCGGCCTCGGTAAATGGCGCAACGGTTGATATGATGCGCCCCATCGAGGAGGATGCCTCGATCAAATTCTACAAATGGGACGATGAAGAGGGCAAACACGCCTTCTGGCATACCTCGTCACACCTGCTGGCCGAAGCTCTCGAATCCCTCTACCCGGGGATCAAATTCGGTATTGGTCCGGCTATCGAGAACGGTTTCTATTACGATGTCGATTCGCCGACACCCATCACCGAGGCCGATCTCCCGAAAATCGAACAGAAGATGCAGGAGCTTGCCCGCAACAAGGAGCAACTCATCCGTCGCGAAGTTCCCAAAGCCGAGGCTTTGGCGACTTTCACCGAAAAAGGCGACCAATATAAGGTTGAACTGATTTCGGACCTTGCCGACGGTACGATCTCTTTCTATACCAACGGTGCTTTCACCGACTTGTGTCGTGGCCCGCATATCCCGAATACGGGTTATATCAAGGCCATCAAACTGACTTCGATCGCTGGAGCTTATTGGCGCGGCAACGAAAAGAACAAGATGTTGACCCGCGTATATGGCATCACGTTCCCCAAGAAGTCGATGCTCGACGAGTATATCCAGATGATGGAGGAGGCCAAAAAACGCGATCACCGCAAGTTAGGCAAAGACCTTGAATTGTTCACCTTTTCGCAGCGCGTAGGACAAGGTTTGCCGTTGTGGCTGCCGAAGGGTGCCGCGTTGCGTGAGCGTTTGGAGCAATTCCTGCGTAACGTGCAAAAAGAGTATGGCTACCAGCAGGTGATCACTCCGCATATCGGTAATAAAGATCTCTATGTCACTTCGGGTCACTATGCCAAATATGGCAAAGACTCGTTCCAACCGATTCACACCCCGATCGAGGGCGAGGAGTATCTCCTCAAACCGATGAACTGCCCTCACCACTGCGAAATCTACCGTTCGAAACCTCGTTCGTATAAGGAGTTGCCTGTGCGTTTGGCCGAGTTTGGTACGGTTTACCGCTATGAGCAGTCGGGTGAGTTGCACGGTTTGACTCGTGTACGCGGTTTCACGCAGGACGATGCTCACTTGTTTGTGCGTCCCGATCAGTTGCTTGAAGAGTTCAAACGTGTGATCGATATCGTGCTTTATATCTTCAAGACGTTGAAGTTCGACAACTACACCGCACAGGTTTCGTTGCGCGATCCCAAGAATACCGAGAAATACATCGGTTCGGATGAGAATTGGGAGAAAGCCGAGTCTGCCATTATTCAAGCAGCCCAAGAGAAGGGACTGAACACCATTGTCGAATATGGCGAGGCCGCATTTTATGGCCCGAAACTCGACTTCATGGTCAAAGATGCCATCGGTCGCAAGTGGCAGTTGGGAACTATTCAGGTGGACTACAACCTGCCAGAGCGTTTCGATCTGACCTACAAAGGTGCCGATGATAAACTGCACCGTCCGATCATGATCCACCGTGCTCCGTTCGGCTCTATGGAGCGTTTTGTGGCTGTGCTGTTGGAACATACCGGCGGAAAATTCCCGCTTTGGCTCTCGCCCGATCAGGTGGTTGTATTGCCTATCTCGGAGAAGTACAACGACTACGCCATGAAGGTCGTGGAATACCTTAATCTGCACGATGTGCGCTCGCAGATCGACGACCGCAACGAGAAAATCGGCCGTAAGATCCGCGACAACGAGTTGAAACGCATTCCTTACCTGCTGATCGTTGGCGAAAAAGAGGAGGCCGAAGGACTTGTTTCGGTGCGTGCACAGGGTGAGGGCGACAAGGGACAGATGTCGTTCGAAGCTTTCCGCGACATGATCACCGGATTGGTCAAAGAGGAAACCGAGGCCAATAAAATGGAGAAGAAATAGCTGACTCTTCAAACCTAAAACAAGACTTATTTATTAACTTTTTAATACCTACGCTTATCGCAACACCGAAATCATTCCCGCCGAGACCTTTTACTCCCGGGAATACCCGACCGCAGAAACCCGCAGCCGGAAATGACCCCCGATTAGGACGCCGTGCGCCCGAAAAAGAGACCCCGCACCGTATCAATGAGCATATCACAGCTCCCGAGGTGCGCGTTGTCGGCGAAAACATCGAACAGCCGCAGGTCATGCCCATTCGGGAGGCCCTGCGTTTGGCCGACGAATTGGAGTTGGACTTGATCGAAATCTCGCCTAAGGCCGATCCTCCGGTATGTCGCATTGCCGACTACCAAAAATTCCTCTATCAGCAGAAGAAGAAAGCTAAGGAGATCAAAGCCAATCAGGCAAAAGTCGTTATCAAGGAGATCCGTTTCGGGCCGCAGACCGATGATCACGACTACAACTTCAAGTTGAAACATGCTCAAAATTTCTTGAAAGAGGGAGCCAAAGTGAAGGCTTATGTCTTCTTTCGCGGTCGCTCGATCGTCTTCAAGGAACAGGGAGAGATTCTGCTGTTGCGCTTTGCCACCGACTTGGAAGAGGTCGCCAAAGTGGAGATGATGCCCAAACTTGATGGTAAGAAGATGAATATGATGCTCGCACCCAAAGGCAAAAAATAGTCTGCTTGCCAAGTGTGACGAATAGTGAATAGATGAAGCTCCTACGAACAGGAAATCATCTTTTCTGCTTATGATTGCCCCTGCCGAATTTCGGCGGGGGCAATTTTCGTTTTGTATAAGGTGTCGATATGTAATTTATCCACTTCTCTCTCTTGAATCTCGCGGCAGGGTGAGTGTTTATAATTGGAATTTTGGCTCACCTACGATGGGGACAGGACGAGAATTTTATACGTTGTCAAGATTGTATGTCGTCTTGCCTAATTTGTCGGTTTGTCTTTTGGGTTTGTTGCCATTAGTGATGGAGCGAGTTGTTGTTGTCGGTTGCGGTGAAATCTGTCCTGCGATACCGTGTCGCTCTGTGTGCTTCGCGGTGTTTTTGCCACTTTTTAGGGCGTTTCAACCAAAGTCGAAATATTTTTGATGAAAAAGTGTATTTTTTCATCAAAAAGTCTAAAAATCCCCCCCCCCCATAAATTTTGAAGTTTAGATTTTTTGACATACATTTGTCGTGGAGTTCGGAATATCAATTTGTTAGATTTTTAGAAAGCGATATTTTTAGTCTTTGAAACGATTTCTTTTGATTGTTCGAAATGTCGTATTTGTGAGTCGGAGAATAGAGATACCTATATATATTTTTTACCTAATTTAATCAATTTTTCACATCATGAAGAAACTATTTTTGATCATGGCAGCAGCCGGAATGCTTTTGAGCTCCTGCCAAAAAGATGAGACCCTCGGCGGTTCTACCGGTGAGACGCTCGTAACGGTAACCACTTCGGTACCGCAAAACGTCGGAGTACGCTCCGCGATGTTGAGCAGTAGCGACAAGGGAGGTGTTGTGAATGTTGCCATCGACAACAACATTCGTTACATCCTCAGCATCTATGAGGGTGATATCGCCAACGGCGACACAAACCTCACATTTGTTAAGAAACTCGATACGTGGACAGCCGGAACAACCACCTCGACACAGGTGCGCCTGATTCCGAATCACACCTATACGTTCGTAGCATGGGCCGACTTTGCACAGAGTGCCGGCTCGACAGAGGATTGGCACTACGACACCTCGAATTTCCCCGCCATTACGGAGAAAGATGCTCGCGCCATCAACGACGAGACCCGCGATGCATATTTCGTGGTTAAGTCGATCACTGTAAAAGAGAACGACAACGTAAGCCTTGTTCTGAAACGTCCGTTCGGAAAAGTACGTGTTGTAACTACCGACTGGAATGAAGATGCTATCCAAAAAGCCGATGTGCCGAACAAAGCAACGATCACCTACACTAACACGACGCTCTACACGGGAATGAACCTGTTGACCGGAGCATTGACCGGCTCGAACACGACTATGGAGTACACCGCAGCGATCAACGACTACGCCAATGAGGGTGCAACCATTGCCGATAAGACGCTCTATGTAGATTATTTGTGGGGTGTTGCCGAGCAATATCCGATTCATTTCGACATTGCTTTGGCAAAAGATAACACGTCGATTCGCACGTTCTCGGTAAAGACCGATGTTCCCGTAACACGTAACTGGTTGACAACGGTTAAGGGTAACATCCTTACGACAAATACCAGTATCAACATTGAGGTTGATCCCGTTTTCGACAATGAGCGTGTGCTTGAATATACTGACCTTGAACTTGCGGCGATAAACGGTGGTGAAATAACTTTGGCCGAAGATGTTACATTGAACTACCTAAACGTATATGCCGATTTCACTTTGAACATCGCAGATGATGCAACTTACACCGGAGGTTCGGCTTCAGATTACGGAATCATTGTTCGTAATGGTACTACAACCATCAATGGAAATGACGGTAATATCTATTCGAAAGGTGGTGCCATTGCCGTTACAAATGGAGCAAGCCTTATCTTCAACAGTGGTAATTTGGATGTGAATACCACAAGTACAAGCGGTCGATATTTGTTCTATTTGGAAGGTGCCGGCAGTTCGGTTACGATCAATGACGGTAATTTTGATTGGAATAGAACGCAGAATCAAAAGCGTGCTTATATCTATGCAGGCACAGGGACAACTGTTTATGTAAAGGGTGGCACATTCGGCAAAGCTTCGACTCGTAGCGGTTATACTGCCGGTATCTTGGGCGATGGAGATGTTATCATCACCGGTGGTACGTTTGGTTTCGATCCTTCGACTTGGGTGGCAGATGGCTATCAAGCCGTGAAGAGTGGTAGCAAATGGTATGTTATTTCCGGTGATATGGACGTAGTTGCCAATGCCGCTGAATTGAAGTCGGCCGTAGCCGCAGGTAAAACAAATATTTATATGCTTGATGGCGAATATGACATTGAAGGCTGTGGTGGAAAAACTTTTACCGTTCAAGGCTCTAAGAATGTCGTAATTAAGGTTGTTGGCGGTGCACAGGGTGAGGCCGGAGGTCAATTAGATTATGGTTTAGATGGCTCGACGGTTACATTCAAGGGGGTTACTATCTCTACAAATGGGAAAACCTATGCCGGCTATGCCCGTTTGAGTGCAAACTACATCGATTGCGCTTTTGAGAACTGCTATTGCTTGAATGGCACAAGCTCCTTTGAAAAGTGCACATTCAATCAGTCGGGTGATCAATATAATGTTTGGACATGGGGCGCACCGGAAGCTACGTTCACGGGATGTACGTTCAATTCCGACGGTAAAGCTGTGTTGCTCTATGGTACAGCCAACACTAAACTTACCATCGATACCTGCGTGTTCAATGATAACGGCGGCCTAACCGATTTGAAAGCTGCTATCGAGATTGGTAACGACTATAACAAGTCGTATGAGTTGATCGTAAACAATACAACGGTTAATGGTTACGAAATCAATGATAAAGGTATCAATACCGGTACGACTCTTTGGGCAAATAAGAACTCTATGGGTAAAGATAAACTCAACGTCGTAGTTGACGGTGTTGATGTTTATTAATAACCAAACTATCTAATGCGATTGCGCCCCTCTTTTCGGAGGGGCGCAGTTTTTGTCAGTTAGGATCATTTACTTGCATGTCGAGAGTGTAGGGACTCTCGGCTATAAAAACGGAAGAGCTGCAGTTGTGGTGGTTGCAGAGGTTGTCGATTTTATATGGTCGGGAATTCGGGTTTTTGTGTATATCGATACCAACCCCGAATCCGATCCGGTTAATGTGAGAGTCGTTTCGGTGATTACGCCAGTATATTCCGACTCTCCCCATGTTGCGCCATCCGAATAGGAGCCGGTCAGGTAGATTCGGTTGTCGAGCTTTTTTGCATCGTAATAACCCACATAGCGACTGAATTCGGGAGTATTGATGTGCTGATAGAGGGTAAATGTACTATTCCCGAATGACAAATAGACCGATCCGGCAATCGAATCATCTCCGGCATAGGAAGATAACATCCATTCTCCTGATAGAAAAATCGTTGAGGGATTGGTTGAACCCCCGCCGCCATCGGCGTCGGAAGAGCCTCCGCAACCGGTCAATAAGAATAAAGTGCAAAGCACCACAGCCAAATATTTCATACTGAATTTCATAAATAACAATTGTTCTCTCTGCGATTCTTAACAGAACAAAATGTAAAAATAGATATTCTGAATAATATCTCCAAATCTCGAATGAAAAAAGTTTTTTGCCATACCTGAAATTCGACAAGTGGCATAGAAAATGCACCGCAAAGATCACTATGAGATATCACCATGAAACTGCGTCCGTTATTCACTCTGCTCCTGTTTGTTGTGTCGATTGGCATACTTGTATGGATCTATTACGCCGCTACGCGTGCGCCGAAAACATCGCCACCGAATATGTGGCAGGAGGTGGTTGCCGATTTGGAGGTGTGCAGCCGGTATAAATTCATAAAAGCCAATCAATACGATCATTTTGCCCTCGTTGCGGATGAGGAGATGGCGGTTGCAAGCGCACAACTCTTTCGCGCAATGGCCTATGCCGCCCGTATTCAAGAGAAAAATTGTGCCGATGCCATTGTTCGTTTGGGCGGTCGCTATGCGCCTCCAAGCAAAATCGTGGTGTTTCATAGCACGACAGCCGACAATATCGACCGAAGTGTTGCCTATGAGCAATACAATCGACAATTAGGAGGCGACAAGGCTGTTCGTCGGGCATTGAAGCACGGCAACCGTTATGCCGCACGGACTCTTGTTTGGGCGGCGGCCGGCGATCGGGTGCATTTGCAGTTGTTGGAACGTCACCGACAAACGATCGACTCCGGAGCGGAGGGGAGTGGTGGTTACCTGATCTGTCCAACTTGTGGCAATATCTACACAACAGTCGATTACGACACTTTTTGTCCGTTCTGTCTGACTGATGGAAAACAATTCATCAGGATCGAGACCCGATGATCTCGCAGTGATATTGTGCATGGATTTGATTGATAATTAATCGTATCAAAAAAAGTTGAAAAATACGCACTATCACTACGATTTGATCTTCGCCAATCTCTTTTTCGGGGCGAACTTTTCGTTTTATGTCTCACTCATTCGCAACTACCTCGATTTTGAGCAGATCTTCATGTTGCAGGTGCTTGCCGGTGCCGTATTTTTCATCCCCTTTGCCATCTTTTCGCGTTACAGTTATCGTATAACGTGGCGCGACTTGCGTAATATACTGATTGTTACGCTGCTAATCATATATGGGTGGTTGTATATGTTGCTTTGGGGATCCTCTTATACCACCCCGATCGATGCGTCGGTAATTGCGACACTCGGTCCGGCATTTACGCTCATTGCCGACCATATCATACATCCGCACCAATATATCCGCATGCGGATATTCGGAATTTGTTGTGCATTGATTGGTGCGGGGATCTTGATTTTCGGTGAGGGCTTTATTCCGATTCATGGCAGCCGTGCCTATGGTAATCTGTTGGTGCTTGTTGCAGTCGTTGCAATTGCTGTCAATACAGTGATTATCAAGCCGCAACTCGAACGACTCGGGACATTGGTTGTCATGGGATGGTATTATATCATCGGATTGGCGATCTCGACCCCTTTCTTTTGGCGATATATTGATCATACCGCTTTTCAGCGGCTACCATTGTCGGCACAAGGAGAGTTGGCCTATATTCTTATCTTGGGAACGGTTTTACCCATGTATCTGCTTTACCGAGGAGCTGAGAAACTCACCTCGGTACATACGGCGTTATATCGCTATATTCAGCCTCTTACCGCCGGGATTTTGGCCCTTTGGCGCGGGCAGGCGCATTTCGACATGACGAATATCATTGCCACTGGATTGATTTTCGTAGGGGTTATTGTGGTTGTGGTTGGGTATCGGTACACTCTTCGGCACGGATTGGCACAACCTATTCGCCCAACAGCAACTGCCGCCACTCCTCCGAAACCGGAATCCCCTGCTGGGTAGAGAAGTCGAATACGACCATGACCGAGCGACTCTCGCTGCAAAGTTGGTTGCCGGCAAAGAGTTGTTGAAAGAGGGTCAGACTTTTGTTGCCGACATGCTCACAAGTGGTGGTCACCCGCACCGGAGCATACATTCGTACCTGCTGTATATAGGAGGTTGATGTGGATACAGCCACAATGCGCAAATTGCCGAGCAATACATCTTGCCCGAAGATCGATTTATAATAGTCTAATTTACCCGTATCGAAATACATCTGTTGGGCAACATTATTGACATGGTTAAACGGATCGATATCCGAAAAACGTTGTTGTATAGGCGTTTCTATTGTTCGTGCCATGAATTATTCGCGAATGATTTTTACCTCTCCACCTTCACCAAACGCGATGATCGACGAGGCTTTGCGGGTCGGGTGACCCTCGAATCGGGGATTGACGACAAAATCGGCACCTTCGATGATTTCGTGGGCGATATCCGGTAGGTTTGTAGGCGTATTTTCTCCGGAGATATTGGCCGATGTGGAAACTATCGGACGTCCGAATCGTCGCAACAATTGTTGGCAGAAAGCATGGTCGGGAACGCGAACTCCGAGTGTGCCCTCTTCGGGAATTAAGTTTTCGGCGATACCCACAGCTCCCGAAAGAATCAATGTAAGGGGTGATGTGGCCAACTCCATCACTTCGAAAGCGATTGCCGGAGCTTTATTCACATAGCGGACAACCATGTCGGCCGAGGCGCAAAGCACCAACATCGACTTTTTATTCTCACTACGCTTCAAGGCATAGATTTTAGCTACCGCATCGGTATTGGTGGCGTCACATCCCAACCCCCATACCGTGTCGGTGGGATAGAGTATGATTCCACCGGCTTTCAATACTTCTATGGCACGTTCGACCTCTTGTTGTAACTGAACGTCGGATGGTTGTTTCATGACATTGATTATTTTAGGGGCAACACCTCAATCCAATAGTCATCGGGATCGTTGATGAAATAGAGGCCCATCTCCTCGTTTTCGTAGCAGAGACATCCCATCTCGCGATGGTACTCGCGAATGGCATCGTAGTCGCCGGCCACACGAACGCAAAGATGACTTTCATTCTCGCCCAATTCATATGGCGTGGCGGCATGGTCGCGCAGCCATGTGAGTTCCAACCGGAATCCGGTCTCGCCATCACCCAAATAGACTAAAATGAAACGGCCATCGGAAGCCTCTTTACGCTTGATCTCTTTAAGCCCCAATGCTTTGTTATAGAAAACAAGGCTGCGGTCGAGATCGGTGACATTGATGTTGAAATGATCGAAACGGCTTTTAATTTCCATAAATTTAATAGTAAAACCCCATTTTACACGCAGTAGAATGGGGTTATAGATTATGCTATTTATTTGATAAGATCCGAGAATAACCAACTATATGCGTTGTGGCCTTTGCTGTCGCCATCGACCATACCGGTGGTGCCATGACCTTTCCCTTCGACTACCATCTTCTCAAAGGCACACGTGACACCTAATTCCGCAGCGCGTAACTGGCAGGCATAATCGTAAGCTAATAGGCGCTCATAGCGGTTGGGACCTTGATAGTTGGCGGCATCACTGACATCCAACGATTCGCTTGTCGTATCCTTATCTCCAACCATGATAAGCATCTTCTTTTGCAGGAATGTGCGCATGTCATCATCGTTGGCTCGCGGGGTGTTAAGCGGTGAATAGGGCCATCCAATGGCCTGTGTCGACGAAATCTTCAATCCTTCGGGATGAGGATAGGTCCAAGCACTTGGCGATGCGGCGCAGGCACGTTCAATGCGGGCATTGGGCATCATCATAACCATACGATGCACAAACTGCGCACCGGCCGAATGCCCGAACATGCGGTACTTTGTCTGAGTTCCTCCGACAGCCGCTTTGAAATGATCAAACGCTGCCTCAATTACGTTGTATGCCCACTTTTCTTCGGGGTTGCAGGTCTTGCTTCCCGAGGATGTCGTCACATTGCCAAACTGATAGGCATTTTCGTTATAGCTCTCGGAATAACCCCATTCTGCAACGGTCGAGGATTTAGGGAATTCCGGTGCGATTACAATAAAACCGTATTTTTCAGCATAGCTATCCCATGCGTTGGTCTGTACGGTTGCCGAACGTTCGGCACCATGCATCGAAAAGAGAACGGGCATTGTTGTCACATCACCTGTTTTGGGGATGTAATAATGAATGCGCACGGGTTTTGTCGGCAATCCTATGTAAATGAGGTCAAAACTATATTTTGTCACATTGGTTGACGTGGCTCCACGCACAAGTTGACCGGCGTAGGCATGTCCTTCGGGATAATGATATGCCGACTTGTCGGCAACCTGATAAGTAATCGTTGGCGTCGGATTGGGGGTCGGCGTCGGCGTTGGCGTTGGTGTCGGATTGGGATTGGGATTGGGATTGGGAGCGGGTTGCTCTCCTCCTTCGGGGTCTGAACTACCTTCCGAGCAGCCGATATACAAAGAGGCCGATATAAGGAGTGCTGCGATCAATAAAATCTTTTTCATCATGGCTGAATTAAATTTAATAAAATTATTAGGCAAATATATAAAATACGAAAAACATATCCAAATTACCCGATATATTCTTTCGATCGAAGTAGAGCCGTTTGGGTGGTGCGGTTTGTTATTTTGGGTATTTTTTTGTAATTTTGCGCGGTTAAACCGTAATCAATAAAAATACGCTATATGGCAATCGAACTCAGTGAACAAGAACAACTTCGCCGGCAGTCGCTCACAGCTCTCCGCGAGTTAGGCATCGAGCCTTATCCCGCCGCACGTTACGATGTTACGGCAACAGCCGCAGAAATCGCAGCTAACTACGACGAAGAGAAAAAGAATTATCAGGAGGTCCGTATCGCCGGTCGCATCATGTCGCGCCGCATCATGGGTAGTGCCTCGTTCTTTGAATTACAAGATCATACGGGCCGTATTCAGGTCTATATCCGTCGCGATGACATCTGTCCCGAAGGCGATCCTACACTATATAATACAGTATTCAAAAAGTTGTTGGATATTGGTGATTTTATCGGTGTTGAGGGGTTTGCTTTCCGTACCAATACTGGCGAATTGTCGGTACACTGCCGCCAATTCACCGTACTCTCGAAGTCGATTCGGCCGTTGCCTATTGTTAAAGAGAAAGACGGTCAGCAATTTGATGCTTTGACCGACCCCGAGGTGCGCTACCGGCAACGTTATGTCGATTTGGTGGTCAATCCCAAAGTGCGCGATGTTTTTGTCAAACGTGCCAAGATCATCTCGACGATGCGCAACTATTTCAACGAGCAGGGGTGCTTGGAGGTTGAGACTCCGATTTTGCAGCCCATCCCGGGTGGAGCTTCGGCGCGTCCGTTCATTACTCATCACAACGCATTGGATATCGATTTTTACATGCGTATCGCTACGGAACTTTATTTGAAACGATTGATTGTCGGTGGTTTCAACGGTGTTTATGAGTTCGGTAAAAATTTCCGCAACGAAGGTATGGACCGCACGCACAACCCTGAGTTTACCTGCATGGAGATTTACATCGCCTATAAAGATTACAAGTGGATGATGGAGTTCACCGAGCAGATGCTCGAACGGGTCGCCGTAGCCGTTAATGGCACAACCGAGTTGGAGATCGATGGCAAAGCCGTATCATTCAAAGCTCCGTTCCGTCGTCTTACGATGACTGATGCGATCCGCGAAAAAACCGGCTACGACATCACCGGTCAGTCCGAAGAGCAGTTGCGTGAGGCCTGCAAACAACTGAATGTCGAGATCGACGAGACGATGGGTAAAGGCAAGTTGATCGATGCGATCTTCGGGCAATACTGCGAAGGGGATCTTGTGCAACCGACTTTCATCTGCGACTATCCGATCGAGATGTCGCCGCTCTGCAAACGCCACCGCGAGAACAAAGAGCTTACCGAGCGTTTCGAGTTGTTCGTAGCTGGCAAAGAACTTTGCAACGCTTACTCGGAGTTGAACGATCCGATTGATCAGTTGGAGCGTTTCCAAGAGCAGATGAAACTTTCGGAGCGTGGTGACGACGAGGCGATGTTTATCGATATGGACTTTGTTCGTGCATTGGAATACGGTATGCCCAACTGCTCGGGTATGGGTATGGGTATCGACCGTCTGACGATGTTTATGACGGGGCAAAGTTCGATTCAAGATGTGCTCTTCTTCCCGACGATGCGTCCGGAGAAGAAACCGACCGTCGATTCCGTAGAGAAATATACCGAAATCGGTATTCCCGAGGAGTGGGTTGAAGTAATTCAGAAGATGGGGTATGTTACGGTTGACTCGCTCAAAAAATTGGCTGCGGGCAAATTCTTCAACGATCTTTGTGGGTTCAATAAGAAGAACAAGCTCGGATTGAAAGCCCCCTCGATCGACGAGGTAAAGAGATGGTGCGCATCGGAGGAGTAATGATTAAGTAAAATTAGTTAAAGTATTTATATGAGAAAGAAGATTGTAGCCGGAAACTGGAAAATGAACACATTGCCGGCAGAGGGCGTTGAGTTAGCCCAAAATATCGAGGCCGGCCGTAATGAGGTTTGCGAGTGCGTTAATTTTATCGTGTGCCCTCCGTTTACCCATATTGCTATGGTTGCCCAAACTTTGAAAGACTCCACTGTGGAGCTGGGAGCACAAGATTGTGCCACAGAGGCCAAAGGAGCTTATACAGGAGAGGTTGCCGCCTCGATGATTGCTGCTTTGGGTTGCAAATATGTGATTCTTGGCCACTCGGAGCGTCGTCAATATTATGGCGAGACCTCGGAAACGCTGAACAAAAAGATGGCACAAGCATACGCCAACGGGCTCACTCCGATCTACTGCGTGGGTGAAAATCTTGAAGAGCGCGACGCAGGTAACCACTTTGCCGTCTGCAAACAGCAGATCGAAGAGGTGGTTTTCAACCTCACAGAGGAGCAATTCAAGAACTTGGTAATCGCTTATGAGCCGGTTTGGGCCATCGGTACCGGCAAAACCGCGACGGCAGACCAAGCCCAAGAGATTCACGCCTACATCCGACAGGTTTTGGCTGAGAAGTTCGGAGCTGCCGCTGCCGAGTGCCCGATTCTCTACGGCGGCTCGTGCAAACCCTCAAATGCCGCCGAGATTTTTGCCAAAGAGGATGTCGATGGCGGTTTGATCGGTGGTGCCGCACTCAAAACCGAAGATTTCCTCGCCATTGGCAAAGGTTTTTCTAAATAGCCCTAGCTTTCGGTGTCAAATATCCGACATCTTGTGGAGATAAAAGTTCTCCGATAAGGCTTGAAAATGAGCGTTTGCCCCCATCGGATTTATTTCCGATGGGGGCTTCTTTGTAGAAAGTAGCGTCTATCGTGCATCTGTTGCCCGTACTCAGTGAACGGGCGTTTTTGAAACTATATAATAATATATATGTAGGTGTTGATACTATTCGGGAAAGATTGATAATATCGGGAATTTTTTGCATATTTGCGATATGGCTGGGTGCAGTCTGCATGCGAGAATGCTCGGCTACCGATGAATATGGCAGGACTCTATTTTCATATTCCTTTCTGTAAGCGTATTTGCGCCTATTGCGACTTCTATAAAAGTGCGGATTTAAGCCGCATGGATGAGTTGCTTGCGGCTATGGCCGCAGAATTGGAGTTACGCCACGATTATCTTGCTAGCGAGCCGATTCGTACTCGTTATTTTGGAGGCGGAACTCCGTCGCTTTGTTCTCCGACTGCGTTGCGTGTCTTGCTCGATCGTGCTGCCGAACTATTCGATTGCTCCGCCATAGAGGAGACGACACTCGAAGCCAATCCCGATGATCTTTCCCTTGAATACCTTGTTGCTCTGCGTGAGGTGGGTTTTGATCGGCTTTCGATCGGGGTGCAATCGTTTGACGACGATTGTTTGCGTTTGATGAATCGTCGCCACACTGCCGCTCAAGCCCTTGCCGCGATTCGCAATGCGCATCTTGCCGGCTTTGAGAATATCACTGCCGATTTGATTTTCGGAGTGCCGAATTTCGGGGGTGATTCGTTGCGTCATTCGTTAGATTGTATGCTCGATGCCGGAGTTCAACATATCTCGGCATATCATTTGACAATAGAACCTGAAACCACTTTCGGACGCCGTGTCGCCCGAGGAACCTTTGCTCCGGTTGAAGAAACGGTCAGTGAAGAGGAGTTTATGCTTGTTCACGAAACGCTTTGTGCTGCGGGATATGAACATTACGAGGTGTCGAATTACGCATTGTCGGGATTTCGTGCCCGTCATAATACCGCCTATTGGCATGGCGAGAAGTATCTCGGTATCGGCCCTGCTGCTCATTCGTTCGATGGGAACGAACGACATTGGAATATTGCTTCCGTTGCTCGTTATCTTGCGGGAGAGTCGGCTGAGTACGAACAACTCTCCGAACGGGATCGTTTCAACGAATACCTTATGACGCGGTTGCGTACGATCGAGGGGATCGATTTGTGTGAGGTGGCTCAACTGTTCGGAAAGACGCGAGCCGACCGCCTATTAGGCGAAGTTGAAATTGTCGGACGCGATGGCGCGCTTCAACGTCGGGGATCGCGGCTCCACATACTTCCCGAACGGTTTTTGGTTTCCGATCGTGTGATTGCCGATCTTTTCGAAGTGTAAGCACGAAGGGATGCAATGTTAACTTATTATTAAATTATTTTATTAATTTTTGATTCGAGGTTGTTTTATGAAAGATAAGCATTACCTTTGTAACGTGAAAATACATAATTTCTGATAATTACCGATGTAAATCAATAATAAAATACATATATGAACAACACAAAACTGACTCCCGATTATCTTTTTGAGGTAAGTTGGGAGGTATGTAACAAGATTGGCGGTATTCACACTGTTATTGCCACCAAAGCACAGACTGCGGTCCGTAAATTCGGCGATCACTATATTGTAATCGGCCCCGATATGCAACACGAAGGGGTGAATCCCGAATTTGAAGAGGATGTCAATCTGCTCAAAGCATGGCGTCAGAGTGTCTATGGCGAGGGATTGCGTATTCGTGTCGGCCGTTGGAAGATTCAGGGCAGCCCAATTGCCATTTTGATTGATTTTACTTCGCTCATCCCACACAAGGATGAAATCCTAACCAAACTTTGGGAGAGTTATCATGTTGATTCGCTTTCGGGACAATGGGACTATATCGAGCCGGTGCTTTTTGGCTATGCTGCCGGTCAGGTGATTGCCTCGTATGTCGATACGTTCTGTACTTCGACTGAGAAAATTGCTGCTCATTTCCACGAGTGGATGTCTGCTTCCGGAGGTCTTTATTTGCGGAAACGCTCTCCTTATGTGGCAACACTTTTTACAACGCATGCTACTGTCATGGGGCGTTGTATTGCTGGTAATCGTTTGCCGCTTTATAACGATTTGGCGAAGTTCAATGCCGATGATTTGGCTCGCCAATTCAATGTGATGGCCAAACACTCGATCGAGAAGGTGGCGGCTGCCAACCACGATGCTTTTCTTGTGGTAAGTGATATTACGGCTAATGAGTGTAAATACTTGCTCAATCGTGAGCCCGATAACGTGACTCCCAATGGTTTTGAAAACGATTTTGTTTGGGCGGGAGATGAGTTGACTACCAAACGTCGGGAGGCTCGCGAGTTGATGCTCCATGTTGCCGAGGCATGTTTGGGGCGCAAACTTTCATCTGATCCGTTGATTATCGGTACTAGCGGTCGTTATGAGTTCCGCAACAAAGGACTCGATGTTTTCCTTGAAGCTCTCAAACAACTCGCAGCTTCGGACGAACTGCAACGCGAAGTGGTGGCCTATATTACCGTGCCGGCAGCTAATCGCGGACCGCGTCTTGATCTGCAAGCGCATTTGGCCGATGCGAACAATCCGATCGATGCCGGCCAATACAAGTTCTCGACACATTATCTCGAAACGCCGAAGTGGGATCCCGTTATCAATGCCATCAACGGAAGTATTCTTGCTTCTCCCGAGTCGAAAGTACATGTGATTTTTGTGCCGACCTACCTCAATCGCAACGACGGTATCTTCAATAAAGACTACTACGAACTGCTTGTGGGAATGGATCTTACGGCTTTTCCGTCGTATTATGAGCCTTGGGGGTATACGCCGCTTGAATCGGTAGCTTTTTCTGTGCCTACCATCACTACGTCATTGGCAGGCTTCGGCCTTTGGGTCGATAAGTTGGATGAGCACGCCGGTGTTGAGGTGATTCGCCGCGATGACTACAACGATAAAGAGGTTGAGGGTAAAATTGCCAATGCTATATTGCGTTTCAGCCAGCTTGATGAGGAACATCTTTTCGCTGCGCGTAACTCGGCTCTCGAAATTGCCAATACGGCTCTTTGGGAACGGCTCTTTCCAGCTTATGAGCAGGCCTATTCCGAGGCGCTTGAAAGCTCAATCCTACGTACCAACCGTGCCGTGCTAGATGATGGTGGGGCCAATAACGAGCAGATCAATTTCGTGCGTCAACAACTCTTTGTCGAGCGCCCCAATTGGAGTCGCATGATGGTTGATAAAACCTTACCCAAGCGACTGCATGCGTTGGAAGAGTTGTCGCGTAACCTTTGGTGGTGCTGGAATCCCGGAGCTCGTGATCTTTTCGAAGAGATCGATCCTCAGTTGTGGGTAGAGGCTGACCACAATCCCATTGCGTTTCTTGATAAGTTGCCGATTGATCGACTGAAAGCGTTGGAAAGCAACGATGAATTCTTGGCCAAACTCGATGCAGTATATACCCAGTACCGTAATTATATGAACGAGAAACCCGATCCGCAGGCAACGACAATCTCCTATTTCTCGATGGAATACGGTTTGCATTCGTCGTTGAAGATTTATTCGGGCGGTTTGGGTATTTTGGCTGGCGACTACTTGAAAGAGGCTTCGGATAAGAATGTTCCGATGACTGCTGTCGGCCTGCTTTATCGTTACGGTTACTTTACTCAACGCCTTTCGTCGCAGGGGGCACAAGAAGCAGAGTATGAGGCTCAAAACTTCTATAAACTCCCAATCTCACCCGTTCGAGAGTCTAACGGTAGTTGGCTGACGGTAACCATTGCTTTTCCGGGTCGTACCCTTTCGGCGCGAGTTTGGAAATGCCAAGTAGGCCGTACCGACCTCTATTTGTTGGATACCGATTTCGAAGACAACCTTGAAGAGGATCGTCAGATTACCCATTATTTATATGGTGGAGATTGGGAAAATCGTCTTAAACAAGAGATTCTGTTGGGTATTGGCGGTATCCGCGCATTGCATCAGTTGGGAATCAAGAACGATGTTTACCACTGCAACGAAGGCCATGCGGCATTCATTGGTATCGAGCGTATTCGCGAATTGGTGAACCACAAGAAGTTGAGTTTCTCCGAGGCTTTGGAGGTTGTCCGCTCCTCGTCGCTGTTTACGACGCATACTCCTGTGCCAGCCGGTCACGATGCTTTCCCCGAGTCGATGATTCGTCAGTATATGTCTCATTATCCCAGCGTGTTGAACATCACATGGGAACAATATGTCAATCTTGGCAAGACCAAACCGCACGATCCGAACGAGAAATTCTCGATGTCGGTGTTAGCCTGCAATCTTTCACAAGAAGTCAACGGTGTTTCGTGGCTTCACGGTGAGGTCTCGAAAGATATTTTGGGTAACATGTGGCCCGGTTACTTCAAAAACGAACTACATGTCGGCTATGTGACCAACGGTGTGCATTTCCCGACATGGGTGGCAACGCGTTTGCGCCGACTCTATTCGCGCTACTTTGCTGATGGTTTTGAAGGACATGTTTACGATATCCCTTCGTGGCAGAAAGTACATAATATCCCCGACGAAGAGTTGTGGGCCGAGCGTATGATGCTCAAAACTCGCTTGATTAAGCATATTCGTAAGCGTTACAGCGATCCCAAGCAGGTGCGTCTCGATTCGCCACGCCAAATGTTGCAGGTGATCGAGCAGATCAAACCTGAGGTACTGACCATTGGTTTTGCCCGCCGTTTTGCAACCTATAAGCGTGCTTACCTGCTCTTTACCAACTTAGATCGTTTGTCTGCCATTGTAAATAACAAAGAGCGTCCCGTGCAGTTTATCTTTGCCGGTAAAGCGCACCCCAACGATAAGCCCGGGCAGGATCTGATCAAACGTATTGTCGAGGTTTCGGCTATGCCGCAGTTTGTTGGTAAGATCATTTTCTTGCAAAATTACGATATGGAGTTGGCTCGTCGTATGGTGCAGGGTGTTGATGTTTGGCTCAATACACCGACTCGTCCGTTGGAGGCGTCGGGAACTTCGGGTGAGAAGTGTGTGATGAATGGTGTGATGCAATTCTCGGTACTCGATGGTTGGTGGGTTGAGGGTTATAAAGAGGGCGCTGGTTGGATGCTTCCGATGGAGCGCACGTTTGCCGATCAGCACTATCAAGACGAACTCGATGCCGAGATGATTTACAACACTATCGAAGAGGAGATCGCACCTTTGTATTACCGTCGTACGCAAGACGATATCCCCCATGAGTGGGTGAAATCGATCAAGAACTGCGTGGCCGATATTGCTTCGAATTTTACGACCAACCGAATGCTTATCGATTATGAGGAGCGTTTCTACAACAAACTTGCAGCTCGCAAACATCAACTTGTGGCCGATGGATATCGCCAAGCTCGCGAAATTGCAGCGTGGAAACGCAAAGTGTCGGCTTCGTGGGATCAGGTGCGTGTTGTTGATGTGCAGCGTATCAAGATCGATAAAGAGGCTGTCTATGTCGGTGAAAAATATCATATCGAGGTAACACTCGATATTGCAAAGTTGCGCCCCGAGGATCTCGGTGTCGAGATGGTTGTTGCTCGTCAAATTGTAGGCGGTCAGGGAATCAATGTTTCCCATACCGAAGGACTTGAACGGGTGAAGATCGAAGGGTCGTTGGTGACTTATGCGTTGGAGTATATGCCCGATAAAACCGGTACGTTCGACGTGGCACTGCGTATCTTCCCGAGCAACCCGTTGTTGCCCCATCGTATGGACTTTGCGTTGGTAAAATGGGCTTAGAAATTTAGAATTTTGATGTAATAAAAAGATTGAATGATATTATTTTTAGAAAATAGTATCACAATCTCGAATATTTTTACTATTTTTATAGGACGAAACATCTTTTATTAAGATATGTCACTATTAACTTTCGACAAAAACGAACTGGGTAATTTGGAGTACTCGCTGCAACGTGAAATGCTTGCAACCGACCGTATTGGTGGTTATATGAGTACGACGATCGTCTGTTGCAACACCCGCCGCTATCACGGATTGATGATTGCACCTATCGACGCCGGAGATCGAACCTACGTGTTGCTCTCATCGCTCGATGAAACTATCGTGCAACATAATCAGACGTTCAACTTGGCATTGCATCGTTTCAAAGGTGCTTATGAGCCTCGCGGTCATAAGTACATCACCGACTTTGAATATACTCCAACTCCTACGATCACCTATCGCGTGGGTGGAGTGATCCTTAAAAAGGAATTGTTGTGGATTCACAAGCGTACTCAACTGATGATTCGCTATACGCTTATCGATGCCCATTCGGAGACCAAGCTCCGTTTGCGTCCATTTTTGGCGTTCCGCGATAAACATGCGTTAACCCATGCGAATATGGAGGCTGATGGCCACTCGTATCCCGCTATCAATGGCGTGAAATGCCGTCTTTATGGATCGTTTCCATGGCTCTATTTGCAGACAAGTAAACCCGATGCCGAATTTGTGCCGGCTCCCGATTGGTACTACAATTTCGAATATCAGCAGGATTTAGCTCGCGGTTATGAAGGCCATGAGGATTTGATGACCACAGGTTATTTCGAAACCGAGTTGAAGAAGGGCGAGAGCATCATCTTCTCGGCATCGCTCGATGAGATGGGTTCGACTAAAACCATTGAGGAGGTTTTTGCGGCTTCGATCGCTCGTCGTACGCATAAGATCGACTTTGTGAGTTGTATGGAGCACTCGGCACGTCAATTCTTGATACGTCGTCCCGAAAATCGTACGGAGGTGATCGCCGGATATCCTTGGCACGGTGTGTCGGCTCGTCAGTCGTTTGTTGCCTTGCCCGGAATCACATTGACACAAAATCATAAAGAGGATTGCATTGAGGCACTTGATACGCAGGTGCGTGCCATGCAGAATGGGATGTTTACGGGCAATGCCTCGGCTGCTGTGCAGGTCGATGCTCCGCTATGGTTCTTTTGGACCTTGCAACGCCTCGAAAAGGAGATTGGTGGAGCCGAGATTTGGGCTCGCTATGGCAAGGCAATGAAAGAGATCCTGAAATCTTATAAGCAGGGTATTGATGGCCGTGTGATCATGAACGACAATGGGTTGATTTGGGCAGCCTCCGATAAACCACTTACATGGATGAATGCTGTGGTCAATGGCGAAGCCGTTACGCCGCGCAATGGCTATCAGGTCGAGGTCAATGCGTTGTGGTATAATGCGGTATGTTATGCCCTAGAATTGGCTGAGAAAAATGGAGATGCTACTTTTGTCAAAAGTTGGAAAAATCTTCCAGCCAAAATACGTCAATCGTTCAACGAGTTGTTTGTCTTGTCGGAGGGTTATTTGGCCGATTATATAGGTGTCGAGGGGGTTAATGCCTTTATTCGCCCGAACATGATCATCGCATGTGCTTTGCCTTATAAACCCATCGAAGAAACCATATGTGTCGATGTGATCCGCACGGTACGCCAACACTTGCTTACACCCAAAGGGTTGCGCACTCTTTCGCCTCGTAATCCGCTTTATAAAGGTTCGCTTGAAGGGTCTCCCGAAGAGCGTGATTTGGCGGCCAAAAACGGGTCGGTGTGGACTTGGCTGTTGGCGTTCTATGTGAAAGCTTGTTTTGATATAGACGGTGCGAAATTCGTGTCGCAAGCCGAAGAGAGTTTGGAGGCTTTCAACGAGGAGATTCAAACTTATGGTATCGGGTCGATCAGCGAAATGTTCGATGCCGATCCTCCGTTTGCTTCGCGAGGTGCCATTTCGCAGGCATGGAGTGTAGCCGCCATACTCGATATTTGTGCCATGATTCGCGAAAATCAGCCGGTTAAGGTTGTCAAGAAGTCGGCTCGAAAATCGTCAACTGCAAAATAAAATAATAACAGAATTAAGATATGAGAGTTTTAATGTTCGGTTGGGAGTTTCCTCCCCATATTGCTGGTGGATTGGGAACAGCCTGCTATGGCATGACACGCGGACTGGCACGCAATGGCGTGGAGGTAACGTTTGTCGTTCCGCATGCCTATGGCGACGAAGATCAGCGATTCACTCATGTGTTGAATGCCAGTGAGGTCGAGGCTATTTATGGAGCAACCGAGAGCGGCGCAGATGACATTTTGGAGAAGATGTCGTTTATTCATATCGACTCCAATATGGTGCCCTATATCTCGCCCGAAGAGTATGTTTCCTACCACGAAAAATATGTCAAGACCGGCCAAAAAGTTTGGTCAACGACCGATTGTTGGAAACAACGCTATACCTTCTCGGGTAAATATGGTGCCAACCTCATGGAGGAGGTTGCCCGCTATGCCATTGTGGCCGCGCAGGTGGCAAAAGATTTGGAGGGGCAGTTCGATGTGATTCACGCCCATGACTGGCTAACCTACTATGCCGGTATTGCCGCCAAACGGGTGTCGGGCAAGCCCTTGGTGGTGCATATGCACGCTACGGAATACGACCGCAGTGGTGAAAATGTCAATACACAGGTACACGCCATCGAGCGTGCCGGTATGCACGCAGCCGATCGGGTGATCGCTGTGTCGAATCTGACGCGAAACATTGTAATCAATCGTTATGGCGTGCCGGCCGAGCGAGTTGTAACAGTGCATAATGCCGTGCGGTTTGCCGAAAAGGATACTGCTGTTCCCGAGCGTGGGGTAGAAGATAAAATCGTAACATTCTTGGGTCGTATTACTTATCAAAAAGGTCCTGACTACTTTGTGGAGGCTGCGGCCAAGGTGCTCAAACGAGTTCCTAACGTGCGTTTTGTGATGGCCGGATCGGGCGATATGATGAACCATGTCATTCGCCGTGTGGCACGACTCGGCATTGCCGATCGATTCCATTTCACGGGATTCCTTCGTGGTGACGACGTACATAAGATGTTCCAATTATCGGATGTCTATGTCATGCCGTCGGTTTCTGAGCCGTTCGGTATCTCGCCGCTTGAAGCCATGCGCTCGAATGTGCCGGTAATCATCTCGAAACAGAGCGGTGTGGCCGAAGTCCTCGACTATGCCATTAAGGTTGATTATTGGGATGTCGATGCGTTAGCTGATTCGATCTATGCGCTGATCAAATATCCTGCATTGTCCAATATGTTCGCTTCAAAAGGCTTGGAGGAGGTGACTAACCTCAAATGGAACGATGCTGCCGCCAAAATTAAGACGGTATATGAAAATGCTATCGAAGAAAGTGAAAAACATTAAAAAATATTAACCGTTTATGAAAACCGTCTGCTTATATTTTCAAGTACATCAACCTTGGCGATTGAAGAAATATCGATTCTTCAACATGGGCAAGGATCACAATTACTTGGATGACTTGGTGAACCGCTCGATTATGCAGAAAGTGGCGCGACAATGTTATTTGCCGATGAATGCGTTGCTGCTCAAACTTATCAAGGAGAATAAAGGTAAGTTCCGCTGTTCGTTTTCGATTACAGGTATTGCTGTCGAGCAGTTCCGTGCCTATGCTCCCGAGGTTCTTGACTCGTTCAAGGAGTTGGCTGCAACGGGTTGTGTCGAGTTTTTGGCCGAGACCTATTCTCACTCGTTGGCAGCTTTGGCATCGCCCGAAGATTTTACCCGACAAGTAAAGCTCCATACTGCCATGCTGAAAAAGGAGTTTGGGGTGAAACCTACGGCTTTCCGCAACACGGAGTTGATCTACTCGGATGAGATCGGTGCTGCGGTTGCCGGCATGGGATTCCGCACGATGTTGGCCGAGGGTGCCAAACATGTGTTGGGTTGGAAATCTCCTAATTATGTATATGCCAATGCTATCGATCAAAAGTTGCGCCTTTTGTTGCGTAATTATAAACTCTCGGATGACATCGCATTCCGTTTCTCGAATCAAGGTTGGGATCAATGGCCGCTGACGGCCGATAAATATGTGTCCTGGCTGACTTCTGATGAAGTTTCAGGCGAGGTAATCAACCTATTTATGGATTACGAAACCTTCGGTGAGCATCAGGGAGCAGAGACCGGAATCTTCGATTTCATGAAGGCGTTGCCGAAAACTGTGTTGGCCAAGAAGAATGAGTTGGAGTTTGCGACCGTTTCGGAGGCTGCGAAAAAGTACCAGCCGGTGGCGGTGCTACACTGTCCGCATGTAATGTCGTGGGCCGATGAGGAGCGCGATATCACGGCATGGTTGGGTAATGAGTTGCAGAATGAGGCGTTTGCCAAACTCTATGCACAGAAAGAGAAAGTTGAGGCTTTGAAGAGTGCCGATTTCGACTATGTCTGGAATTTCATGCAGACCTCCGATCACTTTTACTATATGGCGACGAAGTGGTTGTCGGATGGCGATGTCCACTCTTATTTCAACCCCTACGACTCGGCATACGATGCGTTTATCAATTACATGAATGTCCTTTCGGATTTCATCATTGAACTGGACAAAGCATTGGCTGCCAAAGAGGCGAAGAAAATCAAGAAGGAGAGTTGATCTCCCTATTGATTGAATGTGCAAATCCTCCGCTCGGATCTACGAGCGGAGGATTTTTGGTTGTCACCCGCGAGGTGAATTGATTGTTATTGATTGATGCGGGTCTCCCGATAAACTGTTTCCTATGGCCAAAATCTTTACTACTCGCTCTTGACGACTCCCAATTCAGCTGTCACAAATAGCAAAAACTAGCATAGTAATATTTATCTCATATCTCCTTTCTCAATTTTCATGTGAAGCAAATTACAAAAATTAACTCATCGGATTTTTAGTTCGTTTATATTCTTTCCGTTTTGAATGAAATATTTCGTTTTTTAACGTAGTTTCCTATTTAATATTTGCTTATTTACTATGATTTTTTTATTTTTGTATGGTTTCGCAAAGTTCGTGGATGATTCCATCGATTAGAGAAGCAGAGAAAAGGTGAAAGGTTAACGAGAATAAACATATATAATATTCCTCATGGTGAGCACGGGCAAGATGACAGATGGCGGTGGGCATGAGAGCCTGCGCAAGGTCTCAATTTCTCGAATCAAACGAGAAATGAACGATGTTTTTTATCTTTCGGATGATCTGGTGATAACCTCTTTGGATGCGTTTAGTAATTCAACGGCTGAATACCCGATATCTATCGATGGATTTGCGGCTGTTATTATGATGACAGGAGAGGCAACCTTGTCCATCGACATGCAGAATTATGTTATTCGACCCAATAACATTGTCTTTTTCAATCCCGACAGCATTATTCGTACGCTCAAAAGTTTGTCGAATGCAACAGCTTTCTTGCTGGCATTTTCCAAGTCGTTTGTCAACGAGATTCAAATCGACCTCTCCTCTTCATTGCCTGTTTATATGCGTTTCGGAAAGGCTCCTGTGTTGGAGGTGAAACCTATTGATATTGAGGAGATTCGCCAACTATTCCAATGTATTAAAACGATATTGCGTAGCGATAAAGAACGTTATCGCAATGAGATGATACGTACCTTGTTTACTACTGCGTTTTATTTGATTACGGAATTGAGTCAACGTGAAAGGCCAGTCGCTATTAAACCCGGGCGTGCTGAGGTGCTGTTCGATGAATTTATCTCGTTGCTACAACGTTACAACAAGCGCGAACGAAATGTGAGTTTCTATGCCAAACAGTTGGATATTACTCCCAAATACCTCTCTTCCGTAGTTAAAGAGGTTAGCGGCAAAACCGCTGCACGATGGATCGATGAGTCGGTGATTTTGGAGGCCAAGACGTTGTTGAAATACTCCGGCATGAGCATTCAAGAGATTGCATATCATCTGAATTTCAGTACACAATCTTTCTTTGGAAAATATTTCAAACAACATACCGGTACTTCTCCTTCGCGTTATAAACGCAGAGGTTAGTTAAAGTTTTGTTACATGAAGTCTTTGTTTACCCTATTTAGCGCAATTTTGCTATTTGTTTCCTGCACACCCAAACAAGCTGTGCAGATTGCTGATGCACGATGTGATTCACTGATTCGGGTCATTAACGAAAAGGATTCGCTGATCAGTGCGGTGTTTTCTGACATTCAATTGATTGCCGAAAATTTAGAGGCGATTAAGGCTCGTGAGAACTTGATCGTGGTATCTGCCGAGACCGAGGGGGCAAAACTCCCTACCAATAAACTAAATGAAGATATTGCAGCCATTGATCGTCTTTTGCAGGAGAATCGGAATAAAATTGCGGCTCTTCAATCCTCGGTTGCGAAGTTGCGAAAAGCCAACCTACGTATCGAAGGTTTGGAGAAAATGGTTGCTGATCTGCGGAAGCAACTGGATGAAAAGAGCGAAGAGATTATTCGGTTACACAACGATATTAATCGTATGAGTGCTGAGATGACAACGCTCGAAGCGCAGGTCGTCGAACATGCGGCTCAGGTACAGACTTTGGGGAATGAAAAGACCGCTTTGGAAGAGCGACTGAATATAGTTTATTATATTGTTGGTGCCGAAAAAGAGTTGCGTGAAGCGCAGATTGTCGATAAACAGGGGTTTATTGGTAGAACATTGACCGTTAATCGTAATAGCAGTTTGGCCAGTTTTACGCAGGCCGATTCGCGCTTGTTGACCGAGGTTCCGATCGGGCATAAAAAGGTGACTCTGGTGACGACACACCCCGAAGGATCGTATCAGTTGATTACAAATGATGACAAAACGGTCATTAAATTGGCAATCAATAATCCCGAACGTTTTTGGGAGGCCTCGAAGATCTTAGTGATCAGTTTCAAATAGTTAACTCTGTATCATACTTGGGTTAAGGAACTGCAAAAGGAGAAGGGGGTATGTGATATTACCTATTTATATATTATATATAAGAGATGATATTACATTGAGATGATAAGACTTTAACTGTTTTGCGGATATGATTTTTTGTATAACAGATCTGGTTTATGGCCGAATGAGGCTGTAAAACCGATAACTTATCATCGGAAATGTGATATTTTTTGCATAGGTTGTTGCGGTGTTCAAAACTTTTCTTATCTTTGCACCCGATTTCTTGCTTGAAAAAGGTAAAAGAGATCGGGTTCTTTGATAAGAGCGGAAAAATAAAAAATTTATGCTAAATTATTTGGCTGATAAATTTTTTATATATACCTTTGCAATCCAAAACGGTTGATTCTGCCGATGTAGCTCAGTTGGCCAGAGCAGCTGATTTGTAATCAGCTGGTCGGGGGTTCGAATCCCTCCATCGGCTCTAAGGCGTCGGTGCGAGCAGAAAAGTTCGAACGGGCGACATCAATCCTCTGAAAAAGGGGCGCATAAGGGAAGTTACCAGAGTGGCCAAATGGGGCAGACTGTAAATCTGCTGGCGTACGCCTTCGGTGGTTCGAATCCATCACTTCCCACATAACACACCGATTGGAGTTGTAGATTTCTAAACCTTTGCGTTAGCGAAGATTAGGGAGGGGAAACGCTCTGATACGGTTTATTTTTGCGGAAGTAGCTCAGTTGATAGAGCATTAGCCTTCCAAGCTAAGGGTCGCGAGTTTGAGCCTCGTCTTCCGCTCCAACGCAGCAGCGTGTGATACGAACTTTTCTCCTTTCGGGTGAAAGATGTTCGTGTCGCCGCTTGTCTTGCAAATGATGATTGAAAGTTTAGGCAATTTTATAACAATACTCTAAATACTTTTATAACTATGGCAAAAGAAAAATTCGACCGGTCGAAACCGCACGTAAACATTGGTACTATCGGTCACGTTGACCACGGTAAGACTACTCTTACTGCTGCTATCACGACTGTTCTGGCTAAGGCTGGTCTGTCGGAGCTCCGTTCGTTCGACTCGATCGACAACGCTCCCGAGGAGAAAGAGCGTGGTATTACGATTAACACCTCGCACGTTGAGTATCAAACGGCTAACCGTCACTATGCTCACGTTGACTGCCCGGGTCACGCCGACTATGTGAAGAACATGGTAACGGGTGCTGCTCAGATGGACGGTGCCATCCTCGTAGTTGCTGCTACCGATGGTCCGATGCCCCAAACCAACGAGCACGTTCTGCTTGCAAAACAGGTAAACGTTCCCCGTATCGTTGTTTTCTTGAACAAGTGCGACATGGTTGACGATCCTGAAATGCTCGACCTCGTTGAGATGGAGGTTCGCGACCTGCTTTCGAAATATGATTTCGATGGTGACAACGCTCCTATCATTCGTGGTTCGGCTCTTGGTGGTTTGAACGGCGAGCCCCAGTGGGAGGAGAAAGTTATGGAGCTTATGGCTGCCGTAGACGAGTATATACCCATTCCGGCACGTGAGAATGAGAAACCCTTCTTGATGCCTGTTGAGGACGTATTCTCGATCACTGGTCGTGGTACCGTTGTTACAGGTCGTATCGAGACCGGTATTATCCATGTAGGAGATCCCGTTGAGATCATTGGCTTGGAGGAGAAGACTTTGACTTCGACTTGCACCGGCGTTGAGATGTTCCGCAAACTCCTCGATGAGGGTGAGGCTGGTGACAACGTAGGTCTGTTGCTTCGTGGTATCGACAAAAAAGAGGTTAAGCGCGGTATGGTAGTCGCTAAACCGGGTTCGATCACTCCGCACACCGAGTTCGAGGCTGAGGTTTATATCTTGAAGAAAGAAGAGGGTGGCCGTCACACGCCGTTCCACAACAACTATCGTCCTCAGTTCTACCTCCGTACGATGGACGTAACCGGTGAGGTTCACTTGCCCGCTGGCGTTGATATGGTTATGCCGGGTGACCACGTAACCATCACCGTAAAACTGATCTATCCTGTTGCTTTGAACGAGGGTCTTCGTTTCGCAATTCGCGAGGGTGGCCGTACGGTAGGTGCAGGTCAGATCTTGAAGATCGTGAAATAATTTCACAACACCTCATATCAAGGGAGGCGGTTTACGTCGCCTCCCTAATTTAGGAGCATAGTTCAAGGGTAGAATAGCGGTCTCCAAAACCGTTGATGGGAGTTCGAATCTCTCTGCTCCTGCAAAACAAAAGAATGACGATATGTTCAACTACGTTAAAGAATCCTACAACGAGCTTGTAAACAAAGTGACGTGGCCTTCATTCCCGCAACTTCAAAGTTCTACAATCGTCGTGATGGTAGCTTCGGTTATTTTTGCGATTGTTGTATTGGCCATGGACTTGACCTTTGAGAATGTGATGGCCTTTATCTACAAGGTGCTGGGCAATTTGGCTTGATAAAACACCTGATAGACAATGAGCGAGATTAACAAGCAGTGGTATGTAGTGCGTGCGATTGGTGGTAAGGAGAATAAGGTCAAAGAGTATATCGAGGCTGAGATTCGCCATAATCATCTCGAAGACTACATTTCACAGGTTCTGATTCCAACCGAAAAGGTTTATACGATTCGTAACGGTAAGAAAGTTTCGAAAGAGAAGGTTTCTTACCCGGGTTATGTATTGGTAGAGGCTGCCTTTGTTGGACAAATTCCTATGATCATTCGTAATACTCCCAATGTGTTGGGATTTCTCGGCGATACCAAAGAAGATAGTCGAAAGATGAATGCAACACCTCTTCGTCCACAAGAGGTTGCACGTATTTTGGGTCGTGTCGATGAGATCAACGCTATGGAGGAGGAAAACGAAATACCCTTCTTCGTCGGTGAGACCGTCAAGGTCACCGATGGACCTTTCTCAAGCTTCCAAGGTACCATCGAAGCCGTCGATAATGAGCGCAAAAAACTCACGGTATCGGTGAAGATATTCGGGCGCAAAACTCCTATGGAGTTGAGTTTTACACAAGTTGAAAAAGAATAATTAACCTAAGGAAAACTATGGCAAAAGAGGTTGCTGCATTTATCAAATTGCAGATTAAAGGTGGTGCCGCCAATCCTTCGCCCCCGGTTGGTCCCGCATTGGGTTCGAAAGGAGTCAACATCATGGACTTCTGCAAACAGTTCAATGCGCGTACACAAGACAAGGCAGGCAAGGTTCTTCCGGTCATCATTACCGTTTACAGCGATAAGTCGTTTGACTTTGTTGTAAAACAGCCGCCCGTAGCTATCCAGCTCAAGGAAGCAGCTAAAGTACAAACGGGTTCCGCACAGCCTAACCGTGACAAAGTCGGTCAGGTAACGTGGGAGCAGGTTCGTGCAATTGCTCAGGACAAGATGCCTGACATGAACTGCTTCACACTGGAATCGGCTATGCGCATGGTTGCCGGTACTGCTCGCAGTATGGGTATCAATGTCGTTGGTGAATTTCCTAACATGTAATCGAGAAGATGAGTAAGTTGACAAAAAATCAAAAAATTGCCTACGCCAAGGTGGAAGCCGGAAAGGCTTACAAACTCTCGGAGGCCGCCGCTCTTCTTAAAGAGATTACGTTTACGAAATTCGATGCTTCGGTAGACGTTGACGTGCGTTTGGGTGTGGATCCCCGTAAAGCGAACCAAATGGTTCGTGGCGTAGTTACCCTGCCGCATGGTACGGGTAAAACGGTTCGTGTGTTGGTGCTTTGTACTCCTGAGAAGGAGGCTGAGGCACAAGCCGCAGGTGCCGATTATGTAGGATTGGACGAGTATGTCGATAAGATCAAGGCGGGTTGGACGGATGTGGATGTTATCATCTGTACTCCTAACGTGATGGGTAAGGTCGGTGCTTTGGGCCGTATTTTGGGTCCTCGCGGTTTGATGCCTAACCCCAAAACAGGTACCGTTACGATGGATGTCGCTAAGGCTGTCCAAGATGTAAAAGCGGGTAAAATCGACTTCAAAGTTGATAAGTTCGGTATCGTACACACTTCGGTAGGTAAGATCTCGTTCACGCCCGAGCAGATCGTGGACAACGCTAAAGAGGTGTTGGCTATGATCATCAAGCTGAAACCGGCTGCTGCCAAAGGTTCTTATGTGAAGAGCATTTATCTCTCGACCACGATGAGTCCCGGCTTGCAGATCGACCCCAAATCAGTTGAAACTAAATAAGAAGGAGGAACGAAGAGATGACAAAGGAAGAAAAATTGGTTGTTATTAACAGCCTCACCGAGCAGCTCCAGGCTTATCCTCACTTCTATATTGCCGACATCGAGGCTTTGAATGCTGAGCAGACTGCTGCTTTGCGTCGCAAATGCTTCGAGAGTGATGTCAAGTTGGTTGTTGTAAAGAACACCTTGCTTGCTAAGGCACTTGAAAAGGCAGAGAAAGCGGATGCTGAATTGGTAAAAGTATTGGAGGGTCCCACCTCTGTTTTGTTCGCTAACGTAGCTAAGGCTCCGGCTGTGCTGATCAAGGATTTCCGTAAGAAATCGGATAAACCTGTCTTGAAGGCTGCATTTGCTGAGGGTTGTGTATATGTTGGTGACGACAAGTTGGATGCTCTGTGCAACATTAAGTCGAAAGAGGAACTTATCGGCGATATCATTGCCCTGTTGCAATCGCCCGCGAAGAACGTTATTTCCGCTCTTCAAGGTAGCGCAGGACAGAAGATTGCGGGCCTCGTAAAGACGCTCGAATCGAGAAATAACTAACCACAAAACAAGAATTAAAAACAAATTAATAAGTTACAACTATGGCAGACGTAAAGAAACTTGCTGAAGAATTGGTTAACTTGAAAGTTACCGAGGTAAACGAACTCGCACAGATCCTCAAAGAGGAGTATGGCATTGAGCCGGCTGCTGCCGCTGTTGCCGTTGCAGCTCCCGCTGCTGGCGCAGGTGAGGCTGCTCCCGCCGAGAAAACATCGTTCGACGTAATCTTGAAGAGTGCTGGTCAGGCTAAACTTCAAGTTATCAAAGTCGTTAAGGATATCGCCGGCCTTTCGCTGGGTGATGCCAAGGCTCTTGTTGACGGTGCTCCCAAGGCCGTTAAAGAGGGTGTTTCCAAAGAGGAGGCAGAGCAGATCAAAGGCCAACTCGAGGAGGCAGGTGCTGAGGTTGAGCTTAAGTAGTTTTGCTACTGAGCCTCGACAAGGCAAATCAGGTATAGGGCTAACCGGTGTGTTAGCTCTATGCCTTTTCTTGGTCTAAGGACTGGAAGTGCCGATTAGGAGCTGTGTCCACTCTTTGGAATGTGATGCTCCCGAGGCCTTTAACGCCTTTTGTGGGAGCATTTTACGAAGAACAGCAATCGGTATTTTATGGAGCGTAACCCGCCCGAATTACACTTCACCAAAATTTGGATTTACGATGTCCACAGCAAAAACACAACAAAGAATTAGCTTCTCTACGGTCAAGAATCGGGTTCCCTATCCGGACCTGTTAGAGGTACAGCTTAAATCATTTCGGGATTTCTTCCAAATGGACACTACGGCCGAAAATCGTAAAAACGAGGGGCTGTATAAAGTATTTCAGGAGAATTTCCCTATCACAGATACCCGGAACAACTTCGTTCTGGAATTTATCGACTACTATATCGACCCGCCACGCTACTCGATCGAAGAGTGTTTGGAGCGTGGATTAACGTACAGCGTTCCGCTGAAAGCCAAACTGAAACTCTATTGCACAGACGATGAGCATGAAGATTTCGGTGTGGTTGTTCAGGACGTGTACTTCGGTACGATTCCTTATATGACCGAACGGGGTACGTTCGTCATCAATGGTGCAGAACGCGTTATTGTTTCGCAGTTGCACCGTTCGCCCGGTGTCTTCTTCGGACAGAGTATGCACACCAACGGAACTAAACTCTATTCGGCTCGTATCATTCCTTTCAAAGGCTCGTGGATAGAGTTCGCTACGGACATCAACAACGTGATGTATGCCTACATCGACCGTAAGAAAAAGTTGCCTGTAACTACGTTGTTACGTGCTATCGGTTACGAAGCAGACCAGCAGATCTTGGAGATCTTCGACTTGGCCGATGAGGTGAAAGTTTCGAAGAGTACCCTTAAAAAGGCCGTAGGCCGTAAATTGGCAGCTCGTGTGTTGTCGACGTGGGTTGAAGATTTCGTCGATGAAGATACGGGAGAGGTGGTATCTATCGAGCGAAACAACGTTATCGTTGATCGTGAAACCATCCTCGAAGAGGAGCATATTGACCAAATCATTGAGAGTGGAGCAAAGACCATTCTGTTACATAAGGAGAACCAGTCGGGTATCGACTTCTCCATTATCTATAATACGCTGCAAAAAGACCCGTGTAACTCCGAGAAAGAGGCTGTTGTCTATATTTACAGACAATTGCGCGCTTCGGAACCACCCGATGAGGCAACGGCTCGTGATGTTATTGAGAAGTTGTTCTTCTCCGATAAACGTTACGACTTGGGCGATGTAGGTCGTTTCCGTATCAACAAAAAGTTGGATCTGGACATCGATCCGGCTATTCGTACGTTGACTCGCGAGGATATCATCGCTATCATCAAATACCTGATCCAGTTGATCAACTCCAAAGCTGATGTCGATGATATCGACCACTTGTCGAATCGTCGTGTCCGCACCGTAGGTGAACAGTTGTCGAATCAGTTCTCGGTAGGTTTTGTACGTATGGCCCGCACTATTCGTGAGCGCATGAATGTGCGTGACAACGAGGTGTTTACACCTGTTGATTTGATCAATGCCAAGACGCTGTCGAGTGTGATCAATACGTTCTTCGGAACTTCGCAGTTGTCGCAGTTCATGGATCAGATCAACCCGCTGGCCGAAATTACGCACAAACGCCGTCTTTCGGCTCTTGGTCCGGGCGGTCTGTCGCGTGACCGTGCAGGTTTTGAGGTGCGTGACGTACACTATACGCACTACGGTCGTCTTTGCCCGATCGAGTCTCCTGAGGGCCCGAACATCGGTCTTATCTCGTCTCTTTGCGTATATGCCAAGATCTCTCCGATGGGTTTCATCGAAACACCTTATCGTCAAGTTGAGAATGGCAAGATCGATATGGATAATTCGCATATCCGCTATTTCTCGGCTGAGGAGGAGGAGGGATTGGTTGTTGCCCAGTCCAACATGCCGATCGACGATCAAGGCAACTTCCTTGCTCCGGATCGTATCAAGGCTCGTCAAGGTGCCGACTTCCCTGTTGTTACTGCCGATCGCGTTGATTTGATGGACGTTGCGCCGAACCAGATCGCTTCGATTGCCGCAAGTCTTATCCCGTTCCTCGAACACGACGACGCTAACCGCGCACTTATGGGTTCGAACATGATGCGTCAGGCCGTACCTTTGGTAACCCCTGAGGCTCCGATTGTTGGTACGGGTATCGAGAAGGATATGATCTCCGACAGCCGTATTCAAATCGTTGCCGAGGGCGATGGTGAGGTTGTTTTCGCCGATGCGACAAAGATTCAAATCAAATACAATCGTACGGACGACGAGGTGCTTGTATCGTTCGATTCCGAGATTACGACCTACGAGTTGCCGCGTTACCGCCGTACGAACCAAAATACTTCTATCACCTTAAAACCCACAGTACTTACGGGTGATAAGGTGACCAAAGGCCAAATCCTTACGGAGGGCTATTCTACGCAACATGGTGAGTTGGCTCTCGGTCGTAACCTTAAAGTGGCTTTCATGCCGTGGAAAGGTTATAACTTCGAGGATGCTATTGTGATTTCGGAGCGTATCCAACGTGAAGATATTTTCACTTCGGTACACGTCGATGAATATATTATGGAGGTGCGCGATACCAAACGTGGTGTCGAGGAGCTTACTTCCGACATCCCCAATGTTTCGGAGGATGCTACGAAAGATCTGGATGCCAACGGTATTATCCGCATCGGTGCCAATGTACACCCGGGTGATATCTTGATTGGTAAGATCACACCGAAAGGTGAAAGCGATCCCTCGCCCGAAGAGAAACTGTTGCGTGCAATCTTCGGCGATAAAGCCGGTGATGTAAAAGATGCTTCGCTCAAAGCACAACCTTCGTTGCACGGTGTTGTTGTCGATACAAAACTTTACAGCCGCGCCAACAAGGATAACAAGAAAGGCAAGAATGCCGAGAAACTCCAATTGGAGAAACTCGACGAGAAGTTTGCCGGTGAAATTGCTGAGCTAACTAAACGCTTGGTAGCCAAATTGTGGTCGCTGTTGCAGGGCAAGACGACAACGGGTATCGTTGACTACTTCGGTGTCGAACTCTATCCTGCGGGTACGAAGTTCTCGCAGAAACTGCTTGAAGAGTTGTCGCGTAGAGCCATCGACGAGAAGAGCGGTGTCATGATGGGTTATTTGAGCCTCGGCACCTGCAATTGGACAGGCGATGCGCATACCGATGCTCTTATCGAGGCTACGGTCAATAACTATACCATCGAGTGGAAGAAAGCCGATGCCGCCATCAAACGTGAGAAATATAACCTTACCAACGGTGATGAACTTCCGCAAACGGGAGTTATTCAAATGGCTAAGGTTTATATCGCTAAGAAACGTAAACTCAAAGTCGGCGATAAGATGGCTGGTCGTCACGGTAACAAGGGTATCGTTGCTCGTGTTGTTCGCGACGAGGATATGCCCTTCTTGGAGGATGGAACAATCGTTGATATCTGCTTGAACCCGCTGGGTGTGCCTTCGCGTATGAACCTCGGTCAGATCTATGAGACCGTGCTCGGATGGGCCGGACGAGAGTTGGGCTTGAAGTTCGCAACACCGATCTTCGATGGTGCTTCGCTCGATCAGATCAACGAATATACGGCACAGGCCGGAATTCCGCATAGCGGTCGTACCTATCTCTATGATGGAGGTACGGGTGAGATGTTCGACCAGCCGGCTACCGTAGGTGTGATCTACATGCTCAAACTCGGTCACATGATCGACGATAAGATGCACGCCCGTTCGATCGGTCCATATTCGCTCATCACACAGCAGCCACTTGGTGGTAAAGCCCAGTTTGGTGGTCAGCGTTTCGGTGAGATGGAGGTTTGGGCGCTCGAAGGTTTCGGTGCTGCCAACATCCTGCAAGAGATTTTGACTATTAAGTCCGATGATGTGACAGGCCGTGCCAAAGCTTATGAGGCTATCGTCAAAGGCGAGAACTTGCCCAAGCCCGGTATCCCCGAGGCTATGAATGTGTTGCTCCATGAGTTGCGCGGTTTGGCTCTCTCGGTCAAATTGGACTAAAAGAGGTGTGTATTAGAGGAAAAGAAAAAACGTAGAGAAATATGGCAATTTCCAAAGATAATAAAGCGCACGGTTATAACCGCATTTCGATCGGTTTGGCCTCTCCCGAGGAGATTTTGGCTCAATCGAGCGGTGAGGTTTTGAAACCCGAAACGATCAACTATCGCACCTATAAGCCCGAGCGTGATGGCTTGTTCTGCGAGCGCATCTTCGGCCCTGTGAAAGATTACGAGTGCCATTGCGGTAAGTATAAACGTATCCGTTACAAGGGTATTGTCTGCGACCGTTGTGGTGTCGAGGTTACCGAAAAAAAGGTTCGTCGTGAACGTATGGGTCACATTTCGTTGGTTGTTCCGGTGGTACATATTTGGTATTTCCGTTCACTTCCGTCGAAGATCGGCTATCTGCTGGGTATTCCCTCGAAGAAATTGGAGGCAATCATCTATTACGAGCGCTATGTCGTAATCAACGCCGGTGCAGCCTCCGAGCAGGGTATCGAGCGTTTGATGACTCTCTCCGAGAAGGAGTATCTCGATGTGTTGGCTGCCTTGCCGAAAGGCAATCAAGCCCTCGAAGATAACGATCCGAATAAGTTCGTCGCCCAAATGGGAGCCGAGGCAATCTATACCTTATTGAAAGAGGTTGATCTCGATTCGATGTCTTATGCTTTGCGCCACAAGGCCTCCACCGAGACTTCGCAACAACGTAAGTCCGAGGCTTTGAAGTGCTTGAATGTTATCGAGTCGTTCCGTGCATCGAATGGCAAGAACAAACCCGAATGGATGGTTTTGAATGTCGTTCCCGTTATTCCACCTGAGTTGCGCCCGTTGGTGCCGCTGGATGGTGGTCGTTTCGCGACGTCGGACCTCAACGACCTTTATCGTCGTGTGATCATCCGTAACAACCGACTCAAACGATTGATCGAGATCAAGGCTCCGGAGGTGATTCTCCGCAACGAGAAACGTATGTTGCAGGAGGCTGTTGATTCGCTCTTCGACAACTCGCGTAAATCCAACGCCGTGAAGAACGAATCGAACCGTCCGCTCAAATCGTTGTCGGATTCGCTCAAAGGTAAGCAGGGACGTTTCCGCCAAAACTTGCTCGGTAAACGTGTTGACTACTCGGCTCGTTCGGTTATCGTCGTAGGTCCCGAGTTGAAGATGCACGAGATGGGTATTCCCAAAGATATGGCTGCCGAACTTTACAAGCCGTTTGTGATCCGCAAACTCATCGAGCGCGGTATCGTGAAGACGGTGAAGTCGGCCAAAAAGATCATAGACCGTAAAGATCCCGTTATTTGGGGTATCTTGGAGAACGTTATCAAGGGTCACCCCGTGTTGATGAACCGTGCTCCGACGTTGCACCGTCTCGGTATTCAGGCCTTCCAGCCCAAATTGATCGAGGGTAAGGCTATGCAGCTCCACCCGTTGGCATGTACGGCTTTCAATGCCGACTTCGACGGTGACCAGATGGCTGTTCACTTGCCGTTGGGCAATGCAGCTATTTTGGAGGCTCAGTTGCTGATGCTCGGCTCGCATAACGTCCTCAACCCTGCAAACGGTGCGCCTATTACCGTACCTTCGCAGGATATGGTTCTCGGTCTGTACTACATCACCAAACCCCGCAAAGGTGCCAAGGGTGAAGGTCGCGTATTCTATGGTCCGGAAGAGGCTATTATCGCCTATAACGAGAAACAAGCCGACCTCCATGCTATGGTAAAATGCTTGGTTGACGATCTCGATGAGCAGGGTAATCCTGTTCGCGTCCTGAAAGAGACAACCATCGGTCGTATCCTTTTCAACCAAGTGGTTCCCCAAGAGGTGGGCTACATCAATGAGGTGCTTACCAAACGTTCGTTGCGCGATATTATCTCCGTTGTGATGAAGAAGGCTGGTGCCGACAAGGTGGCTGCCTTCCTCGACGACATCAAAGATATGGGTTATCGTATGGCCTTCCAAGGTGGTCTATCGTTCAACCTCGATGCTGTGATTATCCCCGAAGAGAAGGAGAAACTCGTGCAGGAGGGTTATGAACGTTCCGATGCCATCATGGAAGACTATAATATGGGTCTTATTACCAATAACGAGCGTTATAACCAGATTATCGACGTTTGGACTAATATCAACTCGAAACTTACTAAGGCCGTGATTGATACGTTGGTTAAAGATGATGATGGTTTCAACCCTGTTTACATGATGCTCGACTCCGGAGCTCGTGGTTCGAAAGAACAGATCCGTCAGTTGAGTGGTATGCGTGGTCTTATGGCCAAACCGCAGAAGTCGGGTGTTGAGGGTGGTCAGCAGGTTATCGAAAACCCGATTCTTTCGAACTTTAAGGAGGGTCTTTCGGTGCTTGAATACTTCATTTCGACGCACGGTGCCCGTAAAGGTCTTGCCGATACCGCTTTGAAGACAGCCGATGCCGGTTACCTGACACGACGTTTGGTTGATGTGGCCCAAGATGTTATCATCAACGAGGAGGATTGTGGCACATTGCGTGGTTTGACTGCTACGGCCATCAAACGTAACGACGATGTGGTTCAAACTCTTTACGACCGTATCTTGGGCCGTACGGCATTGACCGATGTGATTCACCCGCTGACAGGCGAAATCCTTTGCGCTGCCGGTGAGGAGATCACCGAGGCTATTGCCGAGGCTATCGAGAAGTCACCGTTGGAGTCTGTCGAGATCCGTTCGGTATTGACTTGTGAGTCGCGTCGCGGAGTTTGTGCAAAGTGCTACGGTCGCAACCTTGCTACGGCCCGTATGGTACAGAAAGGCGAGGTTGTCGGTGTGATTGCAGCCCAATCTATCGGTGAGCCGGGTACACAGTTGACGTTGCGTACGTTCCACGTCGGTGGTGTGGCCGGAGGTACGGCTGTCGAAACCAATGTTGTGTCGAAATACGAAGGTCGTTTGGAAATTGATGAGTTGCGCACGGTGAAAGGCAAGAATACGATGGGAGAGCCCGTTGATATTGTTATTTCGCGTCAATCGGAGTTCCGTATTGTCGATCCCAAGACCGAAATCGTACTTTATACCCACAACTTGCCTTATGGTGCCACGTTGTTCAAAGCCGATGGCAATGAGATCAAGAAAGGTGATTTGATTTGCGAATGGGATCCGTATAATGCAGTTATTATCTCTGAGCATGAGGGTAAAGCTTCCTACGATAGTGTTATCGAGGGCGTTACTTATCGCGATGAACGCGATGAGCAGACGGGTCTTTCGGAGAAAGTGGTAATCGAGTCGAAAGATAAGACGAAGAACCCCGTTATCAAGATCCTTAACAAAGAGGGCGACGAGGTTAAACAATACAACTTGCCGGTGGGCGCACACGTTGTTATCAAAGACAACGCTAAGATCAAGGCGGGCGATATCCTGATCAAGATCCCGCGTGCCGTTGGTAAGTCGGGTGGTGACATCACCGGAGGTCTTCCGCGTGTTACCGAGCTCTTCGAAGCACGTAACCCATCTAATCCGGCTATCGTTTCGGAGATTGATGGCGAGGTTGCATTCGGCAAGATCAAACGTGGTAACCGCGAGATCATCATTACCTCGAAACAAGGTGATCAGAAACGTTATCTCGTACCCCTGTCACGCCAGATTGTTGTTCAGGAGAACGATTATGTTAAGGCCGGTAGTCCGTTGTCGGATGGTGCCATTACACCGTCGGATATCCTCAATATTCTCGGTCCTACGAAAGTTCAGGAATACATTGTCAACGAGGTTCAAGAGGTGTACCGCATGCAGGGTGTGAAGATCAACGACAAACACTTTGAGGTGATTGTTCGTCAGATGATGTCGAAAGTGAAGATTGAAGATCCGGGAGATACCCGTTTCTTCGAGGATCAGGTTGTTGATAAGTGGGAGTTTATGGATGTCAACGACGAGTTGTACGACAAGGTCGTTGTTACCGATGCCGGAGACTCTACGGTACTCCAAGCTGGTCAGATCGTCTCGTTGCGTAAATTGCGTGATGAGAACTCGGGTCTTAAACGTCGTGATCAGCGTCCGGTACAGGTTCGCGATATCGTTCCGGCAACCTCGAATCAGGTATTGCAGGGTATCACTCGCGCCGCTCTCCAAACTTCGAGTTTCATTTCGGCAGCATCGTTCCAAGAAACTACCAAAGTATTGAACGAGGCAGCTATTCAGGCGAAAGTCGATAATTTGGAGAACTTGAAAGAGAATGTCATCTGCGGACATCTGATCCCGGGTGGAACGGGTCTTCGCGAGTATGATAATCTAACTGTCGGTTCGAAAGTCGAGTTGGATGCTATTCAACAAGCTCAGTAGATCCCCGATACTATTATACTGAAAATCTGCCCTTGAAAAAGGGCAGATTTTTTTTGTAATGATGCAAAATGTGGCGTTTTTTGATTGCTAGTTTAAGTGATTTTTCGGAGCAGTTGTGTTAGTTAGCTGTTATCAATGCGAACAACAAAAAGATGATCATGCCTAGAAGCAGCATGCCGATCATTGCTAACAAATGTCCGATACATCCCCAACGTTTATCTGCTCCGGCATGCAACGGTTCGGAGAGTAACGTAAGAATCAGCCCCACAAACGGCGTAAAAATCACACTGAGAAGAAAAGCCCAGCCGAATCCGATATGCCGACGGCTACCAATCATGCCGACCAACACTGCAAGTAGGCAACCGCTCAACAATCCGAAAATAAGTAATAAAGCTCCCATATTTTATCTTCTCATACGATAATAAGTCCCCAATGGGAGTTGTTTCCCACCGCAATCGGTAAAACACAATTCGCCCCATTGTTCCTCGAAGGGAACTCCGAAAGATTGATGAACAGCCGTTCGAGCCAATGTGGACGAAAGCCCCATTGAATAGAGGTTGAAAACCAAAAAAGCATTTTTCGGGAGCAAAAGTTGCGCGCAACAAGTGAGCATCTCGCAGATATTATCCTCTAAGACCCATTTTTCGCCATTTGCACCACGCCCATAAGCCGGCGGATCGAGAATAATACCATGGTAACGATTCCCTCTACGCACCTCACGACGCACAAATTTCATAGCATCTTCAACAATCCAGCGAACACCGTCCAATCCACTGAGCTCCATATTCTCTCTTGCCCAACTTACCACCTGTTTCACCGAATCGACATGCGTGACCTCGGCACCGGCCGAACGAGCCGCCAATGTGGCTCCTCCCGTATAGGCAAAAAGGTTTAATACGCGCGGCGTTTCCGACGCAACGAGTTGCCGACAGCTATCGTAAATAAAATTCCAATTGGCAGCCTGCTCGGGGAAGATTCCGACATGCTTAAACGACGTAAGTCCCAAACGCATGCGTAGTTGCATGGTATCATAAGCGTAGCCTATTATCCAACGGTCGGGCGTGCGGGGTTGCAATCGCCATTCGCCACGTTCGTCGCTACGCGCATCGCGCAAAAACGAGGCATGCGCCAAGCGACACCACTCCTCCTCCGAAAGTGAACGTTGCCAAATAGCTTGTGGCTCGGGACGACGTGTGATGTAAGGACCGAAACGTTCAAGTTTTTCGTATTGTCCTGTGTCTATCAATTCGTAATCGCCAAAATCGGGTGTCAACTGCTCTTGCATGGCTTTCGTGGAATGGATTTCGAAAACTGATGGCTCGAATGATGACTACATTCGATTATTCGACCCAAAAATAACGATTTTTGACCGGTTTTCAATAATATTTTCGTACTTTTGTCCAAAATTTCGCGTTATTTATTCGAAAAAAATTGAAATATGGCTTTCAATACGCTTTATGAACTTGTTCGCAATAGTGTTGAGAAGTACGCACAGAAGATCGCCTTTTCCATGTTTCAGGGAGAGGAGTTGACTTATGCGGAAGTCGGACAACGCATTGCGAAAGTCCAAGATATCCTGCTCGAATCGGGCTTGAATCCGGGTGATAAAGTCGCCTTATTGAGTAGTAACATGCCCAACTGGGGCGTTTGCTATTTTGCGGTGACAACAGCCGGTATGGTAGCTGTTCCGATTCTTCCTGACTTTTCGAGCGAAGAGTTGGATATGATCATCGAACACTCAGAGGCAAAGGCATTGCTCGTTTCCGATAAATTGTTTACCAAACTCTCGAAAGAGACGATCTCGCGTCTTAACGTGGTAATTCGCACCAAAAACCTTGGAGTCATCTCCCAGCGGGTCAATGCACAAGGTAGCAAAGCAATCCCCAAGCCGGAGGATATGGCTGTGTTGATCTACACCTCTGGTACAACCTCAAATCCCAAAGGTGTGATGCTTTCGCATGGGGCTCTCTGCGCTCAAACCGAGATCGCCAAAACTCTCTTTCCGGTGGATGGCAACGATATTTTCCTCTCGGTATTGCCGTTGTCGCACACATACGAATGTTCAATCGTAATGCTCTACCCGTTCAGTTTAGGATCACGGGTGGTATATCTCGATCGTCCGCCTACGGCTTCGGTATTGATGCCGGCATTGCGGAGTGTGCGCCCTACGGTAATGCTCATCGTGCCGCTGATCATCGAGAAAATTTATCGTCATCAGGTACAAGCAAAATTCAACTCCAACAAATTCTGGCAAACGTTATACAAAATAGGGTTCATACGACGCTATCTGCATCGCATCGCTGGCAAGAAGTTGCAAAAGGTTTTTGGTGGCCGATTGCGTTTCCTCGGAATCGGAGGAGCCAAACTCGACCGCACGGTCGAACAATTCTTATTGGAGGCACAAGTCCCCTATGCCATCGGTTACGGCTTGACTGAAACAGCTCCTTTGTTGGCGGGAGCCGCTCCATCGATGGTACGTCTCGGCTCGACAGGACCTCAGGCTCCAAGTGTGGAGTTGCGATTGGAAAACGTCAATCCCGAAACACGACAAGGAGAGATTGTGGCCAAAACACCTTGTGCCATGATTGGCTACTACAAGAATCCCGAAGCAACAGCCGCTGCATTTACCGAAGATGGCTGGTTCCGCACGGGTGATTTGGGTGAGTTTGATGCCGACGGTTGGCTCTATGTCAAAGGTCGTCTGAAAAATATGATTGTTGGCCCAAGTGGTGAAAATATCTATCCGGAGGATATTGAGAGTGTGCTCAATTCGCATGTTTGCATTGCCGACTCTCTTGTTACCGAACACGAAGGTCGTTTGATCGCATTGGTACATTTCAACAGCGAGCAGATCGAAGCTATGATCGAGGATTGGCGCGAAGAGTGGGCCAATAAAAAGGAGGCTTTGGAGGCCAAAACCGAGCAGTTGAAGAAAGAGATCATGGAGTTTGTGAACTCGAAAGTCAATCGTTTCTCACGAATCTCGGAAGTGGTTGAGGAAAAAGAGGAGTTTATTAAAACCCCGACACACAAAATCAAGCGATTCTTATACAATGGTAAAAAACTTGATGACAAAGTGGCCAATACCAACGAGAAGAAGTAAACTCTCTTTCGACAGAAACAAAAAGCGGCGTTCCGAAGAACGCCGCTTTTATGCTTTCATGCCTGAATTTATTCGGGGATGATAGCCTCGCTGGGGCATACGCCTGCGCATGTACCGCAATCGATACATTTATCGGGATCAATAACATAGATGTCGCCGGCCGAAATTGCCTCTACCGGACATTCGCCGATGCAGGTACCACAAGCAACGCACGAATCAGTGATTTTGTAAGCCATTTTTGTAAAAATTAAAGTGAGTTAAGTGTGTTTTGTGTGAGCAAAGATAAAAAACTATTTGATAATATCAAAGCCTGTATAAGGAACTAATACTTCTGGAATACGGATTCCTTCGGAGGTTTGATTATTCTCCAACAATGCTGCCACGATGCGAGGCAGAGCCAACGACGAGCCGTTGAGTGTATGCGCCAGCTGGGTTTTCTTGTTGGCATCGCGATAGCGCAGTTTCAAACGGTTGGCTTGGAATGACTCGAAATTAGATACCGACGATACCTCTAACCAACGTTTTTGAGCCTCGGAATATACTTCGAAGTCATAAGTCAAAGCCGAAGTGAACGACATATCACCTCCACACAGGCGCAGAATACGATACGGCAGACCCAATGATTGAATGATCGACTCGACATGTGCTACCATGCCGTCGAGAGCCTCATACGACTTTTCGGGTAATGAGAGTTGCACGATCTCAACCTTATCGAATTGGTGCAGACGATTCAAGCCACGAACATCCTTGCCATACGATCCCGCCTCACGACGGAAACAAGGCGTATAGGCTGTCATCTTCACCGGAAAATCCTTTTCATCGAGAATTACATCGCGGAAAATATTGGTTACCGGCACTTCGGCGGTCGGTACCAAATAGAAATTATCGGCTGTGGCATGGTACATCTGTCCCTCTTTGTCGGGCAGCTGTCCCGTACCAAACCCCGAAGCCTCGTTGACCAATACAGGAGGTTCAACCTCTTGATACCCCGCTTTTGTGTTGCAATCGAGGAAGTAGTTGATCAAAGCACGTTGCAGACGAGCTCCTTGCCCCTTATAGACCGGGAAACCTGCACCTGTAAGTTTAACACCCAAATCGAAGTCTATGATGTCGTATTTACGCGCCAACTCCCAGTGGGGCTGTGGCTCTTCGGGCAACTCGGTATAGTTCTCGACCAATTTTATAACCAGATTATCTTCGGCTGTTTTTCCTTCGGGAACAATATCGGCAGGGAAGTTAGGCAACGACACAATGGCATTCTGCAACTCCTCCTGCACCGCAGTCGATTCGGTTTGCAATGCGGATGACTTGGCTTTCAGATCGGCAACGAAACGTTTGCGCTCTTCGGCCTCATCGCGCCGACCTTGTCCCATCAAAGCTCCGATCTCTTTGGCTACCTTATTTTGCGTGGCAAGTGTATTATCTAATTCGGTTTGAATAGCCTTGCGGCGATCGTCGAGAGAAAGGATCTTCTCAATCACGGGAGCGGCATCTACGCCTTTTTTGGCCAACTTGTGCACGGCGGCCTCTTTGTCATCACGGATTTGCTTGATCGTAAGCATAGTGTATCTTAAATTTAAGCTTTTATTTGCTCGTTATGTTGTGCAAAGTTAGTAATTTCGACCTAAACTCCTGCATGTAAAATGTTTTTTTTCGTCTGCCGGCCAAATCGTTATTCGTAAAGCAGATATTTTGCACGGAGAGACCGATAGCGATCAAGGTCAGACTGCCAACTTGCACGGATCTGTGTCTCGGTCATTCCTCGGCCGATTTGTAGTCGCAATTGATCGCTGCCGGCTAATTTATCAAACACCGGTTTGAAGAATTTATTACCAAGATTCAATGCCCGATAGGTTTCGATGATCCATCGGAGTGAGAACCCCACGTTTCGCACCTCTGCTAACGGAATAGTCGCTAAATTACGCCCTCGACAACTTTTACCTTCATGCAAAGGTTGTTTTGCTCCGAACATTGGGCGAGGCGTGAACGAAAAGTCGTATCCGGCAAGATCGGGATGTCCGAAACATTGGAACGGAATATCGGTCCCTCGACCGACACTCACGGGTGTTCCTTCGAAAAGACAAAGCGAGGCATAGAGATAGATGGCTCGCTGATTGGGCAGGTTGGGTGACGGTGCAATAGGCAACAGATACTCGGTAGCATGGGTGTAGTTCCGGCATGGGACAACCGTAAGATCACATGCCGCACACCATCCTTCACCTACCGCCATACGGGCGATTTCACCCATTGTAAGTCCGTGCAATACCGGAATAGGCAAAGCCCCAATTCCCGATTTGAACCGCATGTCGAGTATCGGACCATCGATTTTATCGCCATTGGGATTGGGGCGATCGAGTACGATCACCGCTTTGCCGGCAGCAGCACACGCCTCCATCATGCGGAGCATGGTAATATAATAGGTATAAAATCGAAGACCCACATCCTGTATATCTACAACAAGCAGATCGAATGTTGCCATCGTGGCCGATGAGGGGTATTTCGTGCGGCCGTCGTAGAGTGATCGAATGGGAATGCCGGTCTTCTCATCATGCGAATTGGTAACAGCCTCTCCTGCATCGGCCGTACCGCGAAATCCATGTTCGGGAGAGAAGATTCCCGTAACCTCAAATCCTCGCGCATGGAGTAGATCGACAAGATGCACACATCCCGACACATCAGCACCTGAGGCAGTTGGCAGTTCGGCGACAGAAGTATGATTGGCCAGCACGGCAACTCGTTGCCCGGCCAAACGCGGGAAATAGGTAGTCGTATCGGTCATGCCGACAAGCGGTTGTTGCTGCCCGATGGCATGAGAACATCCCACAAGTAGCAAAATTGCTGACAACAAAAAAGGCCAAATTCGTTTCATGAGAAAATTTTATGCCGAGGCTCCAAATTCCATCAAATAGGCTTTGATAAAGGCGTCTAAATCACCATCCATCACCGCCTCGACCGCTGAGGTTTGCACACCGGTACGATGGTCTTTGACACGTCGATCGTCAAAAACATACGAACGGATTTGCGAACCCCACTCGATTTTTTTCTTCGAAGCTTCCAAAGCCTGTTGGGTAGCCATACGCTTATCCAACTCACGTTGGTAGAGTTTCGACCGCAGAATACGCATGGCATTCTCGCGATTCATCAATTGTGAGCGAGTTTCCATGTTTTCGATCAAGTATTCGATAGGCTCACCCGTATCGGGATCTTTGCCGTGATAGCGCAAACGTACGGCTGTTTCGACCTTATTGACATTCTGTCCGCCGGCACCCGATGAGCGGAAGGTATCCCACTCGATATCGGCCGGATTGATCGTAATCTCGATCGAGTCATCGACAGCAGGCGAAATGAACACCGATGCAAAAGTTGTCTGTCGCTTATTGTTGGCATTAAAGGGTGATAAGCGCACCATACGATGTACACCGTTTTCACTTTTAAGGTAACCGTACGCGTATTCGCCCTCGAATTCCATCGTACAGGATTTCACACCCACCTCATCGCCAGCTTGATAGTCGAGTACCTTGACTTTGTATCCGTGAGCCTCGCCCCAACGGGTGTACATACGCAACAACATCGAAGCCCAATCAAGAGCCTCAGTCCCTCCTGCTCCGGCATTGATGTCGAGAATAGCCCCGAGTTTATCTTCATCGCGGCGCAACATATTGCGCATTTCGAGTTGCTCAATAGCCTCGACAGTTACAGCATAATGGGCATCCATTTCAGCTTCGCTGACAACGCCCTCTTTCACAAAATCGGGCATGAGTTGCAGATCCTCAACCTGTCGTCGAACGGCGTCGTAATCATCAACCCATGCTTTGATGCCGGCGACCTTGCGCAACTGCTCCCGAGCTGCCGCAGGATCTTCCCAAAAGTCGGGGTCCTGTGTCTTCTCTTCCTCGTTTCGCAAATCGATACGCATCTGCTCAATATTTAAACAGCGATCGAGTACCTCACGACGACTCTCCAACTCCTTGATTTGTTCGGTTAATATCATAAAAACAATAATTGTTATTTCAGATTCAACTTTCGGGTAACAAATTCCAACACAAAATCGGCCGTTCCCTCATCGCCCAAATGCGAAGTGTTGATACAAAGATCATAAGTGGAAGCCATCCCCCAAGTCCGCGAGGTATAGTAGTTGTAATAAGCGGCACGTTGGCGGTCTATACGCTCCATACGAGCTGCGGCCTCCTCTTCATTACACCCCGAACGAGAAGTGATGCGACGAATACGATCTTCGGAATCGGCTGTAAAGAAGATATTGATACAATGAGGTTTATCTCGCAAAATATAATCGGCACAACGTCCCACGAAAAGGCACGATCCTTGTTCGGCAACACGTCGTATCGTATCGCTTTGGATATGAAATAGCGACTCGTTGGAGAGTGGATCCTCACCATGCGCATAACTGCCGACAAAAGGTGCACGAAAAAGCCCTACTAACGAACGCAGAACTCCTTTTCGTTCTTGTTCGTCAGCCTGCTCGAAAAATTCGGTGCTGAATCCGCTTTCACGTGCAGCCAAGCAGAGCAACTCCTTATCATACAATGGGATATTCAAACGATGAGCTATAATATCTCCGATGGCCTTTCCCCCACTGCCAAATTGACGACCGATGTTGATGATGTAAGATGTTTTCATGGCTGAAATTGATTTTACTTAAATGGAGAGATGAACTTTGTCACGGAACTTATGAATCTGACGGGTTAACATCCAAGTAGTGACCAATGCCGATAATAAATCCGAAAGAGGCGAAGCACACCAAACACCCCAACTGCCCGACCACGAAGTATATCGGATAAAAAGTTCTGGTAAAATAAGCAGACTTGGCAACAAGAAGAGCAACTGGCGTGTAAGTGATAAAAATATGGCTTTCGAGGCCATACCGAGACTTTGGAAGAGGTTGGTAGCTACCATTTGGAATCCGACCAACGGGAACATGATCAATGTAAGCCGCATGCCCGTAACGGCAAAATCAATGAGTTGTACATCAGTTGTAAAGAGCCGTACCACCACTTCGGGTGCAAACTCTCCGAGAAGGAATGCCGAAGTAGAGACAATCGTAGCCCCAATAGCCGTCAACCGAAAGACTTGTAACACCCGATCGTATCGGTTGGCTCCGTAGTTATAACCGGCAATAGGTTGCATACCTTGATTCAGTCCCATCATGATCATGACAAATAGGAAGATGATACGGTTGGTAATGCCATAGGCCCCGATCATCAGATCACCGCCATGCTCTTTGAATCCTTTGTTGATCATAATCGAAACAAAACATGCCGCCAAATTCATCAGGAAGGGTGAAAGACCGATCGAGAGGATGTTGGCAACAATCTTTTGGTTCAATTGATAGATCCCGCGTTGGAAGTGCAGCAGCTCATTGCGATTCGAAAGGATTTGCAACTGCCACAGAAGTGAAAATATTTGAGCCAAAATAGTCGCTATGGCGGCACCCCGAATTCCCCAATCGAAAACAAAAATAAAGATCGGGTCTAAAATGGCATTCAATATCACGGTAACTATCGTGGTGGACATCGACTTACGAGGGTGTCCCGAAGCCCGCAATACGGCATTTAAGCCCAAATACATATGTGTCACCACGTTGCCGTAGAGAATAATCTCCATATACTCACGAGCATAAGGGATGGTCTCCTCGCTGGCTCCGAAGAAAAAGAGAATGGGATCGAGGAAGAGTAACATGATTGCCGCAAAAAGGATTCCGATAATCGTGTTCAACACCACGACATTCCCCAATATTTGTTTAGCCGAATTGTAATCCCGTTGCCCCAAACGCATGGAGATCAAGGTTGAGGCCCCCACACCAACCATAGCTCCGAAAGCTGCCGAAAGGTTCATCAGCGGAAAAGTTAGAGCCAAGCCCGAAATGGCCAAAGGCCCCACGCCATGACCGATAAAAATACTATCGACCATGTTATAAAGCGAGGATGCGGTCATGGCGATAATCGCCGGCAACGCATATTGCAAAAGCAGTTTATGAATGCGTTCGGTTCCCAAAGCGAGTGCCGCTGCCTGCTTAGAATCGGGAGGTGTTCCTTGTTGTAAGGTTGCCATAAATATCGTATTGGAAAAGGGAGGAGGCCTCAGCAGACCTCCTCGCACTCATTATTTCCCGAAATAGCGGTTTAAGAAGGCCGCCAATCGATAGCCCGCATTACGCAATTGCGTATTAACCACCTTTTCGAGTTCGGGAGTAATCTCTACTTCCAAACCTGCCTTATTGTATTTGTCCCACACAAAATCAACATTTTTGGCAGTGTCATCGGCCCAATCTTTGACCGTTCCGGCAGTGATTGATTTATACTTTCGTTTGGAGTAGTCATCAATATCCGCACTGATCTCCCGATAGTTTTTTTTCGGATGTACCAAAGCGGGAGATTTGTCGAAAAATTTGTGAAATCCGATCGGTTTGCCTTTGTACATCAGTTTGGCTCCGCGTGTGCGATAGGGAACTGCGTGGCATGGACAATGCATATCACCGACAAAGTGGATCGCCATCCGCAAATTCATAACAACAGCCGAGTCGGTCAACTCCCGATAATGTGCCAAGTTATATTCTGCGACCTCCAAAGCCCGTACCACATCACCTCGACGCAAAGTAAAGTTCAGATCGTGTTTCAAACTCTTTTTGTCGTAACGAAAAGAGTGCCAATGGGTAGTATAGTTGATCGCTTTATCCTTGCGATGATAATCCATCCATGAAGCATCTTTCACGATGTCATAAGGCATGTAACGCTCGATATTCTTTTGGGCTTTGGGGGTCAAATGCGCTTTGGCGATCTCAACAATCACTTTGTGCCCCAGCCAGTTCCAAGCAAATATCGACTCTAAACTTATGACAAACGCCAATAACAATGCTATCTTTTTCATGATATACCATCTAGATTGTTATTCTAACTCCCAATCGCTACCATCTTTGCGATCCTTGACCCGAATACCGGCCGCAGCCAATCCGTCGCGGATACGATCCGACGCGGCCCAATCTTTGGCTGCACGTGCTTTCAATCGCTCGGCCAACAACATCTCGACCAACGGTGTTACATAATCACGACCGGATGCTGCTCCGACAACATTCTCGTCACGCAAGCCGAGAATATCAAAGACATAACGGCGCACAATAGTTTTCAACGTGTCGAGATCCTCTGTCGATATTGTCTCTTTGCCATCTGCGATTTGGTTGATGATACGTACCCAATCGAAAAGTGCCGAGATGACCATTGGCGAGTTCAAATCGTCAGCCATCGCCTCGGCGCAGCGTTGCTCCAATTCGGCAGGTTTTACGGTCGATGCGGCTGCCGGCTTAATTTTGCCGAGCGTTTCGATCCCCTTCATCAAACGATCAAGTCCTTTTTCGGCAGCCTGCAATGCCTCGTTCGAGAAATCGAGCGTCGAACGATAGTGCGCTTGCAAGACAAAGAAACGAATGGTCATTGGCGAATAAGCCTGCGCAAGCAATTTGTTACTGCCGGTAAAGAGCTCTTCGAGGGTGATGAAATTACCGAGAGACTTACCCATTTTCTTGCCATTGATGGTGATCATGTTGTTATGCACCCAATAACGAGCAGAGTCACAACCGAGAGCGGCAGTCGATTGGGCGATCTCGCACTCGTGGTGCGGGAACATCAAATCCATGCCACCACCGTGAATGTCGAATTGCTCGCCTAAATAACGGGTTGACATGGCCGAGCACTCCATGTGCCATCCCGGGAAACCGTCGCTCCACGGCGAGGGCCACCGCATGATGTGTTCCGGAGAGGCTTTTTTCCACAAAGCGAAATCGTAAGAGTGGCGTTTGTCGCTTTGACCGTCCAATTCGCGGGTATTGGCAACAATGTCTTCGAGATTGCGTCCCGAAAGTTTGCCGTAGTTGTATTGCGCGTTGTACTTATCGACATCGAAATAGACAGATCCGTTCGATATATAAGCATATCCCGCATCGAGAATACGTTTCACAAAATCAATCTGTTCGATGATGTGTCCCGAAGCGTGCGGTTCGATCGAGGGAGATTCCACATTAAGCGCATCCATTGCACGATGGTAACGCTCGGTGTAGTAATGCGCCACCTCCATCGGTTCGAGTTGTTCGAGACGGGCTTTTTTGGCAATTTTATCTTCTCCCTCATCGGCATCGTGTTCCAAATGTCCCACGTCGGTAATGTTACGTACATAACGCACCTTGTAGCCCAGAGCTTTGAGATAGCGGAACAATAAATCGAATGTTACGGCCGGACGGGCATGGCCCAAATGGGGGTCGCCATAGACCGTGGGGCCACAGACATACATGCCGACACGACCCGCAGTAATCGGCTCGAACTCCTCCTTGCGGCGGGTGAGCGTATTGTAAAGTACCAGTTTGGAATCCATAATCATAATAAACTTTTACCTGCAAATTTACACATTTTTCTGTATATCGGGAAATCTATGGTCCGAAAAAGGGTAAATTCAGCCTTTATCGGATAATATCGGTTGGAATTAGTCGTTATAATGATTACTTTTGCAGGAAAAACAAAGCTATTGCTATTCGATATGACATTTTTCAAACGTTGGAATAACATTATCGGCTGGACCGTCTTCGCCATCGCTACGTTCGTTTATTTGAAGACAATGGAGCCGGTTTCGAGTCTTTGGGACTGCTCGGAGTTTATCGCCACCTCATATAAACTCGAAGTAGGGCATCCTCCCGGGGCTCCGCTGTTTATGATGTTGGCTCGTTTGGCCACACTCTTCACTTTCGGGAATCCCGAATATGTGGGATTGGCTGTCAATGCACTGAATTCGATTGCCAGTGCATTCTGTATTCTGTTCCTGTTTTGGACAACGACACACCTTGCGCGACGACTCATCATGCGCAACGGAGGTAATTTGACTGCCACTAACACATGGGCTATCATCGGGGCCGGTGCTATCGGAGCTTTGGCCTACACCTTTACCGATACTTTTTGGTTTTCGGCCATCGAAGGCGAGGTTTATGCGCTCTCTTCGATGTTTACGGCATTGGTTGTTTGGCTGATGCTCAAATGGGAAGAAGAGGCCGACCAACCTCACTCTTCACGGTGGATCATCCTGATCGCCTATTTGATGGGATTGTCGATTGGTGTACACATCCTCAACCTGCTTACGATTCCGGCGTTGGCTTTGATTTACTATTTCCGCAAATACGACCGAGTTACGGTCAAAGGGGTTTTATTAGCACTATTGGCCGGAGGTGCTATTTTGATCTTCATCAATAACATCATCATCCCTTATACGGTATGGGTCGGAGCAATGATCGACACCTTATTTGTCAACACGTTTGGACTTCCGGTCAATTCGGGTATGGTGGTTTTTGCTTTGGCTTTGATAGGCGGAATGGGTTGGGCTACATGGCGAGCGCATTGCCAGAAACGGCCTCTGCTCAATATTTTGTTGCTCTCTACGACAATGATTCTTATCGGCTTTTCGTCTTATGCTTCGGTAACAATCCGTGCCGTAGCCAATCCGCCGATGAACAGCAACAACCCCAACAACCCCCACGCACTGTTGTCGGTACTCAACCGTGACCAATACGGACAACGTCCATTGCTGTTTGGTCCTTATTATTCGGCTCCACGCTCGTCCGACGGTTACCAAGAGAAAACGCTCTATTATCTCGATGAGGATGGAAAGTATAAACGTACTTCGATAATTACCGGCTACAAATACGAGCCGGAATTCATTCACTTCTTTCCTCGCATGTGGGATAGTCGCAAAGGTGAACGGGAGTACAAACAATGGGGTGCATACCGCACGAAAACAGAGGTTTTACGCGACGAAAAGGGTGAAATCAGACGTGACAAACAAGGTTATCCGCTCCGAGGAGAAGTCCTCGACTTTGGCCGCAAACGAGTTTATGAAGATGAATACGGCGAAACACATACGGTTGTAGAGCCGACCTTTGCCGAAAATGTCAATTTCTTTCTCAATTACCAGTTGAGCTACATGTATTGGCGATATTTCATGTGGAACTTTGTCGGGCGCCAAAGCGACATTCAAGCTTCGAGTTCGACCATAACCGATGGTAATTGGCTCTCGGGTATCAAGTGGATTGACCGGCGCTATACTGGTCCGCAAGAGAATCTGCCTCGTGAAGTTGCTGAAAACAAAGGCCGCAACACCTACTATTTCCTGCCGTTCCTATTAGGAATGATCGGATTGTTGTATCAACTCAATCGCGACCAACGCAATTTCTCGATTGTTATGTTGCTCTTCCTGATGACGGGCATTGCTTTGGTCTTCTATTTTAACACGTCACCCGGCGAACCGCGTGAACGCGATTATGTATATGCCGGATCATTCTATGCGTTCTCAATATGGATCGGGTTGGGAGTATTGGCTGTTCGGGAATTCTTAACATGGCTGACCAAGCGCGACACACCGGCTATTACAGGAATTGCCACCGCGATTTGCTTGGCAGTTCCGACCATTCTCGCTGCCGAAAACTGGGATGACCACGATCGTTCGCATCGATATATGGCCAACGATATCGGCTGGAACTATCTTCAATCGACACTTCCCAACTCGATTATTCTCAACTACGGAGACAACGATACATTCCCGCTATGGAACAATCAGGAGGTCTATGGTGTGCGTCCCGATGTGCGCATCATGAACACCTCTTATTTGGGTGGCGAATGGTATATCGACGAGATGAAGACCCGTGCCAACGATGCTGCGGGAGTACCTTTCTCGTTGCCCAAAAGCAAGTACACTTATGTCAACGACTGGGTACCGGTAGATAACCGTATCGACCGAGCCGTAAATATCAAAGATGTAATTGATTTCATTCGTAGCGATGACCCACGCACCAAGATTAAGGTTGATGCAGGTTCTTCCGAAAGCGAATTGATTGATTATATCCCCACCACGCGATTGGCACTTCCGGTCAATAAGGAAAATGCCATTGCTTCGGGGATTGTCAAAGAGGCAGATCGTGACAAAATGGTCGATACGATCTATATCAATCTGAAACGCAAAGCCATTGATAAAAGTCAGTTGATGATCCTCGACATGTTGGCCCATTTCGACTGGAAACGCCCGATCTATATGACACAGGTTTATATCATGCAGGATCTCGGGCTGATGGATTATCTCCAATTCGATGGTTATGCCTATCGTTTGGTCCCGATCCTCACACCGGTACAAAGTGCTTGGGATATCGGCCGTATCGATCCCGACTACGCTGCGCCGCTGCTTCGCGATACGTTCCGTTATGGTAACTTGGCAGATCCGCGTGTTTATGCAGACTACTTCATTCAGTATAATCTGAGTGCCTCGCACGCCCGCAGTGGATTTGCCCGAGTAGCCAAAGAGTTACTTCGACAAAATCGTGTCGATGAAGCAATTGAATTGCTCGATTTGGGATTAAAACGCTTGCCGACCTCGCAAATCCGTTTCACCGACTCGAATACCTATCCTTTCTTGGAGGCCTATTATGCAGCAGGAGCTTTGGGGGCCAAAGAGGCTACCGAAAAAGGTGATGCGCTGTTGCGTGAGTATGCCAAAAATTTGATCGAATATCTCGAATATTACCTCAGTTTCGAAGGATTTCAAGGGGATATGGTATCACCGCTCATCGATGAGAAACTCGAAGAGTTGGGTGATGTCTATTACTTGGCCAACTATGCTAATCGTCGCGAGATCATTGCTGAATTAAACGACTACTACCGCAATTCGCTCGGTGTATCGGATGAGCATTTGATCAAAGTCGAGAATGATCCTGCTCCAATGGATTCGACCAATATCCCGCGATAAGATTTGAAGGTTGCTTTTGATTGCTATTCAGACCGCCCGAATTGTCGAGCGGTCTGTTTTTGTGCTGTGATTTTTGAGATACGTGGGTTTTTCCCTATTTTTGCAAAAAATCTTACGCTATTGAAACCCATCGAACTTCTGGCTCCCGCCAAAGACTATGTTTCGGCTGTTGCCGCCATTGATTATGGAGCGGATGCCGTATATATCGGTGGGGCTCGTTTTGGAGCCCGACAGGCCGCAGGGAACTCGATCGAAGAGATCGCCCGTGTCGTGGAGTATGCTCACCGTTATGGTGTGCGCGTACATGCCACACTCAACACCCTGTTATGGGACGATGAGTTGGTAGCTGCCGAGCAACAGGCTCGCGAACTCATTGCGGTCGGCATTGATGCGTTGATTGTTCAAGACATGGCTCTGCGTCGTATGGATCTACCTGTTGAACTACATGCCTCGACACAGGTCAGCACCCGCACTCCCGAAATGGCACGTTTTCTCGGAGAGGTGGGATTTTCCCGTGTAATCCTCGAACGAGCTTTGTCACTTGACGAGATTCGAGCCATCTGTGCTGCTACTTCGGCCGAAGTGGAGTGTTTTGTGCATGGAGCTATTTGTGTAGGATACAGCGGTCGTTGTTTTCTGTCGCGTTCGATGTCTTCGCGCAGTGGCAACCGAGGAGCTTGTAGTCAACCTTGTCGTCTAACATGGGATCTCACCGATGGAAAGGGTAACAAATATCTCATCGGCAAACACTTGCTCTCGGTGCGCGACTTGAATCTATCCGACCACCTTGGCGAGTTGTTGGATGCCGGTGTAAGTTCGTTTAAGATCGAGGGTCGTTTGAAAGATACGGGATATATCAAGAATGTGGTGGCACACTATCGTCAAGCATTGGACAAGGTATTGGCAACACGGCCTCATCTTGTACGCGCATCGGTTGGTGAGAGTTTGCCTGACTTTACTCCCAATCCGATCAAAAGTTTTACACGAGGAGAATCAAACTATTTTTTCGAGGACAAACATGCCGGAGTGGCGTCGTTCGACACCCCCAAAGCCATCGGTGAACGCATCGGCCGTGTAGTACAGACTTCGCGACAAGGATTTCGGCTTGACGCTCCTCACACGCTGACTGCCGGTGACGGGATCTGTTTCTTGACTTCTACCGGTTTGATCGGGACAAATATTAATCGTGTAAAAGGCGACTGGATCCAGCCTAACCGTATGGGAGGTATTACTGCTGGCTGCACAATATACCGCAACTATGACCATCGTTTCAACCAAATATTGACACGCAGTCGCACTCGGCGAGTGATTCCTGCTACGGCAAAGGTTGTGGCAACAGCCGACGGATTACGAGTGGAATACATCGATTGTACGGGGATCAGTGCGACAGTCGAGCGGCAAATTTCGCTTGATCGGGCAAAAAATTCCGAGGCGAACGCATGTGCTTTACAAGCCCAAATGGCTCGCGGTGGCGATACTATTTTTACGGTACAAGAAGTTATGGTGATAGGCGAAGAGTGGTTTGTACCGGCCTCATTGGCCGCAGAGTTACGACGCGAAGGGTTGGAACGCCTGCTTCAAGCGCGCATTGCACAACCTTTGGAGCATCAAATTCTGCCTGAAAACCATATGGCAAAATATCCCACACAACATATATCGGCCGAAGAGAATGTTACCAATCGGCTGGCTGAAACTTTTTATCGGGAACACGGCGTACAACAAATTGCGCCCCCATTGGAGTTGGCTGCTTCAACTGTTGAACACTGTGTCTTGCACTCGGCTTATTGTATTCGCCGTGAAATCGGACAATGCCTGCGCGAACATCCGACTCTTCACGAGCCGCTCTATTTAGAACGCGGTAACCGACGATATCGATTGAAGTTCGATTGTACGGCATGCGAAATGCAATTGATTGATGAAAGTCGCGCATGACAACAAAAGCAGTTCGATCCATGTTATCCCGCAACGACATACTCCACATCGCCACAGAGGTCGGATTCGACCTTTGCGGAATTGCTTCCTGTCGCCACCTCGCCACCAACGAAGCGTGGTTTACCAAGTGGCTTTCGGCCGGCTATCAATCTTCGTTGAGTTACTTAGAACGCAATATCGAAAAGCGTTTCGATCCTCGATTATTGGTTGAGAATGCGCGTACAGTAGTGGTTTGTGCCGTATCTTACAAAAATCGCATCAGTGAGGGGTATGCACCCGACGATCGTGCCAAAATAGCCTCTTACGCTTGTTCGCGCGACTATCACACCACCATTCGATCGATGCTCGATTGTATGCTCCGACAATTACGGGAACAGCACCCCGATTTGCAAGGTCGAGCCTTTGTCGATACGGCACCGTTGGCCGAGAAACAATTGGCTGTCGAGGCTGGTTTGGGTTGGATCGGACGGCAGTCGTTGCTCATCACCCCACAATACGGCTCGTATGTATTGCTTGGCGAATTGATACTATGCGACGAAACCGACAGCTATGACTCTCCGTTTGCCAATTCGCGATGCGGCAATTGCAATGCCTGTATAGAGCACTGCCCAACGGGAGCTTTGGTGGCTCCATACACCGTTGACACCTCGCGGTGTATTGCTTGCCACACCATCGAGAAAGAGCCTTCGGGAACAATCGACCTTAATGGCTGGATCTTCGGATGCGATAATTGTCAAAGTTGTTGTCCCTACAACCGGCATACTCCTCAACACCGCAACAAAGCATTCGATCTGCTCTTCGATCCTTTGGCAATGAGTCCGACAACGTGGCAGGAACTTTCCCCCGAAGAGTTCAAACGTCGGATGGGCGAAACACCGCTTACCCGTAGTGGGTTGGATCGCATCAAACAAAATGCGATAAAAAATCAAAAATTATCTGATATTTAGATCGATAGGCTTTTGAAGCGTAAATGGGGATATTATTGCATCTTAGAACATCTTTTCCCACTTTTGTCGTGTAAATCGCCGGTTAATCAAAAAAAAGCATTATATTTGAAAGTATTTTTACGAAAATAGAGAAACTATGGAGTATGCCAACCGTTTGAACGAATATGTTGCGGCATGGACCGCAGAACAAGTTGATGTGGAAGTGGCCCGCATTAGAGAAGCCGCAAAGCGTAATCATAACAGCGATGTCTATAAATTCTGCTATTCGGCAATTGATTTGACAACCTTGTCGTGCAACGATTCGGTGACGTCGGTGACTGCATTTGCTTGTAAAGCAGCTGATTTTTATCAGCAGTATCCGCATATTCCCAATGTCGCTTCGATCTGCGTTTATCCTGCTTTTGTCGAAACAGTCGGTTTAGCCATCGATGGAACGCCTATGCGAATCACCTCGGTTGGCGGAGGTTTTCCTGCCTCACAAACCTTCTTGGAGGTAAAAGTTTTGGAGGTGGCTATGGCGGTTGAAAATGGAGCCGATGAGGTAGATATCGTCCTTAACGTGGGGCGCATGCTCTCTGGCGAGTACGATGAGGCCGCCAACGAAGTTGAGGTAATCCGTTCGGAGATGGATGACGATGTGATATTAAAGGTAATCATCGAGTCGGGAGCGTTGAAGACACCGGAATTGATCCGCAAGGCTTCGTTGCTTTCGATGTTTGCTGGTGCCGACTTTGTAAAGACCTCGACTGGAAAGATCGATGTTGCGGCAACGCCCGAGGCTGCCGTGGTTATGTGTCAGGCAATTCGTGATTACTACGAGAAAACGGGACGTAAGGTGGGCTTCAAGGCTGCGGGCGGTGTCCGTACGCCCGAGGATGCCGCGCTTTATTACACGATTGTCGAGGAGATTTTGGGCAAAGAGTGGCTTACAACCGATCTGTTTCGCATCGGCGCATCCTCTGCCGCAAACAATATTCTTTCGGCTATCGAAGGAGTGTCGGTGAAGTATTATTAATCGGCATTTATACCTAATTAGATAAAGGGCATAACTTTGTGAAAATATTAAATATTCGGCCTATGAAACATTGCGTATAGATTGATACGCACATTTAGACATATTGGAAAAGCGTTTTAGCTTTATTCTTTCACTTCGAAAGTTTGGCGACTTATAAGGATAGAAAGGAATAATAGTTGAGATGCTCACGCTTGCTGGCGTGGGCTTTTGGTTATTCTTCTATCTGGGTTACGCCAAACACCTCGAAGTGGGAATACGCTGAAAGTACCGCGCTTTTTTTGTGCGTATTTCAAAACAATTCGAGGTACAACGGAGTAACCGAAAAGCCGTTAAATGAGTAGGAACAAATAAATTAAAAACTTAAATAGTATGAAAAAGATTTTATTGATTGTTGTAGCAGTATTCTCTTTTGCAATTGTTGAAGCTGCTGAGATTTCAAACACTGCTGCAAATTATACAAATAGTGAAACAACAGCAAACGCTCCCGCTGTTTATTGGAGTGGCTGGGCTCGCGGTAATAATAGTGGTAAACTATACATCAAGGTATATCGTTCTGCAAATACATGTGACTCTTTTTATGCAGAGGCCACGAAACATGAAATAATTAATCTAAACGGGCCAAACAGATCATACGATATAAATGAGACGTTGGCTGTCAAAAATGGTTCACGCAGTGGTCGTTATTATGTTACCTACGATGGTATAGACTATTATTTTTCGATGTAATCATTTTATGTGACAAATATTGTGGCGTATGTAGGAAACTTTGTAGTTCCTTCATACGCCACTTTTATTTGTACGTTGTTGATTATGATTGCTTTCAAATATTATTTGCCTTCCCACTCGTAGTTAGGGCTGAATCATTTTTATTTGCTCCCTACCGTTCTTTTGCGGTGTTTTGGAGTGTTGAATCGGCTGCTGTTGGAGCTGCGGATAGACTGTCAGCAACAGGTGCCGAGGTCGGCTGCGCATCCGGTGTCGGCTCCTCGGTTTCGGAGAAGAGCGTCGGCGGCAACATCGACCGGTAGTGTTGTCGGTTGAGGATCGTTAGGACGATGAGGATGATTACGCCGATGGCGACAATCCAACGTATCAATTTGCTAATCATGTTTTTCTGTTGTTTTTTCGGATGTGCCAGCCGGAGCAGATTCTTCGGGCTGCCCCGATTTTTTTAAGGATTCGATGGCGCATTGCACCACGTTGTCGATCGGGTGGATGTTGATGTAGAATCCGTTATCCTCCAATGCAGTGTTGCGACCGATATAGGCACGAAGTTGTGCTTCAATCAGTCTGCGTGATCGGGCAATGTCGCGGTAGTTGGGTGTTACACCCTTGCGTGCGGCATATTGTACAAAGTCATCAACCAATTTTTTGTCGCTATCAAGCAGTGCCTGCAATTCGGGAAGAGTTTGCACCGCATTCAGTGCATCGCGATGGCGGTCGGCATATTCAATGGTATAACGGTAGAGGATGTTGCGACCGGCAACCTCGATGAAATATTTTGTCACATCGGTAGTATCGGCCGGCACAAAGAGGTCAGGCATGATACCGCCGCCGCCATAAACCACCTTTCCTTTCGGGGTGACACGTTTGAGCGAGTCGGGAAAATGGATGCTGTCGGCTGAGAAGAACTCGTTGTTTTCGTAGCGATGCAACAACTCTTTTTCGTAGGTTGCCTCATCTCCGATGGTGTAGGGCTTTTGTATCGAGCGACCGGTGGGGGTATAGTAACGAGCGGTCGTAAGACGTAAAGCCGACCCATCAGCATAAGGAATCTGTCGTTGTACCAATCCTTTGCCGAACGAACGACGTCCGATGATCGTACCACGATCATTGTCTTGCAGTGCTCCTGCAAGAATCTCACTCGATGAGGCACTTCCTTCGTCAATCAACACGGCAACCTCCATATCCTGTGCCGAGCCATTGCCATCGGCATATTCACGCACCTGTTGACGATTTCGGTCTTCGGTATAGACAATCAACTGTCCTTTATGCAGGAACTCGTTGGCAACCGAGATAGCTTGGTCGAGATAACCTCCCGAATTGCCACGCAAATCGAAAATTAGTTTATTGACCCCTTTGGCACGAAGATTTTGCAATGCTGTTCGTAATTCGGAGAAGGTCGTTCGGGCAAATTGTCCCAACCGGATATATCCGATGTTATCGGAGATTTGAAAACTAGCCTCAATACTTTTGATCGGAATAACATCGCGAACAACTTCTACATCGACCAACCCTTTGATATGCTGTCGTTCGAGCCCTAAGCGCACGGTTGTTCCTCGCGGACCACGTAGCCGTTTGACGATCTGATGTTGTGGAATCTTTTGTCCGGCAATCAGCGAGTCATCGACCTCGATGATGCGGTCTCCGGCTTTGATTCCGGCTTTGTCGCTGGGGCCTTTGGGAATGACGTTCAGTATGATTACCGTGTCGGTTGCCATGTTGAAAACTACTCCGATACCATCAAACTCTCCCTCCAAAGGCTCGTTTAACTCGGCCATCTCTGCGGCCGGAATATAGACCGAATGGGGATCCAATTCTTTTACCAATTCGGGAAGAATATGCTCGGCGAGCGAATCCATCGGTACGGGATCCACATATTGGGTTTCGATGAGCGAAAGTGTATGGGAGATTTTATTGGTCGGAGTATTTAATGTTTGCAATAGCCCGCGCAGTTGTGACGCTGTCGAGTTGCGACCCAAATAGTGCCCCAATAACAATGCTCCTGCCACGCAACCGGTTAACAGAAGCGGATAGAGAATCGAGCGTTTTGAATTACGGTACATTATTTATTCTTGAAAGTATAGGTCAAACCGACACTCAATAAGGTTTTTGTCTGCACGCTGAGGTGCTGAGCACGGTTGTAATAGAGTTCGAAACTGATGGTGGTGGTGAGATATTTCGTTGCTTTGATGTCGAGAATATTGGTCCAACGAGCAATCGGATGGATCGGCAGACGGGGTTTGTTCTTAATGTCTTTGGGACCCTGTTCCCACTTTTCGTATGCTTCGCGATAGGTGCGATAATCGCTGATCTTGTTTTCTTGACCGATATCGGAGATCCAACCGTAGAATCCGTAGATCATGGTGCGATAGCGCAGGTATTCGGTTTTGCCGAAGGTGCGGTCGAAGTCGATCTGGATCGACGAACCGCCCTCCCATTTCGAACTCTTGTCGGGGTCTTCGATACCATAAGTATAACCGTTTATTTTACGAATCTGCTCGTCGCTGGCAAATGTTGCGTTCAAGGCGATCGGCGAAAGGTTAATCGTCACAGGAAACTTGGGTTTGGGACATTTGTAAGTCACACCGAGCGACAGGTCGAAATAACCCGGGGTCATGAATTTGCTTTTGAGGTGCTCTTTGCGCTGCTCGGTACGTGAAACATAGCCGTTGATGAATTGGCTGCGAAACTTGGCGATAGCACCGTACGACCAGTTTTTCGACATTTTGAACGATGGGGCTACCGAGAGTTCAAATTCGTCTTGATTCTTGAACCAGATACCTTCGCTGTCGGTATATTCGTTGCCATCGGCGTCGGTTTGAGTCGTTTCGACCTTCATACGGTTGTAACCCAATTTGGCGCTGAACTTGGTTTCGATGGTAAAAAGGTTTTTGGTGAAAATGTGTTTTAATCCAAGTGTCGCCACTAATGCAATGGAGTTATCACCACCCGAAGTTTCGATCCACGGATCGTTGTATGCCGTGAGTGATCCTTGAATACCGCTGCTGAATTCGAGGTAGTTGCGTTCTTTGCGGATGGCGGCACGTTCGGCTTTATAGCGGGCGCGGTTGAAATACTCGTTCTCAACCGAGGTGGATTTCATCTGATTCTTGAATTTCACGCTGTCGGATTTGGCATCGACTTCGTCGATAGTAATCTGCGCTTCGACAGATTGCCCCACAAGAATCAGGGACAAGACAAGGAGAATTTTGGTTGTAAACTTCATGACACGACCTTTTGGGTAATTATTAGACCACAAATTTATGAATTTATTTACAATTTTCTTAACTTTGAGGGGGAACAACGTAAATAAACAAAATAGGAATTAATAATATGAAATATTTCGGAGCACATGTCAGTGCATCAGGAGGAGTGGTAAATGCCCCATTGAATGCACATGCAATAGGAGCCACAGGCTTTGCCCTTTTTACCAAGAATCAACGGCAGTGGTTAGCCAAGCCGTTGTCCCAACTCGAAATCGAGGCTTTTCGCGCTGCCTGTGAGCAGTATGGATATACCGCTGCGCAGATCCTGCCGCACGATTCGTATCTGATCAATCTCGGACATCCCGAGGCCGAGGGACTGGAAAAATCACGACAATCGTTTTTCGAGGAGATGGCACGGTGTGAGCAGTTGGGGTTGGACCGTTTGAATTTTCACCCGGGAAGTCATTTGCGGCAAATCAGCGAGGAGGCCTGTCTGGATCGAATCGCCGAGTCGATAAATCTTGCCCTTGACCGTACTCATGGCGTGACGGCTGTAATAGAGAATACAGCGGGGCAGGGCTCGAATCTTGGCTATCGATTCGAGCAGTTGGCCTACTTGATCGACCGCGTAGAGGATAAATCGCGAGTGGGTGTCTGTATCGATACCTGCCATGCTTTTGCAGCGGGATATGATTTGAGCACGTCGGTAGCGTGTGATGCTACTTTCGCGGAGTTTGAGCGAATTGTGGGATTCCGCTATTTGCGAGGTATGCACCTGAACGATGCGATGAAACCGGTGGGAAGCCGCGTTGATCGCCACTCGTTGTTGGGCGAGGGACAGATCGGTTGGGAGTGTTTCCGTTATATTGCTCGTGACAAACGCTTTGATGGTATTCCGCTGATCCTTGAAACTCCCGACGAAAGCCGTTGGGCCGAAGAGATTGCACAACTAAAAGCGTTGTCGGAGGAGTAATAAGATCAACTACTCGACATACAATACCAATCCTTTGAGATATTCCCCCTCCGGATGGTATATATCGATCGGGTGGTCGGCGGGTTGAGTCAGTTGGTGCAGGATGCGGACTTTGCGGCCGGCAATGGCTGCCGCCGAGAATACCATTGTGCGGAACAACTCTTTCGAAACCGCCTGTGAGCAGGAGAACGTGAAGAGAATACCTCCCGAACGGATCTGCGAGATGGCTCGGGCGTTGAGTCGTTTGTAGCCTTGCATGGCATTCCCCAGCACTTTGTGATGCTTGGCAAAAGCCGGAGGGTCGAGGATGATTAGGTCGTATTTGTTACCGATCTCTTTCAGATACTCCACTGCATCGGCTACCACTTCGTTATGAGCGGCTCCTTCGCCGAAATTGAGTTTCATATTTTCGGTAGCCAGCATGACGGCTCGCTCCGAGGAATCGACTGAACAAACCTCTTTGGCCCCGCCCGACAGAGCATAGACCGAAAATCCTCCGGTGTAACAGAACGTGTTGAGCACAGTACGCCCTTTGGCATAGCGTTTTACCAAATCACGGTTTTCGCGCTGATCGAGGAAAAAACCGGTTTTTTGTCCCTTTTCCCAATTGACGCGGAATTGCTCACCATTCTCCAATACCACTTGTTCGGGACTATTGGCATGCCCCCATAGATAACCATCAACGGCTCCCAAGTTCGCTTTGAATGGCAATGTTTGCGACGATTTGTCGTATATGGCGACGATCCGATCACCATATACATTCCGAATAGCTTCGGCTATCTCTTGACGGGCATGATACATGCCGACAGAATGACACTGCACTACAGCGGTTGTGCCGTAGATATCGATGATCAATCCGGGCAATCCGTCCCCTTCACCATGTACTAATCGGTAGCAGGTGGTGGCAGGATTTTCCGTAAGATTCAGCGTATGGCGCACATCGTAGGCGATTGCGAGGCGACGATTCCACCACATTTGATCGATCTCTTCGGGCTCAAAGGTCAGTACACGAACAGCGATCGAGCCGATTTGGTAATGCCCCCGTGCGATAAAATCTCCATTACATAGGCAGACATCAACCAAAGCTCCTTCGGCAATCTGTTGTTCCTCTTCGGCCTCGATATAAGCGATGGCTCCGGAGAAGATCCAAGGGTGACGACGATGAAGTGACTCTTCTTTTCCGCGTTTCAGAATAATTCGGGGAATCATGTGCTATGAATTTTTGTTTTTGGAGGTTTTCAGCAGTTGGTTATAGATCCGGATGCAGACCCACGCATCGGTGGCGGCATAGAGCTGCTGTTTGTCTGTCAGTGTGGCAGCCTCCCAATTACTCAATCGTTGAGCCTTTGAGACCCGCTTTCCTAAAACAATGGCAGAGAGTTTACGCAGGCTTTTCTCTTCAATGCCCCATTCCGGAGCAATTCTTTGCAGATCGATGAATCCACCTTCGCGGAAACGACGCAGTTGCCGTAATGAACGCAGGTCTCCGGCAACATCGGCTCCGATTTTGAGGATATGAGGGTCTTCTAATAGTTGCAGGATCGGTTTGACTAATGGAATCTTGTTGAGCCGAAAAAGGAAACATTGCTCCGGTGTGGCGAGTTGCAATAACGAGACACGAAACGTTACGCCTACTCGAAACGAGGGGCGTGTTTCGGTGTCGAACCCGATTAATGGCCATCGACGCAACTCGGCGCAGGCTGCCTCGATTTGCTCTTCGCGGTCGATGATTCGGATCGGGCCTTGAAACTCGATGGCCGGAAGTTGAGCGGCAACTTCGTTGCTTATTTTTTCGGAGAAATGATTCTTGTAGGTCATCCGGATCAAAATTCGCGCAAAAATAGTATTTTTTCGATCAATTCCGAAATTTTTCTATTTGGCCGTTGGAGGCGATGCGTATTGCTCCTTCGGAAAGCAATACTTGCAGCTGTTCGGCAATATACTCCGGAGAAGAGTTGAGGCGTTCGCAAAGTATGCGGATATCCGTAGGACCGTCGTCCAAATATTGCAGGATTTGTCGATGTGGCGATTCATCGGTAGCTTGTTGTGCCTGCTGTTTGGCCGCACGTCGTCGGGCCAAACAGAGGTCACAAACGCCACAAGGTTTGATCGACTCTCCGCTCCCGAAATACTCCTCCAATACTTCGCTGCGACAACGGGTCTCATTGGTGGCATAGGCCAACATGTTGTTGAAGCGTTCGTGCATCAACTCTTTGCGTCGGGCGTAGGTCTCGGGGGCGATATAGAGATCTTTGCGCGGCAGACGCTCTTCGTTGAAATAGAGTAGTGGCGAACGGTTGGATGGGATGTAGCGAATCACACGCAGTTGCCACAATTGTTTGAGCAACTCTTTGACCCGCTCTATGGTATAGCCACTCCATGTGGCAAGTTCTCCTTCGTCAATGGGACGGAAATCGGTAAAAACTCCGTTGTAAAGACGTAGCAATGTGCGGATGAAAGGATCTAGTTTGTCGCGTTTGATGCGCAGTTTATAGAGATCATCTCGGCTGATGCAGAACATGATGCGAGCCGGATTATCCTGCATGTCGGTCAACGTCATGTAGCCATTCTGTTGCAATAGCTTCAACGCACTGAATACTGTCCCCGAGTAGAGGTGTGTCTGCGCGCAGAAATCATGAATGTTAAACAACATCGAGGCTCCGTCGCCATCACCGACACCGACTTGCAGATAGGAACATATTGTTTCGTAGATATCCTTGATCTTTTCGATGGGTGGGAACTCCTGCTCAAAACGGCGTATGATTCGGTCGCTGTCGTCGGAAGCCACCAGCAGCAGGGCATAGGCTCGTTGCCCATCCCGTCCGGCTCGTCCGGCCTCTTGATAGTAACTTTCCAACGAATCGCACATCGAGTAGTGGACAACGAATCGTACGTCGGGTTTATCTATTCCCATGCCAAAGGCATTGGTAGCTACCATAATACGGGTTTTACCCGATATCCACTCCTCTTGTCGTAATGCACGTTCGGCATGTCCCAATCCCCCATGATAGGCCGAAACTGTGAATCCTTCCTGTCGGAGCATGTCAGCTACTTGTTCCGTAGCTTCGCGGGTGCGAACATAGACAATTCCCGATCCCGAAACATTGCGAGCCAAGCGTAGCAGTTGTCCGTTTTTGTCGTCGGTGTGACGAACACTATATGAGAGATTTGGGCGGGCAAAACTGCTACGGATGACATGCGGTTCGGCGAATTTCAGGTGGTGCATGATGTCGTCGATGACCCGATCGGTTGCTGAGGCGGTAAGCGCCAATACCGGCACCTTCGGTAATCTTTCGCGCAATTCGGCAATCCGCAGGTAGGCAGGTCGGAAGTCGTAACCCCATTGCGAGATGCAGTGTGCCTCATCGACAGCGATCAGTTGCACATTCATCCGTACAACGCGCAGACGGAACGCTTCGGACGACAGCCGTTCGGGGGCAACATAAAGAAATTTCACATCACCATATACACAGTTGTCCAGCGCGATATCGATTTGTCGCGGGGAGAGTCCCGAATGGATCGCTACGGCTGATATCTGACGCGCACGCAACCGATCGACTTGATCTTTCATCAACGCGATGAGCGGAGTTACAACGATTGTCAATCCGTTGCGAGCGAGTGTCGGCACCTGATAGGTAAGCGACTTTCCGCCACCTGTGGGCATCAGTGCGAGTGTATCACGACCGGCCGATACCGCGCGAATGATTTCCAATTGCACGGATCGGAACTCTGTGAAACCCCAATAACGTCGCAGTGTTTCGTAGATCTTTGCATCGCCCGATTCCATAACACAAAGATAACGATTTTTGTGGAAAGAATTTCCCGATGGGAATCGTTACTCCGATCGGTTATTTATAATCTACCCGAATGCTGTACGGAACACCATTCAATACATCGGTGCGACCGCTGTATTCTGTTCCGTATTTTCCGGTGTGTGTTGTTACGGTTGTTTCGCAGAGCACCGAAACGTGCCATTTTCCGGCTTTCGGTTTGTTTATTACAAGGGTTTTGTTACAACCTTTTGAGGTTTCTTTCGACGTAGCATTTCCGCAGAAAGCCAGCTCTTTGCGGTTTGCACAGAGCGTAAGGTCAAAATTA
>SUZX01000003.1 GCA_015059735.1 Rikenellaceae bacterium | reverse complement strand
ACGACATCTTGCGCTCCTCGCGGTCGAGAGTCAAGATAACGGCCTCAACATCGTCGCCAACCTTCATGAACTCTTGTGCCGAACGCAGGTGCTGACTCCACGACATCTCCGATACGTGGATCAGACCCTCAACACCGGCAGCAATCTCGACAAATGCACCGTAGTCGGCCATAACAACCACTTTACCGGTAACTTTGTCGCCCACTTGCAGATTTTGGTCGAGAGCCTCCCATGGATGCGGGGTGAGCTGTTTGAGACCCAAAGCGATGCGTTTCTTGGCATCGTCGAAGTCGAGGATTACAACCTGAATCTTCTGATCCAAAGCTACGATTTCCTCCGGACGATTTACGCGACCCCACGAAAGGTCGGTAATGTGGATCAAACCATCTACGCCGCCCAAGTCAATGAATACACCATAAGAGGTGATGTTCTTGACAGTACCTTCGAGGATCTGACCTTTTTCGAGTTTCGACATGATGACTTGTTTCTGAGCTTCAAGCTCGGCCTCGATAAGAGCCTTGTGCGAAACAACCACGTTGCGGAACTCTTGGTTGATCTTCACAACCTTGAACTCCATAGTCTTGTCAACATATACATCGTAGTCGCGGATGGGTTTCACGTCGATTTGCGAGCCCGGGAGGAAAGCCTCGATGCCGAATACATCGACAATCATACCGCCCTTCGTGCGGCACTTGATGTAACCCTTGATGATCTCGTCGTTTTCGAGAGCCTCGTTAACACGATCCCAGCTCTTCAACTGACGAGCCTTTTTGTGCGAGAGAGCCAACTGACCGTTTTTGTCCTCGGCAGACTCGACATAAACTTCGATTTTGTCACCGATTTTGAGTTCGGGGTTGTAGCGGAACTCCGAGATGGTGATCACACCCTCGCTCTTGTAACCGATGTTTACGAGAACCTCACGTTTGGTGATGCCGGTAACGGTACCCTCGATTACTTCGCCGACAGCGATGTTCGACATCGTCTGGTCGTACTGCTGAGCAATCTGGTCTTTGGGTTGATCATATACACCCAAATCATTTTCGAATGCGTTCCAGTCGAAATTCTCGTTTGTAACTACTTTTTTTACTTCTTCCATTTGGAAAATTTGCGATACAATCGCTCGTTAAAATGTTGAACAATAAGTTAATACCTTAAATTAAACAGGAATAAGGCCTGCAAAGATAGGTAAAATATCGAAAAAAGAAAAGCTTTTTGGTTGAATTTCTGCAAAATAGCCGACTTTTTTCGATTTATCCGGAAATGGGTTTTACACAACCGAGGGATGGAGACAAAAAACTCCGCTTCGGAACCCGAAGCGGAGTAAATCGGAACCCCGATCAAATTATTTGCGATAGATCTTCGTGTAGCCGTAGATAGCCTCTTCGCCCAACTCCTCCTCGATGCGGAGCAATTGGTTGTATTTGGCCATACGGTCGGAACGCGACATCGAACCGGTCTTGATCTGACCTGAGTTTGTAGCAACGGCGATATCGGCAATCGTCGAATCCTCAGTTTCACCCGAACGGTGCGAAGTAACCGATGTGTAACCGGCACGGTGAGCCATCTCGATGGCGTCGAGGGTCTCGGTGAGTGTACCGATTTGGTTAACTTTGATGAGGATCGAGTTGGCGCAACCCATTTCGATACCCTTCTTCAAGAAGTCAACGTTTGTTACAAAGAGGTCATCACCCACGAGTTGGCATTTGTCACCGATAGCGGCGGTCAGCATCTGCCAACCCTCCCAGTCGTTCTCCGACATACCGTCCTCGATCGAGTCGATCGGGTATTTCTCAACAAGGCCTTTCAGGTATTCAACCTGCTCTGCCGAGGTGCGTTTAGCACCTTTCTCGCCTTCGAAGATTGTGTAATCGTAAACACCGCCTTTGTAGAACTCCGACGATGCGCAGTCCATGCCGATCATTACATCTTTGCCCGGAACGTAACCAGCAGCCTCGATGGCAGCGATGATCGAATCCAAAGCGTCCTCTGTACCGTTGAGTGCGGGAGCAAAACCACCCTCATCACCTACGGCAGTAGAAAGACCGCGTTTGTGGAGCACCTTTTTGAGATTGTGGAACACCTCGGCACCCATACGCAGACCCTCACGGAGTGTAGGAGCACCTACCGGACGGATCATGAACTCTTGGAATGCGATCGGTGCGTCGGAGTGCGAACCGCCGTTGATGATGTTCATCATCGGAACAGGCAGCGTTTTGGCGTTCGAACCGCCGATGTAGCGATAGAGCGGCATGCCATAGAAATCGGCAGCAGCACGAGCCACAGCCAACGAAACGCCGAGAATGGCGTTGGCGCCGAGGTTCGACTTGGTTTTGGTACCATCAAGAGCCAACATGGCTTTGTCGATACCCACTTGATCCGAAACGTTCATGCCGAGCAATGCCGGAGCAATTACCTCGTTAACATTCTTAACAGCGGTCAATACACCTTTGCCCAAGTAGCGGCTCTTGTCGCCATCGCGAAGCTCCAAAGCCTCGTTCTCGCCCGTCGAAGCACCGCTCGGAACGGCTGCGCGACCAAAAGCACCCGATACGGTGCGTACCTCTACCTCGATCGTCGGATTACCGCGCGAGTCGAGGATCTCTCTTGCATGAATCTCTACAATTTGCATAGTTGTAATTATTTGATTTATTGGTTAAAAATTCATTTGCACATTTTGCACGGCAAAGATAGTAAAAATAATTACGAAATGCGGTATAAGACTCTGTTATTTTTTTATTCAATGCCGTTTGGAATTATCAAAAAAATATTACCTTTGCATTCTGCTTACGCGCATTAACCACGTAAACGACTTTTATTTTCATGCGAAAAGTTCTCTCGTTCTCTCTTTTTCTGATGTTAGGCCTTGTCGCCTCACAACTTTTGCCGGATCTGTTTGGCAGTTCTTATTCCACCTTCAAGGCATATTCCGATACGTTGCTTTATGTCTGTCTTGCATTCATTATGATCAACGTAGGTCGCGAGTTTGAAATCGATAAAACGCGTTGGCGTTCTTACGCAACCGACTATTTTATCGCAATGGTCACGGCAGCTCTTCCGTGGCTGTTGATAGCCTGCTACTATATTTTTGTGTTGTTGCCCCAAGAGTATTGGGCCAATGGCGATGCGTGGCGCGAAAATCTGCTGTTGAGTCGTTTTGCGGCTCCGACTTCTGCGGGGATTCTCTTTACGATGTTGGCAGCTATGCAACTCAGCAAGAGTTGGATCTATCGTAAAATTCAGGTGCTGGCCATCTTCGACGACCTCGACACCATTCTGCTGATGATCCCCTTGCAAATGCTGATGATCGGCATGAAATGGCAGATGGGCGTAATTGTCGCGATCGTCGTGGTGCTTTTGATGATCGGATGGCGTTGGCAGGGGTGCTGGGACGCTCGTCAGGATTGGAAACGAATTTTGGGATGGGCCATCGTTGTCAGCGGACTGACATTGGGAATCTATTTCGCAACCAAATACTTGTATGGTCCCGAAAACAGCATTCATATCGAAGTGCTGTTGCCGGCATTTGTTATCGGTATGCTGATGAAACATCGCTCGATAGATACGCCGACCGAACGTCGGGTGGCAACAGGAATCTCTTTCCTGTTTATGTTGCTTGTCGGTTTGAGTATGCCCCAAGTGACCGGCGCGGTTGACACTGTTGCCGAGGGTGCAGCAACCGGATCGGTGACCGCCTCGCAACCGATGATGTCGTGGTATGTCATTGCATTGCACGTTGTGGTGGTGTCGGCACTCTCCAATATCGGAAAGATGATGCCGATGTTCTTCTATCGTGATCGCAAATTGAGCGAACGATTGGCGTTGTCGGTCGGTATGTTTACACGTGGCGAGGTAGGTGCCGGAGTGATCTTCATCGCGTTGGGTTACAACCTCGGCGGTCCGGCATTGATCATATCGGTTTTGACATTGGTTCTGAACCTCATTCTTACGGTATTCTTTGTCTTGTGGGTGCGTAAATTGGCCCTGCGCAGCTACACTCCGGAGGAGTTGTCGGAGGCATAAGTTTTTTTATAACTCGCGAAGAAACCTGCCACATTGGGCAGGTTTCTTGGTTCTAGATTGAGTTTGTATTTCAAATTCCAATTCTTAATGTGATATTCTACGGAAAAGGCCGCCTTCAATTACCTTACCACCAAACAACGAGTAAAGCCCACGCCATAGAAGCGTGAGCGTTATCGCTTTATTCTTGGTGGTAATCTGAAAGTGTCGAAGTTTCATGAACCCAATTAAAGCTAAACGCCTTTTCCTTATCTTAAAATGTATGTCCTAAATTTTTTTTGTTTAACCTTTTCGTGCAATAATATTTTGAAGGTTTATATGGCAAGGATACGAATAAAAATCTATCACACAATCTTTTTGCAAATAAAACGGGATTATCGGCAATTAATTTATAACTTTGCAGTGTAGAATAACCAAAGAAATCTCGTTATGAAAACCGACTTTCTGGTCATCGGTTCCGGTGCTGCGGGACTTGCGTTTGCACTCAAAGCGGCTACTTACGGCCATGTTACCATTGTAACAAAGGGCGAAATGAGCGAGTGCAATACCAACTATGCGCAGGGAGGTATCTGTTCGGTAACCTACGCTCCCGATTCCTTCGAGAAACATATTCACGACACGTTGATTTGCGGTGCCGGCAAATGCAATCCCGAAGCCGTCGAGTTAGTCGTTCGACGAGCTCCCGAACTGATCAAAGATCTCATCGCGTGGGGGACACAATTCGATAAGACTCCCGACGGTCGGTTTGAACTCAATCGCGAAGGTGGACACTCCGAGCATCGTATTCTCCACCACGAAGATCTCACAGGAGCCGAGATCGAGCGTGCGCTCATCGAATCGGTACGTCGCCACCCGAACATCACGGTTTTAGAACACCACTTTGCCATCGATCTGTTGACACAACATCACCTCGGAGAGTTTGTCACACGTCACACGCGTGGGCTAGCTTGTTTTGGAGCTTATGTCCTCAACGAAAAGACGAATGAGATCGAAACCATGCTTTCGAAATTTACCATTGTGGCAACGGGAGGATGCGGCAATGTGTATTCCACGACATCAAATCCGGTAGTGGCTACCGGTGACGGTATTGCTATGTGTCATCGTGCCAAAGCCATCACCGAGAACATGGAGTTCATCCAATTTCACCCCACGACACTTTACAACCCAAGCGAAAAACCCAATTTCCTGATCACCGAGGCCATGCGCGGATTCGGAGCCATCCTGCGACTGCAAAATGGTGAGGAGTTCATGGACAAATACCACCCGATGAAATCGCTCGCACCGCGCGATGTCGTGGCACGAGCCATCTATCGCGAAATGACCAAACGGGGCGAGGAGTTTGTTTATCTTGATGTGCGACATAAAGATCCCGACTCAATTCGCAGCCATTTCCCCAACATCTATGAGAAATGCCTTTCGATAGGAATCGACATCACTCGCGATTTGATACCGGTAACACCGGCTGCCCATTATTGTTGTGGCGGTGTAAAAGTGGATTTGAACAGCCACACTTCCATCAAACGGCTCTATGCGTTGGGCGAAACTGCCTGCACGGGCCTGCACGGAGCCAATCGATTGGCCTCAAACTCGCTGATCGAGGCGGTGGTTTATGCCGACCAAGCCGCCAAACATGCTGCCACACTGATTGATAAGGTGGAGATTCAGGAGGGAATTCCCGATTGGGATTTCGAGGGTACACAACACACCGAGGAGATGCTGATGATCATCCAATCGAAACGCGAGATGCAAAGCATCATGTCGAACTATGTCGGCATTGTGCGCTCGAACCTCTCACTGCATCGCGCCATGCGCCGACTCTCGATTCTCTATGAGGAGACCGAGGGGTTGTATAGTATGACCAAACCCAACCGCGAGTTGTGTGAGTTACGCAACATGATTGCCATTGCCTACTTGGTCATCAAACAAGGCGAAGAACTCAAAGAGTCGGTTGGCTGCCATTATAACAACGATTATCCAAAAGCATGACACAACAAGAAGAGATAACACGGCGGCGCACTTTTGCCGTCATTGCCCACCCTGACGCGGGTAAAACGACGCTCACCGAGAAATTGTTGCTTTTCGGTGGAGCGATTCATGTGGCCGGAGCGGTCAAAAGCAACAAAATCAAGAAAGGAGCCACTTCTGATTTTATGGAGATCGAGCGACAGCGCGGAATTTCGGTTGCTACGGCCGTAATGGGGTTCGAATATAAAGATTTGAAGATCAATATTCTCGATACCCCGGGTCACGAAGATTTTGCCGAAGACACCTACCGCACGTTGTCGGCAGTCGATTCGGTAATTATCGTTATCGACGGAGCAAAGGGTGTCGAGGCGCAGACTCGCAAACTGATGGAGGTGTGCCGCATGCGTTCGACTCCGGTAATTGTCTTCATCAATAAGTTGGACCGCCCCTCGAAAGAGCCGTTTGACCTGCTCGATGAGGTGGAGAAGGAGTTGCGTATTCGGGTACGACCTCTTGCTTTCCCTATCTCCAACGGTCCCGATTTCAAAGGGGTTTATAACCTTTACGAGAAACATCTGTCGCTCTTCACCTCCGACGAGAAGTTGACAGCCGACGCCTCAACGGTGGAAATCACGGATCTTACTACGCCCGAGTTGGAAGAGTATATCGGCAAAAAATTCGCCGATCAGCTACGCTCGGATGTCGAGTTGGTTGAGGGTGTTTACGATGAGTTTGACCGTGAGGCTTACTTGCGCGGGGAGTTGGCACCGGTATTTTTCGGCTCGGCAGTCAATAATTTCGGCGTCCGCGAGTTACTCGACTGTTTCATTCGCATAGCGCCTTCGCCACGTCCGGCTCCTACTGCGACACGTGTTGTAGAGCCACAGGAGGCCAAGATGACCGGCTTTGTCTTTAAGATCCACGCCAACATGGATCCCAACCATCGCGACCGTATTGCGTTCTTGAAAATATGCTCCGGCACGTTCGAGCGTAACCGTAACTACCTGCATGTACGCAGTGGGAAACAACTGAAATTCTCCTCCCCGACTGCATTTATGGCTGAGAAGAAGTCGGTGATCGACTTCGCCTTTCCGGGCGACATCGTGGGTCTGCATGACACAGGAAATTTTAAGATCGGCGATACCTTCACCGAGGGAGAACAACTTCGATTCACAGGAATTCCATCGTTCTCGCCCGAACAGTTTCGCTATATTGAAAATGCCGATCCGTTGAAATTCAAACAGTTGGCCAAAGGAATTGATCAGTTGATGGACGAAGGCGTGGCACAATTGTTCACTTCATCGCTCAACGGTCGCAAAATTATCGGTACGGTGGGAGCGTTGCAGTTTGAGGTGATCCAATACCGATTGGAACACGAATATAATGCCGCCTGCCGTTGGGACCCGATCTCAATTTACAAAGCCTGCTGGATCGACAGCGACAATGCAGCCCAATTGGCTGACTTCAAACGTCGTAAACATACCAACATGGCTGTTGACAAGCATGGTCGCGACGTATTCTTAGCCGATACGAGCTATGCGCTGGCTTTGGCACAAGAGAATTTCAAGGAGATTCGTTTCCATTTCACTTCGGAATTTTAGTAGACTTACGTCGAAAAATATCGAGGAATGTAACAGCCGCTTTTGCTAACCAAAAGCGGCGAGTTACAGGGAAATAGTTGTTTCGATATCTATGAAAGAGAATTGGAAGGCGGGAACACTGATCTATCCTCTGCCCGCTGTATTGGTGAGTTGTGGAGCAACCCCCGAGGAGTATAACCTATTGACAGTTGCTTGGACAGGAACGGTTTGTACCAATCCGCCGATGTGCTATGTATCTATTCGCCCCGAACGCCATTCCTACGAAATCATACGTCGCACAGGAGAATTTGTCATCAACCTCACCACTCGAAAATTGGCACGTGCGACCGATTGGTGCGGGGTTCGTTCGGGACGCGATTACAACAAATTTCGCGAAATGACTCTTACACCGCGTAGCGGAGAGTTGGTTGCGGCTCCGATCATCGAGGAATCGCCGGTTAATATCGAGTGTCGGGTGACGCAGATTTTGCCACTCGGTTCACACGACATGTTCTTGGCCGAGGTGGTCAATGTGCAGGTCGATGCGGCTTTGATCGATCCCGCGACCGGTCGATTTGCGTTGGAACAGGCCGAACCTATTGTCTATTCGCATGGCGAGTATTTCGCTTTGGGCGAGATGTTAGGGCATTTCGGTTGGTCGGTGCGCAAGAAAAAGAGTCATCGGAAATCGAAACGATGACCGAGGATCGGCGGCAATGGATCGAGCCGAAGAGGTTGCGCTTCTGCAAATGTAAGTTAGGTCACGGTTTTAAGAAGTTGGGGGTGGGTCAGAGATTACAAACACGGCACAGCCGTGAGTGTGAAGTTGTTAAAAGAGGAGAAACAACAAATTTGTGAAAAATTCGTATATAAGCCCCTTGTGTAAATCATATTGAACACGTTGCACTATGAGCCTGATTTCCGAATTTATGGATTATCTGCAAGCCGAACGCCGTTATTCCCCGCTGACCGTGCGGAATTATCGGCGTGACATTGCTCGTTTCCTTGAATGGCTTGATACCGATGAGGAACGGTTCGATCCGCATACGGTCGATGTCGATCAAATTCGCGAGTGGATTATTCATCGAAGCGAGACAGGCCGGTTGAATGCCGCGTCGCTCAACCGCGAGGTCTCCTCGTTGCGGTCGCTTTTCCGCTGGTTACGACAAACCAAACGGCTCGACAAAGATATCATGCAACCGATCCTCTCCATGAAAACCTCACATCGTCTGCCGACTTTTGTTGCCGAGAGTCGCATGACCAATATCCTGGAAGAACGAAATCCGGAATGCGACGATTTTAGCACAGAGCGAGATACATTGATCGTGCTTTTGCTCTACACCTGCGGATTGCGGTTGGCCGAATTGATCGGGATCAATCGCGACGACTTCTCGGAAGATTACTCCTCGTTGCGGGTTTATGGGAAAGGGGATAAGGCACGCATTACTCCGATCATGGATTTTGTGCGCGAAAAACTTTTACGCTATTTAGATATAATTGACAGGCAAAATATTTGCAATTGTGGAGAAAAAGCATTACTTTTAACACTGCAAGGCAAACGTATTTCCCGCATCACGGTCTATCGCATCGTTAAAAATATGTTGGCAGAGGCCGGAGTACAGGGCAAAAAGAGTCCGCATGTGTTGCGACACTCTTTTGCTACCCACCTCCTCAACGGAGGAGCGGATATACGGGAGATTCAGGAGTTGTTGGGGCACTCCTCATTGCAAGCAACACAGGTTTATACCCACAACAGCATTGCCCACTTGAAAAAGATTTATGCAAAAGCCCATCCTCGGGAGAAAGCGAGGAGGAAGTAGTAATAACCATTAAAAAGTTAGGCTATGAACGTACAGATTCAGTCCGTAAAATTCGATGCCGACAAGCGACTCATCGAATTTGTGAACGCCAAGATGGCGAAATTGGACCGTTTTGCAGAGCGCTCAACGGGAGCCGAGGTCATTCTGAAACTCGACAAAGATCACGAAAAAGGAAATAAAATAGCAACCATCACCCTGCACATGCCCGGAGAAGATTTGGTGGCCTGCCATCAGGCCAAGACCTTCGAAGAGGCTGTCGATGAGGCGATCGATGCGCTCAAACGGCAGGTTGAGAAATTCAAAGGCAAAGAGAAATAATCCTCGCAGGCTTTGAAGCTCCACTTGTTATACAACTTTTACAAAAAGAGGCTGTCGCAACACTACTTGTTGCGACAGTTTCTTTTTAGGGTAATGATGCAGGTTGTGATGCAAAAAGTGGCACTTGTTAGATAAAGATGGGTGAGAAAATCTCTGTTTCTCACCCTGTTTTTTGTACGTTTCGCGAGAATTGCCCACGAATATGAACTTGATCTTCGGGTTCCAATTTGGGAATCAGGCGATTGGAGATGTGTGACAACTTTTTTCTTCACTTCTTCAAATCATATTCAGCTACTTTATGGCCTGCCGGATCGATGACTGAAACATGCAATCGGTTTTTCTCGGCAACCACATGCACTGCATCGTTATTGGAGTTGATCAATATCGGGAAATCGTATTCCGACTTACCGACCGGAACATAGTAGAACTTATGCAAATGGCCACAGAGCATCAGATCGACCCCTGTTCCTTGCAATAGCGGCATAAATTTCTTGCGAATTTCGTGTGTCCCATGCCATATTTCGCCACAAACCGGAGGTATATGCAGGAAAATGATACGCAACGGTGCGGTACGATATGCCTCGCTGGTAACTACCTTTTTAAGCCAAGCGGCCTCTTCGGTCCGGTAGTTGTCGAAGTCTGCCAATCCGTAATATTCGATGTCGCTGTCGGGCTTATCTTCGCCACAATCGAGGACAACACCAAAAACAGGCCCTTGCCGGAAAGTATAGTAATAACGGCCGCTTGTCGTTGGGAAATAGTTGATCAGTTGAGACGAATAATGTCCCCGATTCTCGTGGTTGCCACGTACGAAGAGGATCGGCACTTCGGCTCCGAATTGCTTGGCCGCGCTACGTAAAAATCCCGTTGCGATCTGCGTTTCCGATTCGATAGTTGAGGTCATGTCTCCATTGAAAACCACAAAGTCGGCGTTCGTGCGATCTACCCCTCTCAATAGGGCGCACATGATCGAATCGCGGCCATGTATATCATTGACAACCCGAAATTTTACCTGCGATTTAGAGTGATCGAGCGTAGTCGCCCGCAACGGTTCTCGACGATAAACCCGACTCGATGCAATGCCACCTAACACGATCCGGCCACCTTTGCCACTCTCGGCCACCGATTGCGAGAAAACTCGATATCGATAGGTGGTACCGGCTTGCAGATTCGAGATCGTGATCCGATGGATCGTGCCGATTGACCGTTTCCCGTGCTCCGTTTGGTAATGGCGCGGGCGTTTCTCGGCGTAAAAGTGGGTTTCATCTTCGGGTGCAACCTCCACCCATGAAACAGTCGGATGATCGGTCGTCCATACTACCGTGAAACTTGTTTCTGTCACTGCTTGAAGATATGGACCTACGATAATTCGTGCCTTTGGTAATTCAGCATACAACGTTGCCGTATAAAAAACGAATAGCAAGGCTAATAATAACTTCTTCATGGCGGAAAGCTTTTTACCATATAACATGCAAAACAACAAATTCCTATTCGGCAACTTCATCGTAGCCATCTGCACGAGCTCCCCACATCAGCAGGAAGATCAACATGCCGACCACAGCCATAGCAAGAATACCGATATAAGCCCAATTCCAACCGTAGTGTTGAGCCACAAAACCCAATCCGACACCCGATACGATGGTCGAAGCATATCCGAAAAGTCCGGTTAGACCGTTTGCTGTGGCAGCTGCCCGTTTGGTTGCCTGATTGGCAGCAGCGATACCGATTAAGGCCTGCGGACCATAAATGCAGAATCCGGCGGCGCACAAAGTGGCAAACAACAGCCAAACGGGGGCGTCGTTCGGTAACTGCCAAAAGAGCAATACAAAGAGAGCCGTGCCCGCCATGCAAAAGACGCAGGTGCGATGTGCTCGGCCTTTCAACCATTTATCGGTGGCCCATCCGGAGAACAGCATGCCCAAGATACCGGCAATCTCGAACATGGCAACCAACCAACCGGCGTGTTCCATGCTGACACCTTTTGATTGGCTCAATAACGATGGCCCCCAATCGAGGACTGAGAAACGTACGACATAGACAAAGAAATTGGCAAGTCCCAAAATCCAAATCAGTGGATTTTTGAAGACATACTTCATCAGAAAAGCCCGATGTTCGGTACTGTTTGAGGAAACGGTCTCCTTTTTAGATTCGGTACCGGCCAATTCAGGAAGTCCTACCGACGAGGGGGTATCCCGCAAGAAGATTGCCAAGCCCACAGCTCCGGCAAACGATATTGCCGCCGGAATCCAGAAACACCATTTCCAAGCCCCCGTATGATCGACTCCCGTTCCCATTGATCCCATGATATAGCCGCAAAGGATTACTACCAAACCGGCTCCAATCGAGTGAGAGGTGTTCCATACCGACATTTTGGTTGCCAACTCCGTAGGTGGCACCCAATGGGTCAGCAAACGGGCGCACGGAGGGAATCCCGCACCTTGCAACAACCCGTTTATTACCCACATGACACCCATGAAGAGAATCATCGTGTTGGTAAATTGCGTACCATCGTGCTCTCCGGTGATCCAATAGGAAACATCTTCCCCAAAACCAAAAGCAAAATTGGCCAAAGCACATAAGGCCAATCCGATCGCCATATACCAACGGGCATTCATACGGTCGGCCAATACGCCGTTGATAAAACGCGAGATACCATAAACAATGCCGTTCAGAGTCAAAAAGATACCCAAACTTGTTTTTGAGATCCCCAAATCGGCTTCAAGGCCGGGCATGGCTAATGAAAAGTTCTTACGAACGAAATAAAAAAGGGCGTAACCGACCATCGTGGCGATAATCGTGCGTGTCTGCCATTGCTTAAATTGTTTGTTTTGTTCGGGTGTCATCGTGTAATACGGTTGAATTAAGGTTTCATTTCAAAAGTACACAAATTTAACTATTATTTTCTTTCCGAAGTTGTTTTGGGCGTTTTTTTGTTCTGGTAACATATAATTATCGAAGAAAAAGCGTATTTTTGTCGGGAATCAACCCGAATTATGAAAAGAATCATACAACAATTTTTGTTTTTTCTGTTGTTGTTCGGTAGTGTAACCGCTTTTGCACAAGTGGCTAACTCGCATTATATCGATATTCGAAACCGAAAACAACTGCACAAGTGGTTTCGTTACGATCCCGCCCGTCCGATTGTAGTCAGCGGGCATCGCGGCGGTATGATGGCAGGTTATCCCGAAAACTGCATAGAATCGTTTGAGAAGACGCTTACGATGATGCCCTCGTTTTTCGAGATTGATCCCCGCATGACCAAAGACGGGGTTATTGTATTGATGCACGATGCTACCATCGATCGCACGACAAACGGAAAAGGTCGTGTTCGTGACTACACCTACGAAGAGTTGCAACAATTCAATTTGGTGGATCGCGATGGCAATGTTACCCCTTATAAAATCCCAACATTGGAAAGTGTGATCTGTTGGAGTCAAGGCAAAACGATCTTGAATCTCGATATTAAAGATGTTCCGCTTGAAGTCATGTCGAAGTTCATCAACTCGCTATCTCCCGCCAATGTGATGTACACGGTACACAACGCCTCGCAAGCGCGGTTGTTGTTGGATCGAGATCCCGATGCGATGTTTTCGCTTTGGTGCAAGAATCTTAAAGAGTTTAGAAAATACGATGCTGCCGGAATTCCTTGGTCGCAAACAATGGCTTATGTGGGTAGGATGATGCTCTCGAAGCAAAAGCCTCTTTATGATAAACTGCACGAAAACGGTGTTATGTGTATGATTTCTGTCGCTCCGACACACGACCAGCGTTTCACCGAGGCAGAACGAATTGCCGGATACAAATTGGAAATAATGTCGCCTTGCGATGTGATCGAAACCGATTATCCTTATTTGTTTCAAGGAGTGAATTTACAACGACAAAAATGACATACCGCTCGATTTACAACAACGACGAATTATTGGCACGTCTTCGTCGTATCCGCCATGTGGCTCTCGACATGGACGGAACAATCTACATGGGTCAATCGCTGTTCTCATGGACAAAACCATTTTTGGAGGGTCTAAAAAAGGCCGGCATTGGTTATTCGTTTTTGACCAACAACCCTTCAAAATCGATTGCCGACTATCTGTCAAAGTTGCATAAAATGGGGATTGAGGCCACTCGCGACGAGATGTACACAACGGCTTTGGCCGCCATCGACTATATCAAAACCCATTTGCCGGAGGCCCGAAAACTCTTCTTGCTCGGTACTCCTTCGATGATTTCTGAGTTTGAAACTGCGGGTTTCGTCTCGGCGGCGGATTCTCCGGAGGATCGGCCCGATGTGATTGTGGCAGCCTTTGATATGACACTCAACTACGACCGCTTGTGTCGTGCTGCATGGTGGGTATCGCAAGGTGTACCTTATATCGCGACAAATCCCGATCGGGTGTGTCCCACCGACCAGCCCACTGTATTGGTTGATTGCGGCTCGATCTGCGCTTGCTTGGAACATGCCACAGGACGTCGTCCGGACATCACCCTCGGCAAGCCTGACCCCAACATGCTGACAGGAATCTTGACCCGACATGGGCTACAACCTGACCAGATCGCTATGGTTGGTGATCGGATTTACACCGATGTAGAGATGGCGCACAATGCCGGAGCTATGGGTGTTTTGGTGCTCTCTGGAGAGACGACGATCGCAATCGCCGATCAAGCCGAAAGACAACCTCATCTGATCGCCGAAAACATTGCTACATTGGGCGAATTGTTACAACAAGCCCATCGAGGCTGATTCTTTTTTTGTCCGAGAGCTCAAAAAGTGTTTGGCTCGGAGTCAAAAGAGGTGCTAATTCCGAGACCTTTGGGCCTATTTAGAGTCTCAAAGGTTTTTCGTTGGTTCATGTTTGTTAGGCTTGCTTGGGTTTTTGCTTTGTCAAAATTTAGTATGAGATCATAAATTTTTCGTACCTTTGTAAAATGTTGCCGGTGGAGGAGATATTCCAAGTGATGAACGATGTTGCTTTCGAGCGTGTTGCATTGTCGATTTTTCATCGACAGGCTGTCGATTGTCTTCCTTATCGAGAATATCTTGCCCGCATAGGTGTTGATCCCGAGGATGTTCGGTCTGTGGAGGCGATTCCGTGTCTGCCTATCGGTTTATTCAAAAGTCATACGGTGTATTGTGGCGAGCAGGCTCCGGAGATGGTATTTACCTCTTCGGCGACTACCGGAATGATCCCATCGCGACATCCGATGCAATCGTTGGCTCTTTATGAGCAGGCTTTTCGCCATTCGTTTCGAGTCTTTTATGGCGAACCGAGCCAATGGAGCCTGTATGCACTGCTGCCCAATTATTTGCAACGCGAAGGCTCGTCGTTGGTTTATATGGCCGATCGGTTGATTGCCGATTGTGGATCGGGTGGGTTTTATCTCGACAACTACGAGAAACTGCTCACCGATATGGCTGCCGATGCGAAACCCAAGATTTTGTTGGGAGTAAGTTATGCCCTTTGGGGTTTGGCAGAGCAATATGCTCCGAAGTTCTCAAATACTATCGTGATGGAAACCGGTGGTATGAAGGGGTATCGCGAGGAATTGCCCAAAGAGGAGTTTCATCGGATTCTTTGCGAGGCTTTCGGAGTGGCAGAGATTCACTCGGAATACGGCATGGCCGAACTTACTTCGCAAGCCTATTCGCAAGGAGGCAATAGGTTTCGTACTCCCAAGTGGATGCGGGTGATGGCTCGCGATATCAACGATCCGTTCGAGTATCTCCCATCGGGAGTGCGGGGCGGATTAAATTTGATAGATCTGTCGAACTATTGGTCATGTGCATTCATACAGACCGAAGATGTGGGACGTGTTTTTGCTGATGGCTCGTTTGAAATCGAGGGGCGCATTGCACGATCCGATATTCGAGGATGTAATTTATTGGTACAATAATGTTTTTCGATGTAATTTTTGCAGGTTTATCGTTGACATAAAAATAGGCAGATGAAGGCCTATGTTGGGGGTTAGTTGGGCGATTGCCCCCTGTTTATTGTCGATTCACCTGTAAAATGATCGATTAGTGAGATAAAACGAGTATCTTCGTGAACAAATTGTAGAGAGACCGAAACAGCATAGAGGAATGAAGAAGATATTATTATATAAAAAGACAAATAAACCCAAAATTATGCGATATTTATCCATTGTTATTTTCAGCCTAGTGCTTTGCGTCGGATGCAAAGAACAGAAAGCAAAACGTGCTCCCAAAACCTACAAGACTTACACGGTGACTGCGGCCGACCGCACATTGAAGACCTCCTACACGGCAACGATCAATGGTTGCCAAACGGTAGAGATTCGTCCGCAGGTTAGCGGCATGATCACCGAGATTCGCATCGAAGAAGGTGATGCCGTGCGCAAGGATTCGGTGCTCTTTGTGATCGACCAAAATCCATATAAAGCAGCTTATGCCATTGCGGCGGCCAACGTACGTAGTGCCGAAGCGGCTCTTTCGACGGCGAAACTTGTCTTGGAGAGTAATAAAGATCTTTATAAGGAGAAGGTGGTCTCGGAGTTTGATTTGATGACTGCTCAGAACGATTTGGCCGAGGCCGAAGCTCGGTTGGCATTGGCGTTAGCTGAAGAGACCAATGCCAAAAACAACCTCTCCTATACGGAGGTGCGCTCGCCGGTAAACGGAGTGGCTAGTATGATCTCTTATCGTGTCGGCGCATTGGTCAGCAGCAATATTACTGAGCCTTTGGTAACGGTGTCGGATACCCGCAAAGTCTATGTCTATTTCTCGATGGCCGAGAATCAGATGTTGGACCTGATGTTGGAATATGGATCGCTTAACAACGCCATTCGTCAAATGCCGGAGGTTGAGTTGCTGATGAGCAACGGACAAATCTACGAAGAGAAAGGTCGAATCGATGCTGTCAGCGGTACGATCAGTCAAGGTACCGGTGCAGTGAGTCTGCGTGCCGTCTTCCCCAATCAGAAACGTTTGCTGCGCGATGGTGGTAGCGGTTCGGTGGTCATTCCTTCGGTGCGCAAGAATTGCATCGTGATTCCACAGGCTGCAACCTACGAATTGCAGGATCGTGTCTATGTGTATAAAGTTGTCAATGGCAAGACTGCATCGTCGCGTATCGAGGTGCTGCCTCAAAACGATGGTAAAGAGTATATCGTGCAGTCGGGATTGAAGGTTGGAGATGTAATCATCGCCGAAGGTGCCGGATTGTTGCGTGAAGGTGTGGAGGTTGTTGTCGATACCGATAAAAAAGAAGTGAAGAAGGAGGAGTAGCTATGCAGATAAAGACTTTTATCGACCGACCGATCTTTGCGGGAGTTATCTCGGTGGTTGTTGTATTGCTGGGACTCATCGGTTTGGTGCAACTGCCCGTAGAGCAGTTTCCTGAAATCGCGCCTCCCACCGTGCGTGTTTCGGCCTCTTATACGGGAGCTAATGCCGAAACGGTAATGAAGAGTGTGATCGTCCCGTTGGAAGAGGCGATCAATGGTGTGGAAAACATGATGTATATGGTGTCAACCGCCACCAACAGCGGCTCGGCCAGCATACAGATCTTTTTCCGTCAAGGTACCGATGGCGATATGGCGATGGTTAACGTACAAAACCGCTTGGCCTCGGCACAGGGATTGTTGCCTGCCGAGGTAACACGCAGCGGTTTGACCGTGCGTAAGCGTCAGACTAGCCGAATCAAGACATTGGCAATTTATAGTCCCGACGATTCGTTCGATGTGAACTTTTTGAGTAATTACATGAAGATCAATATCGAACCTCGTCTTTCGCGTGTTACGGGTGTCGGCGAAGTCGAGGTGCGTGGTGGTGATTACTCATTGCGTATCTGGCTCGATCCGGGCAAGATGGCGAAATATAAACTCATGCCATCGGATATTCGTACCGTACTTGAAGAGCAGAATCTTGAATCGCCTACCGGAACTTTGGGTGCCGAGTCCGACAATACGTTCCGTTATGTGTTGAAATATCGTGGACGTTATGAGAAAGAGGAGGACTATGCCAATTTGGTGATCCGCGCACAGAGCGATGGTACAGTTTTGCGCTTGAAAGATGTGGCCCGTATCGAGTTGGGTGCTCGCAGTTACGACTTTATCGGTGTGGTAAATGGACACCCGGGAACAACTTGTATGATCTCACAAACCGCCGGCTCGAATGCCAACGAAATCATCGAAGAGATTGACCGTGTGGTAGCTGAGATTGCCAAAGACCTTCCGAAGGGCATGGAGATCGTTGACTTGATGAGTACCAAAGACTTCCTCGATGCGTCGATTGATAAGGTAGTGCAAACCCTCTTGGAGGCTATCTTGTTGGTTATTTTGGTGGTTTACATCTTCTTGCAGAGTCTGCGCTCGACTTTCATCCCGACGTTGGCAATTATTGTGTCGCTTGTCGGAACCTTTGCTTTCCTCTATGCGGCAGGTTTCTCGTTGAACATGATCACTCTCTTCGCATTGGTGTTGGTGATCGGTACGGTCGTTGATGATGCCATCGTAGTAGTGGAGGCCGTACAGGCGAAATTCGATGAAGGCTATCAGTCGCCTTACAAAGCGACGATCGATGCCATGAGCGGAATTTCTACGGCGTTGATTACCACGACATTTGTCTTCATGGCCGTGTTTATTCCGGTGAGTTTCATGGGAGGTACTACCGGTGTATTCTATATGCAGTTCGGTCTTACTATGGCTGTGGCTGTAGGTATTTCGTTGTTGAATGCCATGACACTCAGTCCGGCCCTCTGCGCGTTGATCATGACACCGCACGCCAACGAAACGGGTGAAAAGATGAGCTTCTCGTCGCGTTTCCACCTTGCGTTCAATAGTGCGTTCGGTCGGTTGATTGCTCGTTATAAAGGGGGCGTGATGTTTATGTTCCGACATAAAAGTTTGGCATTCCTGCTGTTGGTGGTGGCTATGGGTACTTTGATTTACCTGATGCGTACAACCAAAACGGGATTGGTGCCCAAAGAGGACCTCGGATCGATCAGCATGGATATCTCCACGCCGCCGGGAAGCAATTTGAAAGAGACCCTTCATGTCATGGACGAAATCGATCGCCGCATCAACTCCATTCCGCAAATTGAGTCTTATGCCCGTACCACCGGTTTCGGTATGTTGAGCGGTCAAGGTTCTTCGAGCGGATCGTTTACCATTCGTTTGAAGAAATGGGAAGAGCGTACCGAGAAGGAGGATGCTATGGAGAATGTGATCGAAGAGTTATATCGTCGCACGAATGACATTTCGTCGGCAAAGATTCAGATCTTCACGCGCGGTATGATCCCGGGATATGGTGCAACCAACGGTTTTGAACTTTATGTGCAGGACCAAAAGGGTGGTACGATTGAGGATTTGGAGGCTTTGACCAAGCAGTTGATCGAAAAGTTGAATGATCGACCCGAAATCGCGCGTGCCACCACTTCGTTTGCCAGCAAATATCCGCAATATTTGGTGGAGGTCGATGCCGTACAGTGTAAGCGTAACGGCATATCACCGGGAGATGTACTCAATGCCCTTTCGGGTTATATCGGTGGTAGCTATGCTTCGAATATGAACCGTTTCTCGAAACTCTATCGTGTCATGGTGCAGGCCTCTCCCGAGTTCCGTCTCGATACCGACGCTTTACGCAATATGTTTGTTCGTAATGCCGCAGGTGAGATGTCGCCAATCAATCAGTATTTGAAACTTACGCGTGTTTACGGTTCGCAATCGCTCTCGCGTTTCAACCTCTTCTCGGCAATTTCGATCAACGGAGCGGCCGCTATGGGATACAGCTCCGGTGAGGCCATTCAGGCCGTTCGTGAGGTGGCTGCCGAAGTGTTGCCTACGGGATACGGATACGAATTTGGCGGTATGTCACGCGAAGAGGCCTCGTTGGGAAATTCCACCGCAGTGATCTTTGTGATATGTATCGTGTTCATTTATTTGATCCTGTGCGCATTGTACGAGAGTTTGTTCATCCCGATCGTGATTATCCTTTCGGTGCCGTTCGGATTGGCCGGAAGTTTCTGTTTTGCATACATGTTCGGCTTGGAGAACAACATCTATTTGCAGATTGGTCTGCTGATGCTTATCGGTTTGTTGGCTAAAACAGCTATTCTGCTCACCGAATATGCTTCGGAGCGTCGTCGAGAAGGTATGTCCATTGCCGCCGCTGCCATGTCGGCGGCGCGTGAGCGTCTGCGACCGATTCTGATGACCTCGCTTACCATGATCTTCGGTATGTTGCCTTTGATGTTCGCCTCGGGTGTAGGTGCTAACGGTAATATCTCGATTGGTGTGGGTACGGTCGGCGGTATGTTGATCGGAACAATTGCCTTGCTCTTTATTGTGCCGGTACTCTTCATCATTTTCCAAATGATCGAGGAGCGGGTGATGCCTCAACGTAAACTTGAATAAACGAATCTATGAAACGTATATTTCTGAATTCTGCTTTTGCCCTTGTTCTGCTTTTGCCGGCAGGATGTGGAATCTATACCAAATACCAACGTCCCGAAACTGCGTTTGCGGATAGCCTCTATCTGTTGCAAACAAAAACAGATAAAGCTGACACAACCTCTCTCGCCGATCTTTCGTGGCGTGAATTGTTCTCCGATTCGCAATTGAGGGGACTGATAACCAAAGGTTTGAACAATAATACTGATTTGCGGATTGCCCGCTCGAAAGTGCGTGAGGCCGAAGCTACGTTGAAAGCCTCGCGGATGGCTTTCTTCCCTTCGGTGTCGTTTGACGCCGATGGATCGGTGAAACATCATACGGCGGGATCAACCAGCAAAAGCTATTCGGCGGCAATATCGGCAGGTTGGGAGCTCGATATATTCGGACGGCTGCATAATGCCAAAAAGGGAGCCGTTGCGGCTTTGGAACAGAGCTATGCTTACGAGCAGGCGGTACAGACACAACTCATCGCGACGATCGCCAATAGCTATTATACATTACTGATGCTCGATGAACAATTGCGCATCAGTCGTCGTACGCTTGATAACTGGGAAAAGAACATTCGCGCACTTGCCGCCTTGAAACGTGCCGGTAAGACCAATGAAACTGCTGTATTGCAGGCCAAAGCCAATCGGTTGGATGTCGAGCGTTCGGCTTTGACACTCGAAAAACAGATTGCTGAACAGCAAAATGCCCTCTGTTCATTGTTGGGAATTGTTCCACAGACCATCAAACGTGCAACACTTGCCGAACAACAGTTTCCCAAAACACTTTCGGTGGGTCTTCCGTTGCAGTTGGTGAATCGGCGTCCTGATGTTCGGCAGGCAGAATATGCTTTGGCCGAGGCTTTTTATGCAACTAATGCGGCTCGCTCGGCATTTTATCCGAAAATTACATTGGGAGGATCAGCCGGTTGGACCTTTGGAAGCAATACAATTGCTGATCCCGGGACATGGTTGTTGAGCGCATTGGGATCATTGGCACAGCCTATTTTTGCTAATGGCCAGAACCGTGCTCGGCTGAAAATAGCCAAAGAGCAACAGGAGCAGGCTCTTGTACGGTTCAAGCAGCAATTGCTTGATGCCGGTATTGAGGTGAATAACGCTTTGACTCTTTGGCAGAAATCGTTGCAGCGGTTGGATGTGGACAAAAAACGAATCGTTCACCTACGAGCTGCCGTGTGGAATACAACTCTGTTGATGAAATACGGACAAACTAACTACTTGGAGGTATTGACAGCCCAGCAAAATCTGTTGCAAGCCGAGTTGGCCGAAGCCTCCGACAAATACGACGAGATTCAAGGTATCATCTCGCTTTTCCATGCGCTGGGTGGAGGCACGAAGTGATAATCACGTGGGAAAATAAACAAATAGGAAGATTCCAAAGGAATCTTCCTATTTGTTTTTAATGCTATCCAAGATTATTTCTTGCAGCATTCAGCTTTTTTTGCGGAGTCGCATTTAGCGCAGCACTCGGCTTTTTTAGTCGAATCGCACTGAGCGCACTCTGCTTTCTTGGTCGAGTCGCATTTTGTGCACTCGGGGCAAGCAGTCTCAGTTTTGGGAGCCTCAGTAGCCTCAGCAGCCGGTTTCGTAGCGTTACCGCCGCAGCTGATCATAGCAACAGCAGCCAATACGATAGCAAAAGAGAAGATCTTTTTCATAGTTAGAATGGATTAATGAGTTTCAACCGCAAAGATAAACAAAAGGTTAAATTATTCAAAAAAAGGGATAAAAAATCGAATTATTTGCATAGGGTATTTCTACTCTTGGTGATTTTGCCCATCTGATTTGGGGTAATCCTTACCTGAATAGGCAAAAAAGAGGCATCTTATGTGTTTGATAAATAGTTTATTGTGATGGATTCTTTTGGCAACGTTTTTCATGTGGGGGTGCAACACCGATTCAGAGTATCATTTTCAAAAGCTACAAGATTATGTTGAGCATGCCGATTGTGAACTGAATATGAAGATGGTTGCTGTCGAGGGTGGCTGGTTCCAAAAGGGAGCGAACGAACTCGGATTATACGATATGAGCGGAAATCTACATGAGTTTTGTAGTGATAACTATGGTCTGTATGGTTCATCCGCGCAAATCAACCCTATCCAATCCAATACCGGCTATGGGCCTACGTTGCGTGGTGGTTGCTGGGACACTGATGCTCGGCATTGTCGTGTTTCGGTCCGTAGTAAGGTTAACCAGCAGCATCGTACCGATTGGTATGGAATCCGTGTGGTTTGCCTCCCATAAGTACCATAAGTAAGAGGAGGGCTTGGCTAATAAGAAAGATCCGGCTTGACAATTTGTCAAGCCGGATCTTGGTTTTAATCGAATCCGATTCAATCGGACGATTGCAGATTAATAGTATCCCAACGATTTGGATGCAGCGTAGGAGATCTTCAATGCGTTTGCGCGGCGAAGTTCCTGCTTTACATCGGTAACGATACCCATCTTGGTCAATTCATCGGCTTTCAAGCAGATAGTCATCGAAGCACGGTCGGCCTCGTTGAGGTTATCACGCTCGGCGGCAACGAAATCCAAGATGTCTTTGGTCGTCTTGTACGAGTCGTTGAGCTGGATACGCGGGGCTGTACCGAACTTAGCTTGCATGGCCAAAGTCGGTTGACCGATATGGATGTAGCTCACCAGAGATTTTTTCTCCAATTTCTGCACCTCGGTAGCCTCGGGGAGTTTATAACGAACTAACAAATCCTGATCGCGCATGGTGGTTGTAACCATGAAGAAGAACAGAATCATGTAGATAACGTCGGGAAGCGACGCGGTCGAAATTGCGGGCAACTCTTTGTTACCCTTTTTCTTCATTACTGCCATAATCTGTTACTACTTTTTAATGTTACGCGGTTCAGCCTCCGAGATTTTCAAGGGCACAGCTTTCGATACGGCGTTGCGCTGATCCTCGTTAAGATCGGCAAACTTGTTATTGAATTTTGCCATAGCCACTTGATCACGAACCTCGTTGAATGCACGGGTAAGTTCGTTCTGCACCATGATATAGGCTTGGTAGCCTGTATCGCGGGTTGTTTGCAACGAAACCACACCCTCACTCACGGGATAAACCCACTTGCCACCATTGGCAAGTTCGATCTCTTTTTCAACTTTTTCAGGCAGATCGGGATCATCCATCGGGTTGAGGATGAATTCCTTGATTTTGTCTTTGAGTTGACGAAGATCCGTGAATTCTTGTTTGTTGGGCTGTCCAACCATGATTTGTCCACTACCGTTGACGAGTACCAAGTAGAGGTTACGCTCTTTCACCTTGATATCCTCCTGTTTTTGATCTTCGGGAGGCATAGGCGGAAGCACACGCACCAAACCGGTATCGGTGTTCATGGTAGTTGCCACCAAGAAGAAAATCAGCAGCGAGAAGGCAATGTCGGCCTGCGAACTACTGTTGACTTCTGGTACTTTTCTTTTATCAATAGGCATAGTATAAATCTACTTTTTATTTGAATGCAGCCCAGATCTCGGTTGCCAATGCCACAACAATCGAGGCGATGAAAGCAACGTAGGTCACCAGAATGCTCGTTTCGGTAATAACAGTCTCTGCATGATCGAAATAGCCGTTATTCTGCAAGTCAACGATTTGTACCGTATGACCGGCCGAGATGAAATAAGCGACACCAACAATCACGAGGATCAGTACCAAAGAAAGAATGGAGGTCTTGGCTCCGGAGGGGCTTTTGAGCATGGCATAGATACTGCCACCGACAACAGCCAAGATTGCCCCGAAGAGGAGTGCATAACCCCAAATCAGGTTCAGGCTGATCGATGCGTCCGAGCCACCTGCGATGATCGCATAACCCGTCAAAACCAACGTGATGGCGATCAAGGCACCCAGCAGGATATTTAATGTTTTCTTCATAATGATCTTAAACTAAGTCGGTAGAGATTATTTCTTATAAACCGTCAAAATGTCCATCAGCGTGATCGAAGCATCCTCCATCGAGTTAACGAGCGAGTCGATCTTGGCAATGATGTAGTTGTAGAAGATCTGCAAAACCACAGCAGCGATAAGACCCATAAGGGTAGTCAACAGAGCGACTTTGATACCACCGGCAACGAGCGTCGGGCTGATATCACCGGCAGCCTGAATAGCGTCGAAGGCACCGATCATACCTACTACCGTACCCATAAATCCCAACATCGGGGCGAGGGCGATAAACAGACCGATCCACGAAAGACCCGACTCCATTTGACCGGTTTGAACCGAACCATAGGAAACAACTGCTTTTTCAACTGCGTCGAGACCCTGATCGTAACGATCGAGACCCTGCCAGTAGATCGAAGCGATCGGACCGCGAGTATTTTTGCAAACCTCTTTTGCAGCCTCGATACCACCGTTCTTCAAAGCCTCTTCAACCTCGGCGATGAACTTCTTGGTGTTGATCGACGAAAGCGACAGATAGAGAATACGCTCGATGGCGATGGCAAGACCCAAAACCAAGCAGAGCAACACCGGAAGCATCCAGCCCCAACCACCTTCGAGGAACTTCTGCATCAGCACATGGTGCATGGTCTCACCCTCGATAGCTGTTTCAGCATCAACAGCAGGCTCGGCTTCGGGAGCTGCGGGAGTTTCTGCGGTTGCAGGAGCAGCCTGTTCCGTAGCGGGAGCCTCATTGGCCTCCTGAGCGAAAGCGTTCACGGTACCCAACGAGAAGAGGGCTACCGTCAAAGTCAGAAAAAGTTTTTTCATAGTTGTGTTAGATAAAATTGATTTGTTTGTTAATTGTGTTTGTATTAAGTTTCGGTTTTTGTTTTTTTAGCTTAATTTTCACCTCAGTCAATTTATTTTTTCGCTCCGACATCTCTTTTTTCAAAAACTTTTGCGCAAATCCCATTTGGCATTGCAACAAAGCAACGGGAAATGTTTAATCACCTAATAAATTGTCTAGCAATATATTATGTGTTGCAAAGGCCTTTTTGCAACCGATGTCGGCAACGAAAAAGCGCATTAACAGTGCGAAATATAGGAATTTTTTTCGAATCATGCAACCTTTCACAAGGTAATTTCTCCGCGCAAAGATGTTCGCAATAATCGACACGCTTCGGTCGGGGAGTACTCTTTACCCAAAACGTACATCAATTTGGTGACTGCCGCCTCGGTGGTCATGTCGTATCCGCTAAGCACTCCGATCTCCTGCAAACGCAACCCTGTTTCGTATAATTTCATGGCTACACAGCCATCGCCGCATTGGGTAACGTTTACGACGTGAATGCCACGTGCAATGGCTTCGGCAAGAGTTCGAATAAACCATTCGGAGGTCGGGGCATTGCCTGCACCGAAGGTTTCTAAAACAACGGCGCGCAATCCCGAAGTCGAGAGGATAGACCGCAGGATTCCTTCATCAATACCCGGAAAGAGTTTGATGATGGCAATACCGGAGGAGAGGTGAGAGGCTACTTGTAACTCGGCAGAGGAGGTCTCTGGACGATGGATTGCCGGAAAATTGTATGAGATATTGACGCCGACTTCGGCCAGTGGCGGATAGTTGTAGGAATGAAAAGCGTTTAGCGCCTCGGCACTGCGTTTGGTGGTGCGGTTGGCACGGAACAGCCGATTTTGGAAATAGAGCGAAACCTCGGGAACAACGGGATGTCCGTCGATGCGGGTTCCTGCGATTTCGATCGCAGTGATCAAGTTCTCGCGTCCGTCGGTGCGTAGAACACCGATGGGTATCTGGCTGCCGGTAAATACAACCGGTTTGGAGAGATTTTCGAGCAGAAAACTCAATGCTGACGCGGTATAAGACATGGTGTCGGTGCCGTGCAGCACGACAAAACCATCATAGCGTGCGTAGTTGTCGCGAATCAGGTTGGCAAGCGAGAGCCAATTGTCGGGAGAGACGTTCGACGAATCGATGACGGGCGACATGGAGATCACTTCGATATCGACATTGAGGCGTTTGAGCGAGGGAAACTCGTCGTAGATACCACTGAAATCGAAGGGTATCAGTACGCCGGTTTCAGCATCGGTCTGCATGCCGATTGTACCACCGGTATAAATGATCAAAATTGAGGATCGCATAATTATAAGTATGAGATTGTATTATTTGAGAGGAGGTGTATTATGGTTTTGCGTATGAATTGTCGTTTTCTTATTTTAAGTCCGGATGTGGTGGAATAAAGGGTGTTTCATGTATTGTACAGAATATATATAATGGTCTTATTTCCTGCAAACAACGATACTTTTTTCATTGTTGAACTTATGATTCATCGAGCCCGAATAGTCGGTAGGCTGTCGTTGTGGTGACAGTGGCTACCGTTTCGGAGGGGATGCCATGTAACTCGGCGACCTTATCACAGACAAAACGAACATAAGCCGATTCGTTGCGTTTGCCACGATGAGGAACGGGGGTAAGGTAGGGACAGTCGGTTTCCAACACAAGATCTTCCAATGCCATTGAGCGGACGACATCGGCTAATTTGTTCTTTTTGAAAGTGACAACCCCGCCAATGCCGAATCGGAAATCGCCCGATTCTTTCAAAGCGTGGTAGGTTTCGAGGTCGGCGGAATAGGCATGGAAAACTCCACGAAGGCCTCTCCCGCGAAATTCCTGAATCAAAGCTACGGTTTCGGGCCAAGCATCGCGTGTATGTACGGCGATCGGTAGGTTATGATATAGAGCCAATTCGATTTGATAACGAAAGGCTTCAAGTTGCTGTTCCATGAAATCGCGACTCCAATAGAAATCGAGCCCGATCTCTCCTACGGCACAAAAACGAGCAACTCCCGCAGGAGGTGTAGCGAGTAACTCTTCGACTCGACATAACTCATCGCGCCATTGTGGATTGTCGTTAACAGATGTGGGGTGCAATCCCATCATTGGAATGCAACATGCCGGATGGGATCGGCAAAGGTCGAACAGCCGATCGTGGCTCGCGGAATCGATAGCTGGCAGCAACAGGTATTGTACGCCGGTGGCTGTGGCACGAGCAAGAGCTTCCGGTCGGTCGGCATCGAACTCGGGTTCGTAAAGGTGCGAATGGGTATCTACAAGCATGGTTATCGAGAGGGATAAACCTTGATTTTGCCTATGTTGGCCATTTTCTTGGTTGTCAAATAATAAAAGTCGATTTTGGCAATTCGGAAACCAAAAAAGTTCTTATGTTCCACAGATTCGGATTTCTGCGTAATAATCCGATTGTCTTGATCATACAACACAACATTGACGAACAAATTTGCTTTCAACTTAGGACCCTGAGTCGGCCTGAATTCGCAGAAGATGGTGAGCGTGTGATCTCTCCGATCATAATTGGCAGAGATATTGTAAAAATCCACTCCGCACCATGTTTCCAACTCTTGGGCTCGTTCTAACAAGAGATCGTAGTTGCCGGAGTCGCGTTTTACGGGCTGTTCAAGTGTAGTATTCATCGCTTTTGTGTCAAATAATTTCAACGATACGCATATAGCGGTTGCCGGGTAGTTGGCGAATTGTTCCGGCCAACTCCAATCCGATAAGCAATGCGGCTAATTCTCCCACATTCAAGCCACTCGATGTCGAAAGTTCTTCAACCGTAAAAGGGTCGTTGTGCGTAAAGCACCCCAAGAGTTTGGCTTCATCGGTGGTCAATTGTGCCGTTGCAGACGAGGCTGTGGTCTTGGTCGGAGCTGGTGCGAGATCCCACATCATTTCACGAACAATATCATCGGCCGAAAGTATCATTTGTGCTTGTCGATTGCGAATCAAACCATTGGTGCCGGCCGAGAAACGGTCGGTGGCACGACCCGGGAGTGCCATGACCGTACGGTGATAACTATCAGCATAGTTGGCTGTCGTAAGCGAGCCGCCGATTGCCGGAGATTCCACTATGACACATCCGGCACTCAATGCCGCAATGATCCGATTTCGAGCGAGGTAGCCAGCTCCTTTTTGTGGGGTTTGCGAATGAAACTCCGTAACAAGGGCGCCCCCGCGAGCAAGGATTTCGCGAGCGACAGCGGTATGTTGCGTAGGAACTACCTCCGGTAAAGAACAGGGAAGAACGGCAACGGTGGGACAATGTGCGTCGAGAGCGGCACGGTGAGATGCGATGTCGATACCGAATGCCAATCCGCTGACAATGCAGAGGTCGGAAACCAATTCTGCCAATTGTCCGATGAGCGAGTTACACATATGCAAACCATAAGGGGTTGCATCGCGAGTCCCCACCATAGACAAACAGCGTTTGGAGAGAACCGAAGGATCGCCTTGCAGATAGATGACGGCCGGATAATCGGGGATTTCGCGCAACAAAGTCGGATATTCTGGATCGGTTGAGGCAATGGGAGTGATGTTGTGGCGATGGCAAAACGCAAGTTCTTTTTCGGCTGCTGTAAATGCTTTGCGAGCAACGATGTTGCGGGCAATATCCGGACGAAGGTGTGCCGCCTCGACAAGTTCTTCGAACGATGCAGCAAAGATTCGATGAGCATTGCCGAAATGTTCAAGCAGATGCACAGCTCCTTTTACTCCGATTCCGGAGGTCATTTGCAACGCAAGATCCTCAACGGTCATAAATTGTCTCGAATTTTGTCATAAAGTTTGTGTAAAGATAAATATTTTCGAGAAATAATGCAAAGTTGAGCAGAAGTTTTGCTTTTTCCCAAAATCTTTGTATATTTGCAGTCCCAAACCGTAAGAGAACATTTTACAACCTGTCAGATTAATCTTGCGATTGGAAGAATAATGGTCTGATGGCCGAGTGGCTAGGCAAAGGTCTGCAAAACCTTGTACAGCGGTTCGAATCCGCTTCAGACCTCCAAAAGATGCCTCACAGTTATCTGTGGGGCATTTTTCTTTCTGCTTGCTAACAAACTTGCTAACAAAAATAGGAGTAAATGGCAAAAAATGAGAGTGAAAATTAGCACACTTTCTCCATACAAAAACAAGTACCTTTTGGGGTGCTTATTCTGCTGTTAGATGTATTTTGATTTGTGGTTTATGGCTCTTTGGGGTTGGTGGTAACGTCTTCCTTTGCCTTTTTCTTTTTGGCTTTCTGAAATCACTGGAACAAAATCATCACTTTTGAAAGCTGCAACTGTTATCATTATTAACTCTATAATCTCTTTCATTGTAAGCAATGCCATTGCTGCTGGCTCTATTTCACCATAACCCTCTTCAAAACACTCCCTAATTAACCTGTTTAGTTTTCTTTTGTTTGTTGTTCTCATACCTGTTTTATTTATATAGGTATTTTTGAGGGAACTCTATAATGTTTTTGTGTCTTTGAAATTTTCCACTCATTTCCAATACTGAGGAATTTACACAGCGTTTTTATCATTTTCTTGCAAAGTATTGTAATTCTCTCTCTTTTTGTATATATTTGCAACTGCATATAGTGTGTGCGCACACATCGCTAGTTATGGTGAACAAAAAGATAAGAATTGTCGATATCGCTCGGCTTGCGGATGTTTCGCCCGGCACAGTTGACCGTGTGATTCACAATCGTGGTCGCATTGCTCCTGACAAAAAGGCACGCATCGAGGAGATTATCAAACAAGTAGGCTACAAGCCCAACATAGCAGCCCGCATGCTTGCCATAGGTCGTACTTACTCCATCGCTGCGGTCGTACCGTCATACGTTGACGAGAGTTACTGGGGGCAAGTTTGCGAAGGGTGTATCAAAGCTGCCGAAGAGTTGGGGCAAGGTAATATCAAGGTCGATTTTATCTATTTCGACCTATATGATCGTCACTCGTTCGATCGCGTTACATTCGATATCGATTGGGAGCTCTATGATAGTGTGGTCATAGCCGCTCTGTTCGAGGAGCAGACTCGAAAGCTCTCGACTCAACTCGATGCCATTGATAAACCCTATATTTATATCGATTCACTGGTGGATGGAGAATCCAACCTTGCCTACTTCGGTGTTGACGCATACGCTAGCGGTCGTATAGCGGGCAAAATGTTGTGTTGTGAGATCGATGCAGAGTCTGCAATTGTAATCGTCTATATCCAATTTCGCCGCAATGAAATCACGCCACAAATGCGGAAACGCGAGGAAGGACTGCTTCAATACCTCCGCGAATCGGGTCGTGAGAGCAAGGTCGAATACATCGAATACAATCCCGAACAACCCGATCAGACCACAGCAGCACTTCGGCGCATCATCGGCAAAGGCGACAAAAAGGTCGGAGTCGTGGTCCTAAACTCGCGAGTATATGAGTTGGTAGCGTCTCTTGTATCGGCAGCAAAAACGGACACTGATACAAATATGCGTGAGCAGATCTCCATGTTGGGGTTCGATGCGATAATGCCCAACATCAAGGCAATGAATGAGGGCTGGGTTCGAGTTTTAATCTCGCAACGCCCTAAATTACAAGGCTACAATGCGGTAAAGGCATTGAGCAATTTCTTTCTGTTCGATGCTCTCCCCAATCGAATAAATCACACCCCGATAGATATCCTTATTCCCGAAAATATCGGATACTACACAGATTAAACATCAAGATGAAAAAGATGGGAAAAATGAAAAAAATAGTAACATTAGGCGAGATCATGTTGCGTTTGAGCCCCAGTGGCCATAGTCGGTTTGTACAGTCGGATTCATTCGAGGTGGTCTATGGTGGCGGTGAGGCGAATGTCGCCGTAAGCCTTGCCCTATATGGTCATGACGCCTATTTTGTAACGAAATTGCCCTGTCATGAAATCGGGCAATCGGCGGTAAATGCACTGCGTCGTTATGGGGTACGCACCGATTACATTGCTCGTGGCGGAGATCGCGTGGGTATCTACTACCTTGAAACCGGAGCCTCGATGCGTCCGAGTAAAGTGATTTACGACCGGGCACACTCCGCAATCTCGGAGGCCGATCCCCATGATTTTGATTTCGATGTCATCATGAAAGACGCCGATTGGTTTCATTGGTCGGGTATTACTCCTGCCATATCGGATAAGGCCGCCACACTTACCCGTATAGCCTGCGAAGCCGCCAAACGTCATGGGGTCAAAGTCTCCGTTGATTTGAATTTTCGTAAAAAGTTGTGGACCAAAGAGAAAGCCCAATCGGTCATGCGCCCACTGATGAAATATGTCGATGTATGTATCGGCAATGAAGAGGATGCTGAATTGTGCCTCGGATTCAAACCCGAAGCCGATGTCCTCGGAGGAAAAACCGATGCAGATGGTTATAAGAGTATTTTCCGTGCTATGGCCGAAGAGTTCGAATTCGAGTATGTAGTTTCCACCCTTCGCGAGTCTTTTTCTGCATCGCACAACGGCTGGAAGGCGATGATATACGATGGAAAAGAGTTCTACGAATCACGTCGTTATGATATAAATCCTATCATCGATCGCGTAGGTGGCGGTGATGCCTTCTCGGGAGGAATAATTCACGGATTGTTGACAAAGTCAACGCAGGGCGAAGCTTTGGAGTTTGCAGTTGCTGCCTCGGCACTCAAACATACAATTTCAGGCGATTTCAACATGGTTTCTGTCGAGGAGGTCGAAACTCTTTGCGGAGGCGATGCAAGTGGCAGAGTACAACGATAAAAACAACATAAAATATGGCACGATTTGATAAAATCGCCGTTTTGAATAAGGTTCAGGCGACAAGAATCATTCCGGTATTCTACAATGCAAACATTGAAATTGCCAAACAAGTCGTTAAAGCTTGCTACGATGGCGGAATCCGTGTTTTCGAATTTACTAACCGAGGTGATTTTGCACACGAGGTCTTTGCCGAAGTGGTAAAATTTGCCGCCATAGAGTGTCCGGATATGGCAGTAGGAGTGGGTTCAATTGTAGATGCACCTACGGCCACGCTTTATATCCAGCAAGGAGCCTGCTTTGTTGTAGGTCCACTTTTTAATCCCGAGGTTGCGAAGGTATGTAATCGTCGTCTTATCCCATACATCCCGGGGTGTGGTTCCATTTCCGAAATCGGAATGGCACAAGAGAGCGGTTGTGATCTGTGCAAAGTATTTCCGGCAGATGTTCTTGGCCCGAAATTCATCAAAGGGTTGATGGCTCCGATGCCTTGGAGTAAGATAATGGTCACGGGAGGAGTAGAACCAACCACAGAAAATCTCGCTGCATGGTTTAAGGCTGGTGCTTTTGCCGTCGGAATGGGGAGTTGCCTATTCCCTAAGGAGATAATCGAGAAAAAGGAGTGGGCATATATCACCACGAAGTGTAAAGAGAGTATAAATTGCGTTACGAAGATTAAAGGTTTATAAATTTATTGCCATGAAGCAAGATAAAATGACAAATTGGCGTTGGAGTATCTGCGCGCTACTATTCATTGCCACAACCATCAATTATTTGGACAGACAGGTTCTTTCGCTGACATGGAAGGACTACATTGCCCCTGAATTTCATTGGACAGACTCCGACTACGGAACGATTGCTGGCTTTTTCTCGCTATTTTATGCTTTCGCATGCTTGCTGGCCGGTCGTTTTGTTGATTGGATGGGCACCAAGAAGGGTTTTTTATGGGCGATCGGAATCTGGTCGTTGGGAGCTTGTATGCACGCAGGCTGTGGTTGGCTTACGATGAATATCGAAGGCTTGGAGTCGATAGAGGCTTTGCGGGCTGTCGAGGCAGGCTCTGCGGCAGCTGTCGGGATTGCAACCGTCAGCGTTTGGCTTTTTCTCGTCTGTCGAGCAATCCTTGCTTTGGGTGAGGGCGGCAACTTCCCTGCATCAATCAAGACCACAGCCGAGTACTTCCCTAAGAAAGACCGAGCTTTGGCAACCTCGTTCTTCAATGCCGGCTCATCGGTAGGAGCTTTGGCTGCACCTTTGATCATCCCTATTTTGGCTGACAAGTTCGGTTGGGAGATGGCATTTATCATCATCGGTGCAATGGGATTCGTGTGGATGTTCTTTTGGCTATACATGTACGATAAACCCCAAAACTCGAAGTTTGTAAATGAAGCCGAATTGGAATACATCCGGCAAGATGATGTCGCAGGAGAGAATCGGCAGGATACGCCATCGGTTCAAACAGAGCAAACGGAACAGACAATCCCATTTTGGCATTGCTTCCGCTACAAGCAGACATGGTCGTTCCTCTTGGGTAAGTTCCTTACGGATGGCGTGTGGTGGTTCTACCTGTTTTGGGCTCCGGCATATTTCTCGGAGTGTGGCTATACGATGCAGACTACTATGGGTAAGATGTTGGTTTTTGTGCTCTATCTGATTGTAACCGTCATATCGTTCTTTGGAGGATACCTTCCAAAATATTTTGTCGAAAAACGCGGAATGGAGCCATATGCAGGACGTATGCGGGCGATGCTGATCTTTGCATTCTTCCCGCTCTTGGCACTCTTTGCACAGCCGTTGCAAGGTGTCTCGGTTTGGTTTCCGGCCATAATTATTGGCTTGGCAGGTGCGGGACATCAGTCGTGGTCGGCCAATATTTTCTCGACAGTAGGCGATATGTTCCCCAAATCGACCATCGCCACCATCACCGGTATCGGTAATATGGCGGGCGGTATCGCTTCGTTTCTGATCAATAAGGGAGCGGGTATGCTCTTTGTCTATGCCGTAGCACAAGGCGAGGCGTTCTCGTTCCTCGGTTTTGAGGGTAAACCTGCGGGATATATGATTATCTTCTGTATCTGTGCAGTAGCATATTTAGTTGCATGGTGCGTTATGAAGAGTTTGGTCCCTAAGTACGAACGTGTAATCACAAAATAGAAGACTATGAATATATTTGATATCAAAGGGAGAGTTGCTGTAATCACAGGCGGTTACGGTGTTTTGGGTGCCTCTATGGCACACTCGCTGGCAGAGCATGGCGTTCATGTGGCAATCGTAGGTCGTAAACCCGAAAAGGGGGAGCCACTTGCTGCCGAATTGAGCCAAACGGGCACAGAGGCGATTTTTTGCAAAGCCGATGTACTCGATCGCGAGGCCCTCATTGCGGCACGCGAAAAGATTGTCAACAAATGGAATCATATCGACATTCTCATAAATGCCGCAGGCGGCAATATGCCCGGTGCAACAATTATGCCCGACAAAAGTTTTTTGGATATTGATTTCAGCGCATTCAACGGTGTTGTGAATCTCAATCTTATGGGTACGGTGATTCCGACGGTGGTCTTCGGCGAGCAGATGGCAGCGCAGAAAAAAGGTTCAATCATCAACATCTCGTCAATGACGGCTCAGACGGTCGTAACGCGCGTGGTCGGTTACTCGGCATCGAAAGCCGCTATCGACAACTTTACCAAATGGATGGCTGTCGAGATGGCAAAAAAGGTGGGCGAGGGCGTGCGCGTAAATGCCATTGCTCCGGGATTCTTCATCACAGAGCAGAATAGAACACTTATGACCAATCCCGATGGTTCGCTCAGTGACCGTGCGAAGGATGTTGTGCGCGTAACTCCCTTCGGACGTTTGGGACAAGCCGATGAACTTCACGGCGCAGTGATCTTTTATGCGAGTGATGCTTCGAAATTTGTCACAGGGACGGTATTGCCCGTAGATGGCGGGTTTAACATTTTCAGCGGAGTATAACGATGAAACGGGTTTTTCAATGTGAGCAGTGCTGGCGTTGGTATGGACCGAACGATCCGGTATCGTTGCAGGATATCCGTCAGGCAGGAGCCACAGGAATCGTTACGGCTCTACACCATATCCCCAATGGTGAGGTGTGGAGTGTCGAGGAGATTATGGCTCGCAAAACACGAATCGAGCAAGCGGGGCTAACGTGGTCGGTGGTCGAAAGTCTGCCTGTTCATGAACATATCAAGACTCGTAGTGGTGACTACAAACGCTATATCGAGAATTACAAGGAGAGCCTTTGTAATTTGAGTCGCTGCGGCATCAAGGTCGTGACCTACAACTTTATGCCCGTTCTCGATTGGACCCGTACAGACTTGGAATACAAAATGCCCGACGGAAGTCAGGCTCTGCGTTTCGAGCGGGCGGCATTCGTTGCCTTCGACCTCTTTTTGTTGCGTCGTCCGAATGCCGAGGCCGAATACTCAGCAGAGGAGCGGGCAAGGGCTCATGCACGATACAATACAATGAGTGATGAAGAGCGACAGATCCTTGTGCGCAATATAATCGCCGGTTTGCCGGGCTCGGAGGAGAGTTTTACGTTGGAACAATTTCAGGCAGAACTCGACCGCTATCGTAACATTACGCCCGAACAACTGCGAGCAAACCTCGTTGCCTTTCTTGCCGAGATATGTCCTGTGGCAGATAAGGAGCAGATCATGTTGGTTATCCATCCCGATGATCCTCCGATGTCGATTCTCGGATTGCCGCGTATCATGAGTTGTGCCGAAGATTTTCAACAGTTGATAGATGCTGTCCCCAATCCGAGTAACGGATTGTGTCTCTGCACCGGATCCTTCGGTGTGAATAGCGAAAACGATTGCGCCGCAATGATGCGTCGATTTGGTGACCGCATTGGGTTTGTTCATCTGCGTAGTACAGAACGTGATGCCGAAGGTAATTTCCACGAAGCCGACCACCTCGCCGGCGATGTAGATATGTACGGAGTGATGAAAGCCTTCTTGGAGTTGCAACAGGAGCAACAGAAATCTATCCCGATGCGGCCCGATCACGGACACCGTATGATCGACGACCTCAATAAAAGAAGCAATCCCGGGTATAGTTGCATAGGACGATTGCGTGGCTTGGCAGAGCTGCGAGGTCTCGAAATGGGAATTGTTAAATCATTATTCGACAACTAAAAAGGTCAAACAGGATGAAACCATTTATTCATAACGATTTTCTACTTGAAAATAATTGTGCTCGCGAACTCTTCCACTCCTACGCTGAGCATATGCCAATCATTGACTACCATAATCATCTCTCTCCGCAAATGATTGCCGACGATTACCACTTTCCCACAATTACCGAATTGTGGCTCGGTGGCGACCATTACAAATGGCGTGCACTGCGGGCAAACGGAATCCCCGAAGAGCTGATTACGGGCAATGCCCCTGATCGCGAAAAGTTTCGCGCGTGGGCTCGCACCTTGCCCTATACAATGCGGAATCCGCTTTACCATTGGACACAACTCGAACTCAAACGTTACTTCGGGATCGACGATTTACTCTCCGAGGAGAATGCCGACGAGATATACGACAAATGTAACGAGATGCTGGCCCGTCCGGAGTTCGGTGTACGTAATCTGCTTTTGAGGATGAATGTCGAGGTGCTATGTACGACCGATGACCCGATTGATTCTCTCGAACATCATCGCCGGATTGCCGAGAGCGGCTTTGCGGTCAAGGTGTTGCCGACATGGCGACCCGACAAACTGCTGAACACAGCGGATACGATCGGGTTCAATAAATATATCGACAATTTGGCCGAAGTCAGCGAGATCGAAATTTCAGATTTCGATTCGTTACTCAACGCATTGCGTGTACGCCAAAGATTCTTTGCCGAGCACGGCTGTCGTCTGTCGGATCATGGCGTGTCATATGTCCCCAATGCGGAGTTCGATGAACATAGTACTTGTCGATTGTTCAAGCAGTTGCGCTCGGGAGTCGCTCTCGATGAACAGGAGAGTGAAAGCCTGCGGGGAGGTATCCTCTACTACCTGTTGCAACTCAATGCCGAGATGGGTTGGTCGCAACAACTTCATATCGGTGCTATTCGTAACAATAATTTGCGTCTATTCAAATCGTTTGGTCCCGATGTGGGTTGCGATTCCATTGCCGATGGCAATGTCGCGGAGGGTTTGTCGCGCATCTTTGGCCGTTTAGACGAACAAGGAGTTCTTACGCGCACAATTCTCTACAACCTTAACCCCAAAGATGGCGAGGTGTTGGCCACGATGGCATACAACTTTAACGACGGCTTGCAAGAGGGCAAGATGCAGTATGGTGCCGCATGGTGGTTTCTCGACCAAATGGACGGCATGATCAAACAACTCAATATCATCTCGTCGCTCGGTTTATTGTCGCGCTTTGTCGGTATGTTGACCGATTCTCGCAGTTTTGTGTCGTATCCGCGCCACGAATATTTTCGTCGCATACTCTGCAATCTGATCGGTGGCGAAATCGAGAGAGGTCTTTTACCCTCCTCCGAGATACAACGTATCGGTAAGATGATTGAAGATATATCGTACCATAACGCCAAACGATATTTCGGGTTTTAAGCAATAGTGTTATGAAATGAGCCGTTGCGACAAATTGTTGAGTAGGCTCGATGCCTTGCAATATGTACGTATCTGTAATGAAATGTTGATGTAATATTTTGATTATTCGATAATAAAAATTAACTTTGCATTTGCCGTGCGTGTGTGCGCACACATTGCATGGCATTACGAAAATTATAGAGTAAGATATGAACTTCAAAATCATAAGTCTTATTGTTGCAATCTCTTTTTGGGCTCTTTTCCCCGTTGCTACCCACGCCCAAAAGACCAATTACGATGAGTCGAAAGTTCCCTCCTATACACTTCCTGATCCGCTTGTATTCAACAACGGAAAGCAGGTGAAGAATGAGCGCCAATGGCAGAAAAAACGTCGCAAAGAGATCATTGAGATTTTTGCGCAGGAGATGTATGGTCATGTGCCTGCCAAAACGAAAGGAATACATTTTAATGTTGTTTCGGAGAAAACTGTATATAACGGTTTGGCCATTCGAAAAGTAGTCAGAATATTCTTGGATTCTTCCGATAAGCATTGGTTTGATGTGCTTATTCACCTTCCGGCCGCTCCGAATGGTCCTGTTCCGGTATTCGTCGGGCTGAATTTTCAAGGTAATGATGCAACTTTGGACGACCGAGCTTCCCGTCGTTGGCCCTACGAACAGATCGTCAAGGCCGGTTATGGAGTAGCTACAGCTTGGCGGGATTCTGTGGAGCCGGATGGCAAGGAAACGAAAATTTATCAGGCCGAGAATGTATGTAGAGATGGCGGAATAAGGGCTTGGTATAATCAAGGCGGTGATTGGGGGGCTATCTCCGCATGGTCTTGGGGACTTAGTCGTATTATGGACTATTTGGAGACCGATCCGGTTGTAGATGTTTCAAAGGTGACCGTAATCGGTCATTCAAGACTTGGCAAGGCCGCCTTGTGGGCCGGTGCCAATGATATACGATTTGCTATGGTAATATCCAATAATTCGGGTTGTTGCGGTGCCGCGATATCGCGCAGGGTTTTTGGAGAATCTTTCCGAACCATAATAAAAAATTACCCACACTGGTTTACGAAAGAGTTTTACAAATACACAAATAAAGAGGCTGAATTCCCGGCCGATCAACATTGGTTGGCTGCCCTTGCAGCTCCTCGTCCGCTTTATATAACAAGTGCTACCAAAGATCGGTGGGCAGATCCTAAGGGCGAATGGCTTACGGCATGGCATGTTTCACCCGTGTATGCTCTTTTCGGATTCAAAGGCGTAGGAAATGAAATGCCCAAGCCGAATACTCCCGACCAGCAGGGTCGTGTAGGATACCATTTGCGTAGTGGCAAACACGACATTATTTCCTACGATTGGGGGCAGTTTATCCGATTTGCAGATAGACATTATTACAAGAAATAACTATGGAATCCCCATTAAATAGACGTGAATTTCTCAAAATGTTAGGAATGGCCGGTGCCGGAACTTTTTTAGTGACCAGCCCTTGGCTTTCTGCATTTGCTCAAGTCGATCAAACGACCAAAGAGAAGGTCCGCATCGGAATAATAGGCCCGGGATCGAGAGGTCGTTTCCTCATGAAATTTATCCTGAAAAATCCCAAAGTCCAAATAGCGGCTTTATGCGATGTGTACCAACCTTCGATAGATGAAGCGCTCAAAATGGTGCCGAATGTCAAGGTTTACAATGATTACAAAAAGCTCCTTGAAGATAAGTCCATCGATGCCGTAGTCATTGCAACACCTCTTGACCGACATTATCAGATGATTCTCGATGCCTTCGATGCGGGTAAGGATGTATTTTGCGAGAAGTCGATCTGTTACGACTTATGGCAATGCCACGATGTTTATAAGAGATATAAAGCAGGAAACAGGATCTTCTTTGTCGGGCAACAGCGCCTTTTTGACTCACGTTATGTGAAAGCGATGAAGATGGTGCATGATGGGGTTTTCGGAGAGATAAATGCCATCTGGGCATATTGGAATCGAAATAACGATTGGCGACGTCCGTGTCCCTCTGATGACCTTGACGAACTTATCAATTGGCGTCTGTATAAGGAGCACTCCAAAGGTATCATGACAGAACTTGCCTGCCATCAGTTGCAAGTGGGAACTTGGGCTTTTAGAGAGATTCCGAATACGATCATGGGTCATGCGGCCATCACGAGGTGGAAAGATCGCAGAGAGGTCTATGATAATCTGAGTTGTATATATGCCTTTGACAGTGGCGTGAAGATGACTTACGACTCGGTATTGTCCAACAAATTCTACGGGCTTGAAGAGAAGATCATGGGGACAAAGGGTACAATCGAACCTGAGACGGGTAAGTTCTATTTTGAAGAGATCGCTCCTGCTCCTGCCTTCGTGCGTCTTGTGGATGAAATTGAGATGAAAGTATTCAATGCGGTTCCGTTTGCCGGAACAAGTTGGGAACCGGAAACTGCGAGCAAGAATAAAGGCGAATACATTTTGGGCAAGACGCCGAAAGCAGATGGAACGTCTCTTATGCTTGATGCTTTTGTCGAGTCTGTGATCACTAGAAAGCAGCCCGAAAATATTGTCGAAGAGGCTTATTATGCAAGCGCATTGTCTTTGCTCGGTCATCAGGCTGTGGAAGAGGGTAAAATAATCACCTTCCCCGACGAATACAAGATAGATTACCTGAACCATTCGGCTAAAATTCAATAAGAGATGAAGGATATCACAATAAAGGGAAAAGATATAAGCAAGGAACTTTGCGTATTTATCGGCTGTGTTGTGGTAATGGAGCTGGTGAATATATATGCCATAATCGCCTATGGCGGCAAGTGGATAGAGGTGTTGAAAAGTTTGGGCTTTGTCTTCGTAAGCGCACTCGTATTATATGTGATTGTCGGAGTTATACGATTGGCAATCAAAGGGGTATCGGTACTAATCAAAAAAACTATAAAATGATGAAACGTATATTTGCAACATTGCTATTCGTTTTTGCATTGTCAATTACGACGCATGCACAGGCCGATTGGAAGAATCTGTTCAACGGTAAGAATCTGAAAGGTTGGACCAAACTGAATGGAGATGCGGAGTATAAGGTGGTTAATGGAGCGATTGTGGGAACCACCAAAGTTGATACGCCGAACACGTTCCTTAAATACAATGAAGAATTCGCCGACTTCATCTTGGAATTTGATTTCAAGGTGGATGATTCGCTCAATTCGGGGGTACAGTTTCGCTCGGCAAGTGTGGATTCCTATCGCAAAGGTCGCGTGTATGGCTACCAGTACGAAATAGATCCGTCGAAACGGGCGTGGTCGGGGGGCATATACGACGAGGCGCGTGACGGTTGGCTCTATCCTTTGACAAATCCGATTTCAAAAGCGGCATTCAAAAAAGGGGCATGGAATCATGCACGCATCGAGGCTGTCGGGAATCACATCCGCACATGGTTGAACGGCGTACCGTGCGCCAATCTTCTCGACGACAGAGCAGCCAAAGGCTTTGTCGCCCTCCAAGTACACTCGATAGGCAAACCTGCTCTTGCCGGCAAACAAATTTGTTGGCGAAATATCCGCATCTGCACCGAAAATATCGAGCAGAACCTTTGGGATAAGGGGGCATATGCCGAAGAGGTGAACCGTATGAATAATATTCTTTCGGAGAGAGAGAAAGCCGAGGGTTGGATGCTTTTGTGGGACGGAAAGACCACAAAAGGTTGGCGAGGAGCAAAACTCAACGCGTTCCCTCAAAAGGGTTGGATTATAGAGAACGGTATTCTTAAAGTGCTCAAATCCGATGGCGGAGAGTCAACAAATGGCGGAGATATCGTCACGGAACAGAAATATCGTAATTTTGAGTTGAAAGTGGATTTCAAGATTACCGAAGGGGCGAATAGCGGTATCAAGTATTTTGTTGATACCGAGCTGAATATGGGCAAAGGTTCATCCATCGGATGTGAGTTCCAAATCCTCGACGATAAGAAACACCCCGATGCCAAACGTGGAAGAAACGGCAACAGAACGCTGGCCTCTCTTTACGACTTGATTCCGGCACCTATAAACAAGCCGTTCCGCAGCGGTTTTTTCAATACAGCGTTGATAAAGGTAAATGGCAATCATGTAGAGCATTGGCTCAACGATGTGAAAGTCATCGAATATGACCGAAACAATCAGATGTGGAATGCGCTGGTGCAATACAGCAAATACCGAGTGTGGAACAATTTCGGAAATGCCGCAGAGGGTCATATCCTCCTTCAAGATCATGGAGATGAAGTTTGGTTCAAGAATATCAAGATCAAGCCTCTTCCATAATGAACACGATATGTCGTGACCTTGCCGATGGAGGCTGTCTTGTATATGCGTGGTTTGAGGCTATGCACACCCGTATTGATTTGGTTTTGTGGGATCGAGGTGTGGATGTAGAGGCAATCAAAACGATCTGCACGGAGATTGAAAGAGAGGTCAGACGTATAGAAAAACTTGGGAGTTGTTTCGATCCGGACAGTGAATTGTTTGAGATTAATTCCGCTCCATCGGGGATATCGACTTCTATATCGGAGGAGATGTGTGAGATATTGTCACGATGTATCGGCTATAACGAATCATCCGGAGGCTATTTTGACGTAACTGCCGTGTCGGGCAGAAAGACAAAAACAAGCGATAACCTCTCTTTGGAGGGGACCTCTGTCATACGGAGAGCGGAGGATGTAAAGATCAATCTTTCGGGGTTTTTGAAAGGATATGCTTTGGATAAAGCGGTCGAAATGGTTTGCAAAGCAGGTGTTTCAAATGCACTCCTCAATTTTGGGAACAGTTCGATTGGTGCTTTGGGAAATCATCCGCAGGGAGAAGGGTGGATTGTGGCAACCGCAATGGGGGAGCGATTTCACCTCAAAGATAGTTGTTTGACCACCTCCGGAAATGAGCATGAAAAAAGAAAACATATAATCAATCCGTTGACAGGAAATGTCATCGAAGGAAAAGGAATGGTGTCGGTCATCACACCGACTGCCGAAGAAGGTGAAGTGCAATCGACCACCTTGTTTATAAGGAAAAATACCAAAAACTGATAACTATGAAAACTGACAGAAGAGACTTTTTGAAGCAGCTAACCATGCTTACAGCAGCAACTGCCATGTCGGGTATCACGACCTCTGCGTGTTCTACAACCAAGAAGAACAAGCCTCGTGTTGTAAAAGCAGGAAACAAGGTACGATTGGCATGTATCGGAATAGGATTTCGTGGTGGGGAAATCATCAAGCAGTTTGAAAAGACCAAACTCTGCGATATTGTTGCATTATGTGATATAAACATGGGTGCGCCACATACCAAAGAGGTGATGGAACGACATCCGAATGTGCCACGTTATCAAGATTTCCGCAAGATGTTTGCCGAAATGGGCGACAAGATAGATGCTGTCAGTATCGGTACTCCCGACCACAGCCATTTCCCGATCACTATGCTTGCGATGTCGCTCGGTATCCATGTATATGTAGAGAAACCAATGGCTCACTCTTTCTACGAGTGTGAGTTAATGATGGAGGCCGAAAAGAGGTACGGCGTGGTTACTCAAATGGGTAATCAGGGACACTCCGGAGCCAATTATTTCCAGTTCAAAGCTTGGAAAGAGGCCGGCATCATAAAGAATGTACGAGCCGTTACTGCCCACATGAACAATCCACGTCGGTGGCACAAATGGAGTAGCAAAATAGACTCCTTCTTCCCCGAGGAGCCTGTACCGGCCACTCTTGATTGGGATTCGTGGCTTTGTGCCGAGCAAGATCATAAATATAACAAGGATTTCGTGAACGGGCAGTGGAGATGTTGGTATGATTTCGGTATGGGTGCTTTGGGTGATTGGGGAGCTCATCTTTTGGATACTGTGCATGAATTTCTCGAATTGGGTCTTCCGACAGAGATCAATATGCTTCGTGCCGAGGGACATAACCCCTTCTTCTTCCCGTATTCATCCACCATTGAATTCAAATTCCCCGCTCGCGGAGATATGCCACCTGTGGATATCACATGGTATGATGGCCTCGATAACATTCCTCCCGTACCAGATGGCTATGGCAATGTGGAACTTGACCCGAATATCCCCACAGTAGCCGGAGGAAAGATCCAGCCTTCGAAACTCAATCCGGGCAAAATTATTTATTCTGATGAACTTACCTTCAAGGGAGGATCGCACTCCTCTACGCTTTCGATCATTCCCGAAAGCAAGGCGAAGGAGTGGGAGTCAAAACTTCCGGAAGTGCCGAAGAGTCCGTCCAATCACTATGCAAACTTCCTGCTCTCCTGCCAAGGAGTGGAGAAACCGCGATCACCGTTTAGTGTAGCCGGCCCCCTCAGTCAGGTATTCTGTCTCGGTGTGATTGCTCAAAAATTGAATGCGCGTCTTAAATTTGATCCCGAGACCAAACAATTTACAAACAATCCTTTGGCCAATCTGCTGCTCCGAAGGGGTATCCCGCGTAAGGGTTGGGAGATGTTCTATACGCTTTAATTTATACAAATAAATTAGGTAATTATATACGATTTTGCATCATGTGTAAAAAACTCTGCGTTTCTCCGCAGATGGACGGGGGACGTAAGTCCCCTGCCTAAGGCGGGGGATTTAGGGGGTGGCGCAGAGATTATAAACACAGCGTAGCTGTGAGTGTTGGACGCTGAAAAGCAAGAGAGCAACAAGATGGTGTAATTTCATATATAAGCCCCTAAAATTATTATGGGGGAGAAGGAGTGTTCGGAGTTTCATTGTTCGGACACTCCTTAATCAATTCTTCAAATTCATCTATCCCGTATTGGTCGCTATCATCATGGTATTCCTGCGCGTGGTGCCGTCGTGGCCCGTATGGATTGCCATAGCCGCGACTTTTGGCGGTGTGTTTATCATGACACAGGGCGACGGTACACAGACAATAGATCCCATCGGCATTGCGCTTTCGTTGGTTTCGGCTTTGGTCTATGCTCTGTTCATTGTGATCATTAATCGCAGTAAGGCCATAGCCGGAATTCCCAATACCCTGCTTACATTCTACGCCCTTTCAGTCGGAGCGGTGGTGTTTTTCTGCAAGATCCTATTTTCCGATACAGCGATCACTGCGGGATTTTCGAGCGGTGGGGATTGGCTCAACCTTATCGGCCTTGCCCTATTGTCAACCATTGTTTCCACCGCGACACTTGCTGTTGCCACCCGAAATATCGGTGCGACCAAAGCTTCGGTTTTGGGGGTGTTTGAGCCGATAACAGCTATTCTTGTCGGAACGCTGATGTTCGATGAGCCGCTCACAATGAATATCAGTATCGGCATTGGTATCGCCATTGTTGCCGTGACATTCATGATTTCGGTGACCAAACGTTAATCGCATTACAAAAGGGGTTTGCACAATCTGATGTACAAACCCCTTGACATTTAATTCTTAATGGCTATTTCAATATGGTGTCCAACTTTTGGAGTTGGCGATAATCCGTTAAATCAACCTGCACCGGAACAACGGCAATATATCCGTGCGCCAAAGCCCATTCATCGGTATCTTCGGCCTCCGGTTCGGTATTGACAAACTCTCCGGTAAGCCAATAATATTCACGCCCCCGAGGATCCTCATGGCGGAAAAACTCTTCGCGCCAATAACCCCGATTCTGCCGACAAAGGCGCATGCCTTTGATCTCTTCGATTTTGCCGATCGGAATATTGACATTCAGGCAGAGCGGCAATTCGACATCGTGGGTCAAGATATCGCCAACGATGCGTTTACCCCAGAGTATCGATGCTTCGAAATCGGCATCGGCCGCATGATCGGTGAGCGACAGCCCGATGGCGGGGCATCCGTAGAAACTGCCCTCGATGGCAGCCCCCATAGTTCCTGAATAGAGTACGTTGACCGCCGAATTGGAGCCGTGATTGATTCCCGAAATCACCAGATCGACCTGTTGATCGTTCAACAAATGATCGAAAGCCATCTTTACACAATCGACCGGAGTGCCGGAGAAGGCATAAACTTCCACATGCTCCTCTTCGCGGACTTTGCGTAAAAAGAGCGGCTCGTACATGGTAATAGCCTGACTTTTGCCACTTTGAGTCTCCTCGGGGGCAACCACAACCACTCGGCCGAAACTCCTAGCCACCTCGATAGCTGCTGCTATTCCTTTCGAATCATATCCGTCGTCGTTGGTTACAAGTATCAATCGTTCGTTCATCGCTTTATTGGTAAGACGCCCCAAAATAAGGAGCTGATCCATATATAACCTGATTATTTTGCAAAAATAGTGAAAAAAAGTTATCTTTACCGATCTTAAACCGCAAAACATGAATTATCGTTTTACCATAGCTCTGATTTACGATTTCGACGGGACACTTGCCCCGGGTAACATGCAGGAGTACGATTTTATTCCCGCTGTCGGGAAAAGCAACAAGGAGTTTTGGTCCGAAGCCAACTCGTTAGCCGAGGAACAGGATGCCGACATGGTACTGACTTACATGGCCCGCATGATTCAAGAGGCAAAATCGAAAGGATTGTCGCTGCGTCGCGAAGCTTTTCGCGAATCGGGTCGTCATGTCACACTCTTTGCCGGTGTCAAAGAGTGGTTTGCGCGAATCAATGCCTATGGTGAAGAGCGCGGCATCCGCATCCTGCATTATATCAACTCTTCGGGACTTACTGAGATCATCGAAGGAACGGAGATAGCCCACGAGTTTCGCAAGATCTATGCCTGTTCGTTTCTCTACGATGTCGATGGCATCGCCTATTGGCCGGCTGTGGCGGTGAACTACACCAACAAAACCCAATTTATCTTCAAGATCAACAAGGGTGTCGAATCGGTCTTCGACTCGAAGTTGGTAAACCGTTATATTCCTGAGGATGAACGTCCCGTACCATTCAAACACATGATCTATGTAGGCGACGGAACCACCGATATTCCTTGCATGCGATTAGTCAAAAATTTCGGCGGCCACTCGATCGCGGTCTATAATCCGACCCAAAAGAGTGCTCGCAAGGAGTTGGGAACATTGATTCACGATAATCGAGTGAATCATGTGTGTCCGGCAGACTATTCGGAGGGTTCGGAAATGGATCGCGTGGTGAAGACCATTATCGATAAGATTGACTTGGATGACAAACTCGAAAAATTGGGCGTTGATCGATAAATTCTGATTTGTGGAGGAATTGATCTTGTGCGAGAAAATAAATATCATGATGACAAAGAAACTGTTGTTTGCAACCAATAATGCTCATAAACTGAGCGAGGTACAGGCTGTTTTGGGCGATACCTATACGTTGATCACTCCGCGCGCTTGTGGTGTGACTGAGGAGATTCCCGAGACACAGCCGACATTGGAAGGCAACGCCTCGCAAAAATCGCATTACCTTTATACCCGCACGCAAATTGATTGTTTTGCCGATGATACGGGATTGGAGGTCGAGGCTTTGGGTGGTGCCCCGGGGGTACACTCGGCACGTTATGCCACCAATGGGCACGACTTTGCGGCCAATAACCGTCTGCTGTTGAAAAATCTTGCAGGCAAAACCAATCGTCGGGCACGCTTCCGTACCGTCATTTCGTTGATCGAAGGGGGCGAAGAACACCTTTTCGAGGGTATTGTCGAAGGACACATCATTGAGCAGGAGATCGGGAGTGAAGGGTTTGGTTATGACCCGCTCTTTGTACCCGATGGATTCGACAAAACATTTGCCGAGATGACGGCCGATGAGAAAAACAGCGTGTCACATCGCGGACGCGCCGTGCGCAAATTGGTCGATTACTTGCACAACCGCGAGAAATAGCCTATTTTTGCGACATGGAAACAAATTATAAGAAAGAGGAACTGTATAGCCCCGAAAAAATAGAGCATCTCAAAGAGCACTATACCGCCATTTTGAAACTATTGGGTGAAGATCCCACGCGCGAAGGTCTGCTGAAAACCCCCGAACGAGTGGCCAAAGCCATGAGTTTTCTGACCAAAGGCTATGGAGAAGATCCATTGACCATTCTGCGTTCAGCCATGTTCAAAGAGGAGTATAAACAGATGGTGTTGGTAAAAGATATCGAACTCTACTCGATGTGCGAACACCACATGTTGCCGTTCTATGGTAAAGCTCATGTTGCCTATATTCCCAACGGTCACATCACCGGACTTTCAAAAATTGCGCGTGTTGTGGAGTGTTTTGCCAGACGATTGCAGGTGCAGGAGCGTCTTACGGTACAGATTCGCGATTGCATCCAAGAGGCACTCAACCCGATGGGTGTGGCCGTAGTGATCGAGGCAAGCCATATGTGTATGCAGATGCGTGGCATCGAGAAACAACAATCGGCAACCACAACATCGGCTTTTACCGGCATATTTTTGTCAGATCACCGTACTCGCGAAGAGTTTATGACCCTCATTTCGCACGATTACCGATAGCCGCGAAAAAGAGAATAGAGGGAAAATCAGACGAATAACTCAAATTAGATAACCATGATCACCTTTCTGATTTGTTTGACCCTGCTCGTTGGGGCTTATTTCACTTACGGACGTTATTTGGAGCGGCAATGTGAAGCCGATGTTTCCCGTATCGTTCCCTCCGAGTCCTCATTCGACGGAGTAGATTATCTCCCGCTTCCGATGTGGAAGACTTTCCTGATCCAGCTGCTCAACATCGCGGGGTTGGGCCCGATCTTCGGAGCCGTATTGGGTGCCGCTTATGGCCCGATCGCTTTCTTGTGGATTACGTTCGGAGGAATCTTCATGGGTGCGGCTCACGACTTCATCGCCGGTATGATCTCCTTGCGTCACAACGGAGAGAGCCTTCCGGAATCGGTAGGTCGTTATCTCGGAGGTGGTGTCAAGCAGGGTATGCGTATCTTCTCGGTCGGCCTGATGGTACTTGTTGGAGCGGTATTCCTTTCGCAGCCGGCTTCGCTGATCGCCAACCGCATCGATGCTCCGGCATTGTCGGAGATCGCTTTCGGCAACATGTCGTGGTTGTTATTGATTGTTCTTGCGGTTATTTTGATCTACTATATCATCGCCACGTTGTTACCTGTTGATAAGATCATCGGCCGTATCTATCCGATCTTCGGTTGTGCCTTGCTCTTCATGGCATTGGGAATTCTCGGAGTGTTGCTTTTCGGCGATCGTTACACCATTCCGGAATTCACTTCGTTTAAGAACGGCCTTGCTGATGCGGCCAACTTTCCGATTGTTCCAATGCTCTTTACCACCATTGCATGTGGAGCGATTTCCGGATTTCATGCCACGCAGTCGCCGTTGATGGCTCGTTGTCTGCGTTCCGAACGTCAGGCTCGGCCGGTCTTCTACGGTGCCATGATCTCCGAGAGTATCGTTGCGCTAATATGGGCCGCTATCGCTATGGCTTTTTGGGGTGGCGTTGAGGGATTGAATGAAGCGATTGCCCAATACAAAGGCTCGGCTGCGATTATGGTCGATATGATTGCCCGTGCAACCTTAGGCGATGTAATTGCCGGATTCATCATCTTCGGTGTAGTAGCTTGCGCAATCACCTCGGGAGACACTGCTTTCCGTTCGGCTCGTCTGATTGTGGCCGACTTTATGGGATTGGAGCAGCGTAGCATGCGCAAACGTATCTATATTTGTGTCCCGCTCTTTGCCGGAGCTTTGTTGATCATTTTCTGTTTGCCGTTCCAAACCATGTGGAACTACTTTGCATGGATGAACCAAACGTTGGCCGTAGCCACACTTTGGATGATCACGGTTTATCTCTACCGCCACCGTCGTAATTTTTGGGTGGGTATTATTCCGGCCTTGATCATGACCTATGTTTGCAGTTCCTATATCTTTGTATCGCCCCTGATGGCCGGTATGCAGAATCGCACGGTTGGTTATTTGTTAGGCGGAGCTGTCACGTTGGCAATATTACTTCTGATTATTTTGAAACTGCGCCGCAATGCAAAAAGCGACTCTTAAACCCACATCTGATCAGACCTTCGAGATCGTTGGCGAGGGAGCATGGAATTTCGTCAAAGAGTTGGCCCGATCGCGCGAGATGCAGGGGGCAGGCAATGTCGAGGAGGCATGTAATATACGTTATCAGGCGTTTCAGCGTCTTGTTGAATGGCTCCCCGAGAATGAGGAGATCGTCCTCGAATGGAGTCATCGCAACTCACAGGCTGCGTTGGAGGTAATTTATGCCTCGGCTATCGACCACTTCCTGATTAACGATTTTGAGATGTCGGCCGCCCAACTTGAAATGTTGTTGGAACTCGATCCTGAGGATCATTTGGAGGGAAGCGAATTGCTGGCTTTCGACTATTTGGCAATGGACGAACAGGAGTTGTTCGACGAGGTGATCAACGACATATCCGACAAACGTGCCAGCCGCATGGTGTTGTTGCTATGGTCGGCATATCGTCGCACCAAACAGTTGCCCGTAGGAGAGTTAAAACGTTTTAAGGCCCGTTTTGCTGCTTTTTATGCCGAGTTTACGGCCACAGAACACCCTGCCGATGCCGACTATCTGCGCGACATCGAAAGCGAACGTCCCACGACAGCGGCTCAGGCTCGCGAATTGTGGTTGCGTACCGAAAATCTATGGCAGTTATTTCCGGAATTTATCGAGGCGTTGCAGAGAGCTCGATAATCGAATCCTACTCCCGTGAACGGAACAATTCGTTGAAGCAGTGGCGACAAATCGGCTCGTAGGAGTCTTGCGCGCCGAGGAGTACCTGCTTTTCATCGGCAGTCAAACGGTGGGAGTGATGTGCTAAGTTGCCACATCGCACACAGATAGCGTGTACTTTTGTAACATACTCGGCGGTAGCCATTAATGCCGGCATCGGCCCGAAAGGCTTGCCGGTATAATCCATGTCCAATCCCGCAACAATGACACGAACTCCGTTGTTGGCCAATTGACGGCAGACATCGACAATGCTCTCGTCGAAGAATTGCGCCTCGTCGATACCTACAACATCCACATCGGCTGACATGAGTAGAATGTTCTGCGGCGAATCGACCGGTGTCGAGCGGATGGCATTGGCGTCGTGCGATACGACCTCCTCTTCGGAATAACGCACGTCGATGCGGGGCTTGAATATTTCGACCTTTTGGTGGGCAAATTGTGCCCGTTTAAGTCGGCGAATCAATTCCTCGGTCTTACCCGAGAACATCGAGCCGCAAACTACTTCGATCCAGCCCTTTTGATTGGCATTTTCAAGAAACATAGTATCCGTTTTTATTCCTCTATAATACGGGTGATTTTAGCCCCCAAAGCATTCAGACGACCGTCGATATCTTTGTATCCGCGATCGATTTGATCGATATTTTGAATCGTCGATACTCCTTCGGCCGACATGGCGGCAATGAGCAGTGCCACACCCGCACGAATATCGGGTGAGGTCATGCGCGTAGCCCGCAGTCGGATGCGATGGTCGTGTCCGATTACCGTTGCACGGTGCGGATCGCAAAGGATGATTTGTGCCCCCATATCGATCAATTTATCGACAAAGAACAAGCGGCTTTCGAACATCTTTTGATGAATCAACACCGAGCCTTTTGCCTGTGTGGCTACCACCAAGAAGATCGATAGCAAGTCGGGGGTAAGTCCGGGCCATGGAGCGTCGGCAATGGTCATGATCGATCCGTCGAGGAAGGTGTTGATGCTGTAATGATCTTGTTGGGGAATATAGATGTCGTCGTTGCGCTGTTCGAATTGGATTCCCATGCGGGCAAATTGTGCCGGAATGATCCCCAAATTCTCATAAGATACGTTTTTGATGGTCAGTTCCGAGCGGTTCATGGCGGCCATGCCGATAAAACTGCCTACCTCGATCATATCGGGTAACAACGTATGCTCTGTGCCACCAAGCGAATCGACACCCTCGATGGTGAGCAGATTTGAGGCGATACCCGAGATTTTTGCACCCATGCGGTTAAGCATCTTGCAAAGTTGTTGCAGGTAGGGCTCGCAAGCGGCATTGTAGATCGTGGTGGTTCCTTTGGCCAGCACGGCAGCCATCACGATATTGGCTGTTCCGGTCACCGAAGATTCGTCCAAAAGCATATAAGTACCCTGTAAACGTTCGGCCTCGACGGTGAAGAAATCTTCGCCGACATCGAAGTTGAATCGGGCTCCCAACTTCTGCAATCCGATGAAATGGGTATCCAATCGGCGGCGTCCGATTTTATCGCCCCCGGGTTTGGGAATGTAACCCACCCCGAAACGCGCCAACATCGGGCCGATGAGCATGACCGAGCCCCGCAAACGGGCGCAACGTCGGCTATAATCTTCCGAATGAAGATAATCGATATCGATCTCTCGGGCACAGAACGAATAGGTCTCCTCGCTCAATTGTTCGACTTCAACACCCATACGACGCAACAACTCGATGAGTTGCATTACATCGAGGATGTCGGGAATATTATGCACCGTTACCCGCTCGGAAGTGAGCAGTGTGGCACAAAGAATTTGAAGTGCTTCGTTTTTAGCACCCTGAGGGGTGATACTGCCATGAAGACGATATCCGCCTTCGACTTTGAAGATTGCCATAATGAGCCTATTTTTGCGTTGGGCGTGTTGTAGCTTTCCACAAAGTTAGCAAGATTTCAAGCTTTTCCTCGGCTTTTTGAAATATTTTCGCAAAAAATTTTTGCAGATAAGTTTTTTGTTGTACTTTTGCAATCCGTAAAAATGTCTAAAACAATAAAAAAAGGATAAAGCTATGGCAATGAAAAGAACTTACCAGCCCTCGCGCCGGAAAAGAATTAACAAACACGGCTTCCGCCAGCGTATGGCTACCGCCGATGGCCGCAAGGTGTTGGCAGCACGTCGTGCCAAAGGTCGCAAAAAGTTGACCGTATCGGACGAATCGACGTTCAAATATGCTTAATTGTCGTTGACAATGAGAATAAAGTCGGACCAACAGGGTGCCGGCTTTTTCTTTGTCGTTCAATCAATAATTTATTCCGAGTATGCTAACGAGTGTTGATTGGCAAATTCGGCAGGCCTCAACGGAGGATGTCGAGTTGATAGAGAAATTAGGGAAAGAGGTGTTTTCAATCACCTATCGGGAGATGCTTTCTGCGGAGCAACTCGCCTACATGATCGAGATGATGTATGCTCCCGAGGTCGTGATGCGGGAGATAGAATCCGGAGTCGCATGGTTTATTGCCGAATACGAAGGGAAACCTTGTGGTTATATCTCGGTCGAACGAGAGGAGGAACAGCGGTTTCACCTCCATAAAATCTATCTGCATCCGACCTTTCAGGGACACGGTTTCGGCGAGAAACTCTTCCAACATGCGGTAAACTACATTCGCAGCGTCTGCTCAAAACCCTGTATGATGGAACTAAATGTCAATCGCGACAATAGCCGTGCTTTGGCTTTTTATGAGCGTATGGGTATGCGTTGTCTTCTAAAAGAAGATTTTCCGATCGGCAACGGATTTTACAAGACCGACTACATCATGGGCTTGGATATTGAGACACGTTAATCCGCCCTTTTTATAAGCCTGAAAAGTATTAAATACTCCCGCCTCAGAATATTTTTAGCGAGGCGGGAGTATTTGCATCTTTGGGGAATATGAGAACGGATTGTTAGTTGAAGAATCTTTCGATGTGCACCAACAGAATCCAAGCGGCAATCAGCATTGCACACAGAAATTGATTGCGGCGAAGCGTTTTCAAATCTTTCGGAGAGATGGTCTCGTCATCTTTGTGCTTGCAATAATCCACGATGATTGCTATTGCCGAAATGAGGATGAAGAGGATAACGAACCCGTTAAATAAGATTGCCCAAGTAGCCATATATTCCTTATTAAATTATTTTTCTTTGAACAGATCGATCTCTCCACGCTCGACTTTGCCATAAAGACCGGCCAATTCGGCAATGACCGGAGAAATAAATTCGAGAGTATCCGTTACAGCAGTTTTCTCCCCTTCACCCTTGATACGATAGAGCATGGCGGCATATAGTGCACGAAAACAGAGCTCCGTATCGCTCATCCCCGGGTTCCCGATCACGGCTCGTAGGCGAGGTAGTTCGGGTTCAAGACGGGCAACCGTTTGACGATAGTGCTCACCGATAGGCAATTTCATCAATTGTAGGTGGAGATTATGCAGGTCGGCAATCAAATGGAGAGTATGCTCCAAATGTCCCTTCTCTTCCTTGCTCTCCTGCCGCAACAGATTTGCCAAATCCATATACCAAATCAAAAACGCCGGCTTCTGCTCCTCGTTAAGATCCTGACGCGGAGCGATCAGTGTGGAAAAAATTGCCTCGGGACTGAATTGCATGGCTCGCAACAGATCCTCCAACTGCCAAAGATAGAGGATATATTCCGCAATATTTTCGCGACGTTTTGTTTGAGCAATATCCATAAACTCTTATTTGATCCAAGGTTGAGTTCCCGAACGATGTTTGAGGAAATATTGTTGCGATTTGAGCAGGTTGCGCGATTGCAATACCATGTTTTTGGTTTCGGTAAGGATTGTCAGATAAAGCATCGAGGCTTTGGTATGAGAACGGCCCTCGTTGATACGTCCCAACTCCGATTTAACAGCACCTGCAATCGACTCGAAAAGTTGATCGCGCAACGACAATACCATTTCGATATCCGAAAAATCACCATTGCGCAACATGACATTGATATGACGATAGATTACCTCTACCTCGTCGTTGATTAACATCAGATCGCGAGCCTGCTCTTTGGAAAGACCCTCGTGATTGTTGTCGATATGCTCGAAGGCCGGACGGGTTATGTGCATCAGTGCTTTGGTCATCTCGTTGAGGTAATCAACCACCTGTACATAATAATGTGCCGTATTCACATCGCTCGACTGCAACTTTTTCAACGTGGGCAACAGCGTATATTTTCGTTCGCGCGATTGGTAGAACAGATCGTTCGACTCCTTGACCATATTGCGCAACTCCTTACGATTCTCTTTCATTACGGCAATCAACGTGCGGTCATATACTTTGGTAGCACACTCCATAGTATGGCACACTTCGTCGCGCAAGTTGGCAATGATCTCTTCGGTGGTACGTTGTGTTTGCGAGCTTTTAGTTGTCGACTCATCGCCTGATTTCTTTTTTGAGAAGTTGCTATGGAAAAGCATCCAACCGCAAAGAATGGTGACACATACAAACGCAACCGTTCCGCCATAGATCAAGATCAATCCGACCACAAAGGCAATAAAGAAACCGCCCAATGCCGTAACAAACCATCCGGCAACCACCGTCATCACGCCCGAAATACGATATACGGCACTTTCACGACCCCATGCACGGTCGGCCAATGACGATCCCATTGCCACCATAAATGTAACGTACGTAGTTGACAACGGCAACTTCAACGAAGTACCCACCGAAATAAGCAACGCCGAAACCGTGAGATTCAATAAGGCACGAATCATATCATAGGGTGCATTGTTTTTCTCCACGTCGGTATACACAAAACGCTTGTTGATGAACTCTTGAACGGGGAGGGGTGTCACCCGATCGAAGAAGTTTGATATTCGGATCGAAGCACGCACGATGGAGCGGGAAACCAAATTGGAGCTGGCTCCTGCGTTGGTCTCCTCCTCGCCGTGGCCGGCCAACGAAAGCTCGGTTTGGGTAACGTGCATCGCTTTGGTTGAGGTCCAAAGGGTAATGACCATCACTACACCCGACAAAAGCATCCAGATAAATTGTGCGGGAAGATTTTCGTTCAATCCCTCCATCAGTATTGTCGAGGAGTTGGCCTCTTTGGCGATATTGTAAGCATCCAAGCTGGCGATAGGTACTCCGATAAAGTTCACAAGGTCGTTGCCTGCAAATGCCAATGCTAATGCGAATGTGCCGACAAGGATATTGATGCGCAAGATATTGACACGGAGGAGTTGCAGACATGCAAATAGGATCGAACTGATCACCCAACATGCGAAAAGCGAAATCAACATGTTGTTGCTGATCCAAACATACATTGCAGTGCCGGCCAACACTCCTTTCAATGCTTTAAATACCGCAAAATAGGCGATGGCTGTGAGTGAGAGGCCACACCACATAGCTCCCATCTTACGAAACATCGGAAGGTAGTTGAACGAGAAGAGCAGACGCGAGAGCCACATGATCACCGAACCGAATATGAAAGCGACAACCACAGAGAGCAGAATGGCTGAGATTACACCCATGGCGCGTGTGGTGTTGATAAATTCTCCCAATGCTCCGATTGTCAATGTCGGACTGCCCGAAATCTTATAGATCGAAACGGCAATGGCAGCACCCAGTAAACTGAAAATCAATGCGACGGTAGTTGATGTTGGCAGTCCTAACGAGTTGTATATGTCTAATAGGATCACATTGGCAAACATGACGCTGACATAGAGTATCATGACTTCGTGGAACGTAAACAACCCCGGGTTAAACATACCGCTACGTGTGACCTCCATCATACCACTCGAAGTTACTACACCGATAATAATACCGAGGGAGGCGATCAATAAAATAGTACGCATCGAAGCTGCTTTGGAGCCGATAGCCGAATTGAGAAAGTTTACTGCATCGTTGGTGACACCAACAAATAAGCTCGAAATGGCAAGAATGCCTAAAATACCGATAATGACGGTGTAGATTTCACTCATATTAGGGCTGAATACAAATTACGCACAAATGTATATCTTTTTTTGATTCGCAATAATCCCCAAAAACAATATTAACATTAATTTAACATGCGAGGAGTTCTAAAATGACAAAAAGCCACCCGATTTAGGTGACTTTTTGCAGCGAATATAATCTGTGTCCGATTATTCGACTTTGATCCAATAGACCGAGCGGCTGATTCCTAATAACGATCCTTTGACGCGCAGGGTGTTGGCATCTTTGAACGAAACCTCTACCTTGTAGCTTTTACCTTTGGTCGGATCGTAAACGCGACCACCGTCCCAAACATTCTTTTTGGCGTTGTATTTTACACCATCAACCACCACTACTTGATCCGAACGAATGCCACGTTTGCTTTTGTCCGGATTCTTCAGATCATATTTCGGAGTTCCGTCGGGGTTATTTGGATTTTTGAGCCAGAAAATCTGTCCTTGATAGCTTCCATCGGATCGACGAGTGAAACGCACTTTCGACTCCTTGCCCTCCTCCACGGCTTTGTAAACTCCCAAAATCCGATCGGGATTTTGCGCTTGAACGGCTGCTGAACCCAATAAGCAAAATCCGGCAACCAACATACAAATAAATTTTTTCATCGCTCTTTCTGTTATAAAATCGGTGCAAATATACTAATTTTTCGGAATTAAAGAACATTTGCTGGCGTTTTTATGCTTTCCGAGAGGCTACGACTCCTTTTGACGTATTACAAAAACCGGTGGATCGATCATGTATGTTTGTCGTAAGCAGGAATTTGGCTGTAAGAAATACGCTTGGGAGAATTAAAAACAGGACTTTTTGCAGTTTCATGCAAAATTTGTTGGCTGTTTCAATTTTTTTTATCACCTTTGCATCCGCAAAATAGGGAGAACTTGTTTTTCCGACAGGCCGAAATAGCTCAGCGGTAGAGCACTTCACTCGTAATGAAGGGGTCCCGAGTTCAAATCTCGGTTTCGGCTCTTAAACCAGAGGTGATGACGAAAGTTGTCACCTCTAATTTTTGTAGGTCGGCAGTTGAACTCGGGCCCCCGAAGCCTCCCTTATCAAAGGGAGGTTTGGAGGTATTGTCTATGATTCGATTCAAAAAAGAGATCTATCAGTTCTACGGTCGAACATAATTCGGAAAACAATGCTGCAAAAACGGGGCGTGTTTGGATTTTCAAGTGAAAATAGTTATCTTTACGCCGCTTATGCGAACCCAATCTAGCATGATTGGATTCAGGTTAAATTTTAAGTCGCTACATCCCCAACATGTTCGCCAAAAAGAAGAAGATACTATTCATTTTGCTGATCAGTCACATCTTCGGATTTGCGTTGATGATCGGATTTAACCACGTTTGGGTAACCTCTTCATCCAACGAATCCTGCATCTCCTGCCATGCACATCCCGAGGCAGATGCAAGTTGGAAAAAATCGATCCATTACAACAACAAAAGCGGTGTGGTCACCGATTGTGCTGCGTGTCACCTGCCTCCGCGCGGATCGTTCGAATATGTCAAGGCCAAGACCACAACGGGCTTGAAAGATATTTGGTCATATCTCACGAAAGATACCGAAAAGATCGATTGGGATCGCAAAGGTGAGTTGGAGTATGCCCAAAAGATCGTCTATAACGCTTCGTGCAAAGCCTGCCACGTTAACATCTTCCCTGAGGGGATTTCCGATGATGGCGTAACAGCTCATCTCTATTACGAAGACAACGAAGAGAAACTCGGCCTGCAATGTATCAGTTGTCACCTCGATGCCGGACACTACAACCCCAATTACAAACACGGCTTTGCAACCAAACAACCAGAGATAAGTTCCGACACGGTATATACTGCTCCGGCTACGGTTTCTGCATTCGAGAATTTCATCGAAACCATTCCGGGAACATCGACTTCGATCAGCATGATTGCCGTTTCAGGGGGTAGTTTCCTTATGGGAAGTCCCGAAAACGAGCCTTTGCGCAACGAAAATGAAGGTCCGCAACGTCGGGTTACGGTATCACCGTTCTTCATGGGAGAAGTGGAGGTTACGTGGGATCAATATTGGACATTCTACCGTGCGACGCTCTCGGATGCCCGTACAGCTCCGGAACTGATCTATGCCAACAACAGCCGTGCCGATGTCGATGCTGTCAGTGGCCCGACTCCTCCCTATGGATTCCCCGATCAGGGTTGGGGTATGGGTGATCGTCCGGCAATAACGATGACCCACTACGGAGCAGAAACGTTCTGTCAATGGCTCTCGTTGATGACCGGCCGCAAATATCGTCTGCCGACCGAGGCCGAGTGGGAGTATGCTGCGCGTGCGGGTTCGACCTCGCCCTACTTCTTTGAGGGCAATCCCAAAGATTTCACCAACACCAGTTTTTGGAATCGCACATTTGGTGCCGACACTACAACGATCAGCCGCTACGTCATCTACGCCAACAACAGCAACAACCGTACTCAAAGCCCTTCGATTGTGCAAGCCAACGCATTCGGTTTGAAGAACATGTTGGGTAATGTCATGGAGTATTGCTCCGACCGCTATGCGGATGATGCCTATGCGCAATTGCAAGATGGAGCGGTTGATCCACAAGGACCTGCCGACGGTACGGAGTATGTGGTGCGCGGAGGTTTCTATGGCGACGATGCCGCCAACCTGCGCAGTGCCTCACGCCGCCCCACAGAACACGAAAAGTGGTTGCGTACCGACCCACAGAATCCCAAGAGTATTTGGTGGTATTCCGACATCAAGGGTATCGGATTCCGCGTGGTTTGCGAAGTCCCCGAGGGGATAACGGCACAATAACAACGGTAATCGAAAACAATAAACAATATCAACCTAATAACATTAAAAACAATGAGTGACAATAAGATCAGTAGAAAAGATTTCTTGTCCTACTCGGCATTGTTAGGAGCTGCAAGTTTGATTGGCTCATCGAGCGTTCTCTCTTCGTGCTCCGGAAAAGGTGCAGCAAACACCCCGTTAAGAAAGCCGGAGGAGTATTACGTCCCCGAACTCCCCGATAAAGCCATCGATGGTCGCGAACTGAAAGTCGGTATCATCGGTTGTGGATCACGCGGAGGCGGTGCGCTTCGAAATGCACTTCGCGCGGCCAACGGTATTAAGATTTGGGCTATGGGTGATGTTTTCCCCGACAAAATTCAAGCGACACGCGAACGTCTGCTTAAAGAGTGGAATCAAGATGTTCCCGAGGAGCGGTGTTTCATCGGATTCGATGCCTACAAAAAGGTGATTGATTCGGGTATCGACTATCTGATTTGCACCACGCCGCCCATTTTCCGCCCTCAGCAATTCAAATATGCTACCGAAAAAGGGGTTCATACGTTCCTTGAAAAACCCATCGCGATTGACCCCGTAGGTTATCGTTCGGTGATGGCAACGGCCAAATTGGCCAAAGCCAAAGGGTTGGTTGTTGTAACCGGAACACAGCGTCACCACCAACGTCGCTATGTCGAGGCTTTCAAGCGAATCCAAGAGGGCATGATCGGCCAAATTACCGGTGGAAATGTCTATTGGAATCAAGGTCTTTACAGTGCTGTAAGACGTCGCGAAGGGTGGAGTGATACGGAGTGGATGCTCCGTGACTGGTTTAACTGGCGTTGGTTGGCCGGTGACCACATCATCGAGCAGCATGTGCACAACATAGACGTATTCCTTTGGTTCTCTGGTTTGAAACCGGTGAAAGCCACCGCTTTCGGTGCTCGTCATCGTCGTCCCAACGGCAACCATTACGATATGTTTAGTGTCGATTTCGAAATGGAGAACGGTATTCACATGCACAGCATGAGTCGTCAGATCGATGGTTGTAGTTCCAACATCGGAGAGTATATTCAGGGTACAAAAGGCTCGTGGAATAGCTACGAACACGCGATCAAAGATTTGGATGGCAACATCTTGTGGCAATTTGACCGCAAAGCCGAGGAAGAGACCTACAAGATGCTCAGCCCCTATACATTGGAGCATGTCGATTTGATCAATCATATCCGCAAGGGTGAATCGCATGTCGAGGCCGAGGAGACTGCCATTTCGTGTATGGCCGGCATCATGGGGCGTGAGGCTGCTTACACCGGAGCCACTGTTACGTGGGACGAGATGACCCAATCCAGTTTGGATCTCATGCCCGAAAAGGTTGCTCTCGGTCCGATGGATCTGTCGCAGGCCGTACCAGTTCCGGGAAAAGATCCCGATTTCAAAAAACTCGAACAGAAAAAACGCTATTAGTCGGATTTTAGGCGACTTGAAATTGGTCAAAAGAGGAGTCGGAGCCTATAAACTCCTTCTCCTCTTTTTCCGATAACGATCTCGGATCGAAAACTTATGGATAGAAGAACCTTTCTACAAACCTCGTTATTCGGGTGTGCAGCCGCAGTCGTAGGCCCAGCGGTTTCCGGATTGTCGAGTTCGTGTACTGCACAGAAACCGGCTGCTCCGGAGTTGAAACTCTCATTTCAGGAGCGAATTGCTTGTGGAGATTCGCTTGGCGAGAAACTCGATTTTATGGAAAAACTCGGGGTTGTAGGCCTCGAAGTGAACGGTCGAAACCTCACAACCCGTTTCGAAGAGATCCGACAGTCCATACATGGGCGTAACATCAAAATTTCGGCCGTTTGTGCCGGTTTTGAGGGTTTTATCTTGGCTGCCGACCCGAAGGTCAAAACGGCGTTTGACACCTCAATGCACGAACTTCTTGCCGCTGCCGGAGAGTTGGGAGCACTCGGTGTCATCATGGTTCCGGCATTCAACAGACAAACTCCTGTTCTGCCTCACACCCGCGAAACCCGCGAATTTCTTTGTGAAGAGTTGCATGCTTTGGGAGAATACGCTTTGAAATACCAGACTTCGGTGATCTTAGAGCCACTGAATCGTCGAGAGGCTCATTACCTGCGACAAGTATCCGATGCGGCGGCTTTGTGCCGCGATGCAAAGAGCGAGGGTATCAAGTGTATGGGCGACTTTTGGCACATGTCGGAAGAGACTTCGGATTATGCCGCATTCATCGCGGCCGGCGAATACCTGCGTCATGTACATATCGCCAGTCGCGGTCGCCGAAAGATGCCCGGGGAAGATGGCGAACAAGACAACTATATCAGTGGCATGCGGGCGTTGAAAGAACTCGACTATCCCTATTACATCAGTTTCGAATGTGGTACGCTTGGAGAACGAGCCGTTACCGTTCCTGCGGCAGTGGAATTGCTACGCAAGCAGTGGCAAAAAGCTTGATAACGTCAGAAAACACCTCGACCTTTGAGCCAACTACGACATAACCCGTTTCTGCATTGCGCCTGCTTGTTTGGGGTAGGTGTACTGCTTCAATTGCTCATCGGGGATCTCGACAACCGTTTTTTTGCTCATCCCCGAGGAATGATTCTTGCGTTCAATTATCTATATTTGCTGATCTTGGCCTATATTTTTGAGGATAAGATCCCGATTTTCCGACAACTTCGCTTGGGAAATACTGCCACCGCAGCGTTGTCGTCGATGGTGATCATTATTGTACTCTTCGGACTTATTCGCCAAGACGGTAATACGGCGGGAGTTGTCGGTGTATTGGGTTTTACCCGCATGACTTCCTCGTGGCCATTCAACCTGCTACTATTCTATTTCCTCACAACTCTCGGTCTTGCAACGATTCACAATTGGCACCATCTGCGCCACCAAAAAGTGGCTTCGTTGTTGGCACACTCCGCTGTATTCATTGCCCTTACAGCCGCTTGGTTTGGCAGTGGAGACAAAGTACGGGTGAAAATTACAACATGGCTCGATCAGCCCGTTTATAAAGGATTGACTGCCGATGGTCGAGAGTACGAACTTCCCTTTGCCGTAACACTCCAACGGTTCTCGATGGAGGAGTATCCGCCCAAACTATACATCTATGACATCGACAACAAGCGATTGTCGCGAGATTTTCTCGCAAGCGAAGAGCGTGTCGGCATAGTGGACGACTGGGAGTTGCGCATCACACAGCACCTCTCCGAAGCCGGATGTATGCCTAATGACTCGATCTATCGGACGATGCGTCATGTTGGTACCATGCCGGCACTCTATGTCGTTGCCCGAAACGTCGCATCTGGCCGGTCGGTTGAAGGTTGGGTTAGCTGCGGCAGCCATCTCTTTTTAGCCGCCTCGCTCGATTTGGATAATAATCGGCAACTTGTCATGCCAGCTCCCGAGCCCAAGTATTATCTTTCGCAAATTACCGTAACCGATGCCGAAAATGTCTCCCGACGATTCGACGTGGCGGTCAACCGACCGGCAAAGTTCGGAGCATGGCAGATCTATCAAGTCGGCTACGATACCTCGCGCGGACGGTGGAGTACGTCAAGCGTCTTGGAGTGTGTGCGCGACGGATGGTATCCCATTGTGCACACGGCTTTGTGGCTGATTTTGGCCGCCGGAGTTGCCATGTTTATCACGGCAGGAGGCCGAACATTCAAAAAACAATCCGCACGAAAGGAGGCAGAATCATGATGTGGCAGCATTTTATATGGTTTGCCACAGCAGCGGTTATTTGCTGGGCAATCGGTGCGATAATAGCTTATCGTAGCAATCGCCTAAGCCCTGTTTTGATCCCGTTCGGGCTGGGAAGCGCGATATTCATGGCTTTTATCATCGGGCTGTGGATTTCGCTCGAACGCCCGCCGTTGCGCACAATGGGCGAAACGCGTCTGTGGTACTCGTTTTTCCTTTCGGTGGCGGGGATCATGGTCTATGCCCGTTGGCGATATCGCTGGATCTTGTCGTTCAGTACACTGCTTTCGGCGGTTTTTATCGGAGTAAATCTCCTCAAACCCGAAATTCACAGCAAAACCCTGATGCCGGCACTGCAAAGCGCATGGTTTGTTCCTCATGTCATTGTCTATATGTTCTCCTATGCGTTGTTGGGTGCTGCAACACTTTTTGTCATCTATTTGTGGTTGCGACCCAAGCAACGCATCCCCACAGATGAGGAACTCGGTGTCTGCGATAATTTAGTGCGGATCGGGTGGGCTTTTCTTACACTCGGGATGATTATGGGAGCTTTATGGGCCAAACAAGCATGGGGCGATTATTGGACGTGGGACCCCAAAGAGACGTGGGCGGCTGCCACATGGCTTTCGTACCTGCTCTATCTGCACCTGCGCCGACAACAAAACGATCATCGCACAGCTTTTGCACTGATCATTATATCGTTCATATTATTGCAAATGTGTTGGTACGGTATCAATTTCCTGCCGGCGGCACAAGGATTGAGCGTTCATTCTTATTGACCAACAGCCCCTCATCCTCGCCTCCTGTGAGGTTCTATCTTAGACCTTGCTCAAAAACAAGAGTTTCGGCATCGTAATATGATGTCGAAACTCTCTGGTCAGATTAGTTAGGTTAATGAGCATGGGAGACCCCATACAAATATGGTGCAAATATATATGGTTTTTTATATAAAACCAAGAAATAAATAACATTTTTACCTAAAATAGACCTGTTAACCTCTAAATCATAATTAAAATAACGAATGTGATTATTGTACACAACTTCTACGACAAGAAACTGTCGCAACACTGCTTGTCGGACAGCCTCATATTACATGCCGGATTACGCAGTTTTTCAATTTGCAACCTTTGCGGAATTTGTTTCTACATCTTGTTGATCCAATTTTACGGGTGTCGGTTTTTCAAAATGGTTGATTCGATAGCACGCAGGCGTCATGCCATACTCCTTTTTGAACAGCTTGATAAAGTGCGATGTGTTGGGAAACGTACATTCGTTACCGATCTCCGATACGGATTTCGATGTCGAAAGTAGTAGCAATCGTGAATGAATCAATCGTTGTCGGATATACCATTTATGTGGTGGCATTTGGAAGACATGTCGAAACTCTTTTTTAAACGATGTCAGCGAACGATGTGTAAGCCGAGCCAGTTCCTCGATCCCGACATCCTTGAACACATGGTCGAAAATCACCTGTTCGAAGCTCTCTTTGGCTGGATCTACATTGCTTAACAACTTGCTTTTGATCGCACAATCCTCGTGCGAAACAATCAAATAGATCAATTCCGTCATTTTGATATTCTCGGCGGTTTCGTCATGATGAAAATCTTCATCACGCAGATAGTTGTTCGTATTCGTAAAGAAATTGCGCAATGCGTTCCAACCGGACATGACCACATGAGAACGATGTTCGTCCTCCTGTTGTAAATAGTTATTCGAGATATTCAACTTGTATGTGATGTTCAAGTGCAACAAGATACGTTGAAGATCCGTCGGGTTGTAAAAGAAAAGGATTTGTTCGAAGGGTTGACCTCCTTCGGGACAATTTTCGACATAGTGATGACCCAAGCCGAGATAAAATACATCGCCACGCGTCAGCGTTTGGCGTTTGTCACCGTCGTAGATGTATTTTGTGCCACGTAATATATAACCAATAGCGTAGCGCGATAACATCTGCGACTGAATACCGTTGTGAAGTGTTTCAACATACTTCACGATCATCGGTTGTCCCACCGACGAATGAAAAGAAGTGCTCATGTCTGCGTGTAATAAATTTAATGAACAAGCAATTGCGTCATATTGCTTATCCACTTCAAATATACGACTAATAATTTACACGGCGATTGATATAAATATTCCGATCGGTTTTAATCATACTATTTTGCCTAATCCACATATCTTTACACCCAATTATAATTCGGCAAAGAGCCCAAATAGCGTAGCGAAAAGCAGCACTAAATAAAAAAATGAGGAGACAATACGGCGTGTTCGGACCCAAAAGAACGGCAAAATGATTGCCGAAGGAATTGCCAACAGAGCGACATTACCCGTCATTGCTGTCGGGCCGCAGAGTACCAGTAAAACAAGCAGAAAAATAGCCAATTGAAATCCGAGAATAAATCGTGGTTTGGTTCCTACGGCATAAATATGGGAGAAAAAGAATCCGAATCCCGCCATGTCGAACAGGACTATGATTATCAAAAATATCTTTTGGGGGATTTGAAGTTCATTCAATAGCACAAAAGGTTCTCCCAACACAATATTATCCCAAGCCAACAACAGCGGATCTAAGAATTCGCCACCCATGCCCCAGTGAATGTAACAGATTGTTGCCGGTCCCACCAACAATCCGGCAATGGCAACCACCACCTCTCGAAATGTTCGTTGAAAAACGACAACACCCGCCGGAAGTAGTAATAACATCGGTATCAACTGGGATTGTACCATTATCGAGATTCCGAGATAGAGTCCTGCCCGAAAAATTCCATCGAATCCGTAATCGTGTCGAAATGACCGAAACAGATGTTTCACAGCCAACACTAAAAACAGCAGGGACACAAGCTCCGATAGAACAATGTGTCGTCCCAAACCACCGCAACAAATGATAGCAAAGAGGGCTATGGGCAAACAGGTATTCACCGAATAAAGATTGTAACGCACAGCCATACGACCGACCGATAGCCCCGACACCAAGAGTAACCATACGGTAGCTATTTTGGTCCAGATAGGATGCGCCTCTTGAAACCGGTTAAGCATCGCTGTAAGGGGTGGAGCCATAACCGAAGATGTCGTAGCGGTTTCGAGCGGATCAAATAAACACACAAAAGCCACCACCGCCCCAAATAAGGTCAAAAAGGCCGGGATGAACGATTGTCGTGCTACATCAAAATACATATGCGATACCTATATTATATAATGGCTGAAACATTATCTGTCTCCCGTTTGTCGGCCTTTCTTCAAGCGGTAAGGGAACAGTTTCTTTTGATAATCCAAAGGCCAATCCCTTTCAAATACGACACTGCAACCTGTCAACGAGTAAACAAAAGTACGAAAAAAAATAAATTTTTCATTTCTTTGCATTATAATTTTTTATAGTTAACTTTGCACCACAGCACACTACACTTAACGGGCGATAGGTATTAACTTTTTATATTAAATAAATTTTTTATGAAGATCAAAAACCTCTTATTATCAGTTGCTGTTTTCCTCGCTTGTTTTGGCTATGCAAAACAGCCCGAGAAAATCACATTGATTGATCCCGCCAATATCGATATCTTTTCGCGTTCGAATACCGAACTTAACATCATGAGAAACGCCATCGAGTTGACTACGACAAGCGGTGTTTCGGGTGTCTATTTCGTGGGCAATTGGGATTTGACGGGATACAACCGCATCCGATTCAAAGTGAAGAACTTTGATCCGATCCAATCATTGGAGATGACCGTACACTTACAGGAGGAGTTGAAAAACGTCTCAATGAAACGTCATGTGAAAGCCGGCACGATGACGAAGTTGTTTGTTGTACGACCGAACGAAGAGAAGACGATGGAGGTGATGTTTCCGCCGGTGATCAAACATCCGGAGGTGAATGATTGTTTCTCGCGCATGAAAAATCCCCCATATTCGTTCTGCGGACATTACGCCTACAATGTGGATCTTTCGAAGATCAAGGTGGTCAAGATTTTTGCTAACCGCCATTTGGCCGATACCCGCTATATGGTTTCCGACGTGGAGATTCTTGCCGGTAAGCGTGTAGAACCGGAGGCATGGATGCAGATGAGCAAAGAGAAGTTTTTCCCCTTCATCGATAAATACGGACAATTCAAACACAAAGATTGGGAGGGCAAGACGCATAGCGACGAGGACTTGAAAAAAGCCCGTGAAATTGAAGAGAAAGATCTGGCCGCACATACGGGGGCTACCGATTGGACAAAATACGGTGGATGGAAGAACGGTCCGAAACTGAAAGGAACGGGACATTTCCGCGTCGAAAAGGTCGATGGTAAGTGGTGGATGGTCGATCCCGAAGGCTACCTCTTTTGGTCACACGGTGTTGTTCGTGTTACCCCTTCGTCGGGTATCACTCCGCTCGACAAGCGAGAGTATTATTTCGAGAACTTGCCGGCTGAAAACGATGAGTTTGCTAAGTTCTACCACACCCACGATATTCTCTTGAAACCCTACTATACGGCTCGCAAACTTAAATCGACCTACGATTACTCCTCGGCAAATGCTTATCGCAAATATGGCCCCGACTACAAAAACATCTATGCCGATTTGGCACACCGCCGTTTGAAGAGTTGGGGTTTGAATACCATCGCCAACTCCTCGGACAGAGATATTTGCATGATGGATCGCACGGTATATACCGAGCGTATCGAGATACACTCCAAGCCGATTAAAGGTACTACCGGATGGTGGCCGTTTATGGATCCGTTCGATCCTTCGTTCGGCAAAGTGCTGCGTGAGCGTATGTTGTCCCACAAAGAGCAACTTGACGATCCTTGGTGTTTGGGATTCTTTGTGGATAACGAAATCAAGTGGGGCAACACGCGATCATTGGCTGCGGCTGTCATCAAAGCCCCTGCAACCCAGCAGGCCAAGATCGTGATGATCGATTGGTTAAAAGAGAAATACGGCGAAATTGCGGCACTGAATCGCGTTTGGGGTATGGAGTTCGAATCGTGGGAAGCCCTGCTTGCCAATCGCACAAAAGTCTCCAAGAAAGCCGATTGGGATCTGAAAGTGTTCAACAAACGCATCATTGAAACCTATTTCAGCACCATTCGTCGCATATTCAAAGAGATAGCTCCACAGAAACTCTATCTCGGATGCCGTTTTGCTGGCTCCAATGCCGATGTACTCTCGATTGCCGCCCGCTATTGCGATGTGATCAGCTATAACATCTATCGAAGCGATCTGCGTTGGTTCTCGTTGCCGACCGGAATAGATAAACCCGTCATGATCGGAGAGTTCCATTTCGGTGCATTGGATCGTGGATTATTCCATGCCGGACAGGTTTACACCGAGAATCAGGAGGAGCGTGCGCAGATGTATTACAACTATGTGCGATCGGCTCTCGAACATCCGCTCTTTATCGGTACACATTGGCACCAATTTTCCGATCAGGCTGCTTCGGGACGTTTTGATGGCGAGAATTTTCAAGTGGGATTCACCGACATCTGCGACAAACCCTACTATGAAACCATCGCAAAAATCCGAGAGGTCGGATATAAAATGTACGAGATACGTTCCAAAGCTAAATAATAATTCCTGCTCAAAAACTCGAAGCGGCTGTCCAACAAGTAGTGTTGCGACAGCCGCTTATCATAGAAGTCGTATGGGATGCGTTATTCGAGCACGAATTTCGTCTGTACGTTATATTGCAGTTTGATGGTTTTGAAATCGAGAGGTTCGTCGGTTACTGTCTCGACACGATCCATCGCTTTGGCATTGCGTACCGCGAACGTATTATAGGTCACCGGCATCAGGTTGCTGTTCGAATCGTAGATATAGAAACATTTTCCCACCCGTTGTCCGACTGCTGTGGCCAACTCTTCGGCACTCTGTCGGGCATTGCGCATCGCCTCGGTACGTACTTGCGCTTTATACTCCTCGATCTTCGAGTGAGAAACCCGTTGTATCGACACATTTGAGATTCCTAACCCATCAAGAGCCTGCCAAACTCTTGCCACCTCGGTCGCAGAGTTCAACAGTAACTGATATTGCGCCATCGCTACCGAGGAGTTTTTGCGGAAAAACTCGCTCGACAAATTGGCTACTTTCAGCTGTTTCTCGATATTCACCCCCAATTTTTTGAGTGTTGCAACCATTTCACGTTGCTGGCTCTCGACCGAAATCTTCCCTTTCGAATCGCGTTCGTTGATCGTGATCGAGAGGTAAAATTCATCGGGGACAATCTCCTTTTCGGCACGTCCCGTCACTTGAATATAGCTGGGATAAGCCTCTTGGGCCTGCAATATTGCGGGAAGTGTGAGGAGCATCACAACCGCCCATAAGATCATTTTTTTCATCGCTTTCGTTTTTAAGGTAACTTGCAAATAAAACGCCGAAATCGGGAGAATAGTATGCACAACCTTTGTTCCGCTGCGCTTAAAAAGGCACACCGGACGTATTATAAGCCTACAAAATTACGACTTTATCAACCTCAACAGCGATTTATTCCGATACCGGACGGATGCTATACCCGTAAAACCGCGTGTTTGCCTGTATGATGAATGACCCGTTGGAGAAATTGAAAGCGTAGGCATTGTTAGAATATGAATTTCGTGCCGGAGTAGATGTCCAATAAGAGAGTTGTGTGTTTATCTCATCTGCCCGTCCATATGTAGCACTTTGAGTTCGGATATTACCCGAGGCCGGCAAGAAGATATAGTTTCCGTTTTTCTTGCTCGTCACTTTCAAGCCGTTACGCCGGCCGAGGCTTGTCCACTCGAACGTACAATTTTCGATCAACTCATTAAAATCAGCCTCTGTGGGAAGTCGCCAAGTACCACCCCACAATGCTCTTGCCGCATCGTATTGGGCATTACCGGCAATGTCTCCGGATTGTTTGCCATACATCTTATTTTTCTGCGAACTCTTCTCTATATGAGGTATAGTCTCTCCCCATGCGTAGTGAGCACCATCTTGGTCAACGGCTTTTGATCCGAGGTTACAGGTTGCCCATTTCAAACCCGAGGGGAGTCCTAAATCGACCCATTTATAACCGTTGATCTCTCCGGATGACGGAGTTGCGGTGTTTATAGTATAGTTTGTAACGGGACGGACGGCATAACCATAATAGCGCTCGGCAATACCCATTTCACCCAATGCACCGCCAAAATGGTACTCATGTGCCCCGTTGTTGTATCCATCTTTATAAGGAGTCGAGGTCCAATACATTCCGCAGCCACTTGCTTCGTGAAGCGATGTCCCGTCTTTGGAGCCCGTTGCCGGAAGGAAAATCGAGTTGTTGTTTTTGCGACTCGTAAATTCAACACCCCAACGCCCCTTTTTTTGCACATATTTCCAAGTGCAGTAAAATGCCAATTCGCTGAACTCCTCTTGGGTGGGAATCCGCCAACCGGCACCCCATTTGGCCGTGGCCACATCATAGGCCTTATTTCCGGAAATATCGGTAACATTCTTGCCATAATGCTTACAGGTCGCTTGGGCATAAGATGTCTTTACGACGGTTTCACCCCACGCATAGTGTTTGCCAGGCTGTTCGGGAGTAACGGCATCGACGTTACAAGTAGCCCATCTTGTCCCCGAAGGCAATCCCAAGTCCACCCATTGGCGTCCGTTCACCTTACCCGTAGTAGGACCATAGGGAACAAGCGCGGCAGTTGTCGGCACCTGATGAGCTTTATTTGTCTGACTTGGTGCTTTTTGGGGTTGTGTCGGTTTTGGTTGCGTTTGTTGTGTCTTTTGAGGCTGTGTCTTCGACGTTTTTTCTTTGTCGGATTGTTTGCCGATTCTCTTGTTAATCTGATTCACGGCCTCTTTTTCAACAGCCTTGCCAACCTTTTTCCAAAAACTTTGTGCAACAACATCGGCCACATTCAATGTAGCCATCACCATTGCAAGAATGATTAACTTTTTCATATTTATAATTTATAAGTTAGTTAATTGATCAACAACTTTCTGCTCGCAATATCCGGCTATCGGCGTACCAGCTTCACGACATTCTCCACGTGGTGTGTATGAGGAAACATATCGACCGGTTGCACAGCAACGACACAATAATCGGCATCGAGCAGTGCCAAGTCACGAGCCTGTGTCGCCGGATTGCAGCTGACATAGACGATACGTTCGGGGGCAGCACGAAGAATCACCTCGATTACCGGTTCATCGACACCCGCACGTGGCGGATCGAGAATGATCACGTCGGGGTGTCCGTTCTCGGCCACAAAGCGGTCGTCGAGCACCGCTTTCATGTCTCCCGCAAAGAACGAGGTGTTCTCAATACCGTTCAATGCAGAGTTGACCTTCGCGTCGGCAATCGCCTCTGGAACATATTCGATACCAACCACTTTTGCACAGCGGGCCGCGCAGAAATTGGCAATCGTTCCTGTCCCGGTATAGAGGTCGTAGAGGACATCGGTCGGTTGCAGATCGGCAAAATCACGAGCTACCTTATAGAGTTCGTAGGCTTGTTTCGAGTTAGTTTGGTAGAAGGATTTGGGTCCCACTTTGAATTGCAAACCCTCCATCTCCTCCAAGATATGGTCTTTGCCTTTGTAAAGCACTGGATCGAGATCGCCCACCGAGTCGTTTAATTTGGTATTAACGACATAGAATAACGAGGTAATTTGCGGGAATGTTGCCACCAAATGATCGAGCAACGCTACGATCCGCTCGCGTTCATTGACCCCGAAGACCACCACCACCATCACTTCGCCGGTCGATGCAGTGCGTACGATCATATTGCGCATCAAACCGGTATGAGCCCGAGCATTGTGGAACGTATAACCGTGTTCGAGACAGAAACGCTTGGCTTCTAACCGGATCTCATTCGACGGCGAAGGCTGCAACCAGCATTGGCGGATGTCGAGCACCTTGTCGAACATGTTGGGAATATGGAATCCGAGAGCAGGTTCCGGCTCGATGTCGGCTCCTGTCGCCACCTCCTCCTGCGTCAGCCAACGACGATCGGCAAAGGTAAATTCGAGTTTATTACGATAGAACTGCGTCTCTGATGATCCCAAGCAGGGGGCTATTTTCGGCAATTCGACCTTGCCGATACGGGTCAGTTGGTCGCGCACCTGTTCGGTTTTGAAACGCAATTGTTCCTCGTAGGGCAAATTCTGCCATTTGCAACCTCCGCAAATGCCGAAGTGTTCGCAAAAAGGCTCGGAACGTAACGGTGATTTGTGCACATACTCAACTACATAACCCTCCATAAACCGACGGCGTTTTACGCGAATCTGCACATCGACCACATCGCCCGGGACAGTCATCGGCACAAAAACCACCACATCGTTCCATCGACCCATAGCCTTGCCTTCGGCCGCCAAAGTCGTTATTTCGAGCCCCTTGATCAGGGGATAATTTGCTTTTTTTCTCGCCATAAGATCTACACTTTGTGCCAAAGGTACAAAAAATTCAGCGAAAAGCATTATCTTTGCCCAAAGGAGCAAAAAAACGATTCGTCATGAAAATTGCAGCATTACCATTTAACCCTATACAGGAAAACACCTATGTCGTCTGGGACGATACGAAAGAGTGTGTGATCATTGATGCAGGCAACAGCAATCCGCGAGAGCATGCCGCATTGGACAACTTCATTTTGGAACATGGGTTGAAGCCCGTAATGGCCATCAACACCCACGGACATTTCGACCATACGTTGGGCGTCGAACACCTGCGTCGCCACTACAACATTCCGTTTGCACTCTCGGCGAAAGACCAATTTCTGCTCGACAATGCCGCTACAAGTGCTTCTATCTTCGGAGTGCCGGTGGGAGATATGCCCGCCACAATCGATATTGACCTCGATACGCAGTCAGAGGTGAAATTCGGCAACACGACGTTGCAGGTGATTGCGACCCCGGGTCACACCCCGGGACATGTTGCCTTTTTCGAGCCTGCCTCGAAGGTGCTCTTTACGGGTGACACGCTTTTCCGCGAATCGATCGGTCGCACCGATCTGCCGGGAGGCGACTACTCGTGGATCATGCGCTCGATTTTGGACAAACTCATTCCATTAGGCGATGAGGTGACAGTCTATTCGGGACACGGCCCCGAAACAACCATCGGTCACGAAACCCTCTACAATCCCTTCATTGTCGAGGTCTTGAATAACGAAGTAAACTATCGCGGTTAACTGCCCGACCATTTTCGAAACTTGTGAACAAACTACTCCATAAACTCCTCTACCGACTGCTTTCGCTCGATGGTTACTTGCGGGTTGTAAGCTGGCTCTTTTTCTTCTGTCAGCGGCTCGGCATCGGTCGTTATGCACCGGCTACGGAGTATGTCTATCACCTCGTGCAGTTGGTGCACGATGGCGATCATTGCATCGACATCGGCGCCAATTTGGGCTATTACTCCCGTACGATTTCGCGATTGGCAGGTAGCACCGGAAAGGTCTATGCCGTAGAGCCTGTGCCGCCCATACTCAACGTATTGCGTCGCAACCTGCGCCACTGTCACAATGTCGAGATTTTGCCATATGCCCTCGGCACGGAGAACAAGCCGATCGGCATGGCAAATGATTCGGTACGCGAAACCGGCTACTTCGGAACAGGACAAAACTTCGTAAACGAAGCCGGCAACCATGCCGAAGTGGAGTTTACGGCCGAGATGCGACGGGGAAGTGAACTATTCGCCTCGTTGGAGCGACTCGATTTCATCAAATGTGACATCGAAGGCTACGAGGTAGTTGTGATGAACGAACTGCGACCGTTGTTGGAGCGTTTTCATCCCATCGTGTTGATCGAAACCGGTGGCGAAAACCGTCCCGAAATCGTTCGACTCTTCACCGAGTTGGGCTATGTCGGCTACACACTCGACAAGGGTAAAGAGATCCCGCTGACTCCTGCCGAGACCAAAGATATTATTTTCCGAATCCCCGAAAACTCCCAATAAGCATGCGTATCGATATTATCACGGTCGTTCCCGAATTGGTGCAATCGCCACTCAACGAGTCGATTCTCAAACGTGCCCAGCAGAAAGGTTTGGTGGAGATCGTCGTACACAATCTGCACGACTATGCCCACGACCGCCGTAAGACCACCGACGACTATCCGTTCGGCGGTGAGGCCGGTATGGTCATGAAGTGCGAGCCGGTCTTCGAGTTGATCGAAAAACTGCAATCCGAACGACACTACGACGAGGTGATATACACCTCGCCCGATGGCATTCGTTATGACCAGCATGAGGCTAACCGACTTTCAACACTTGAAAATATCATCATCCTCTGCGGCCACTACAAAGGGATCGATCACCGCATCCGCGAACACCTCATCACACGCGAGATATCGATTGGCGACTATGTCCTGACCGGTGGCGAGTTGGCTGCCTGCATCATTGCCGATTCGGTGGTACGCATCATCCCGGGAGCTATCGGCGACGAGGCTTCGGCACTTACCGACTCGTTTCAAGATAACCTATTGGCTCCGCCGGTCTATACCCGTCCGGCCGAATTTCGTGGATGGCATGTTCCGGAGGTGTTGCTCTCAGGCAACTTTGCAGAGATCGAGAAGTGGCAGGAGGAGCAGGCTTGGGAGAGAACCAAACGGCTGCGGCCCGACTTATTGGAATAGAGAACAATGAAATATTACCTTATAGCCGGTGAGCCCTCGGGCGACCTGCACGGCGCAAATTTGATCGAAGGGCTGAAAAAAGCCGATCCCGAAGCGGAGTTTCGTTTCTGGGGAGGTGACCGCATGGCCACAGCTGGCGGTGCGGAAAACCTACACAAGCACTACAAAGAGACTTCGTTTTTCGGTATTGTTCAGGTATTGAAAAACCTGAAAACCATCAAGCGGCAGATGCTCGAATGTCAGACTGACGTTGCAGCTTTTGCTCCCGATGTGCTGATTCTGATCGACTACCCGGGATTCAACATGAAGATGGCTCGCTGGGCCAAAGAGCACGGGATCCGCACCTTCTATTACATTGCCCCAAAAGTGTGGGCATGGCGAGAGTGGCGTGTGAAGAGTATCCGCCGTTATGTGGATAAACTCTTCATCATTTTCCCGTTCGAACAAGCCTATTTTTTTGAAAAAGGATTGCAGCCGATCTTCGAAGGCAATCCGTTGGTCGATGCCATCGAAGCACGACGGGCGACGCTCCCCACCCCCGAGGAGTTCCGACGTCGCAACGGGCTCGACGAACGTCCGATCATTGCTTTGTTGGCCGGCAGTCGTCGTGCCGAGATCCGCGATAACCTGCCCCTGATGGCGTTGTTGTCCGAACGATTCCCCAAGCACCAATTTGTGGTGGCGGGCGTGCCGTGGATCGAGCGCGAATTATACGAACAGCACATGGCCGGCAGTTCGATCCGCTATGTCTGTGATCAAACCTACGAGACCCTTGCTGTGGCCGAGGCTGCTGTGGTGACCTCCGGAACGGCAACCCTCGAAACCGCCCTGCTCGGTATTCCCGAAGTGGTTGTCTATCGCACATTGTGGTTTCAGGTCAAGTTGCAGCCTTATGTACTCAACGTGAAATGGGTGTCGCTTGTGAATCTCAACCTCCAACGCGAGTCGGTGGCTGAAATCATCCAGTCGGATCTCTCCGTTGAGCGGGCCGAACACGAATTGCGAGCAATTGTTGCCGGAGGAGCGAAACGCGAACGGATGCTTGCGGATTTTGCCGAGTTGCAAGCCATCATTGGCGGAGCTGGTGCTAGCGAACGGTTTGCCGCACGCATGGTTGCCGAACTGCGTAAAGAGAACACAAAATAGAACTACGATATGACCGATTTCGTGATCCACTTATTCATCGGCAGCTTGCTGATCATTCTCGGCCTGTTGGTAAAACGTTTCCCGACATTGATTGCCGGTTACAACACCATGCCGGAGGAGGAGCGGAGAAACGTGGATATTGTAGGATTGTCCTCTTTTATGCGGCGACACCTTGTAATCCTCGGTGCCTTATGGATTTTGATCGCGGTCGGTTTGGTGTTGAGTAACCAAACGGACGCAGCTTTCCTCATCTACCTATTTTATGTGCCGATTTATGCTTTTTGGATGGTTGCTCGCGCACAACGATACAACCACAACTCCTAATAACGATACAACACTATGAAAATCATCTGCATAGGACGCAACTACGCCGCGCATGCCGAGGAGTTGCACCACGATACCGGATTGGCGAAATCGGGTGCCGAGCCGATTTGGTTTCTGAAACCCGATACTGCTCTGCTACGCAACAACGATCCGTTTTATATTCCGGCCTTCTCGCAGGATTTGCATTACGAATGTGAATTGGTGGTACGTATCAATCGGGTGGGGCGCAGTATCTCCGAACGTTTTGCCCACCGCTACTACGACGAGGTGGGACTGGGTATCGACTTCACAGCTCGCGACCTGCAACGACAAGCGATTGCCGAGGGGCTTCCTTGGGAGCGTTGCAAGGCTTTCGACCACTCGGCCGCCCTCTCTCCGGAGTTTCTCCCGCTTGCCGAGTTGGGGGGCAATATCCAACAGTTGGAATTTGCGCTCGACATCGACGGTGAACGTCGCCAGACGGGCGATACCTCGCTGATGCTGTTTTCGGTCGATCGGATCATCGCTTCGGTGTCGCAATATATGACTTTGCGCATGGGTGACCTAATCTACACCGGAACTCCGGCAGGTGTCGGTGCTGTAAAAGCTGGTAATAACCTGCGAGCTTCGCTCTGCGGGCACGAATTGTTGAACTTCGACATCCGTTAGTCATGTTGCTCCACGATAAACTTACTCCCTATCGTCTGCTGTTGGCATCGCAATCGCCACGTCGTCGCGAGTTGATGAGTGGCTGTCGGCTACCTTACGAACTCGCTCCGAAATACGATTGCGAGGAGTGCTATCCGACTTACTTGCCGGCTGTCGAGGTGCCACGCTTCCTTTCGCAACTCAAAAGCCGCGCCTATCCCACACCCCTTGCGCCCGACGACATCCTGCTGACGGCCGACACGGTAGTCATTGCCGCCGATCGGATTCTAGGCAAGCCGCACGATCGTGCAGAGGCGGTCGAGATGTTACAGCTGCTTGCCGGAGAATGCCATACGGTCGTTACCGGTGTGACATTCCGTACCACCGAGTGCGAATATTCATTTTCAGCCACCAGCAACGTGTGGTTCCGACCGCTCTCCGACGAGGAGATTGATTTCTACATCGACACTTTTCAACCCTACGACAAAGCCGGCTCTTATGGTATTCAAGAGTGGATAGGCTATGCTGCTATCGAGCGGATCGAAGGCTCATTCTACAACGTCATGGGATTGCCGATACAACGTGTATATACCGAACTTGAAAAATTTTTAGATAACTTATAAACCTATGAAACGTATTCTACTGACCCTGTTAACCTTTTTTGCAGCCGTTGCTCCATCCTTCGCCGACGAAGGTATGTGGCTGCCGAGCCTGATTGCCGGACGTATCGACGACATGCGCGCCAAAGGATTCCGGCTCACTGCCGAAGACATCTATTCGATCAATCGCGCCTCGATGAAAGATGCCGTTGTATTGTTCAACGGCGGATGCACCGGCGAGTTGATCTCTGCCGAGGGCTTGTTGCTCACCAACCACCACTGCGGCTACGGAGCCATTCAAGCGCACTCGACCGTCGAACACGACTACCTGACTAACGGCTTTTGGGCTAAATCGCGAGTTGAGGAGTTGCCCAACGAGAAACTTTATGTGCGTTTTTTGGTGCGCATGGAGGATGTAACCGCCCGTTTGGCTGCCGGTGAGAACCGCGCGGAGATCATCCGTAAGGCCACTGCCGAAGGCAAAGGTTACAAAGCCTCGATCGAGCAGATGTACTATGGCAACCAATTCTTCTTATTCGTCTATGAACAATTCGACGACGTACGTTTGGTGGCTGCGCCGCCCTCATCGATCGGCAAGTTCGGTGGTGACACCGACAACTGGATCTGGCCTCGTCACACCGGCGACTTCTCGATGTTCCGCGTTTATGCCTCGAAAGATAACAAACCGGCCGCTTATTCGCCCGACAACGTACCTTATCGACCTAAAAAGCACTTTACAATCTCGACCAAAGGGGTGAAAGAGGGCGACTTCACGATGATCTACGGCTTCCCGGGCAATACACAGGAATATATACTCTCCGATGCCGTATCCTACATTGCCGAGCGTTCCGATCCGACTAAGATCGCCATCCGCACAGGTCGTCTCGACATCATTTCAGCCGCTCAAGCTTCCGATCCCGCACTGCGTATCCACTATGCCGCCAAACATGCCTCTGTTGCCAACGCTTGGAAGAAGTGGCAAGGCGAGGTATTGGGAATCATCCGTCGCGGTACGATAGCAACCAAACGCAACTACGAAGAGCAGTTTGCCGCATGGGCCAAAGAAAAACCGGCATACAGCCATGTTGTGGCCGACCTCAAAGCCGAGTATGCCCGTATTTCAGATGCCTATTTTGCCCGCGAGATCACCCGCGAAACCCTCGATGCTCTTCCCAAGCAGTACTCCGCAAAAGAGCGAGGTGAGGCGGTATTTGAGAAACGCAAAGCCACCGAGCAGGCGCTGTTCGTCTATCTCTTCGGCGAGTATGCTCGCTACTGCCCCGTGCAATACCAAGTGCCGGAGTTCTTGGAGGGTGTAGCCAAAGCTGGCTCGACAAAAGCCTATGCCGAGCAACTCTTCAAACAGGTATGGCAGGGAGGCGATGCTCCTGCCATGACGGCCCTGAAAAAAGCTACAGCCCGTATGCAGAAACACATCACATGGCTGCTCGGTACACGCTCGTTGCGCAACCTCAACAGCAAACGATTGAACGAACTCTATACCACCTATATCCGCGGATTGCGCGAATGGGACACTAAACGCGCCTTCTATCCCGATGCCAACCTCACGTTACGTGTGGCCTATGGATCGATTGCCGGATATGAGTATGCCGATGGAGAGTACCACATTCCGCAAACCACCGTCGATGGAATCATTGCCAAAGACAACCCCGAGATCTACGACTACAACATTCCGCAGTCGTTGCGCGACCTTTATGCCAAGAAAGATTATGGTCGTTGGGCAATCACGGTTGATGGCCGTAAAACGGCTCCGGTCTGCTTCTTGGCCTCAAATCACACCACAGGCGGCAACTCCGGATCACCGGTGCTGAACGCCAATGGTGAGTTGATCGGTGTCAATTTCGACCGCACATGGCGTTCGACGATGAGCGACATTGCTTTCGATCCTTCGATCTGCCGCAACATCGCCGTAGATATTCGATTTGTGTTGTTGGTGATCGACAAAATCGGAAAAGCCGGCTACCTGATCGACGAAATGACTTTGAAATAGACGATTTTCGACAAAAAATTTTGCGGAAACCAAAATAGTGTCTATATTTGCACTCCCGAAAGTTACAAGGGAGTGTCCGCCCAGGTGGTGAAATTGGTAGACACGCTACTTTGAGGGGGTAGTGAGCATTAGCTCGTGCAAGTTCGAGTCTTGTCCTGGGCACTGAAAGGTTGGTTTTGACCAACCTTTTTTTTGTTGATCGCGTTTGGCGTATAAACTTTTGGGTGGTAGGCGGAATATTTTAGAATTTTTGCTAAATTTGTCGAAAATAATGAATATTAACCTAAAAAATATTTACAATGAAACGGATTCTTGCATTTGTTGTTTGCATATTCTCTTCATGGATAGCGACCTCGCACAATGTCTATACGATCTATCCCACGCCGCAAAATCAATACGAAGTGGCCGGCGTAGCTACCTATTCAGATAAAATCAACATCGTGGCAGAAAGTGCGGTCGATCAAACGACACTTGACCGTGCTCGTCAGATACTTACCGAGCATGGTTTTCAATGCCTATTCTCCGACTCGTTCAACAAAAAATGCACCAACCTCCTACTCGGTGTCAATGGATCGAAACAGGTTGCCGATCGACGCATAACCGCACTCAAACTCGACCGCAAACTCTTTTCGCTTGAAAAGTTTGACCGTCACATTCTAAGTCTTACGGCCGATAAAAAAGGAGTGGCACAGGTAACCATCTTGGGCGAGAATACCAATGCGGTATTCTGCGGGCTGGCTTCGCTCGAACAGATGCTTGACAAGGGAACGAAAGCGGTGAAATGTGTTACGATCTACGACTATGCCGATATCAAATATCGCGGGGTGGTCGAGGGTTATTATGGAGTACCTTACTCGGCCGAGGTGACCAAAGATCTGTTCCGTTTCATGGCACGTTTCAAGATGAACACCTATCTCTATGGTGCAAAATCCGACTCCTACCACTCGCGCTATTGGAGCGAACCCTATCCCACTTCGATTACAGAGGAACAACTGCGTATAGGTTACCTGACACAGGATATGATGCGCGATATCACCTCCGTAGCACACGCCACAAAGGTCAATTTTATTTGGGCAATACATCCGGGACAGGCCTTTGCCGTAGCCGACAACAAAGAGATGCTCGACAAAATCATGACCAAATTCGAGAGTATGCACTCGTTGGGAGTGCGCGAATTCGGTGTCTTTGTCGATGATGTGGGGGTACCGAAAAAGGTCGAGGAGATGGAGATCTGCGCCCGTAATATCGATCAACTCCAAAAACGGATCGATGCACGTTGGAATGGAAAAGAGATGCCCGCTGCCGACCGCGTCAATCCGTTGCACTATGTACCCCAACTCTACGCTTATTCGTGGGGATCGGCCGAGCAGGTGCGTCAATTCTTCGAATCGCTTGCCAAAACCGACCCCAAGATCAATATCTACATCACGGGACGCGAAGTTTGGTCGGTCCCCAGCAATAAAGATATCGACCATGTCAAGCAATATTTAGGTCGTAACGTGAGTTGGTGGTGGAACTATGCTTGTAACGATGCCGATGTTACCAAGCTCTTCATCATGGATACTTATGCCAATTTCCGCGATGAGTCTCGCATCAACAACCTCAGTCGATTGGAGAGCAATCTCTCGGGAACCGATGTGTTGATCGTCAACCCCATGCAGCAGGGGGTTTTATCGAAAATACCGTTGTTCAGTGTGGCCGACTACGCATGGAACACCGACGCTTTCAACAACGACAAGAGTTGGGAGGCTTCGTTTCCGGCTGTTGTAAGTAAACAATATGCCGCTGCTCTGCGTAAGGCTGCTCCCTATCTGCGTTATTTCGACGCCGATGGATTCGGTCACCACGTCAAGCAGTATCAACGCTCGCTTCGGCGTAAAAAACCGAACCATAAAGAACTTCTTGCCGAGTTGCATAATGTTCATGCGACATGCGCCGAACTGAAAAAGATAAAGGAATCGAAAAGCGAAAGCGACCGCTTGCTCTATGAGGATCTGCGGCCGTGGCTGCTCAAATTGGAGGCTATGACCGGCGAGGCCATTGCATTGTTTGAGGGGAAAAATCCGCCAGCGGTGGATTATGTCAACAATCCTGATTTCCAATTTGTGATACTCAAAGGTATGGGCGAAAGCATCTCATTGAAAACGGTGACCGCTGAGCCTTCCGAAGAGAGTCTTGCGAAACTGATCAAGTGGTTGCGTGAACAGAAGGAAGAACGCTAAACGTCCGACTTTTGAAAGAGAATATCCGACAAATCACAAAATCGTCGTAGAGCAAACAGATAATAATTTCGGTACGATTTTCGTTTTATTGATAACAACGATAACCCCAAAAAACACTCTCAAACCATGAAAACGAAGATTATTCTTATAGGAGTGTTTCTTGCCAGCGTCGCAGGAACATCATGTTCATCGGCCCTCTACTCGTCGGCCGGTTACAACAACGACGATCTGTATGCTTTGCACGACAAGACCGAGATAGCACGCAAACAGCAGGCCGAAGCTGAGAGTCGCAAAGCCGAGGCCGAAGCCCGTCGCGCCGAATGGGAGGCACGCCTTGCCGAAGCACAGGCTGCTGCCGCCCAAAACAATTACTACAAGCAAACCGAGTCGCCCAATTTGGAGAACGTATTGGCCGACACCTACGAAAGTGCTTATGCCCGACGTTTGCGCGGCTTCGAGTCACCGACCTATCGCATGCCATCGAGTTACTTCAATTTCCGTTATGGTCCGGCTTTCTCCTATGTTTCGGCCTACGATCCGGCATTCTATAACATCGTCATTTCGGGTGACGAGGTGTGGGTTGAGCCCAAATACATAACCTCGATGTTCGGAACGTGGGGAGCTACGGTTTATGTTGATCCGTGGTATTACGGATGGACCCGACCCTATTGGAGTTGGGGGCCTTCGTTCTCGATCGGCAGTTGGGGTTGGAGTTTCGGATTCAACACTTGGTATGATCCTTTGTGGCATCCCCGATGGTATCACGGACATCCCCATTGGCATCATCATTGGGCCGGTCCTGCTTGGCGTCCGAGCCGACCGCATAACTATCGCCTCGACAGCTATAACCGAGGAGGTATCAACTATCGGGGTAGTGGCTATAACAACCATCGTGGAGGCAGCTACAACACCGGTCGTGGACAAAAGAACAACGACAAACAGTACAATAGTCGCGGCAACTCCGGCAACAAAAACAACAATTATAACAGTGGCCGAAAAAACAACAATAACCGAGGAAGTAGCTACAACAGCAATCGCAATAGCAGCTACAACAACAATCGTGGCAACAGTTATAACAGTGGCGGATTCGGTGGCAGTCGCAGTAGCGGGTACTCAGGCGGTGGAAACACCGGTGGCGGAAGCCGTCGCTACAATAGTGGTCGTTAACAGCTGTTATCAATTCGAAAGAGCATGAAAAAGATTGTAATTTCCTTGTCGCTTGTCCTTTTGATGAGCCTGAATATTATCTACGCGCAGACGATCAATCCCTACCAATCGTACCGTTTCGGCGGGTTGGCTCTGAATCAGGATATTATGATGGCATGGGATTTCTCGGAACTCTCGCGGATGCAGAATTTCGGTACGGCACGCGTTATGGGTATGGGTGGTGCATTCGTTTCGTTGGGTGCCGACCTTACTTCGATGTCGCTCAATCCTGCCGGTTTGGGTATGTATCGCCGCAGTGAGTTTGCTATAACCCCGTTGGTTGCCGTTTCGCATGCCGAAACCGCCAATACGGCATCTTGGGCAAGTAATAACAAAGGGCGGTTTACGGTGGGTAATATCGGAGCGGCAATCAATGTGTATGAAAATGCCTCGAAAGGGGTTACCAGCATTACATTCGGAATGGGATTGAATCGAATCGCCGATTTCAATACTCGCTATTCCTACTCTTCGGAGGCGGAATTCAACGGTACTCCGGTGGCAAGCATTGCCGACATCTTTGCCGGCATGTTCAACCGAGGCGAGGGAGGACAGATAATCTATCCCCAGCCCCAACCCGATGGGAATCCCAACGGTCGGCTTGACTATGCCAACCCTTATTTTTGGCCGGCGGTTCTCGGATACAAAAATGCGATGACCCATGTAAATCCGACCTCCGGATCTTGGGAGCGCGATGCCATCGGCAACAATGCTTCGATCCGTCGTTCGGTAGATGTGCAGAATGTCGGCTCAATCAACGAATTTGATGTTTCGTTTGGTATGAACATCAATAATTTGGTGTATGTCGGAGCCACGCTCGGAATACAAAGTGTCCACAAACGATCTGATGTGGTCTATGGTGAAGATTACGGTTATTTCGATAATCCCGAGGGATTGGCTTATGGTCCCGATGGAAAGCTTCGCCCTGCACAACTCGGTTATGCCGATCTCTGGCAACGCACAGAACTTGATGGTAGCGGCTTTAATTTCAAATTGGGTGTTGTGGTACGACCAACAAAGGGGTTGCGTTTGGGTATGGCTTTCCATACGCCGACCTTTTATTCGCTCGAACGCTCCTATCGGGCGGGTACCGATTACCGCCTACTCTCCAATGAAGACAGTCCCTCGTTTGAAGATCGCATCGAATCGCCCATTCAATACGACGAGGACGGCAATAGTTGGGAGTTTATATCACCCTCGCGCCTGATGTTCGGAGCCTCCTATACATTCGGCAAATATGCAGTGGTTTCGGTGGACTACGAACGCGACTGGTATAACGGGATTCGCGTGAAAAACACTCCGAGGGATATCGACTTCTCGAAAGAGGATTATAAACTTGATTTCAAAGAGAATTTCTGCGGTACGAACAGCATACGTGCCGGTATCGAAGTCAAGCCGTTGCCTATCTTCGCCCTGCGTGCCGGTGGTGGTTACACCTCGTCGATGTTACGCGATGAGGAGTTGGCATATGAGTTCCCGCAATCGACCACAAGCTACTATTTCACGGCAGGAGCGGGTGTAAACATCACAAAGAATATCGTGTTCGACCTTGCCTATCAGTATCTTTCTCAACAGCAGAGTCAATACCGCTTGTTTTACAGCTATGATCAAGCCGTTGGAGATTTTGTCGCGGAGTCGGGTCTTTACGACACCTCGCTGACGCGCCACTTTATCTCCATGACTATCGGATTTCGGTTTTGACAACTCAAAAGAGCCGAATATTCAAGAGTGAACGATTTTTTTTTAGTTCATGTTCTTCGGAATGATAAAAAACGTATCTTTGGAGGTTGAAAATACACTCTTTATACAATGAATGTTGAATTAAAACTTAATCCTAACAAATTGGTGGCTTTTCTTAAAAAGCTACCCAACGAATTTACCAAAGAAGACATCGTGCGATATATTCAGGAGAATGAGATTCGCATGGTCAATTTCATGTATCCTGCGGGCGATGGTCGCCTCAAAACCTTGAATTTTGTAATCAATAATGCCGCCTATCTGGATGCTATATTGACTTGTGGAGAGCGTGTCGATGGTTCGAGTTTGTTTCCTTTCATCGAAGCCGGAAGCAGCGATTTGTATGTGCTTCCCCGTTTCAGCACCGCTTTCCTCGATCCGTTTGCCGAGATTCCCACACTGTCGATGCTCTGCTCCTATTTCAATAAAGATGGAGAGCTCTTGGAGAGTTCGCCCGAAAATACCCTGCGCAAAGCTTGCAAGGCTTTTAGCGAGGTAACCGGTATGGAGTTCCAAGCGATGGGAGAGTTGGAATACTATGTGATTGCTCCCGACAGCGGTATGTTCCCCGCAACCGATCAAAAGGGCTATCACGAATCGGCTCCCTATGCCAAGTTCAACGAGTTCCGTATACAATGTATGGCCTATATTGCACAGGCCGGAGGTCAGATCAAATATGGTCACTCCGAAGTGGGCAACTTCACCATCGATGGAATGATCTATGAACAGAACGAAATCGAGTTCCTGCCCGTAAATGCCCTCGATGCTGCCGATCAGCTGATGGTTGCCAAATGGATTATCCGTAATTTGGCGTATGAATATGGCTACGACATTACTTTTGCTCCCAAGATTACGGCCGGAAAAGCGGGATCGGGACTGCATATACACATGCGTATTGTGAAGGATGGTGCCAATCAAATGTTAGAGAACGGCGTATTGTCGACCACTGCCCGCAAGGCAATTGCCGGCATGATGGAGGTAGCCCCCTCGATCACCGCTTTTGGTAATACCAATCCTACCTCTTATTTCCGTCTTGTTCCTCACCAAGAGGCTCCGACCAATATTTGTTGGGGCGATCGCAACCGTTCGGTTTTGGTGCGTGTGCCTTTGGGATGGGCAGCCAAGAGTGATATGTGTCAAATCGCCAATCCGTTGGAGAGCGCGAGCAATTATGACACCACCCAAAAACAGACAGTCGAGATGCGTTCGCCCGATGGCTCAGCCGACATCTATCAATTGATTGCCGGTTTGGCTGTTGCATGCCGTTATGGATTTGAATTGGAGGGAGCGTTGGAGATTGCCGAGAAGACCTATGTCAATGTAAATATTCACCAAAAGGAGAATCAAGACAAACTCAATACGTTGGCTCAATTGCCCGATAGCTGCGAGGCTTCGGCCGACTGCTTGCAGAGTCAACGTGCGATTTTCGAGAAATACAACGTATTCAGCCCTGCAATGATCGATGGGATCATCAAAAAATTGCGTTCGTACGGTGACAAAACCTTGCGAAGCGAGATTGAGGGCAACCAAGAAGAGATGCTCAAACTTGTACAACGTTATTTCCATTGCGGATAATCCAATGTCAATAACTATGAATACTCTCCGATTGTACGACGATCGGAGAGTATTTTTGTGTTGTTCGGGGTGGCAATTATCATATAATCGCCGAAAAATGCGTATCTTTGTACATTATATCCAGATTTTCAGTTGAACAACTAAATAAAAAAGATTCATGTTAGAGCATGTGAAACAAGAGGTATTGAGAGCAAACCTTGACCTTGTAAAACGCAATTTGGTGATTCTTACTTGGGGTAATGTCTCGGCCATAGATCGCCAAACGGGACTTGTTGTCATAAAACCGAGTGGCGTGGAGTATGATAATATGAAAGCCGAGGATATGGTGGTGGTCGATTTGGATGGGAATGTGGTTGAAGGCAGATTGCGCCCATCGTCAGACACTCCAACCCATTTGGCCATTTATCGTCACTTTCCGGAGGTTGGCGGTGTAGTTCATACTCACTCGACTTACGCTACGGCGTGGGCACAGGCCGGACTTTCGATTCCGAATATCGGCACTACACACGCCGATACTTTCCATTGCGACATCCCTTGTACCGAGGAGATGAGTCGCGAACAGATCACAATGGCTTACGAAGCTGCTACGGGCGATATTATAGCCGATGCTTTTGTGGGCAAAGATCCGATGCACACACCGGCTGTTTTGGTCAAACATCATGGCCCGTTTACTTGGGGAAAGAGTGCTGATGAGGCTGTATATAATGCCGTTGTTTTGGAAGAGGTGGCGCGTATGGCATCCATAACGGTCGCATTGAATCCGAAAGTTGAGATGAATGCCGACTTGATCGAAAAACACTACGAGCGCAAGCATGGGGCAAATGCTTATTACGGACAGAAAAAATAGAAATCAATATTTGAATGCAGAGAACTATGAATAAAGTAGAGAGTGCACTTCAACGTACTACAGATACAAAAGATTTGTTTATCGGGCAGGGTGTCGTGACACGCACCGCCGAAATGTTTGCAAAGTTGTTTCCACAACAGCGGGCAATCGTTGTTGCCGATCTCAACACGTGGGAGGTGGCCGGCAAGGCAGTCTTTGCATCGCTTGAAGAGGCTGGTATTCCGCAGGAGAGACCCTATATCTTTGCCGATGAGGAGTTGTATGCCGAATGGCAGCATGTCGAAAAATTGCAGGCTCATTTGCGTGCGCTCGATGTTGTCGCCATTGCAGTCGGCTCGGGCGTTATGAACGACCTTACGAAATATGTGTCGCACACACTCGGTCGTAAATACATGTGTGTCGGTACGGCTGCCTCAATGGACGGCTATACGGCTTATGGGGCTTCGATTACCAAAGACGGTAATAAACAGACTTTCGATTGTCCGGCTCCATACGGATTTGTCATGGATCCTGTTATTGCAGCAATAGCTCCCAAAGAGTTGGCGGCATCGGGATATGCCGATTTGATAGCCAAGATTCCGGCGGGTGCCGATTGGATGTTAGCCGAGACCGTAGGCAGCGAGGCGATCGATCGGTTTGCGTGGGATTTGGTGCAAAACGGCTTGCGTGATTCATTGGCTGATCCGGCGGCTGTTTATGCCGGAGATGTGAAGAAGACAGAGGCCCTTTCGGAGGGACTGCTGATGAGCGGTTTTGCCATGCAGGCGATACAATCGAGTCGTCCGGCATCGGGAACCGAACATCAATTCTCGCATTGTTGGGATATGGAGGACCTATGTTTTGAGGGGAAACATGTTTCGCATGGTTTCAAAGTGGGTATCGGAACATTGGCTTCGACAGCTTCGTTGGAGTTTTTGCTGAAAAAGGATCTTGAAAATCTCAATGTTGACCAATGTGTCGAGCAGTGGAAATCATGGGAGGAGTTGGAATGTGAGATTCGTGAGGTCTTTGCCGGCAAGTCTGGCCATCTTGCTCGCGGATTGCAAGAGACACGCAATAAGTATGTCGATAAGGAGGGATTACGCAAACAGTTAGAGGCTCTCAAAGTCGCATGGCCGAAACTCAAAGAGCAAATTCGCGAACAGATCATTCCGTTTGAAGAGGTGCGCAACAACTTGCGATTAGTCGGAGCTCCTTACGAGCCCGAGCAAATCGGTGTGTCACGCGAGCGTTTGCGTAAGACATTCTCTTATATCCCCTATATGCGCAGTCGCTTTACCAATATCGATGTGGTATATCGTTGCGGATTCATGGCCGAACTTACCGAATACCTATTCGGCAAAGGCGGCATTTGGGAGATCGAATAATACGCTAACAACTACTAACAAAACGAAGATATGGGAGAAAATAAACGCTCATTCGGATATTGGCAGATTCGTACCATCATTATTACTATGGTGGGGTATGCACTCTTCTATTTTGTCCGCAAGAATTTCTCAATTGCGATGCCCGGCCTGACTGCCGAATTTGGCATTTCGAAAGTTTCACTCGGTCTTTTCCTAACATTGCATGGTATAATATACGGGTTGTCGCGTTTCGTGAACGGGGTGATCTCCGACAGAAACAGTGCCCGCATAGTGCTTTCGGTGGGACTTATGTTGTGTGCTTTGGCCAATATCCTATTCGGTTTCAGCGATACGATTGCCGGCTGGATCGTCGCTTTGGCAAATAGTGCCGGAACAACAATTGCTTTTTCGAGTGTGTTGCTGTACTTTATGGGTATTGTGTGGGTTATCAACGGCTATCTGCAAGGAATGGGAGTGCCTCCTTGCACCAAAACACTTACACAGTGGATTCATCCCAAAGAGTTGGCAACCAAAATGTCGATCTGGAATATGTCCCACTCGATAGGTGCCGCTTTGGTATTCGGTCTTTGCGGGTGGTATATTATGCCGCATATGGGTGTGGACATGAGTGCCAATGCCGAAGCGGTTGCCAATATTGCGTCGAATCTTCATCTCGACATTACCGATCCGAAAGTACTGTCGTTTGCGGCTCACTATTATGCGTGGCGTTGGTGTTTTATCATTCCGGCAATTTTCGCTCTGGCGGGGGCGGTCGGATTATTCTTCCTGCTGAAAGACTCTCCGTCGGATGTAGGGCTTCCAGAGGTGATGGGTAATAAAAAGGTGATTGTCCGCACACCGGAGGAGAGTGCCGAATACAAGGCGTTTATCCGACGCAAGGTATTTGGCAATCGTCTGATTTGGACATTGGCCGTAACCAACTTTTTCGTCTATATCGTTCGTTTTGCGGCTCTTGATTGGGGTCCCACGCTACTTACCGAATCGAAAGGTCTTTCGTTGGTCATGGCTACAACCCTTTGTATTGTTTTTGAATTTATCGGCGGAAATATCGGCATGGTGATAGCCGGTTGGGCTACCGACCATATTTTCAAAAATAAAGCACATCATACTTGCGTGTTCTGTATGATAGGAGCAGCCGCATCGATCGCCCTCTTTTGGGTTATTCCGTCGGGAGCTTCTTGGTGGTTGATGATTTTGCCGTTTACGCTTATCGGTTTCTTTATCTATGGTCCACAAGCTCTGCTCGGTATTGCTGCTGCGAATCAGGCAACCAACAGAGCATCTGCTACGGCCAACGGAATACTCGGCATTTTCGGATATGCGAGCACCTTGATATCGGGTGTCGGCTTTGGTTTCGTGGCTCAACATTATGGTTGGAATGCCGCCTATGTAACGATGTTGGTCATGGCGTTGCTCGGAGCGGTTTCGTTGCTGACCATGTGGAGTGCCAAAGCCGATGGCTATGAAGAAGAAGTCGGGAAGTAACACTCCGACTTTCGACCTGCCATCATCAATATTACTCTTTGATATATAACGATTTGAATGCATAATAAAAGTTGTGATGAAAAAATTATTATTTGGTGTTGCCACATTGTTTGTGGCTTGTGGAACGAATGAGCAGAATTCGTTTTTGACAGACAAAACTCAGTTGCAGGGTATCTACGACGAAATCTCCGAAGGGTTCGTTCAACTGCGTAAAGAGGTGGTTCGTCAGCCACAGGGTTGTCTGAAATATCCCTATCTGATTCCGGCCGGCTTTTACCAGAATTTGTGGGATTGGGATGCTTTCTTCATGGCCAACCACTTTATTTCGCGAGGTGAGCCGCAATATATGAAAGATTGGGTACAACTCTATGCCGATTTGGCCGACGAAACCGGTTATATCTCCGGAAGTTTGACCCCGGAGGGCCCGCGCCCGATGTATAGCAAATATGCCCCGATGAAACCCCTCTTGGCACAAGGTGCATACCACTATTCGGTGGCTGCGGGTGATTTCAGTTGGATTGCTCCGCACTATGAGGCTATCAAACGGGTGGTGAATTACCAGCGAGAGAAACGTTTCGACCCCAAATACGGGCTCTATTTTTGGGAGATTGCCATGTTCAGCGGTGCGGATAACAATCCGGCACTCAACTATTGGGATGGAGATACTCGCTCTTACCTTTGCACCGATGCTTCGGCTTTCATGTATGGCGAGATGTTGTCGCTGGCCGTGATTGCTCGTGAATTAGGAAACAAAGTTGAGTCGGAACAGTTTGCCGCAGAGGCCAAAGCCATCAAGGAGAACTTAAATAAATATTGCTGGAACGAAAAGGATCAGTGCTATTACAATGTCGATCGCGAAACGGGTGATCACTATCCGCGTGTCAGCTACTCTTCGTTTGTGCCTTTGATGTATAAGATGGCTCCGGAGGCTGCTGGTCGCACAACATTGCAGCGTTACATGCTGAATTCGGAGGCGATGCGTTCCGATTATGGATTCCGTAGTCTCTCGAAAGCTGATCCGGAGTACAACAACAAAAACATCATCAAGCCCTTCTCCAATTGGCAGGGTCCGATTTGGGGTATCACAAATTATATTTACTCGATAGCATTGAAACACTATGGTTTCGAACAAGAGATTGCATGGATGGCTGGTGCCGTTGGTCAATTGATTGTCAAAGACCTGCGAGATTTCGGTACGATGCACGAAACCTACCATGCCGAAACCGGCGAGCCGTTGGCTCCTTCGTCGTTTAAGTATAAGACCGCCGATGGCCGTATTCAGGGATTTGTAAGTTGGAATCTCTGCATGCAAAATGTATTGGAAGGCGTGTTGCAGGACAAGTGGATGCTGTTGGAGATCGAGGGGATGTAGTGGCGGCGTCGCATTGCTTCTTGTCTTAGGAAGGCGTCTAACAAGCCCTGAAAATGAAAATCACCCTCGCAAGAAAGTATTTCTTGCGAGGGTGAAATCGTAACAATTAGACTTGTTAGACAGCCTATTTTGTTTATGGGAATGCTATTTCTTTAATCCCAATAGCTCCATGATTCGCTTACCCAATTGGGTGTTATCCATGACACCGTGAATACGCTCGGCGCCCGTGCCGTAGAGGAATACCGGAACCATTGTAGCGGAATGTCCCTTTGTGGCGAAGATACAATTCAATCCATTCTCTGCCAATGTGAAATCGGCCTTTTTGGCCGGTATTGCCAATCCTCCGGTTTCGTGATCGGCAGCAACGATGACCAATGTTCCCGAATTTCGGTCGGCAAAATCCATAGCGACATTGATTGTCGCAGCAAAGTCGTGCATCTCAGCGAGTATTCGCTCTTCGTTGTTCGCATGTGCTGCATGATCGATCTGCGACCCTTCGATCATCACCAAAAATCCCTTTTTTGCCGACTTGGCATTGGCGGAGAGAATTTCCAAAGCCTTTTTTGTAGCCTGAGGCAGAAAATCGCCTCGTCCCTTTGCTCTGGGTAACATCTTTTCGGCAGCCACGCATAAAAGACGTCCCGAGCGGATCTTTTTGGCGGCGGGAAGCGTATCGACTACTTGATACCCACGTTTTTGAAAAGCCTCTAAATAGGATCCTCCTTCGGGAGACTCCTCGCGCAAATATTTGCGTCCGCCTCCGATCAGCACGTCGAAATTCGAGCGCAACAAATCTTGGGTGATCTCTTTTGTTTTGTTACGATGTTTTACATGAGCATAGAACGCTGCGGGAGTGGCATGTTGCAAATGGCAAGTTACCACAAGACCTGTCGGACGACCAGCATCTCGGGCCATCTCCATCATGGAGGTAAGACGCTCTCCGGAGGGACTCAATCCGACAACGCTGTTGTTGGTCTTATGGCCGGTGGCAATAGCCGTTCCAGCAGCCGAAGAATCGGTAACTCGATTGTTTGCCGAACGGGTTACGATAAGAGCCGTATTATGGGCACGATCGAAAGCTGTGGGAGCATATTTTTCGGCAATCTGCAACATCGACACATGAGCCAAACCCATACCATCACCGATAAGAAGAATTACGTTTCGGATCTCCTCCTTTTCGCGTTTACGCCCGTGAGTTGGAAGAACGAAGAGTAATCCGATTAAGATGAATAGCAGCGATCTCTTCATAATATTCTGAGTTTTTAAGGTTCTTTGGAGAGAATTTTTACAAAAATAATGATTTTTTGATACTTTTCTGTATATTTACTTGTTTTTATCGCATAATCATTATGGATGTAAAGATTGCCCCCGATTGGAAAGAGTTGCTTTCTGCCGAATTTGAGAAGTCTTATTTTGTTCAACTTACGGAGTTCGTGCGACAAGAATACGCCTCCCGACGAATTTATCCGCGAGGTAGTAATATCTTTCGAGCATTCGACAAATGTCCTTTCGAAAAGTTGAAGGTGGTGATTATCGGACAAGATCCCTATCATGGACCGAATCAAGCAAACGGACTCTGTTTCTCAGTCGGAGCGGGTGTGCCGTTTCCACCTTCGTTGCAAAATATTTTTCAGGAGGTACGCAACGATGTCGGAACTCCTATTCCTCCAACGGGCGAACTCGATCGTTGGGCCGAGCAAGGGGTATTGTTACTGAATGCGGTGCTGACAGTGCGAGAACACGAGGCCGCATCGCATGCGGGGTGCGGTTGGGAAACCTTTACCGATGCGGTTGTGCGAGTAATCAACGAGCGGAAAGAGGGGGTCGTTTATATGCTTTGGGGAAATTATGCACAACGTAAAGGTGCGATTGCCGATCCGCAACGCAACTGTATTCTTAAAGCTGTGCATCCTTCTCCACTCTCGGTGTATCGTGGATTTTTCGGGTGTAAGCATTTCTCCCAAGCCAATGATTATCTGCGGTCGATAGGCAAAGAGCCGATCGTGTGGTAGCGGAGCTATCGTTCTCGCTCCGGCTCATTGTCTTTCTCGTCTTTTTCAAGCAGGGCGTCCTGCTCCCAGTCGAACCATGGGAACTCACTTCGCCCGTTGAGCGAAAAACGGGTATAGGTGATTGGTAGCCCCATTTCGAGAAAACGACTTTCGTAGGCTGTTTTTACGGATAATACTTCATCGGCATATCCTGATCCATAGATGTCGGGATTGGAAACCTCGCATGGTAAATCGAAATGGCGTATTACTTCGTTGGTGTAGGCGTAGAGGTGTTTTGAATCGGTTTTCAAGTTGATCCAGCCGTTTGCTACCAACATGTGGGCATAATATTCCAAAAATATCGGTGAGGTAAGTCGTTTGCGGGCGCGGCTGGTTTTGAGTTGCGGATCGGGAAAGGTGATCCAAATCTCGGAAACCTCTCCTTCGGCAAAGAGGGAGTTGATAAATTCGATGCGGGTGCGCAGAAAGCCGGCATTGGGAATATTACGTTCGGTGACAGTTTTGGCTCCTCGCCACATGCGGGCTCCTTTGATATCTATTCCAATGTAGTTCCGCGAGGGATCGCGTTCGGCCAACGCAACGGTGTATTCGCCTTTACCGCAACCCAATTCCACGACAATCGGTCGGTCGTTGTGAAAAAAGTCACGATTCCAATGCCCTTTGATCGGGTGATCCGTGCGAAATATCTCTTCGAACTCGGGTTGGAGAAAGCAGCTGAAAGTCAGGTTCTCACGAAATCTGCGAAGTTTATCTTTGCCCATGATTGTCGGTTTGATTACTTTTTGAAATGTTGATTCCTACACTTTCGACACCCTGCAAGGGGCGTAGCGGAGTGATTTGCATGCGGTAGTTTCCCGACCGTTTGAAACAGACTTGGGAACGATACGGAACGATGAATTCCGGATGTAATGCCGCCGCGGTGTTTTTTGATGGGAAAGTTGTCAAAAACAACTCCTCAAAAGAGGTGTTGTCGGGAGCATGAAATACTATACGAAACGAAGCGCTGTCGGCCGAAAAAAGGTCGGTGCACCGAAAAAAAAGTTGCAGATCGCGCAAAGTTGTTGTATCGGCATTGGGTAACAGCAACGTTGCCGGAACAGACCACGCCGAAACATCGACATCAACAGCGGTTGACTGGTGTGGCGATAAACATCCGAACGACAACAATGCCGAAACGACTGCCGCAACTATGCTGATTTTGATTCTCACCCTTCGTTTTGCTATTCGTGTTTTGTCCCTGTCCCGCCATTGTTGTTGCGCGGGCGGTGCGAATGACGATGGTTGCGATTATTGTGGCGATTTTGGTTGAATTTGCCTTCGCGGTTATCGCCATGCAATTCCGATCCGGAATTCTCTGCCAAAGCAACTGTTGCCCCCGTGTTTTCGACCGGTTGGGCTGTTTGCGTTTCGCTACGCGGGTTGTTGGAGGTGCGATCGTGATTCCGGCGATCCTGATCATTACGATTATTGCGATTTCGCTTGCGTCGCTTGGTACGATCGAAACGGGTGATGCTATCCTCTTCCGAACGATAGGTAGGCTCTTCGGATGTAACCACAAGAGCGGAGTCGTCTTGCAATTTGTTAACTTTTTGGCCGGCTCGATTGATCGCCATGATCTCTTTGACACGGGCTATCGACAAGGTGACGACGTTAACCATCGCATCTTTCGATGAGGAGAATGTCATCGTACCTCCGAGGATATCGCTTTTTACGAGGAAATATTCTCCATCAATAGCCTGTAACGGCTCGCGAAGACGCGGGAAGTCCTTGCGGGCATCGGCATAAACATCGTACTCATACATCATGCAACATTTGAGTTTCGAACATTGGCCGGCCAGCTTTTGTGGGTTGAGTGAGATGTCTTGTGTGCGTGCAGCTCCCGTTGTGACACTCGAAAAATTGGAGATCCACGAGGCACAACACAATTCGCGACCACACGCTCCCAAACCGCCGATACGACCGGCCTCTTGGCGAGCTCCGATCTGTTTCATTTCGATACGGATATGGAATCGCTCGGCGAATACTTTGATCAGTTCGCGGAAATCGACACGCTCATCGGCAATATAGTAGAAAATAGCTTTGATCTTGTCGCCTTGATACTCTACGTCGCCGATTTTCATGTTCAAGCCCATATCGGCAGCAATTTGTCGGGAGGCAATCATGGTCTCGTGTTCGAGCGCAATGGCCTCCTGCCAGCGCTCGATGTCGTAAGGTTTTGCCTTGCGATAGATTTTTTTGTATTCGCCGTTGTAAGGAGTGAATCCCGTACGACGCATTTGGCGTGCCACCAAATCTCCGGTAAGCGAAACAACACCGATATCATGTCCAGGCGAGGCCTCTACGGCAACGATGTCACCCACCTGCAAATCGAGATTGTTGCAGTTTTGGTAAAACGAACGGCGGGTATTTTTGAAACGAACTTCTACGATATCGGTTGGCAGGTTGTCGGGATACTCTTCCAGCCACGCTGTTTCGTGTAGTTTGAAACAACCGTCGCAAGCTTGTGCTTCACACTCTTCACCGCAGTTGCAGAAGGCGCAGCCACGACCGATTTCGGGTTCAAAACAGTGGTTATGTTGTTTGTCGATCTCCATGTCTGGTATAATTTGCGTAAAGATACGTAAAAATATTGAATTATTCGGACCTTAATACGTAAAATATCCGAAGGCGGAGGAAGGTTTGCGCACAAAGACTCTGTTGATGGGTGTATTACCCGACTCTTGCGCGTAATATCTTTAAGTTGCGATGGATGCGAAACAGCAATAATACGGCTGCGGCAGAGAGTCCGAACGAGAACCCGAGAAACAAACCCGAGGGGCCCATTCCGAACGTAAATCCGAACAGATAGCTAGCGGGAATATTGAGCAGCCAATAGGCGACAAATGCAATCGGCATGATGATTTTTACATCCTGAATTCCGCGTAGAATACCGATCGAGACATTTTGAAGTCCGTCGGATAGTTGGTATAAAGCGGCAAAAATCATCAATTCGGCAGTGATGGCTATAACCTCGGTGTTGGAGGTAAAGAGTGTCGGAATCTGATGACGGAATAGAATGAACATGAGGGCGGCAAAAGCATTCCATACCAGCACCAAGTGAAGTGAGGCATGGGCTGCTGACGACAGTTCGGGGATGTTGCGTTTTCCGTAACAATGTGATACGCGAATGGTGGTAGCAGCTCCGATCGATAAAACGATCATAAAGGCACAATTACCTAGCGTGATGGCGATTTGATGGGCACTGATTGCTTCTTTGCCTAACCAACCCATCATAATTCCGGTGCCGACAAACGCCGAGGTTTCAAGAAACATCTGCAATGAGATTGGCAGGCCGATGTGCAACAAACGTCGAACAACGGCCCATGAGTAGTTGCGTGTCGAGAAGTATTGAAAATATTCCCGATATCGTGGTTGGTAGTAGAAGTATCCGATAATCAACAGGGTGGCAATCCCGCGGGAGAGTAATGTGCCGAGACCAGCACCTTCGGCGCCCATGGCCGAAAAGCCCCAATGTCCGTAGATGAACAGCCAATTGAAACCGACATTGGCAATGTTGGCAATGATGGTGGCTGCCAACTCTGCTTTGGTATTGCCAACGCCTTCGAGAAATTGTTTGAAAGCAAAGAAGAGCATGACAAAAGGCAGGCTGAATACCAACATGCGGTAATAGGGAATGGCGGCATCGACAACTTCGGTGGGTTGTCCGAGGTGATAGAGTAACGGAATGGCTGCCAATTGAACGAGACTGACGACAATGCCTAACAACGTATAAAACAGAATTCCGTTTTGCAACAGACCGGCAGATCGTTTGCGATCACCCTGTGCGAAGAGTTCTCCGACGATCGGAGTCATGCCCAACGCAATTCCGATTGCCGTGATGAACAAGATGAAAAATACGGAACCTCCGAAAGATACGGCTGCCAATGGGATCGGATCCTCGCCACCGTAACGACCTACCATCAAGTTGTCGGCCAATTGTGTGAGAATCTGTCCGAGTTGTGTGAGCATCACGGGCAGGGCAAGGCGCAAATTGGCTTTGTATTGGTCTTTATATTTCGAAAAAACGTACATGGGGTGGCAAAGGTATAAAATAAAGTGAGGATATACAATACAAAGAATTGGCGGTTAATATAAGGCCATTATGATCTATTGCATATTGTGCAGAATGTTTTATGGAAGCTTTTGCAATTTTGGTGATGATACATAACGATATGATAGAAAAAGATCGGCAAAAGTTTGTAATTATCAATAAGTTTATTAAATTTGCGTTTTGTTAAAACTTTCGGTCTTATGTATAAGAAAATTCTACTGACCCTCGGACTTCTCTTCGGCATGTCATTGGGGACAACGGCTCAACAATGGGCCGCCAAAACCAATTTAATCTATTGGGCTACAACAACCCCGAACTTGGGTGTTGAAGTTGCATTGAGTAAACATTCGACCATCAATATCAGCGCTAATTACAATCCTTGGACCATTGATTCGCATATCAAACTCCAACATTGGTTCGTAAAGCCCGAATACCGATATTGGTTTACCGAGAAATATACGCGTGCCTTTGTGTCGGCACATTTGCTCGGCGGAGAGTTCGATTTTGGCGGATTCCGACCTCCGTTTCGATTGTTCGATGCGTTGGTGCAACGTTACTACAAAGGCTCGATTGTGGCTCTCGGTGTCGGCGTCGGATACCAATTCTATATCAGCCCGCATTGGAATCTCGAATTGTCGGCCGGTGTGGGTGTTGCCCGATTGGATTACGACCGGATTTCGCGTGTAGCCTCTGAACCGAAACGACACGATACTCGTTGGATGCCCATTCCTACTGAGATAGGTCTTTCGTTCGTTTATTTGTTTAACTCCCGTAAATAAACCGATTGTTATGAAAAAATATGTCATTCTTTGCTGTTTATTCTTGGGATTGGGGAGCGCATGTGCGCAAGAAATTGTCGGCGATCTAGGTGTCACACGGCGTGTATTGGCCGAACGCGACGGACAATTGGTTATGGAGTTGGATATTTATGTTACCAAGAATGCGGTGGCTCGTTCGCAGAGCTGGATCATCTTGCCAGAGTTGAGTACCCCCGATCGTAAATCGGTAAAACTTTTCCCGCATGTGTTGATAAACGGTCCCTATCAACACCGTATGATGGAACGCAAAAAACGGCTTTGTGGCAAGCATGTAAGCGAACGTGAACCTTATAAAGTCATTCGGGCAAGCCGCAAAACCGATCAGCGGTTGCGTTATGAAATCCGTGTGCCTTATGAGTCGTGGATGCGCCACGCCTCTCTTGTCCTGCGACAGATCCAACGATCAGCGGGAGGAGAGCAGCGAGTTTTTACAGTAAATGTTAACGGAGCGGTGGATACCGCCAAATAGCTTCTCAAATGAACTCCTTACGAGCTCTATGGCGACGCATGCCGATAGCTTGTGTCGTCGTAACCCTAATCGGAGGGTTGGTGAGCGGATGTAGCGGTATGCGCAAATTGAATCGGGAAAATCCCGATGTTAAGTTACAACTGCCCGCCCGATCGTCGAACCCGGCTGTTCCCGAACAACCGGATACCGCACAGCAGAAGAAAATCATCACATTCCGCAAACAGGATGGTACAGAATTGTTTTTCACACCGGTAGCGGTTGACTCGCTTACCGGTGAGAAGATGATGTCGGTTTCGATCGATGAGGTAGTGGTGTTGGCTGCCACACGTCGAAACTTGGTGGAGCGTAATGGCAAAATCAATGTGGAATTTGTTGTGACACTTCCCGAGGCTTATCAAAATCGTATTTGGCGTATGCGTATCGATCCTCAGTTGCGCAAAGGCCCCGACACGCTCCATCTCAGCCCGCTGGTATATAGTGGTGATAAGTTCCGTCGCATGCAGAAGAGCGAATATAATCGATACGACCGTTATAACAATCGCATAGTCGATACGGCCGATTATTTCGATCGTTTTGGCCAACAATGGGCTTTCGATGCGTATATGGCCGATATAGCCAAGCAACGGGACAAGGCGCTTGCTGATGGTCGCCGTTTGGACAGCCTTTCTCCTCGACAAGCCATGTATGACGGGCAGGTGGGTTGGTTCTTGCCGACCGATCGAACCCGACATAAAGAGTTGTTGCGGTGGTATGTTCGTAAGACCGACCGTAAGATGACCCGTAATAACGAGGTTTATCCTGCGACCGATAGTCTCTATCATTTGCGGGACTATTTCACACCCCGCTACGATTATCCATCGAAGAGAGAGGCGTTGCCCGGAGGGACGATTTATACCCGTGTGGATGGAGCCTATCCCGATGCCTTTGATCAGGAGCGGGAAACCTACATCCGCAATTTGAAAGAGTCGCGCGACTCGATCCGTCGCACGATTCGCAAGGCTTCCGATGGTACATTGAGCGATTGTGCCGAACAGCGTGCCGCAATGTCGGGACAAACATCATCGACGATTGATTACCTGTTGAACAGCCTCTCTGATCGCGCTGTAACGGCAGATTATCAATCCAAACGCAATCAGACTCAAAACCGTTTGGATCAGCTCAACTCCATCGACAGCAACGAAGTACGCCGAAATACGTTGAATGCAAACCGAGTGGCTCGTAATGAAGCTTTGAAATCGGGACGTGAGGCTGCTTTCAAACGCATCGTTTCGCATCCGTATGTCGGAAATGCCCGATTGGATACCGTGATTCGTAATGTCAATGGTGATATCCAATATTTCTATTCCGAACAGGTGCAGGCCGATGAAAACACCTCGAAACTCATCCTTACGCTTGCTGGCGAGGTTGAGAGCCGAGGCGGCCGGCGTTATCGGTTGCGGAGATCGGATACTTTGACCTATAATGTGGCCTCAATGGCTACGTTTGTCGATACAACGACGCGTTATATGCAGCGTATCGTGTTGCGTGATGCCGAAGCCAATGCCCGTTTCTTCTTTACGTTTCCAGTGGGTAAGGCTGCGCTGGTTGATACGTTGCCCGAAAACAGATTGCAATTGCGAGCTGTGCGCGAGTTGACTCGCGGATTAATGACCGATCCGATCTACATCATCGACAGCATTACTTTGCGGGCGACCTCCTCGCCCGAGGGCATTTGGCGTATCAACGACCAATTGGCGCACGATCGTGCGGAGTCGTTGCGCGAAGTACTTGTGTCGGAGTTCCGCACATTGTATGACTCGTTGCGTATTGCTGCCAGCTATACCCTCGATGAGGCGGGAAAAGTTGTAATGACACAGGCTAATGAAGGGTTGCCCAATCTGCCGGAGTTGTTGCGTACGCAGTGGTTGGCCGAAGATTGGGATGAGTTACGTCGCTTGATTTTAGCAGATACGGTTATTACGGAGAAAGCAGATATTTTGGCGATCATGCGCGACGAAGAGGATCCCGATCGGCGTGAGTGGCAGATTCGTCGGAAGCATCCTGCGGCCTACGAGCGGATGAGTAAAGAACTCTATCCGCGCATGCGAGCCGTTGATTTCCGCTTTAACCTGCATCGACGCGGCATGTTGCAGGATACGGTCTATACGACAGAGGTCGATACGGCTTACATGCGAGCAGTGGAGTTACTCAAAAAACGTCGCTACGAGGAGGCTTTGGTGATTCTGCGGCCCTACGAAGATCGCAATACGGCATTGGCTTATATGTCTGTCGGTTACGATCGGGCTGCTTATCGCATTCTGCGCGGAACACCCGAAGCGGCAACATCGGCTGACTTGCAATATATGTTGGCAATATTGGCAGCTCGTTTGGGAGAAGAGGAGCCGGCCGTACAATATTTCTTGAGGTCAGTGGAACTGCGCGAAAACTTGAAATTCCGAGGAAACCTTGATCCCGAAATATCGCGATTGATTCGTAAATACGGCCTGTTCAAAGAGGATTTTATGTAAAGATTCTGTTGTAAATATTCATAGAAGTAACCAAACAGAGTTGTATGAGAAGAGTTGTATTTGCTGTCGTAGCAATAGTATTGGCTCTGCCGGTAATGGCTTCGGAGGTTAAAGTGCAGACTGCCTCGGTGGGTGAGGTAACGATCAAGTGTGTTGATGATGTGTGGAAGGTTGATGCAAAAGTCACCCAAAAGGATGGTCGCGAGGAGATCTCGATCGAGATCATCGCTCCACAGGCGATGACTCCTCCGCGATTGAGCGTTATGTTTAGTACCCCGCAACTTGATGCCCACCACCTGTGGAATTCCGACCCCTCTTGCCAAATAGGACTTCGCGCCGATTGGGGCAAGGCATACTCTTCGTCATTGGCACGAGAGATGCCGATTTACTCGTTCATAAATACAAGCAACAGCAACCGTCTGACTATTGCCACCTCGGAGGCCATTCGCAAAGTCGATGCGCGGTTGGGTTTGCGTGAAGAGGGAGCTCTGTTGATTGGCAAATTGCACTTCTTTGTCGAACCCGAGGCTCCGCTCTCGCACTATAAGACGACTATTCTGCTCGACAAACGCGATATTTTTTGGGCAGATGCTGTGCGCGAAAGTGCGCAGTGGATTTCGGAGCAGAACGGCTTTGTGTCGTGTCGCGTTCCCGAATCTGCATTTGCTCCGCTCTACTCGACATGGTACCAGTTTCATCAGCAGATTACCGACCGCGATATCGAGGCGGAGTGTCGCGAGGCGGTGAAGTTGGGCATGCGGACAATCATTGTTGATGATGGTTGGCAGACGGCAGATAATAATCGCGGCTATGCATATTGCGGCGATTGGGAAGTTGCTCCTGAACGTATAAAAGACATGCAGGCACACGTTGCAGCGGTACAGGCGATGGGTATGAAGTATATGGTATGGTATTCGGTGCCGTTTGTGGGAGTGTATAGTAAGGCTTTCAAAAAATTTGACGGGAAATATCTCTACAAAAATTGGGGTGGCAAGGTCGGAGTTCTTGATCCGCGTTTTCCTGAGGTTAGAGAGTATATCTGCGCTATATACGAAAGGGCACTGCGCGATTGGAATATAGACGGCTTCAAGTTGGATTTTATCGACTCGTTCCGCATCAATGGTAAAGACCCTGCGGTGGCAGATAACTATGCGGGGCGTGATATCAAGAGCGTTTCAGAGGCTGTGAATGTATTGATGAAAGAGGTTACACGTCGCCTGCAAGCCATTAAGCCCGAGATCCTTATCGAGTTCCGTCAGCGTTATGTGGGCCCTGCGATTCGTCAATATGGCAACATGTTCCGCGCGAGTGATTGCCCGGGAAATATGCAGAGTAATCGGGGGCGAATTGCCAATCTGCGCCTGACGAGCGGCACGACAGCCGTTCATGCCGATATGTTGGAGTGGAATGTGGCCGAAAAACCCGAGGTGGTGGCTCGACATATTCTTTCGGCAATCTATGGCGTGGTACAGTATTCGGCCATGTTGCGCGAGGTGCCCGAGAGCCACCTGCGCGTAATGAAACATTGGATCGACTTCTCGCAGAAACACCGCAAGGCATTGTTACATGGCACGTTCCGCCCCTATCACCCTGAGGCGAATTTTCCGGTTTTAGAGTCGGAGAGCGACGAGGAGAGAATCATTGCTGTCTATCAAGAGAATATGACAATAAATGCCGGAGTTCCCGACCGCGAAGTCTATATCCTGAATGCTACGTCTGCTGGATCGCTTGTTGTTGAGTTGCAGGCAAAACCGCGCAAAACGGAATATTACGACACCTATGGCAACAAGGTCGCAGATGCAGAACTTGCGAAGGGTCTGCAACGTACCGCAATTCCTGTTGGCGGATACGCAAAATTGGTTTATTAGCGTAAAAGAGAGAATAAGTTATCATTGTAACAATAAGAAATGGGAGATTCTCGCTGTGCAACCTGCTACTTTTATGATAGACACACCCCAAAGTTTGGAAAAACTTTGGGGTGTGTCTCATTGCTCTTTTTTGCAATTTTAAGTATTCAGAACGGCAACTCTAATTGATCGATTTCGTGATTGAATGATAGTCGATGGTGCTCTGTTAAACCGTATTCTCGGATTGCCAACCGATGTTCGCGGGTGGGATAACCTTTGTTTTTGTGCCAACCGTATTGTGGAAATTCTTCGGCTAACCGATACATATATTCGTCGCGGTGGGTTTTTGCCAATACCGAGGCCGCTGCAATATTGGCATATTTGCCGTCGCCTTTCACGATGCAGCAAAACGGTATTTCGAGCTTCGACCAAAAACGGTTGCCATCTATGGCCAAAAATTCGGGCATCGGCTGCAAGTGTGCTGCTGCCAACGACATCCCTTCGAACGAGGCGTTGAGGATGTTGATTTCGTCGATTCGGGCTGCCGAAACGGCCTCCACAGCCCACGCTACAGCTTCGCGCTCGATGATCGTCCGCAACTTGTCGCGGTTGCGTTCGGTCATTTGTTTCGAGTCGTTGAGAAGCGGATCATGAAAATCGGGAGGTAGGATTACCGCTGCGGTAAATACCGGTCCGGCTAAACATCCACGTCCGGCCTCGTCGCATCCGGCTTCTAGTAATTCGGTTTGATAACTGTTTTCCAACATGATCGCGTGCAGTACTTTTGATCGAAATCTTTACAAATTACCTTTCTGCTCTCGGAGGATCGTTCTGAAAATCCGATAAGCCACAAGACCGAGAGTAAGACCCACCAATGTCCCCCAAACCAAATCCATTGGGAAATGTTTTCCCAAATAGATGCGCGAATAGCAGATCAGCACAACAACGAAAATCATCAACCCCGTAAACCAACGTCGCCGAATAACCGGACAGGCCAATGCCGCCAATGCGACAACGGTTGCTGCATGCGCTGAAACTGTGCCGTAACGACCGCTGACCGCCTCGATCGGAACATGTACCTGCCAATCGCCCGATGGAGCCATGCGACGAATCGCAACCAGCGAGTCGGGAGTGATCTCCAACCCTTCGAGTGCCGGTGTGAACATCGGTCGAAGACGTGGCTCGAAGTCGGGGAGTAATCCGCCTAACAAGCCGTTGTGTTTGAAAATTCCGGCCACCATGTCCGAAAGCACCAATGCCGAAAGCATCAACATGAAAAAGATCGCCAGCCCCCGCCAACCGCTACGTCGATAGACAATCCACAAGATCAACGCGTAGAGCGGAATCCACATGGTTGTCCCCGAAATAGTGAGCATCAGCCGATCAAGACAGGCTCCTCCATCGAAATTGAGAGCCAAAAAGAGATTGTGATCGAAAGTGTACATAGCGCAAAGGTATAAAAAAATCAGCATAACTCATCGTTATGCTGATTTCTGACGAATATCGGCCTGCCGATTACTTCGCGTTTTTCTTATCGTAGCGTTTTGCGTAACGGCTCATAAACTTATCAACGCGACCGGCGGTGTCAACCAACTTCATCTTACCTGTATAGAACGGGTGCGATGTGTTGGAGATTTCCATCTTATACACGGGATAGGTTTCGCCGTTCACTTCGATGGTTTCTTTTGTCGAAACGGCGGACCGACACAAAAACACGTGGTCGTTGGACATGTCCTTGAACGCCACCAAACGATAATTCTCCGGATGAATACCCTTTTTCATTTGTCTGTTTTTGTTAAAATTTTGTGCTTAAGCGCGACAAAGGTACGCATTTTATTTTCATCCGCAAATAATTTGTGATGAAAATTCTTATTTACCCCGCTCTTCGAAGTGGGAATTTACTCGAAGAGCGGAAATTCAGATGCAGTCATCCCTTTTGAATCAACGGTTGGGAATATCGACTCGGGTTTGGCGGTTGTCGATCAAATAATCGGTAAAGTAATCGACCAGTCGCCAATAGAAATATTCGTTCATATCTCCAAACGAGTGCCGCTGTGTGGGCAGATAGAGCATGTCGAAACGTTTGTTGGCACGAATAAGAGCCTCCACCACGCGTGAAGTATTACCCGGGTGGACATTGCTATCGATCTCGCCGTGTACAAGCAACAGGTGTCCTTTCAGTTGATGGGCAATCTCCGGATTGCTGTCGATTTTATATTCGAATGAAATTTCTCCTTTTTTATCGACCTTCTCCTTGACGCCATGATGTTTTTCGCTCCACCAACGATTATAGATTCGGTTGTCGTGGTTTCCGGCGCACGAAACGGCCACTTTGAAGAAGTCGGGGTATTGCAATATTGCAGCGGTGGACATAAAACCTCCGCCCGAATGTCCGTGAATACCTACGCGGTTGATGTCGATGAATTTGTAGCGGGCGGCCAACTGTTCGATTGCCGCTTTTTGGTCGGCCAAACCGTAATCGCGCAGATTGCCGTAACCGTAGTTATGATACCATTTCGAACGGTCGGGATGCCCACCTCGATTGCCGACCGAGATCACGATGAATCCTGCCTGTGCCAAACGATCGGTGCGCACACTCATGCGGGTAAACGGATATCTTGTTGCCTCTGCTTGGGGACCCGGGTAAACATAATCCACAATCGGGTATTTTTTCGAAGGATCGAAATCAAACGGTTTATACATCACTCCGTAGAGATCGGTCACTCCATCTGCGGCTTTCACTTTGAATACTTCGGGGAATTTGTATCCGTTGGCTAACAGTTGCGAGAAGTCGCTGACTTCGAGGGTCATGATTTTCTTGCCGTTGGTATCGTAAAGTGCGGTTTCGGGAATGGTGTTCACCCGCGAGAAATTATCCACGAAATAGCGGCAGGCATCATCGACCTGCGAATCGTGGAAAAAATCTCCTGCATTGAGCAGTGTAACCGCTCCGCCATCGAGGCTCACCGAATAGAGGTGTTGGTAGTAGGGATTTTCGCCTTCCTCACGCCCTTTGGCTGTAAAATAGACTTTGCGCAACTTCTCATCGACTTTGAGAATTTGGTGTACATGCCAAGGGCCTTCGGTCAGACGTCGTATCAGTGTGCCATTTTCGGCATAGAGATAGAGATGTGCCCAGCCGTCGCGCTCGCTCCAATGAATCACCTCTTTCCCTTGATTAACCACCGACAGCGGGCGAATGTCGATATATGTATTCATCCGCTCCTCGATCAATGTGGACAAAGAGTCGCTACCGATGGTGTAGGTGCAAATGTCGATGCGGCGCAGGTCGCGGCTTGTACGAGCTACAAAGAAACGCTCGTTGCTTCCGGCCCATACTTTCGCTTGGTCGTATTTGTGGCGTTGATGATTGTCGCGAGGTTTGCTTACTATTGAGAGAGTTTGATTTTTGAATCGGTCGGTTTTAATCTCCTTACGCGAATTGTTGCTCATATCAAACAGATAGAGGTGCGGAATCGGAGCCTCCTTTTCGCCGGGCATTTGATATTTGTAGGTTTCGAGTGTCGGACGCGGTTTTGCCAACGTGTTGATAACCCACAACTCTTTGACGGGGCGGTTATCGGTAAGCGTTGTTAGGAAATAACGCGAGTCGGGTGACCAGACACCATGTACCGCACGACGCTTGCCATCACAGAGCGAATCGGTATTGAGCAGGTAACGCGGTTGCCCATAGCCGAAATGCTCGACGCCATCGGTTGTGATTTGATGTTCGACAACGGTTTTATCTTTCTTATTCTTTTTGAGTTTCTCGTAATCCTCGCGCGACATGCGGTAGAGGTTGAGATTTTTTGCATAGACAACCGTTTTACCATCGGGTGAAACAGAGGCCCATTTGAGTTGTTTGGTCTCTTTCTCTTTCTCGGCAAGGTGGGTTAATGTCTGATTGCGGCTGTCATACGAAAAATAAAACACCTTTTTTTTCGGTTTCTTATCCGTAGCCTTTTTTGATTTCTTATCGGTATTCTCCGCTTTGGGTTGCACATCCTGCGAGGAGGTAACCTCGAAAGTGAAAGTATAACCATTTTCGGCAACTTCCAAGTTCTTAATCGGAAGGTGCGAAGCTACATAAGGGTCTTTGATGATCTCGGTCAGTTGCGCCGCAAGTTTTGCCTGATCGAACAACGGGGTGCGACTGCGTTTGGCGGGATCGACCACATACCAATTGGTCCCCTGACTTGTTTTGTAAGAGTACCAAAACTTCTCTCCCGAATGAAACCAATGTGGATCGACGCTTGTGGAGAAGAGCATTGTTTTCAATTTGGGAGCCGTGAATCGTTCCGCAAGTTCATAACGATTGACAGGAGTGTTGTCACCTTCGGGCATTGCCCAAAGCGAATGGGCGACCAAAAGTTGCAATACGATAAAGAGGTGTAGTTTCTTCATGGTTTTATTGGGTAAGTAATTTGGTTTCAAAAATAAGCATTTTGATTGAAATATCAAATAGTTGTCTATGATTGAGGGGAGTGTTTTGGATATTGGGTGATGTCTTTTGATAAAGAAGCGTGTGTAAGAGGAAAAAGTCATATTTGGGTTACTTATCTTTCTCTATTATCTTTGCGTTGAGAAATAAACCATAGAATAAAAAAACAACCATTTTTTCTGTGTAGTGCATTTTTCATGATGGTCTGCTCCGAAACCGAGTTTGCTACGGTGAGATGGCAATACGATCGAATCGGCATTTGTAGAAAAACCGCAAAAAACGGAGATCGCTTTTGTAGAGTCAATCGTGGGATGTATCAATAAACACTATCGGGATATTATTTTAGGTGCTTATATACGAATTTACACAATCTTGTCGCTTTCTTGCTTTTGCCGCTTTACACTCACGGCTACGCCGTGTTTATAATCTATGACCCACCCCCTAAATCCCCCGCCTCAGGCAGGGGACTTACGTCCACCTGCGGTGGAAATCGGGAATTCCATACGTTGTGTAGAATAGTATATAACTACCTTATTTTATAGTTAAGACGAGGGAGATGTATGATGTTGATATGGCTCACAATCCCGTTGAGGGGTATATCAACATCTAATTTTGACTTTTTGTTGCCGAATTCTTCGTTTTCTAAAATTTTATCCTAACTTTGCACTCGCAATTCATATGATGAGTTATGTGTAGGACCCATAGCTCAGTTGGTTAGAGCAGCGGACTCATAATCCGAAGGTCGTGGGATCATGCCCCTCTGGGTCCACAAATGATTGTCAAAAAGCTGTCGCAACAAAAGTGTTGCGACAGCTTTTTGATTTACAGAATATTGCAGAAGTGATTATTTCTTACATTGGCAATCACAGCTGAGACATTTCCATACCAAAGCCGAGAGAATTGCACCTACAAAGGGCCCTACGATGAAGATCCAAAGGTTTGCCAAAGCAGTACCTCCTTGGAAAATGGCAGGAGCAATGCTGCGTGCGGGGTTTACCGAGGTGCCCGTATAACGGATACATACCAAGTGAACAAGTACAAGGGTTAAGCCGATGGCCAAACCGGCAAAGTTGCCGGCTCCGCGTTTTTCGTCGGTCGTGCCGAGAACCACCAATACAAAAATAAAGGTAAAGACAATCTCTGCAACCAATGCACTCAGTACCGTACTACCGGCCTGAATGTCATTGGCTCCCGTGCCTTCCAAACCTCCGTTTGAGGTGAGGATCCAAAGCAGAGTCGAACCGATGAAAGCTCCAATCACTTGGAAAATCATGTACATTGCAGCTTCCTTACCACTCATACGCTTCGAGAGCCATACGCCGAGGGTGATTGCGGGATTGATGTGGCATCCCGATATGCCACCGATGCAGTAGGCCATTCCGACCACAGCAAGACCAAATGCGAGCGAGGTGCCCACTACGGTTTCTGCATCCGACACATTGCATCCGAGGCTCACAGCTGCGCCGCAACCCATCAAAACAAGTACCATTGTACCGATCATTTCAGCTAAATACTTCTTCATAAGCTATAAGTTTAAGTTAAAAATGGTTAATTTCATCACGTTTTACAACGGATTGAAACCAAAATACAATGGCAAGTTACATTTTTTTTGTCGAAAATCAATTTATTTTTGCCAAAATCATTCATTAGACCGCAAAAAACATTACACGATTTGCACAATGCACTAACCCGACTTTATCGGGTGGATTCCGGCGGGATGTGTCGTAACTCAAAAGACATAGCGTAAAGAGCAAGTTTCAGAGTAGTAGCATCACTTTTCAAGCCTCGAAAATAGGTTTCCCAATTGTAATTTGCTTTTGAATTAGTATCTTTGTCGAAACCGAAATTATATGTTTATGAAACGCTTGCTCTTTTTGCTTTTCCCGTTTTGTGGCTTGGCGCAAAATTCACAACCTTATTGGCGAAATACCGAGGTATTTGTCCGCAATGGTGATACACGTCGTACTGAAATGGTGTTTCATTCCGATCGAGAACAAGCATTGACTCGGCCTTTCGAACAGAGTTGCAACTACTATTCGCTCAATGGAGCATGGCGTTTCCGCTATTTTTCGTCACAAGAGCAGGTGCCGACAAATATCGAATCGACAACAGCCTCGCAAACCGAAACATGGGAAACAATCAAAGTTCCCGCAAACTGGGAGGTGCAAGGATTCGGCACACCGATCTATGTAAATCTCGTCTATGAATTTGCTCCTGTTGATCCGCAGCCACCGCAACTCCCGACAGAGAATCCGGTGGGAATCTACTTCCGGTCGTTTCGTCTGCCCGATGGTTGGACTGGCCGACGGATTTTCCTCAATATTTGTGGGGCTAAATCCGGAGTTTATCTCTATGTCAACAATCGCGAAGTCGGCTACTGCGAAGACTCGAAAAGTTTGGTGCGTTACGATGTGACTCCCTATCTGCGCGAGGGGGATAATGACCTGATGCTCAAAGCCTATCGGTGGAGTACCGGCTCATATCTCGAATGTCAAGATTTTTGGCGCATGAGTGGTATCGAACGCGATGTCTATCTTTCAAGCGAACGCACGAAGAGCAAATTCGATTTCGAAGTAGTTTCGACGTTGGATAATCATTACCGCAATGGCCTTTTTGAATTGCGTGTCACAACAGCGTCCGAACGAAAGATCGATTGTTCTTATGAACTACTCGATCGCAATGGAAAAATCGTGCTCTCGGGAGCGAAATCCGTTGTTGGTTCGGCATCGTGGAAAGGCGAAGTCAAGGCTGTACGCCAATGGTCGGCAGAACATCCCGAACTCTACACCTTACTGCTATGTGTCGATGGCGAATACAGCCGTTTTAACGTGGGATTCCGCCGTTTCGAGATTGTTGACCATCCCCAAAAAGATAAAAATGGCCGCAACTATCGGGTCTTGTTGGTCAACGGACAACCCATAAAATTCAAAGGAGTGAATCTGCATGAGCACGATCCTTATACCGGCCATTATGTATCGCGCGAACGGATGTTGCAGGATCTAACACTGATGCGTGCTCATAATATCAATGCCATCCGTACGGCGCACTACCCCCAGCCACGTTATTTTTATGAATTGTGCGATAGTCTTGGTTTTTATGTTTATAGCGAGGCCAACGTCGAATCCCATGGTATGGGATACAAGCTACCCCGAACGCTGGGCAACAATCGGGCATGGTATCCTGCACATATCGATCGTATCCTCAATATGTATATGCGTACCCGTAACTACCCGTGTGTTACGATCTTATCCCTCGGCAACGAAGCCGGTAACGGCTATAATTTTTACCGAGCTTACGAGGAGTTGGAACGTTACGAAAAAGCAGGAATGAATCGTCCGATCTGTTACGAACGTGCAGTGTTCGAGTGGAATACCGATATGCTGGTTCCCCAATATCCCTCGGCTGATTGGTTGCGACGTATGGGAGAGGAGGGCTCCGATCGGCCAGTCTGTCCCTCGGAGTATGCCCATGCGATGGGAAATTCGACCGGCTCACTCGATCTGCAATGGAAATATATCTATGCCTATCCCAATCTGCAAGGTGGGTTCATTTGGGATTGGGTTGATCAGGGATTGGCGGCAAAGGCGGCCGATGGGTCGTTCTATTGGGCCTATGGCGGCGACTATGGACAACAAATGCCGAGCAACGCCAATTTCTGTTGCAATGGATTGGTCAACCCCGATCGGCAACCACATCCGGCTTTGGCCGAAGTGAAGTATGTTTACCAAAATATCGCAATTGAAGCCGATAATGTGGGTTTGGGCAAGTTCCGTATCAATAACCGTTTCTACTTTACAGACCTCAAAGGTTATGAGGTACGTTATCGAATCCATGCCGACGGCCAATTGTTGCGTCGGGGGGCTTTGCGATTTGCCACATTGCCACAACAAAAAGAGAATTTTGCCATTGCCCTGCCTCGGTTGGCTGCCGACAAGCGTTATTGGATCGATTTCGATGTTGTGACATTGCAGTCGGGGCTGTTGCTTCCTGCTGGATCTGTGGTGGCAACCGAGCAATTCTTGTTGCAAGAGCCGGCTTGGCCGCACTATGTTTTGAAAGGTGGTACGGCACCCAAAATCGAGCAAAGCGATCGTGCGATAATTCTGCGTACGCAGCAGGCGGAGTTGACCTTCGATCGTACACAGGGGTATGTTACCTCCTATAAAATTCAAGGACACGAACTTTTGTCTGATAGTTTTGGGGTGAGACCTAACTTTTGGCGGGCTCCTAACGACAATGATTATGGCAACGGTCAGCCGAAACGAGCCCAATTGTGGAAAACGGCCTCTCGTGAGTTTGCTACTACTGCCCGCTTGCAAGAAAAAAATGATCGTACAGCACTTATTGTCGCTTATACGCTCCCCGATGGCGGATGTTTCGAAGTAAACTATACACTCCTTTCCAACGGCATCTTGATTGTTGATGCCGATTTCCGAGGTGGGGCTTCGGAACAACCGACCGATCTGCCCCGTGTCGGCCTGCGCATGCGATTGCCCGCTTCGGCCGATCGTTTTACTTACTTCGGCCGAGGTCCCGAGGAGAATTATTGCGATCGCAACTCCGCAACGCGCATGGGGCGCTATGAAACCTCGGCTTTGACCGAATATTTTCCCTATGTGCGTCCGCAAGAGTGTGGCCACCATACCGATTGTGCATGGATGCAAATTGGAGGAATGGCCATCGTTGCCGCCGACCGATTCGAATTCAACGCCTTGCGCAACAGCATTGAGGATTTCGATTCTGAAGAGGCTGTGGCTCACGATTACCAATGGGCTAACTTCTCTTCCGACGAAGATCACTCACCGGCTGCGGGTCGTAATATCTTGCGCCGACAACATCATATCAACGACATTAAACCGCGCGATTTTGTCGAACTCTGCATCGACTATCGTCAATCGGGAGTCGGCGGTTATGATAGTTGGGGTGCCCGTCCCGAACATGCGCGTACGTTGTGGAGCAACGGTCGCTATCAGTTACGATTTGCCATTGTCCCGGAAAAGATAATGTCTGCTGAAAAGGCCATAAGATATAGTTATTGATCTTAGAAGATTGATTTTATGAGATCCCGTTTTTCTCTTTTTACGCTTATACTTGTTGCATTTGTGGCGTGTACACCTCCCGCTCCCGAACCATTCGGAGCTGTTCCTACTCCCGAACAGGTTGCATGGCAACAGATGGAGACCAATATGTTTGTCCATTTTGGCCCTAACACCTTTACCGATGTCGAATGGGGTGATGGGCGCGAGAGTGTCAATGTCTTTGCTCCTTCGGCTCTCGATTGTCGTCAATGGGCTGCCATTGCCCGTGCCGCCGGTATGAAAGGGATCATACTTACCGCCAAACACCATGATGGATTCTGCCTTTGGCCCAATCCGGCAAGCCGTCATACGGTAGCACAAAGCGCTTGGCGTAACGGTCGAGGTGATGTGCTCCGTGAGTTATCCGAGGCTTGCCGTGAATACGGTTTGCGGTTTGGTATCTATATCTCGCCGTGGGATCGCAACGATCCGACCTATGGTACGGAGGACTACAACGAGGTTTTTCGTAAAACGCTCGAAAGTGCGTTGAGTAGTTATGGCGAGGTCTTTGAGCAGTGGTTTGATGGAGCCTGTGGCGAAGGTCCCAACGGTAAACGTCAGGTTTACGATTGGCCACTCTATCATGCCGAGGTCTATGCGCATCAACCCCAAACCATCATTTTTAGCGATATAGGACCCGGGTGTCGATGGATCGGCAACGAGCGTGGCAAGGCGGGACGTACCTGTTGGTCAACACTCGATGTCGAAGGGTTCGAGTTGGGAAAATCGGTTCCGACGCCCGATACACTCAATCGGGGAAATCGAGGTGGCAAATGCTGGGTAGCCGGCGAGGCCGATGTTTCGATCCGTCCCGGGTGGTTTTATCGCGCCTCGGAGGATGATCGGGTGAAATCGTTGGCCGAACTGCTCACAATCTATTACGCTAGCGTGGGGCGTAACTCGTTGTTGTTGCTCAATGTGCCGGCTGATAAGCGGGGTTTGATACCTGCTGCCGATTCGGTGCGCCTTTTAGAGTTTCGCGCAGCTCTTGATCGAATTTTTGCCACCGATCTGGCGCAGGGTGCCACTGTCGAGGCCTCGGCCGTTCGCGGAAACAGCAAAAAATATCGCGCCGAGAATTTGCTCGATGAGAATTACGACTGTTATTGGGCGGTCGATGATTCGGTTCGTACCCCCTCCTGCACGCTGCGATTTACCGAGCCGCGCACGTTTAATCGTGTGATGATTCAAGAGTATATCCCCTTGGGACAACGGGTCGTCCGATTCCGGCTCGAAGCACTCGATGCCGATGGCCATTGGCAGGAGATTGCTAGCGAAACAACCATCGGTTACAAGCGCATCGTGCTGACCGACTGTACGACGACTACGGCTTTGCGACTGATTATTGACGAAGCGATGGCTTGCCCTGTGCTCAATCGCTTGGCGCTTTACCTTGACGAAACATCTCTCGATCTGCCAACGGCTTCGGTTGTTGCTCCGTGGGATGTCGATCCCGTTGATTTTCGTACCCTCGACCCTTCGGAAGCCGCTGCGGTTGATGGTTACTCTGACGATGGAGCTGATCCGCTCTCCCGTGGAGTGGTCTTGGCAGCCGATCAACCGCTTGCGATAGATTTAGGACGTTCGATGAAGTTGACAGGTTTTTGTTACGAACCGTTGTTGGAGGGGCGACATGGGTGTTTGGTCATCTGCGATGTGGCTGTCAGTTCCGATGGCAGAAATTGGATAACGGTGTTGCCCGATTGCATGTTCGACAATATCGTCAATAATCCGGCGGTGCGTACCATTCGGTTCAAAGAACCGGTACAGAGCCGCTACCTGCGTCTTACGCCGAAATATACCAACGCCTCGACCTATGGTGTTGGCGAAGTCGGGGTGCTGATTCGCTAAATCACTCTTGTAATGCGGATTTGGAAAAAGGGGTGTTACAACATGCATGTTGAACACCCCTTCTCCTATTTGGCAATAGCCGCATTGCTCTTCTGTGGCTCCGGATTTTCTGCCGGCCAGTTGTCGAAGATCAATTTTGAGGTGTCGTATCCTCGTTGACGAGCCAAATGGAGTATCGTATCGAGAGTAGGCTGAGGAAGTTGCGGGGTACGGGACAAGATCCAAAGATATTTCTGCGAACTTCCGCCAACCAGAGCCCATTCATAATCTTTGCCTAACTCCAAAATATCGTAGTCGGAGTAAAATATCCAGAAAAACGACACGCGCAACCGCCCTGCGACCTTTCCTGCATGAGCTTTGCCGATAGCTTTGCGGGATTTTCCCGTGCGACTGTCCACACCGCTGTTGATAACCTCGATGTGTCCGTTTGGCAACATGCGATAGACCGCCTCGACATGTTCCATATTGCGTTCGAAACGATTGTCCGTTCGAGCGATCTCATACCATTTTCCCATATAACGTTGGAGATCCAAATCGGAAACAAGATGCAGGTTGTTTCGTCGGGAACTTCCTGCACCGAGGATGATCGAAACCCCTAAAAAGACGACTAATAGTAGTATCAAAACTTTCATATTCGGAATGTTTTATCCCGAAATGTGCATAATCCGTGCCGAAAATCGCCCTCTTCGGATCAATTTTTCATCTCCTCAACCAATACTTGATAGATTCCCTCTTCGTCGTATCCGCAGAGGGCGTGAAGTTTGTTGGGTGTGCCGTGCTCGACCCAATAATCACCAATTCCCAACGACCGGACTTTGGTGTTGTAACCCCGACTATTGAGCCATGCAGCTATGGCCTCGCCTATTCCTCCGCGCAGTGTTCCATCTTCGACGGTGATCACCTTTCGGAATTTGCGACCTACCTCATCGAGTAACTCCTCATCAAGGGGCTTTACAAAGCGCAGATCGTAGTGAGCAACCTGTATTCCTGCCCCAGCAGCCCGTTCGGCGGCTCGTTTGCCATCCGCTCCCGTAGTACCTATGGTTAATAGAGCGATGTCGCTTCCCGCTCGCAGCAGACGTCCTCGTCCCTCGAGCAACATCTCAAATGGCCGATCGCGCCATGCCGTGCCGATACCTCGCCCGCGCGGATAGCGAATCATGCAGGGTTTTCCCCATTGCAACGCAGAGAACATGGCGTTGCGTAGTTCGAGTTCATCCATCGGAGCCATGATTGTCAACGACGGCACCGATGCAAAAGCCGCCATGTCGAATATGCCGTGATGCGTCACACCATCCTCGCCGACCACTCCGCCACGATCGAGACACATGACAACCGGAAGATTTTGAATCGCCACGTCGTGAATCACGTTGTCGTAGGCCCGTTGCATGAATGTCGAGTAGATATTGCAGAACGGAATCATGCCGGCAGCTGCCAATCCTGCCGAGAAGGTCACTGCGTGCCCTTCGGCAATTCCCACGTCGAAACAGCGCTCGGGCATGGCCTGCATCAAGATATTCATCGAGCAGCCCGATGGCATGGCCGGAGTCACACCGACTACCCGTTTGTCTGCCCGTGCTAATTCGAGCAACGTCTCTCCGAAGACATCTTGAAAACGGTCGGCATCGCTTCGGGATGCGATACGCTCGCCGGTTTCGGGGTTGAAACACCCGGGGGCATGCCATGTTGATTGATCCTTTTCGGCCGGTTGGTAACCTTTGCCCTTCACGGTCATCACGTGCAGCAGTTTCGGCCCTTTTATCGCTTTCAATGCCCGAAGCGTGCGCACCAAAGCTGGCAGGTCGTGTCCGTCGATCGGCCCAAAATAGCGGAAGTTGAGACTCTCAAAGAGGTTGGAGTTGTTCAACAGGCCCTGTTTGAGGGCATTGCCTATCTTTTGGCATAGGCGTAGCACCCGAGGGGTGTGTGCGAGTAACTTCCAAAGTTGTTGTTTGAAGTGGTTGTAATGGTGTGAGGTGGCTATTTTCAGCAGGTAGTTTTTCAGAGCCCCCGTAGCCTGATCGATGGCCATGTTGTTGTCGTTCAGGATCACTAAAAGATCGCTCTCTTTCGAAGCTCCGGCATTGTTCAGCCCTTCGAAAGCCAACCCGCCCGTCATTGAGCCGTCACCGATCACGGCTACCACTTTGCGGTTTTCGCCTTGCAATTCAGCGGCTTTGGCCATGCCGAATGCTGCTGAGATTGACACCGAGGCGTGGCCGCCACCGAATGCGTCGTATTCGCTCTCGGCCATGCGCGGAAAACCGCTGATGCCGCCCAATTGGCGTTTGGTGCGAAAAGCTTCGCGACGACCCGTAATGATCTTGTGGGGATAGGTTTGGTGACCGACATCCCACACCACTTTGTCCTCGGGGGTGTCATATACATAGTGCAGAGCAGCGGCTAACTCCACCGTTCCGAGACTCGATGCCAAGTGCCCCGGGTGTACCGAGCACTCCTCGATGATATACCGCCGCAACTCGTCGCAATATTGGCGCAACTCCTCGGCCGAGAGCCTTTTGAGATCCTGCGGGGAGTCGATCTGCGCAAGCAGCGTATATTTATTATCGGTAACCATCGTCTGCAAAGATACGCATTAAAAAACAAAATCGTATCGTCGCAACAGAAAACCGAAGAAAAAAGAGTGACGGTTTATCCAAGAATAGTTTTTTCAGAAATTCTGTACATTAGGGATCTATAATTATTCCTTCTTTTAATTCTTTCCCTAATTGCCAAAGATATTTATCAATCTTTTTGTAGGTTATATGGAGAGAAAGCCTATTGCCCTCTCTCCAATATAGTAATCTATCTTAGTTTGTATTATTTATGTAAATACTAAAAATTATATCCGACAATATGCGATTTAATCTTTCTCCATCCCTCGGCTTTTTTGTAGTTGTCAATCGATTCATAAGGAACATATACAACAAAATCAGCGGCCGCTGCCTTGAATGGGCGGTCAGAATCATAATCAAAATAACCAATGTTGGGAGGTGTAATGGGTTTCATATAAACACAACGTAATGTAGAGGTGCCAATAGATTCAATATAATGAATTTCTTCAACATTGCTACCAAACGTAATCTCTTGAAGATCGACATTCTGAGTGTAAGTAGAGAAACAATAACAGACAACCTTAACATTATCCGGAATAGTGTAAGATGTTAGGCCTGCCAATGCAACAGCTTGTAGTTCTCCATTAATCACAACACTCCGATAGTCTCTCGATGACTGATTGCTGATAATGGCTTTTAGATTTGTACAATTCTCGAAAGCATAGCAGTCAATATATTCTATACCATCAGGTAAATAGATGGTTTCCAATGAACTGAGTTCATGAAAAGCCCAAGATGGAATTTTTGTTATATCATCGTTAAATTTGAGATATCCATAAGAGTCAAGATATTTATGCTCTACGCATACTATTGATGAACTATCTCCAAAACCTGACCGGTTTTCATATTCTCTCCCCAATATATAATTGTATTTTGTGGTGTATAGAATCTCGTTATCCTGACATTCCAAATGTAAAATTTGATTCTCGGGTGCTTGGGTTACAACTATTTTATAAGTATCGCCATTTGCTAAAATAATAGATACGATCCCTTTGCGCTCTTCATTGGTTTCGTTGATAGCAACGTTGATGAAAAATTCAACATCTCCAGGAAGTCCATCACTTACGGAAGAGGTCAACCAATCGACATGGCTATATATTCGCCACTTCTGGTCAGTGGAAAACTGAATGTTTACTACGCCACCGCCTGCAACCATTTGAGGGCGAGTGTTGGTGTTTTTACCAAAACTGAACAGCCCACTATCGTCGGAACAACTGCTCATGGATAATCCTAACATCATAAGGATAAAAAAAAGAGATTTTTTCATGGTTATTAAACCTTGTTGCCACTATGCTCCTTTATGGCGGATTAAACGAAAAGAAAGTGTGGAGCCGATTCTCGTTTACTAAATAGAGGCTCTGACAAAACCCGAAACAAATAAACGATGCAATACCCCACACTCGAATAGATATGCGGATATTGCAAGGTATCCGATAGCATAATCTAAACAAGAAATGAGTGCCATTCGTTTGTCCTTGTTTCTTTGAAAACTGTCAGATTTTCTATTTAGGACTGCGAAAAACACTTTCGTAATATGTCTATTGAGGCTTAAAAGCCAACAACGTGGCAAATATAGAAAGTTTTTCACAAACGAACAAGCACTCTGTGAGGTATTGCGTATAGGATATAAAAACCATCTTCTGCATTTTCAAGCAAAAGATGGTTGGTGTGTTTTATTGGATTTCTGTGGTTATCAAATCAGCGGCATGCCGAGTTGCTGGCATTGTTGGCGCATATCATCGGGCCAAATGCTCGATTGTGTTTCGCCTACATGGGCTTTGTGTAACAGCACCATGCAAAGGCGACTTTGGCCGATACCGCCACCAATGGTTTGGGGCAGTGAGCCTTCGAGAAGACGACGGTGGAAATAGAGAGTCTTGCGCTCCTCCTTGCCGCATGCCGCAAGTTGGCGTTCCAAGGCTCCCTTGTCCACGCGGATACCCATCGACGACAATTCGATGGCGCGTTCCAAAACCGGATACCAAACGATCAGGTCGCCGTTCAGGCCGGCCAATCCCGTTCGTTCGTCGATAGTCGAGTAGTCGTCGTAGTCGGCGGCACGGCCGTCGTGTTTCTCGCCATTGCTCAATATCGAGCCGATACCGATGATAAAGACTGCTCCATACTCCTTGCAGATGGCGTCTTCGCGCTCTTTGGGAGTGAGGTCGGGGTAGCGTTGCAATAACTCCTCGGCATGGATGAAGGTGATTCGCTCCGGCAAGAAGGGTTTAATCTGCGGATAGGTTTCGCAAACATGATATTCGGTACGCAAGATGGCGTTGTAGATGCGCTCCACGATGTTTTTCAGGTAGTCGATCGTGCGCTGCTCTTTATCCATCACACGCTCCCAATCCCACTGATCGACATAGAGAGAGTGGAGGTTGTCGAGTTCCTCGTCGGCACGAATGGCATTCATATCGGTAACGATTCCGTAACCGCTGGCCACCTCGTAGTCGGCCAATGTCACTCGTTTCCACTTGGCTAACGAATGAACGACCTCGGCCTCGGCCTCGGCCATGTCTTTGATATGAAAGGTTACGGGGCGCTCCACACCGCTCAATTCGTCGTTCATACCCAACCCTTTGAGTACGAAGAGCGGAGCAGTAACACGGCGCAATCTCAGTTCTGTGGATATGCTGCTCAAAAAGAAATCCTTGATGATTTTAATTGCAATCTCGGTCTGCTGCAACGTAAGTGCAGCCTGATAATTTTTAGGTATGATGAGTCGGCTCATAATCAAATCGGTTACACACGAACAAAAGCGAATCAGCTTTTGTGGATCTCTATCACGGCTGATACTAAAATTTATGACATCGCAAATGTAGAAAGTTTTTCCGAAACGACCAAGCCGAAAGGGGGATATAAAGAAGAGCCTGTCTAACAAGTGCAGATGTTAGACAGGCTCTTCTTGGCTTGGATGGGTAAAAGATCAGAGGTTGAACGCCCGTTTGAGTTCATCCATCTGCTCTTGGGTTGTACCGGTTGGCTCAAACCCCATCGACTTGGCCGTAAGGTAGATCTGTGCTGCTTTCGAAAGTACATCGACCTGATCGAAAGCCTCCATGATGTCGGGGCCTACGGCACAAACACCGTGCTTTTCCCACATAACGACATCGTATTCGTGGAGTTGCTCGATCGTGGCTTCGGCCAGTTCGACCGACGACGGCATTTTGTAGGGAACGATTCCCAACCCTTTCGGGCAAAATGCGCGTGTTTCAGGGATCATGCTCCATAGCAGATTGGTCAGCACATCTTTCTCCAAAAATGCGGGATTGTGCGTCATGGCGATCAGGTCGATCGGATGGGTATGGATCGCTGCCCGATAACCGTTGCCACTCTCGATCATCTGGTTGTGCATGGCCAAATGCGACGCCAACTCCGAGGTCGGCTTTACGGGTGCATCGGCCACGATCTCATACGAAGCACAGTCGTCGAGGATGCGGATCACTGCTCCGTTCTCCATCGGCCAACGAGCCAAGTCACGCATGCGACGATTCGTGCCTTTGCAGAAGAAATAGCACCCTTTCAATGCCGGAAGAGTTGTCCCGATCGGATAGACCGGAGAGATTGCCGGCAACGCTTCGATCTCGGTGTCGATATGCTCCGTGATGTTGATGGTGATGTTTCCGCCATTGCGCTCGGCCCAGCCTTTCTGCCACAGATAACCGGCGACCTCGGCTACTTGGTCGATGGCCTCTTTCAGAGTCTGACGACCCTCTAAAATTGATTTTTTCATCGAACGGTTATTTCAGAAATTCGGGAATAAATGTCGATAGGATCAGTACAAATATACCGATCGTAAGCACTGCAATTGTTCGTTTCGAACACCCTTTCCACTCTTTGAGGATGATGCCCCACACATTCGAGAAGGTGACATTCAGAGCCATCAAGATGCAGAACGAAAGCGTATCCATCACTCCTCCCGTTTCGAAGAAACTACGTCCCAACGAGAGCCCGAAGAACTGCGAATACCACAGACCGCCGGCCAACGCGCAGAAGAGGATGTTGTTGACCCACAACTCGCTTTTGCCGTAATCGGAGAAGGTCTTGTTCTTTGCATTCTGCCACAGACAGTAGGCGGCATTGGTCACAAAGCCGCCCAACGTGATGAGCAATGTGGCGGGCAGTGTGCGGAACATCGGGTCGGTCAGTTCGCCGAAGTTGATCTCCTTGCCGAACTCCAAACCTACGTTGAAACATCCGCTCATAAAACCGGCCAAGAGAGCAATCATAAGCCCCTTCGGGAAGTTGAAATCCTTGACAGCCTGCTGTTTCTCCTCCTCAGAGAGAGAGGCGGCCTTCATCGAGCCGGCCAAACCGATAATTGCGATACCTGCAAGAGTTACTGCTACGCCGATCAATACGGCAGCGGTGAGCGATGCAAGGGCATTCATCTCCGGAAAGAAGATGTTGAGCAGCACGGGGCCCATGATCGTTCCCAACCCTGCGCAAGTTCCGAGTGAGATGGATTGTCCGAGAGCAACTCCCAAATAGCGCATCGATAACCCGAATGTCAATCCGCCGACACCCCACAGCAAACCGAAGAGTACCGTCATACCGATCTTGAATGCGTTATCCGAGGTGAACAACTCACCGAGCGAATGACCCTCGGGTACAGCCAACAGAGCTCCTAACACCGGAAAGAGAATCCATGCGAAGAAACCTTGCGTCAGCCAAAAACTCTCCCACGACCATTTCTTGACCTTATTGATAGGAACATACGAACTGCTTTGGCAGAAACTGCCGACAGCAATGATCAATAAACCGATTAATGTTTCCATGGTTTTGCGAATTAATAAGCAATATTATAGAGTGCTTCGATCTCCTCGATCGATGTCGGACGCGGATTACCACCTGTGCACACATCGTTAAAAGCGGCAGTAGCCAAATCGTGCAGATCTTCGCGTTTTACACCGATCTCCGAGAGGTGCTGCGGAATGTTGATGCTCACCGAGAGTGCCTTTACTGCATCGATGGCGGCTTTGACTCCCTCATCGACTGACATTCCTTCGGTGTTTACACCCATCGCTTTGGCAATACCAAGATATTTGGCACGACTTGGCGATTCGGCGTTGTATTCCATCACATAAGGCAGCAACAACGCGTTGGCCACACCGTGTGGGGTGTCGTAGAAAGCTCCCAGCGGGTGTGCCATCGAGTGTACGATACCCAAGCCCACGTTTGAGAAGCCCATGCCGGCAATATATTGTGCCTCGGCCATACCCTCGCGAGCCACGACATCCTGACCGTTTTGTACGGCATTGTAGAGATGTTCGTGGATCAACTCGATTGCTTTGATCTCAAACATGTCACTCATGGTCCAAGCCCCCGGGGTGATGTAGCTTTCGATGGCGTGCGTCAAAGCATCCATGCCCGTAGCAGCGGTCAACCCCTTAGGCATCGACATCATCAACTCGCAGTCGATTACGGCACACATCGGAATATCGTTTGGATCGACACATACCATCTTCTTTTTGTTTTCCTCGTCGGTGATCACATAGTTGATCGTCACCTCGGCAGCTGTTCCGGCCGTCGTTGGAAGAGCAAAGGTGGGTACGGCACGATTTTTCGTGGGGGCTACTCCCTCCAACGAGCGCACATCGGCAAACTCGGGATTGTTGTTGATCACACCCACCGCTTTGGCCGTGTCGATCGATGAACCGCCACCGAGTGCCACAAGGCAGTCGGCACCCGACGCCTTGAATGCAGCCAATGCGTCCAACACATTTTTGATTGTTGGATTAGGTTTGATATCCGAGAAGATCTCATAGGGGATTTCAGCCCCGTTCAGTACCTCCTCGACTTTGGCGGCAACCCCGAATTTCACAAGATCCTTATCCGTGATAAGCATCGCCTTTTTGTATCCGCGTTTCTTGATTTCATCGGCAATCACCGAGCGACAACCTGCACCATAATAGGAGGTTTCGTTCAATACAATACGATACATTTTATTCTTTTTTGGGTTAGACGGTTTTTTAGCGTTTCGAGGTTACGGCCTGTTCGTATTGTTGCACTTCGGCGATGAACTCTTCGCCTACGGCAACGTCGTTTCTCTGACAGAACATATCCCATACAGCGTTCCACGGCAGTGACTTGCACTCTTCGAGCAGTGCCAGACGCTCGAAGCCTTGACCGGCGAGTTCGTATTTGCGCAGGGTTTCGATCGGCTCCAAGAGGGCTTGCAACATACATTTTTGTGTCGCACGCGAGCCGATGACATAGGCTCCGATGCGATTGATCGAGGCATCGAAATAGTCCAGCCCGATATGTACCCGATCGAGGGCGTTGCAGCGGGTGATTTCCTTGCAGAGTTCCAATGTCTCGTCGTTGATGATCGTCACGTGGTCGGAGTCCCAACGTACGGGACGCGATACGTGCAACATCACCTCGGGAGTGTAGAGCAACAGCGACGAGATCTTGTCGGCAATGCTCTCTGTTGGGTGGAAGTGACCCGTGTCGAGGGTTACGATCTTGCCACGCGATGCACCATAGCCGATATAAAAGTCGTTAGAACCTACAGTGTAGCTCTCCAAGCCGATACCGAAGACTTTCGACTCGATGCAGTCTTTCATGTTCTTATACTCTGTTTCGAAGATGCGATCCAACGAATCTTTGAGCAATTCGCGGTAGTACATACGGTTGACTGTCAGGTCTTTCGAGCCGTCGTGTACCCATACGTTCATGATGCAGGGATCGCCTTGTGCTTTACCCATCTCTTCGGCTACGGCACGGCAACGTTTCGTGTGCTCTACCCAGAAGTCGCGGATGGCCGGATCGGGATTTGAAAGCGACAGATCGCCCGATTTGGGGTGCGAGAACGAGGTCGAGTTAAAATCGAGTTTCATGCCGTTCTCTTTGGCCCACTCGATCCAGCTTTGGAAGTGTGCGGGTTCTACTTCGTCACGATCTACCACCTTGCCACCGAAGTCACCATAGATCTCATGCAGGTTCAAACGGTGTTTGCCCGGGATCATCGAGGCCGCTTTCAATACATCCTGTCGCAATTCGTCGATGTTGCGGGCACGTCCCGGGTAGTTACCCGTTGCCTGAATACCTCCCGTGAGGTCGCCTCCGCGATTCTCAAAACCGCTCACATCGTCGGCCTGCCAGCAGTGCAGCGAGAGTTGGATTTTTTGCAATTGGGCTAAGGCGGCCTCGGTGTCGATTCCGATGGCGGCATAACGTTCTTGGGCGATGGCATACGCCTTGTCGATCAATTCTGTTTTCATATGTGTCGAGTTTTAAGTGATTATTTTGTCGGTTGATAAGTCTTGGTTTCGATGGATTTGCGAATGTATTGTCGCATTTCGGTCAATGTGCCGACCAAACCGGCACTGCGGGCCTGCACCATCACATTGCCCAATGCCGTAGCCTCCGAAGGTCCAGCAACCACCGGAATACCACAGGCATCGGCCGTCATCTGATTCAGCAACTCGTTTTGCGCACCGCCACCGATGACGTGCAATGTGTCGATCGCAAAGGGGGCTACTCCTTGCAATTTGCCGAGTACTTCGGCATATTTTGCCGCCAGCGAGTCGAAGATCAGCCGGATCATGGCTGCGTCGTTTGCCGGAACGGCTTTGCCGTTTGCTGCACACCAACTCCGAATGGCTGCCGGCATGTCGGTCGGTGCTGCAAACTCTGCTGCATCGGGATCGATCAAGTCGGCCGACGGCGTTGTTTGTTTCATCATCTGCATAATCTCCGGATAGGAGTACGATTTGCCATTGCGCTCCCATGCTGCACGGCACTGCTCCAACAGCCACATCCCTGTAATGTTTTTCAAGAAGCGGGTCGTGCCATCGACACCGCCTTCGTTGGTGTAGTTCATCGCATAGGACTCATCGGTGATTTCAGGCTCTTGCAACTCGATACCCATCAGCGACCATGTCCCCGACGACAGATAAGCAAATCGCTCGTTCTCGGCGGGTACTGCCGCCACTGCCGATCCCGTATCGTGTCCGGCTACGGCGATTACGGGAATTTCGCCCAATCCGGTCTGCTTGGCTATCGAGGCGGAGAGTTGTCCGATCGTTGTGCCGGGCATTACCACCTCGGGGAACTGATCGGCCGAAATACCAGCTGCTGCGAGCAGATCGCCATCAATCAGCTTCGTGCGCGGATCGAGTAGTTGGGCCGTTGAGAGTATGGTGTACTCGCAGACCTGCTTTCCGGTCAGCAGATACGACAACGCATCGGGCATGAATAGAATCTTGTCGGCGTTTTTCAGTGCCGAAGCTCCCTCTTTCTGTTGTGCAAAGAGTTGATAGAGCGAATTGAAATTCATGATCTGAATTCCGGTGCGCTCATATACTTCGCGTCGTGAGATTTTCTCGAAGAAGTGTTCGGGAGCTCCGTTGGTGTAGGGATCGCGGTAGGCGCGGGGCAGACCGCACAATGTACCGTCTTCGGCTACACAGACAAAATCGACTCCCCATGTATCGATGCCGATCGAGGTGATCTTCACTTGCCGTTTACCGGCCTCGGTCAATCCGTGCAAAATCTCTTCGTAGAGCGCATAAATGTTCCAATAGTATTTCCCGCCAATCTCTAACAGCCGATTCGGAAAACGATGCACTACATCGAGTTCGATTCCCTCATCGGTAAGTGTTGCCAAGATAACACGACCGCTGGTTGCCCCCAAGTCGATCGCCAAAAAGTGGGTTTGTTGCATACGATATGTATTGATTTTCTACAAAGGTGGGGTTTTTTGTCGGGATCGGATTATAGGTTATGCCTTGATAAATTATAAAAAATGCCAGAGACTCTATTTCGTTGCCGAAAACCACTTTCGGAGTTGTGTCATTATTCGGCTGCGCCGTTCTCGTTTTCCGATTTTGCCCCTTGTCCCGACATGCGCCGACGGTATTGCGACGGAGTTAGTCCCGTTTTGGCTTTGAACAATAGGTTGAAGTGCGAAACATAGTCGAATCCACATTCGTAGGCAATCTCTGCACACGAAAGATCGGTGTTGACTAACAATTGTTTGCTGCTTTGTAATCGTAACTCGATTTGGTATTGATTGGGCGAAAATCCCGCATATTGCTTGAACAGATCGCGAAATCGCGAATAGCCCATGCCTACCCTATGGGCGATCTCTTTGCATGAGATGTTGCGATTGATGTTCTCTTGCATGAGTCGTTTGGCTTGTTCCAATTGTTCGGTAACGTGGATGCGTCGGAATTGCACGTTGTGGTGCTCGGCATAGGCATATCCTAACAACAGGTTGACTATTCCAGAGAGTACCTGCTGATAACCTGCCTGTTGATTGCGCGCCACTTCGATTGCCTGTTCGTACAACCCGACGATTTTTTCGTGATATCCGACCTGAAAAACCGGTTGTCGCGGTTCGAAAAAATCGTTTTCGATCTTTCGTTGCATATCTGTTCCAGTAAATCCGATCCAATATTCCACCCATCCGGTTTCGCTGTCGGGACGGTAATTGTGCCATTCGTTGGGAAACAGCAAAATAAACCAGCCTCCGCCGGTAAGTCGTGTCGAGGGATAAGAGGTCGAAACAAACTGTCCATCTCCACGAGCGATATATATCAGTTGGTATTCCTCCAAAACTCTGCCGTATTCGGCCGAAAAGAGATAGCGCGTCGGATGTTTTTTTGGCGGATAGGATTCGTGGGGGGCTATTTGCTGACATCCAACTGTCGTTACGGTCAATCCCCAACGACTATCTTGCCGATTAGAGAGCAGGTATTGAATATGTACGGAATTTTCCATCAAATCAAGATTTAAAAAATTGCCACCCTCAAAGATAACCATTTTTTCAATAATCGGGATTTCTCTCATCTCATTTGAGAAAAAAATGAGTATCCGATGCAGAAAGTTCTTCTCTTTTTACCGATTTATTCTCAAAAATTATTATCTTCGCATAATGATTATCCTCTTTCGCATATCAATTTCATTCGAACTATGAAATATAAACGCATACTTTTGAAACTCAGCGGGGAATCGCTACAAGGCAGTCAAAAATACGGACTTTCGCCCGAGATGCTTCAATCCTATGCCGAGCAGATCAAGACCGTAGTAGCTACCGGTGTGCAAATCGGCATCGTCATTGGCGGTGGCAATATTTTTCGCGGTCTGACGGGAGCCAAAAAGGGTTTCGACCGTGTGAAAGGCGATCAAATGGGCATGTTGGCCACGATTATCAATTCGCTAGCTCTTCAATCAGCTCTCGAAGATAATGGTGTCAAGGCTAAAGTGTTGACCTCGGTACGCATGGAGCCTATCGGAGAGTTTTATTCCAAAGCTCGCGCACTCGAATACCTCGAAGCAGGTTATGTGGTAATTATCGGTGGCGGCACCTCCAACCCCTATTTTACAACCGATACGGCTTCTGCTTTGCGCGGTATCGAGATCGAAGCCGAGGTGATGTTGAAAGGTACCCGGGTTGACGGTGTTTATACGGCCGATCCTGAAAAAGATCCCACAGCCGTCAAGTTCGATGAGATTTCGTTCGACGAAATTTTGGATCGCCGTCTGAAAATCATGGATCTTACCGCTTTTACGCTTTGTCGCGAAAACGGTTTGGAGATCATCGTTTTCGACATGGATACTGCCGGAAACCTCTGTAAGGTACTCTCCGGAGAAAAAATCGGAACATTAATCAAAAAATAATACTCCTATGGCCAAGAAAAAAAGCAATACCCAGTTAGCGATCTTGTTGGCATTGATCGTTGCCGTTGTCGCCTTGATCGTTTTATTACCTTCTTGTGGCAACCGTTCGTCGCAGCAACAACAGACAGTTCAGGAAACTGCGGAAAAGCAGGAGAAAAAAGAGAAGAAGGAGGACACTGCTGCCACAACTCTTGTTAAAGTGGGAGATATCGCTCCCGATTTTACCGTTACGATGTTTGATGGAAGCACGGTTTCGCTCAAAGAGTTGCGCGGCAAGGTTGTGTTGCTCAACTTTTGGGCTACATGGTGTCCGCCTTGCCGTAAGGAGTTGACCCATGTACAAAGCGATATCATCGACCGTTTTGCCGGCCGTGATTTTGCTTTCCTGCCGATCTCGCGTGCAGAGAAACGCGAGGATGTCGCCGCTTTCCGTGAAAAGATGGGTTATACCTTCCCAATGGGGCTTGATCCCGATCGTGCGATTTATGATCTTTATGCCTCGAACTACATCCCTCGCAATTTCCTGATCGATGCCGATGGCAAGGTATTGGCTGCAACGGTCGGATTTGAAGAGACCGAGTTTGCCGAGTTGATCCAACAAATCGAAAAAGCGTTGAACAAATAATTCATGTAAAATATTAGCTTATGGACACCAAGACGATTCTTAACGATGCTTCTGCCCGTATGCAGAGAACCATCGAGCACCTCGATGAGGAGCTTTTGAATGTACGCGCCGGTAAGGCCTCGCCCAATGCCCTGAATGGCGTAATGGTCGATTATTTCGGGTCACAAGTTCCTGTATCGGGAGCTGCAAGTGTCACCGTTCCCGATGCCAAAACCATCCTGATTCAGCCGTGGGACAAAAATATGCTGCGCCCGATCGAGAAAGCTATCATCGACTCAAATATCGGTCTTACTCCCTCAAATAACGGAGAAACGATCCGTTTGACGATTCCGCCCCTCACCGAGGAGCGCCGTAAGGAGTTGGTTAAGCAGGTGCGTGCCGCTGCCGAAACGGCTCGTATCAGTCTGCGCAATGCTCGCCGCGATGCTGTTGAGGCTTTCAAGAAGGCTCAGAAGGAGGGTATGCCCGAAGACGAGGCCAAAGATGGTGAAACACAAGCACAAAAGGTACTCGAAAAATTCACCAAATCATTGGACGAAATCCTCGCCAAGAAAGAGAAAGAGATCATGACGGTATAACCTGCTGTTGGATTTATAGCTTTGTAAGTGTTGAAATCCAACATGTTATACGACTTCTACGATAAGAGGCTGTCGCAACACTACTTGTTGGACAGCCTCATCTATTTTCTCTCGGCTTTGATCTCTATTTCAACTTTTCAATCCACTCGACCAAATCGGTCAATACCTCATGGGCTATGGTTGTTTCGATCTGCTCGTATTCGTTGATATTTCCGGTTTTACAGGGCTGAAAAAGGTGGTTCAATTCGTCGTAATGTTTTACGGTCAGCTGTTGATGATTGGTTGACAACCGTTTTAATGTGCTTAAATTCTCCTTGATATACGGCACGTAATGCTGACATCGTGAAACATATCTCTATTCCTTTGACGGTCACCGAATCCACCTGTAACCCTCTGGCTCCCTGATTCGGACTGTCCATTGTCGCCACATATCCCATTGCCGATGTTGTTACATGAACAGCAGTGGCAACTTGTTATCGTTGACAACCAATGTCTCCTGCCAACTGCCGGTCAACGCTTGTGTGCTGCCTAACAGTGGAATCAATAACAAGCTTATGAAATAGAGGAAACGGCTCATACGTCTCTTTTAGTAGAACTAAATTTCGCCCATTATCCAAGCCAATAGGAATAGTAAAATTGGTGTAAGAATAGCAATACATATATATGTTATCAATTCGCTCTTTTTCTGCTTTTGAGTTTTAATTTTAGCATCAGCTATTTGTCTTTTACTTATTTCGATAAATAGATCATCGCTTACAAAGGTATTTGCCTTAGATTCTCCAATCAATGTAACTACAATTTCTTCGACTTCATTGGCAATCTTATCGGCTTCACTCCATTTGTAATATTTTGTGACTCCAGCATCGTTTTCTTCTTTTCGATATCCATACTTTTGATAGATCTCTAATCTGTCAGAATTGCAACCATCCAAACATATGCACACATAAATATCGTCGTTTTTTGTTCCGCCATAGAATAGAGGCCCAGAAATTTGTATCCAATCCTTCATTTGGAATGGAATACCGTCAATATCGGGCGTTAGCGTTGCTACATCATCAAACCCATTCTTAATTTTAGCAATAATTGAATTAATAAATCCATTTAAAACAGTTCTCATACCAATAATAGTTAAAATTAAATAAGGTAATTATAGGAATCTAATAAATAGTCTTTTCTTATTCGTTTGATAAGAATTTTACCCATCTGTGGTTACTCATTGTCCGAAGATTTTATGTTGTCAAGTTCTATTAGAGGTGAAATCCTAAAAATTAAACCTGTCAAGCAGCCTTTTGCATTTGACGGAAACATGTCGTTAGTTACAACCGATCCAAACATTCGCGAATGATGCGGACGCTGTCGCGCACCTCCTCCTCGGAGATGGTGAGCGGTGGCGAGATGCGGAAGGCTGTATCGCAGAACAAAAACCAATCGCTCATAATACCGGTCTCTTTGAAGAGTTCCATAATGCGGTATAGTTTTTCTGATTCGCCCAACTCGACAGCCAGCAACAGACCGCTGCGACGGATCTCGCGCACGGCCGGATGATCAGCAAGGAGCGTTTCGTAGAGTGCTCCTTTGGGTTCAACCTCCTCGACAAGTGCATTGTCCAACAAGTAGTTCAACGCTGCGAGACCGGCTGCACAGCAAACCGGATGCCCTCCGAAAGTGGTGATATGTCCCAATACGGGATTGCTTTGCAGTGTGTCCATGATCTCATGCCGAGCCGCGAATCCTCCGAGGGGCATACCTCCTCCGAATGCTTTGGCTAAGCAGATGATATCGGGTGTGACACCGTATTTGAGTGAGGCGAAAAGTGCTCCCGTACGCCCCATGCCGGTTTGAATTTCATCGAAGATCAGCAAAGCCCCAACCTCGTCGCACCGTTTGCGTAACGCTTCGAGATAGCCCGATTTCGGCAGGCGGACTCCCGCCTCTCCTTGCACCGGCTCGGCAATGACACAGGCCGTGCGGCGCGTAATCTGTTTCAATGCTGTAAAATCGTTGAATTCGATCGACTGCACATCGGGCAGCAATGGCCGAAACGCATTTTTCCACTCCTCACCTTCGGGCGATCCCATTAAGCACATCGCTCCGTGCGTAGAGCCATGATAAGCGCGACGCATGGAGATAATCTCGGTGCGGCGCGTAAATCGTTTGGCGAGTTTCAAAGCTCCCTCCACAGCCTCGGCTCCCGAATTGACAAAATAGAGACTGTCGAGTGGTCGGGGGAGGAGCGAAGTGATCTTCGAGGCGTATTCCACCTGCGGCCGCTCAACCAATTCTCCATAAACCATGACGTGCATATAGCGGGCAGCCTGTTCTTGAACGGCTTGTACAACGGCAGGGTTGGCATGACCTACGTTGCTTACCGAAACACCGGCGACCAAATCGTAGTAGCGTTTACCTTCGGGAGTATAGAAAAACGACCCTTCGGCGCGCTCGACTTCAATCAACATCGGAGCCGGAGAGGTTTGTGCCACATGGGACAAGAATTGTTTGCGAAGAATAGTCTCCATGAATCAAAGTTTATAACGGATCACCCAATTTGCGGTTTAGGATCTCGGCGGCATCTTTTACACTGCTACGCATCCAACGATATAGTATTTCAATCTGCTCGGTATCAGATAGTTGCCAATCTGGGACACTTTGGCGGAGTCGTCCGGAGAGCATATAGATTAAAATGGCGGCCGATGCCGAGACATTCAGACTTTCCACCATGCCGCACATCGGAATACGCAGGAATTCGTCAGCCGAAGCAATCACCTCGTCGGAGATGCCGGCATGTTCGGTGCCGAAGACTAACACAAACGGCCCGCGCGTAACATCGAAGGTTTCGGGAATGACATCTTCGCGGTGGGGTGTTGTTGCTACAATGCGGTAGCCATTGTCTTTCAGCGATTTCAAAGCTTCGGATGTTGAGGCATGGCGCACAACATCGACCCAACGCTCCGTGCCGCGTGCAATTCCCGCAGCCGGCTCAAACGGACAACGTGTTTCGACCGTGTGCATCCGTTGCACTCCGAAAGCTTCGCAGTGACGAATCAATGCGGCGGCATTTTGACCGTGGTACATATTTTCGGCCAAAACGGTCATGTAACCGGTGCGCATTTCGAGTGCTCGACGCAACGTGGCAAACCGTTCCGGTAACATAAACTCGGAGAGTAGAGCAACACGCTCGGCATACCAAGCACTCTTCGGGTCGGATGTGACAACTGAATTATTTGCGGTATTTTTCATCCTCGTCGAGAATTTTTAGATAACTTTCGTAGCGGGCGTATGCTATTTCGCCGTTACGAACGGCCTCGATCACGGCGCAAGCCGGCTCATGGGTGTGGGTGCAATTGTAGAAACGGCAGTTCGATGCGACCCGCATCATTTCCGGAAAATAGTGCCACAGCTCATCGTCGTCAATATCAATCAGGCCAAACCCTTTGATCCCGGGGGTGTCGATCACCGCACCTCCTTCGGCCAGCGGATACATGGTCGAAAAGGTAGTTGTGTGGCGACCTTTGTGGTGACTTTCAGAGATCTCTCCTGTGCGAATATCCAACGAGGGGTCGATGGCACGCACTAATGTCGATTTGCCGACTCCCGAATTTCCCGATAAGAGGGTGGTGCGGCCGATGAGCAGGTCGTGAACCTGTTCGATGCCTTGTCGCTCGGTTGCTGCGACCTCCAACACATGGTAGCCGGCACCTTCGTATATCGCGCGAAATTCAGCCACTGCTTCGGGATCTTGCAGGTCGATTTTCGAGAGCAGAATCGTGACAGGGACTTTGTAAGCCTCGCAGGTAACCAAAAAGCGATCTACAAACTCCGTAGCGGTTTCGGGGGACCGTAATGTTACCATCAGAATCGCTTGGTCGATGTTGGCGGCAATGATATGCGACTCTTTCGAAAGATTTGAGGCGCGACGGATTACATAGTTGCGTCGCGGTGTGATATCAGCGATCACATAGTCGCCGTTTTCGTCGGCTTCACAGGTTACCTCATCACCCACGACAACCGGATTGGTCGATCGCACGCCGCGCAATCGCAAGCGTCCCCGAATACGGCAACGTATGGTTGCTCCATCGTGCAACACTTCATACCAACTGCCTGTGGCACGAACGACCACCCCCGTAAATTTTCTCTCCATCGGCTTATATATTCGATCCCTCTTGCGGTTGTTTCAATTCCTGTCGCGGAATTTGATCGCCAACCCACTCCCATAATGGCAACAGTTGCCCGGAGAGGTGGATGATTGGCCGATAGCTTTTCGACGACTCGATCGTCTGACGAGATACAAGATTCCACGAGTCATTCAAACGATCGAAAACAGACAATGATACGCTGAGTATCAACAAATATTTCGCCAAAGAGATCACCACACCCAACAAGACATCGAGCATGCCAAATCCTGTGAAATCAAACAATTTGCGGATGCCTCGGGCGACAATTGCCACAGCAATCAATACCACCACAAATACGACGACGAAACCGACCGGCGTGGCAACCTGATTATCGAGTTGCAACCATTGTCCGACAAGTTTTCCGTAGTTTATTGCCACCCAAATGGCAACGGCAATACCGGCTAAACTGCATACCTGCATGATAAATCCGCGTCGCCAGCCGTTCCATATGGCGATGCCCAAGACCAAAATAACGATAATATCAATCCAATTCATCTCTTTGGGATTAAATCGTTCTTACGGACGGAAAAACTCTTCGCGGGGCAACATTGTCGGCAGGTTGGCGGTTCCCAATGCGATGATTGCCAAAGCTGCAGCTGCCTGCTCTTGATATTCCGGAATGGCTTTTTGATAGGTATCACGCTCGGTGTGCCATATTTCTCCGTAGTTGAAGTTATATCCTTTTGCATCACGCATGGTCATCTTTACGGCAGGGACACCGACCTGCAAGAACGATTTGTAATCGGATCCTCCACGTATTCTGGAACGTGGAATGGGGATCATTTCGCTGATCTTAAAGCCATATTCGGGATAGAGTTGCCGAATGGGCTCGACAATTTTATCGTACTCTTTGATCATCGATTTCGGAACTTCGAAGCCGACGTACGGCAACGGTCCGCCATCGCGGTTGATCATCAGCGAAATTTTGTCGATCTTCTCCGGATGTGCTTTAACCCACGCTTTCGATCCTAACAATCCGAACTCTTCGGCTGCGAAAAGAATGAAGATGATTGTTCTGTCGGGTTTGGCTCCCGATACGGAAAGCATGCGGGCGGCCTCCATCATTGCAGAAACGCCATTGCCGCAATCTACTCCTCCCGTAGCGACATCGTAAGAGTCGAGGTGACATCCCATCACCACATATTCGTCGGGATATTTTGAGCCTTTGATCGTGGCCACTACGTTGTGATAATCGACAGGACCTATTTTGAAATAATTGCGGATGTCGAATTCCAATTCGATATTGCGGCGTTGTTTGGTCAATTTATGGATGCGGAGATATTGCTCTTTGTCGAGTAAAATGTAAGGTGTCGTAGGCAGACTGTCAAACGGAGTCCGATCTTTTACGACCGAGCGATCGTATGTAGCTCGAATGGGCACCGACGCGGCTTGAATGAAACCCAAAGCTCCAGCGGCAACCATCTCCTCGTAGAAGAGTGCAGGCTCTTTGCGGTTGATTGACTTGCGGTTGTCGTCCGGATCGGTCAGTGTTTTGTTATATTTTTCAGCTTCGTTATTTTTTGCGATGATCTCCCGACGATGCGTTCTTGACTCTTCGTCGCGAGCAATGCCTCCACCACGAGATTTTCCGTTTATCAATACCCAAGCTCCTTTCAAGCGGTGTTTCATGCCGTCGAATTCGGATTGTGTGCGCGGTTCGATCAATACATGTCCTCGTTGCGGCCCTTTGGTTCCCGAACTATACGACGGGGTTGCGAAGTGCAAAACCATCGACTCCTCGCCGGTCATACGTCCCCACCAGCCTCCGCGATTGAATCCGACACTCAAATCACCGGCTTTTTCGAGTTTGACATCATAGCCCCACGACTCAAAACAGCGTTTGGCCCATTGTTCAGCGTTGGCACAGGCATCCGAGCCTGCCGGACGTCCTCCGAAACGGTTGACTAAAATATCGAGATGTTGCATGGCGCGATTATCCTCCCGAGCCATTGCCATGATTTTATTTATGGCGGCTTGTTGTGCCCAACCGGTAGTCGGGATTAACAGCAATAAATAAAATAAAAGATGTTTCATTGGTTGAAAAAGTTATATGAAAATATTTGACATGTCCTTCAAACCACAAAGTTATAAAGATTTTTTGATCCGCAACCTATTTATTCCTTATGATTTCGGCTTTTTGAGCGTTGTGATGCGGTTTTTTGTTGGACAGGGATCAATACAGTCGATTTTTCAGGAAATGTTTTTTTGCCGAAACGAAATAACTGATGGCTCCGAATACATTCACAATCCACATCATCCAAAATGCTGCATGATAGCCCCAAAATTCAGCCACCATACCTCCTGCAAGAATCCCGAGCCCCACGCCTATATCCCACGAAACATAAAGCGTGGAGTTGGCCGTTCCGCGTTGGTCATTCGAAGCCAAATTGAGAAACATGGTTTGGAAGGCCGGAAACATGTGGCCGTTGCCCAAGCCGATGATAAAGGCTGCACCGTAGTACCCCCAGGAGTTATGTAGTGCGGCAAAAAGCAGATAACCAATTGCTGAGATCGATATTCCGATCGAGGCGTTTTGTGCGATTTTTCCCCTGCGGAGGGTTTGGCTACCTGTTATGCGTGAAAGGATCAACCCGATTGAGAGCAACATGAAGAATAATCCCGTACCGCTCGTAATGCCTAACTCCTCTTTTCCGTAAACGGCGATATAGGTCGAGATAACTCCATAGGAGAAACTGAAACAGGCGATACAAAAACCTTGTCGCCATGCTTTGAGCAGTACAAAACGATCGAACGACAACGGTGGTCGGCGAGTTATGGCTTTGGGTTGCAGTTTCAAGGTGTAGTTGCAGTAGAAAGCAAGCCCCGAAACCAAAATTGCCAGTGCGAAGAGCAGGTTGTAGCTGTGCGTTGCACCATAGATGGCCAATGCGACGGTCGGGCTGATAGCGGTTGCCACGTTGTTGCTCAAACCATAGTAACCGATTCCCTCGGCTCGTCGGGATGAGGGTAATACATCGATTGCTACTGTACTATTCGAAATGGTGGCCGCTCCGAATGGAGCTCCATGTAGGGTTCGGATCGTGGCAAATAGCAATAGGCTGGCCGACAGCGGATACCCGAAGAAAAGTAGAAAGACGAGAAAAAAGCTGGTGAGCAGCACGACTCTTCGCGGAAACCCATCGATCAAATATCCGCTGAACGGGCGAATGATGAGCGCAGTGAGTGTATATCCCGACAATACGATCCCGATCATCTGCTTGTCGGCGTCGAACGTCTCACTCAAATAGAGCGGGAAAAGCGGCGTCAGCAGCATGAACGAAAAGTAGAGCAGAAAGTTGGCGATCCATACTCGGCAGTAGTTGCCATTCCACAATTTTTCAGCCGGTTTTTCCATAATACAAAGGGTTTTCGCTCGAATGATGATTTCCCACATGCAAAGATATATGCTTTTGGCGGTCTTTGTTATTTTTGCACACTAAAAATCATTGATAACGGAGTATTCTTGCATCTCCGATATCGTTCGGCGTACTTATTGATACGGCTTCCGATGATTGGTCTAAAATTCATTTCGAAAAGGAGAAATTGTGGCTTTTGGGTAATTTTGATACTTCTCCGGCGAAAAAATGAGATAATCTGCGGCTAAATTCCTATCTTTGTAGCACAACAATTTTTGATGAGGCGATGAAACGACTTTTTATCATTTGGCTACTTGCATTATCTACGATTGTACAAGCCCGCGAAATCATCCCGCTTAACGAGTCATGGCTTTTCTTTTATCGATCGGAGAATACCTCCGACAATGCCCGCATCGTGACATTGCCCCATAGTTGGAATACCGTTCCTGCTGCCGGATTGCCGGTTTACGAAACTACGGGAAATTACCAGCGGGTGTTGCATGTGCCGGAGTGTTGGGCCTCCAAACGACTGTTTTTGAAATTCTATGGTGCCCAAAGTGTGGCCGACCTTTTTGTCAACGGTCGCTATATCGGAACACATCAGGGTGCCGCTACGGCCTTTACGTTCGAAATCACCGACAAAGTTCGTTTCGGTCACGACAATACGCTGTTTGTATGTGTGAGCAATAGTTATCGTAACGATGTGCTGCCCACCTCTACTAGTCAGAACCGCTACGGAGGACTTTATCGTGAAGTGGAGTTGATAGTTACCGAACCGACAGCTATTTCGCCACTCTATTTCGGTTCAGAGGGTGTGTTGGTGCATCCGCGTCTTGTTACAGACGACAAGGTTGAGGGCACTGTTGAGGTGCATCTGACTGCCCAAGAGAATGTCAATAATTACTTGACACTTGAAATCCTTGATTCCTCGGGGCGGCGTGTCTTTACCAAACGACAACGTGTCCGTATAGAGAATAAGCCGATCTCTTTCCCCTTTGCGATCAATCGTCCGCAGTTGTGGAATCCTGCACAGCCGGTACTTTATACCGTTACAGCTATGCTGGGAGAATCTGAGCCGATCGATCGTGTCAGCGTGCGAACCGGTTTTCGTTCGATCGGTACTGAACAACAAGGAGCTCTTACGATCAACAATCAACCAATCCGTTTGAATGGCGTAACTCTCTATCACGATACGGCCTATACCGGCGGACTTCGAACCGCAGAACAACTTGATGCCGATCTGCGCCAAATTGCCGACATGGGAGCCAATGCTTTGCGGTCGGCCGTTCAGCCACATCCGCAACATCTCTACAACCGTTGTGATGAACAGGGGATGCTCGTTTGGATCGACATGCCGTTACATCGGGCTTTTTTGAGCGATATCGCCTATTTTGCCACGCCGGCTTTCGAACAAAACGGAATAGTTCAATTGCAGGAGATTATTGCACAAAACATCAACCATCCTTCGGTGGTGATGTGGGGATTGTTTTCGCGTCTGCGTATGAATGGAGACAATCCTACCTCGTATATTCGCAAACTGCACAATACGGCTCGCACGATGGATCCCTCGCGTCCCACTGTGGCGCATAGCAATCGCAACGGGGCACTTAATTTTATTAGCGAACTGATTGTTTGGAAACAGGAGTTGGGTTGGCAACGTGGCTCGGCTGATGATTTGACAATTTGGCGAGATCGGTTGCGGCAGGACTGGTCGCATCTGCGGTCGGGTATTTCCTATGGTGGCAATGGCATGGTGGGACATGCCGTTGCTTCGGAGCAGTCGCTCCCCGAAGCAAACCGCATGCCCGAGGATCGTCAAACGCGCTTTCACGAGGAGTATGTGCGCAACCTGCAAAACGACTCGTTGTTTTGGGGTGTATGGGTTGAAAATATGTTCGATTATGGCTCTTCACGGCGAATGTATGGAGTCGATTGTCAGGGCCTTGTGACATTTGATCGTCGTACATGCAAAGATGCCTATTATCTTTATCGTGCTTTGTGGAATCACCGTTCTCCAACCCTCCATTTAGTCGGGAAACGTTATTTGTCGCAAAATGGTCGCAGACAAGTGTTGCGCGTCTATTCTTCGTCTGGAGTTCCGCAAATGACTATTGGAACCGATACTGTGGCGATGACCGAATACGCTCCTTGCCAATACCGCACTGACTCGATCGATTTACCCGACCGTGCCGAGGTGCGTATTGTAGCAGGTACTTTGCGTGATGGTTTTACTTTCCCCGCAGGCTTTGCGCCAGCACAGCCGAAGCCGCAGGGCCTTCTGCAAACAGCAAATCCACAATCGAAAGATTAGGAGTGAAAGGAAGTCGGTCGGAAAAGACCTGCACATAGGGTTCAGCAACAAATGCCGAGCCCTCTTTTTGTTTGGGGCGCAAGTCGAGATCCTCTTCGGTTGCGTCGATATACGATTCGCTGAAATTTGGTATGGCAATGCCGAGTTGGTTGCAGAGAGTTTCGAGCAGTGCCCAATTGTAATCGACCAAAAAGTGATATTCGTGCTGATAAAACGGTTCTAATAGTTCGGCATAGTGGTCGAAATAGGGCGAGGCCTTGTACGAGGCGGTTAAAGCTCCCCAATGTTGGTGTTGCCAGCGTTTCGAGTAGTCAAGACGCATCTCGCGCATCGGAGTACGGGGACGGTTGGCTTTGCATACATGTACGGTGAGATCCATCACTCCGTCGGGTGCCAATATGCGGGCTCGGTTACGCTCCGAACGTTTGATGAAGTGTTCGCCCAAGTCGATCGTGCAGTTGCCCTGTTTCAGGTATGTGAAATACTCCACCGAAGGGAGATATGCCAAAGGAAGAATGACCATTGCCGAGTAATTTTATGCGATTTTACACCTCCGGATCTACCCAATCACCATTGGCCTTGATCAACTCGATCAAGCGGTCGAGAGCCTCCTCCTGTGGAATGTTGCGGGCGATGATCTCACGCCCTTTGTAGAGTGTGATTCGTGCGGGAGCTGCTCCTACATAGCCGTAGTCGGCATCGGCCATTTCGCCCGGACCGTTGACAATACAGCCCATCACTCCGATCCGTAAATTTTTGAGGTGTGATGTGCGTGACTTGATGATGGCCAATGTTTTTTCTATATCGTAGAGCGTGCGTCCGCAACTCGGACAGGCGATATATTCGGTCTGCGAGAATCGAACTCGCGCTGCCTGTAAAATCATCAACTCGACATTGCGGATCTCGGTTTCGGAGAATTGAGGAGCGTCGATCCAAATTCCATCGGCCAATCCATCGAGAAACAACACGCCCAAGTCTGCCGCAGCTTTTATAGCCAATGTTTCGAGCGACTGATCATCGTAGCGACGTTTTACTATTACCGGTTCGTCGGGTTGCTCCAAATTCAGGATTGCGGCACGCAATTCGGCCGTCGGGTTTGCGGATAACGCCTCGATGATGCGAAAGCCTGTGAGAGGTTCGTTGTGTACGATCGGTATCTGTACGGCTGTCCGTCGGCGGTATTCGGTCGGAGAGTAACGTTCGGGATGCAATACCTTGAAATTTCCCGCGCGATTCTTGAAATGCTCGACGAGAAGTTGCGCCACAGGAATTTCGTTCTCGGGAGCTTCGGTCAGCGAAACACGAATCGTGTCGCCAATGCCGTCGGAGAGCAATGCGCCGATTCCTACGGCACTCTTGATGCGTCCCTCCAATCCGTTCCCTGCCTCGGTAACTCCCAAATGAATCGGGAAACTCATCCTCTCGGCATCCATAGCCTCGGCCAGCAACCGATAGGCTGCCACCATGACCCGTGTGTTACTCGATTTCATCGAGACGACCACCTGATCGAAATCATGTGCCTTGCAGATCCGCAGAAACTCCATAGCCGAAACCACCATGCCTTGTGGGGTGTCGCCCCACTTGTCGAAGACCCGTTTGGCTAACGACCCGTGATTGACTCCGATGCGTAATGCGACACCGCGCTGGCGACACTGTTCGATCAATGCCTCCAACTCACCCCGATCCGTACGGTAGTTTCCCGGGTTGATGCGTACCTTATCGACATATTGTGCCGCTATGCTGGCTACTTCGGGGACAAAATGGATATCGGCAACGATGGCGGCATTACACCCCTCCTCGCGGAGACGTTGCACAATTTCGCGGAGATTCTCACCCTCGCGGCGACCTTGTGCCGTCAGACGCACGATCCGACCGCCTGCCGCTGCAATGCGCAGGATTTGTGCCACGCTGGCTTCGGTATCGTTGGTGTCGGTGTTGGTCATCGACTGTACGGCTATGGGTTGTGTGCCGCCGATGGTGACCTGTCCGATGCGCACTTCGTATGCTGTGCGCCGGCTGTGTTCGGAAAGATTCATGGTTTCGGTGTTTATCCGACTACAAAGATAGAAATTCCCTGCCATAATCGGCCGTTCAGACCATTTTTTATTTTCTCAGCGATAGATTTGTTTCGAATATTGTCGGTAAACAAAAATTTCATAACTTTGTCGTTGCTACGGCTGATCTGTGGCAGACATATTTTGATGAAAGTGTATTCGCTTTTATCCCTTTTGGGAATCTGGTAAATTTCAAAGTACAAGGGTTGGCAAGGCACTCATCACTTCGTATTGATTGCTCGTGGGATATTCTTCCATGCTCAATACGGGTGTGGAGTATTGTTTATTTGTACTTGGGCTTACCAGAGCCTCCAAAAGATAAACGAATTCGGCTCCACACTTTCTTTTGTGCTTAACCGTCGCATAGGAGCTGTTGTGGCAATCTAAACTTTATAAAAAAAGTACGAAACAACTCTTTTTCTATCCTTTGCTTTCAGTAGTATGCCTGATGGTGGCATGTGGAGGCGATGACTCGGGATACCTCGTTACGGATGTGTGTTTAAGAATCAAAGATCCCTTCTTTCGAATTTATTGCTTGGAAAATTTCGATCGGAATAATATGGAAGTGATAAAGTTTTGATTTACGTTCCGCGAGCATCGGTTAATGCCTATAAAGCCGCATCGGGTTGGAGCGACTATGCCGATCGGATTGTAGGTTATGATTTTTAATATCGTGCTCAGTTTCTTCGACCGAAATACGTTGTTTTGTCTTGGATGTAAGCCGTTTAGGCTTAAATCGAAAACAGGCTTGCCTGATCCTGCAAAGTGATGTAATTTTGCGGACAATCGAAATCCGACGCAATGTTTCGATGACGCATTTCACGCAGTGAGCAGAGGACAGCCCTTGCAAATGGGCTGTCCTCATGTTTTTGATGTGGGGATGAATCTTTCAGAAACAAACTCTCCTCTACGAATATTGGAGAGCATTTTGCATACATCTTTTCGAAAAAAATTACTATCTTTGTACATATTCTTAAATGTGCACGACCATGAAAACGATTTTCCGCTCTTTGGCTGCGTTGTTGCTGCTCGTTTTGTTGACGGGTTGCGATGCGTTTCATACCCTGACCCGATCGAAACTCAAAACGGCACAGGGATGCGCCTACGAATTAATCGTTGTTTGTTCCCAGCCAGAATGGACAGGCGAGTTGGGTGATACGTTGCGTGCCGTACTGACAGCACCCGTGCCCTACCTCAATCAGCCGGAGCCCTATTTCGATGTGTTGCGTGTCACCGAACGCGGTTTCTCGGGAATGATTGCCGATCACCGCAATGTGTTGAAAGTATTGGTCGATCCCTCGCTAAAAGAGACCTCGGTTGCTGTGCAGTACGATGTCACGGCCGAGCCGCAAATCATCATGACCCTGCAAGGACCGTCCGATACGGCCCTTACGGCTTATGTTTCCGATCATCGCAACGAGTTGTTGCAAGTCTTGGAGAAGGCCGAGCGCGATCGGAGTTTGAGTTTCAACCAGTCGTTCCACCAAGAGAATGTTGAAAAGGCAATACGCAAAACTTTCAATGTCGAGATGACCGTTCCCAAAGGCTATGTGTTGGCCGATGATAAGCCCGATTTTCTGTGGGCTCGTTTCGAATACCCCACCGCAAGCCAAGGGTTTTTCCTCTACTCTTATCCCTATACAGGTCCGCAACAACTGACGGCCGAGGCGTTGTTGGCTGCCCGCAATAAATTCGCGGCGCGCATCCCGGGTCCTCGTGAGGGCTCTTACATGACTACCTCCGATGTCATCTCGCCTGATTTCCGCATGTTCCGTCTCGAAGGGCGTCTGTGGTGCGAGTTGCGTGGTTTTTGGGATGTTCATGGTGACTTCATGGGGGGGCCGTTTGTGAGCTATACAACGGTCGATACCGTCACCGGTCGTGTCTTTACGTTCGATGGCTATGTTTATGCACCTGACCTAAACAAACCGCGCAAACGCAACTATATGCGTGGCGTGGAACACCTGCTTTACGGCATACAGTTCCCGAAAGTTGCCGAAACTCCCGAAGCCGGTTCGACCCAAAAGTAGTTTCCCTCCATAAAATCGAAATTTAAGCCTGCGCTATGCCCATCCAGCAGTTGCTTACATATCTCTTTGTGGGGCTCTATTCGCTTACCGTACTCGGCATTGTGCTGATTATTGTCAGCGACAACCGCAATCCGGTGAAGACCGTATCGTGGATCATCATTTTGTTGCTGGCACCTGTTGTCGGCTTGGTCGGTTATTTCTTTTTCGGGCAAAATCTCTCCAAACAGCGCATCATCCCCCGCCGTATGCGCAAACGACTTGTTACCAAACTCGAAGCCTTCAATCAGGAGATTCCTCCCCACATTCCTGCGAAATATGACCGTCTTGCAACGTTGCTGACCAATACGATTCATGCAGTTCCTCTTGCCGGAAATCGGATCGTGCCCTATGTGGATGGCAAATCGAAAATGGAGGCGTTGCTTGCCGAAATTGCGCAGGCTCGACACCATATTCACCTGCAATACTATATTTTTTGTGACGATGTAGTTGGACATCGGTTGCGAGAAGCCCTCATAGCCAAAGCACGTGAGGGTGTAACGGTGCGTATCCTCTACGACGACGTGGGTAGCCGAGGTGTGAAATCCGACTTTTTCGAAACGATGCGTCGTGAGGGGATCGAGGTGCGAGCTTTCCTGCATGTCAAATTTCCGCGTTTTACCAGCAAAGTCAACTACCGCAATCACCGCAAGATTGTGGTCATCGATGGCCGTATTGGATTTATCGGGGGAATGAATATTGCCGACCGCTATCTTGAAGGGACTTCGTGGGGAAATTGGCGCGACTCCCATTTCCGCATCGAAGGCAATGCCGTGATCGGCCTTCAAGCCGTATTTCTAAGTGATTGGGCGGCAACAACCCAACAACATGTCGAGGGTACTTCTTATTTCCCGACAATGATCGAACATGCCGGCTCTACGATGCAGATTGTTGCCAGCGGTCCCTTTGGGAAATGGCGCAGTTTGTTGCAGTCTGTTACCACGGCGATTGCTTCGGCTCAACGGAGGATTTGGATTCAGACTCCTTATTACCTCCCCTCCGAGGTGCTGAATACCGCCTTACAGACCGCGGCATTGGCTGGTGTGGATGTACGGTTGATGTTGCCGAAACGTTCTGATGCCCGTGCCGTCGATTTGGCAACCCACTCTTTTCTCGACGACATGGTCAAAGCCGGTGTCACTGTGGCATTTTATAAGTCGGGATTTTTGCATGCCAAACAGTTGATTATCGACGATGATCTTACGGTAATAGGCTCGGCAAACCTCGATTTTCGCAGTTTTGAGCACAACTTCGAGATTAATGCGTTTGTTTATGACAATGATTTTACGACCCGCATGGCTGCCGTTTTTGAAAACGATCTTTTACATTGCGAACTTCTTGTACCCAAAACTTGGTTTCGCCGTCCAAGATTGACCCGTCTTGCCGAGTCGTTTATGCGTATTTTTGCGCAATTGATGTAATGGTCGAGGGAGACTACGCTCCCTTAAATCTCGACAATCCCGTTTCGAATGGCAAATACAACCAACGAAGCAGTATTTTTACATCCGGTCTTTTCGAGAATGTTGGCGCGATGTTTATCGACTGTACGTTTCGAGATGAAGAGTTCATCGGCAATCTCTTGATTCGACAATCCGCGACATACGGCAATCAGGATTTCCCGCTCGCGCTCCGAGAGTTGTTCGTCGGAGATGTTTTCGCGTGTTCGCATCCGCCCCGTAAGCGAAGAGAGCAGTTGGGGCGAGAAATAACTGCCTCCGGCCATGACCGAATCGATCGCCTCGATCACATCTTCAATATCCGAATCTTTCAACAAAAAACCACGAGCTCCGGCCTGTACCATGCGCGAATAGTAACTCTCCTCTCCGAACATCGATAGGGTGATGATTCTCAGGTCGGGGCGACGTGCCAATGCCAATTCGGTGGTGCGCGCTCCGTCCATCCCGGGCATGGCAAAATCCATGAAGACGATGTCGGTCTCTAACGTGTCGAGGGTGGCTAAAAACTCCTCGCCTCCGGAGGCTTCGTGTACCACTCGACAGCCGGTATAATGTTCTAGCAACCCCCGCAATCCGTTTCGGAAAAGCGAATGATCATCTACTAGTGTTATGCGATATTCGGATCTCATTGGCTTTATTTATGGTTGTGTCCCTCCCCATCGGTTCGGGTGTTTATACGGATGGCAGCTCGCATCCCTTTTCCTTTCGATGACACGATGTCGAATGTCCCTCCTAATGAGTTGATGCGCGAATCGATATTTGACAATCCCATGCCACAATCCAACATCGCTTCGGGATTGAATCCTCTTCCGTTGTCTGTGTAATCGAGTGTCAGTTCCGTTCCGTTTTGCGACAGCGAGAGATTAATTGCCGAGCAAGCTGCATGTTTGAGCGAGTTGTTGATCAATTCGCAAATTACCCGATAAAGGATCACTTCCACATCGGTATCGAATCGTTCCGAACGCAGGTTGGTGGTGAATCGGATCTTTACGTCGTGCATTGCGGCACTCTTGTCGATGAAGTTTTGTATTCCGCGTGCCAATCCGAAATCATTGAGTACATGTGGTGAGAGGTTGTTGGATATTTCGCGTAGCGAGCGAATAGCTTCGTTGATCACATAAGTTGTGTTGTCGATGATTTCGCGTTGCTCGGGATTATTCTCCTCGCGCGCAAGTGCCGTAAGCGACATCTTGGCCGATGAGAGCAGTGGCCCTAACCCGTCATGCAGTTCCTTTGAAAACCGCGATCGGGCTTTCTCTTCGGTGCGCAATACTGCTGTGAGAATCCGTCGATTCAGCATCTGCCGTTGGCGATTCAGCCGTTCGATGTATTTGAAAAGTTTGTGTGCATACATTACCCCGATCGAAAGACATATCGAGATCACTACCGCCAAATAGACAAACCACCATTCTGTTTCATCGGAAACCTCTGAAACAGAGAGTAACTTGACAAAACGTTCGACAGAGAGCAGAAAGAATCCGATGATAAAAAGTATCCACACCGAGTTGTACTTGGTCATGCGCACCAATTTTAACGCATAAACCGAAGCGATGATCTGAATAAGGATCGAAACGACAAGCAGAATCTTAATCAACATGGATGCGAAATTTATACACATACAAATATAGTGAAAATTGTGGCAGAATTGCTATCTGTTGAAAGATATTTCGGATTTTTTGCCTATTTTTGTTGCAACAAATCACTATTAACCGCATGTTATGAAAACAAAAGTATTCACACGGATTTTTCCCGTAGTTGCATTGGCGTTGATGTTGCTTTGCTCAGCGGATTTGCAGGCCAATGATTTGGAGGCTGCTAAATCCAAGAAGAACGAGCATTCTCTGCCCGAAAATGTCCCGGGACAGAAATCGAAAAAATGGTATAAAAAGCAGGTCAAAAAGTTTGCTACCGAACTTAACATTCCGTTGATTCAACTCGCTTACAAAACCCCCGATCGTTATTTCTGTTTCGAATCTGCTCAGTTTGATTTCGTAACGGAGTCCGATTGTACGACGGTTTATCAGGCTTGTTCGATAAGTAAGGTGGTTTTCAGCTATTTGGTGTTGCAACTTTATGACAAGGGAATCATCGATCTCGATAAACCACTGTGGGAGTATTTGGGCTATGTGGAGGAGCGTTTCCAAGATGCTTATCCCGATAATCCCGAAAAGAGTGCCCAAAATGTCGAGAGGGCGAAGTTGGTTACAGCCCGTATGGTGTTGACTCATGGTACCGGATTGCCCAATTGGGCGAGGAAAAGCAGTCCCAGTGGCGCAAAACTTAGATTTGCATTCAAACCCAACGCAAAACATCGCTATTCGGGCGAGGGTATGTGGTATCTGCAACGTGTCGTAGAGCATATTACCGGTTCATCGCTCGAACAATTGGCGCGTAAATATGTTTTCGATCCGCTGGGTATGACCAGCACTAGTTATGAGTGGCGTCCGGAGTATGCTCAACAGGCAGCTTCCGGCTACTATTCCGATTTTAGAACCAGCGGTCAGCGCAAGAGCATGAAGAGCAACAGTGCCTATTCTATGCGTACCAATGTGAAAGATTTCTCGCGTTTCATCGAGGCTTTGATGGAGGGTAAGTTCCTGAAACCCGAAACCCACAAAATGATGCTCACAGCATGGAGACCTATCAACAACGCCGGCAAATATTTCGGATTGGGTATCCGTATCAATCCCAACGAAGGAACGGAGTGGGGTCCTGTATGGGGACATACCGGTAGCAACCGCAACTTCCGTTGCCGTTTCTGGATCATGCCCGAGAAGAAGACCTATATGGTCTATTTCACCAACAGTGCCAACGGAGCCAAAATTCATTCCAAATTGATGAGTATCTTCCAACCCAACTATAACGGATCAGAATTCTAAAGATTTGTTCGTTACGATCAAACAACAAGCCCTGCTTAATCAGCAGGGCTTTGTTTTATATCCGACGATTTACTCCAACGTGTAAATAACCTCTTTCTTGTTTTCGATCAATCCTCTTCGTCCTCTTCCATATATTCGTCGGGCACTTCGTAATCCTCCGAGTCGCCTTCGTAGGTGGGATAGGGGGATTTCTCCTCCGGCAGGTATCCGTCGTCCTCGTCGTATCCCGAATCATAGCTGATTGCCGAAGCATCGGAAGTATCCGAAAGGGTGGTAATTCCGGCGGCTGCAACACCTTTTTCTGCCGATGAAGGTTTAGAGTCGGACTCCTCTTTGTCCGGTGTTGTTTCAGTTGTTTTATCTTGATTGCCGTCCGGATGCAAAGGATCGTCATCATCATTGTTGTCGTCCGCTATCTCTGCTTTTCGGGCAAAGAAGATGCCTACCTCATAAAGCATGTAGAGTGGTAGGAATACCACAAAAAGCGTAAAAGGATCCCCCGATGGCGTGATGATCGCCGATAGCACAAGCAATGCAACTACCGCGTGACGACGGTAGTTTTGCAACATCTTTCGATTGACCAAGCCCAATCTCGAAAGCAACCATGTGAGTAGTGGTAATTCGAAAACGATACCCATGACAAATATCATTCCCAAAAAGTTGCCTGTGTATGAGGTAAGAGAGATCTGATTAGCAATCTCGGTGCTGAGTTGATATTCGGCCAAAAAGCGGAACATCAAAGGGAATACCAACAGATAACCCACTAAACATCCGAGGAAAAACATGCCTGTTCCGCAGACAAATGCGATGGCTATGTTGCGTTTCTCTTCGCGGAATAGAGCCGGCTGTATGAACCGCCATATCTCGAATATTAGGTATGGAAATGTGATCAACAACGCAAACCAAAACGACATGCTGATATGGGTCATGAATTGCGACGTGACCTTGATGTTGATGATCTGCACCGAGAAAGGCTCACCAAACGAAGCGAACGGCTCTCCCAAAGCGGCAATCCAACGGTAGAGAATAAAATCGGAGGTGGTGGGAGCCATCACGATCTTGTCGAATAAAAATTCGCGCATGGCAGCAAAACTAGCGATGAAGCCAACGAATAGCACTGCCACCACCCGCATTAGACTCCAACGCAGATCTTCCAAATGACCCCAAAATGTTTTGGTTTCTTCCTCCGTATATTCCTGTGACATAGGGTAAATTTCCTGTTTAGTGTGAAAAACTTCGGATACCGCCACGCGGCATCCGAAGCCAAAAGTTTTTTATCGATAGGTCGCTTTTATTTGCGATACGATGCTTTGACAAACGGAGCCGCCAACAGATAATCGATACTCTGTTTTATGCTCTGCTCGACGTCGCCGCTGTAACGCTCGACTTCGACTACGATGTCGGCAACGCCGGCCGTTTTCGTGTTGGCAAAGATTGCATCAAATCCGACCATTCCGCTCTGTCCGATTTCACGCTCATCTTTGATGTGCAAAATCTTGAAACGTCCCGGGTATTTGTTGATGTAATCCACCGGACTTGCTTGTCCGCGAACCACCCAATATACGTCCATCTGGAAGAATACCACGTTCGGATCGGTGTGCTGAATCATGTAGTCGAGCATCACTTGATCTTCGATCTTCTTGAATTCGAAATCGTGGTTGTGATAGCCGTATTGCAGACCGGCTTTTTTGCACATCTCGCCAATGGCGTTGAAATAACGGCAATAGGTCTCCAATTGGGCAAGGTTTTTTATGCCCTTACGTTGGATCGAAGGGGTGACAATGTAGGTCATGCCGGCGGCTTTATGGTCGGCAATACATTGTTCCCACCATTTGAGTGCTTTTGAGTAGTCTCCCGACTCCAACTCTTCGGCGGTAAGACGTTTGGTGGTATGTGAAGACAGAACTTTCATGCCAGCATCCTCTACAGCCTTGCGGAACTCTACCGGTGTCATGCCGTAGAATTTACCGTTTTTGTAGTTGGCGGCCTCAACACCTGTGTAGCCCATTTTGGCCAAGCTTTTGAGAGCCTCCGGCAGATTGCCGACATATTTCCCATCTTTTCTAAGCAGGTGGCGAATCGAGTAGAGCTGTATGGCGATCTCTTTCTTTCCCGATTTCTTTTTCGGCTTTGCCGAAACCGTCTCGGGAGAGACGATTCCGGAAAGCAGAATTACCAACATCCACAAAATGCAACGTTTCATTACGAATGTGGTTTATAAAGTTGCGAATTAGTCGAGAATCTTGATGCGGATGTTGCGATACCAAACATCGTCGCCATGATCTTGCAGACCGAAGTAACCCTCGCGGTTGGCACCACCGCAGTTGTTGAGCAACTCAAATGCCAACGGCCACTTCTTCGAGCTGAACTTGCTGGCCTCCAACATCTCGGTCCATTGGGGAGTCCAAAGGTGATACTCTACGACGTTTTCACCGTTTTGACCGTGTATAACCGTGCCTTTGTAAACCATGATCTTGGCTTTGTTCCACTCACCGTAAGGTTTCTGGTTCTGCGGAACAGCCGGAATCATGTCGTAGAGCGATGCCGATTGGCGGTTGCCATCTTTGCCGAGTTTTGCGTCGGGGTGGTTGGCATTGTCGAGTACCTGATACTCGGGACTCGAAATGTAGATGGGCTGCATCTTCTTTTTGCCGTCTTTTTCGGTCTCAACCTCTTGTGCAAGGTAGAAGATACCCGAGTTGCCGCCTTTCGAAACTTTCCATTCGAGTTCCAACTCGAAGTTCTTGAATTTGCGCGTAAAGATCAGGTCGCCGCCGTCGCCGTCTTGGGCTTCACCGCCACCCGTGCCGTTGAATTTGATGGCGCCGTCTTCAACGGTCCACTTCGAAGGAACGTGCTGTTTGCCGTAACCACGCCAGCCGTTCAAAGTTTTGCCATCGAAGAGGATGTAATAACCATCTTTATCTTGCGGCAGTTGGGCCAAGTCGATTTGGGCATTCTCTATAACGGTGTATTGAGGTGTTGCGCTTGCTTCACTTTCGGTGCTTTGTGTTTTGGCTGCGCGGCTACCGCAGGCTACCATAGCCAACGATGCCATGAGAATCAAACTCTTTTTCATGATTGATTATGTGTTTAATGTCGTGATTTTTTTTGATTAAAGGGGCATGTCGGGCAACTTCCAACCCTCGCGGTAGTTGTGTTTGATCAACTCAGAGGCAAATTGGTTGGCGTCAACCGGATCGGTATATGTCTTGTTGAACGTGGGGTGTCCGTCTTTGATCGAGAAGCCGTCTTTGATCATGGTCTTGATCGTGGCTCCTGCCGGAATGTTCGTGAAGCGCATGTTCTCACCATCCCAATGCAACTCCTGATGGAGATTTTGCAGACGGATAGCCAAAACACCCATGACTACCATCTCGTTGAACGGACCAGCCTCGCTGAAATCCGATGCGCACAATACGCGGTTGGCGGGATCCTCTTTGCAGGCGCGAACCCAGTCCATGTAATGGGTTTCGGTAACTCTGCGCAATACCTTCGGGGCAGAAGGTACACGACCAGAGAGCAGGTAGGGCTTACGTCCGTAGCAACCACAGATCAGGGTGTCTTTCGTGCCGTGGAAGATCACGCCGCCACCTTGATAGTTGAGATCTTTGCCTGCGGGCAATCCTTCCGGACGCTCCGGTTTCAAACCGCCATCGTACCAATAAACCTCCACCTCGGGCATGGCCACTTTGGGCATGTTGTCACGTGCGGGGAAGGTGAACTTCACGATCTGTGCCGACGGACATGAGTCGGTTAGCAACGAGGTCGAACTACCTTGTACTTTTGTCGGATAACGCAGGTTCAGACCCTTGAATACGGGGTGCAGGATATGGCAGGCCATATCGCCCAATGCTCCCGTACCGAAATCCCACCATCCACGGAAATTCCACGGGGTATAAATCTCGTTGTAAGGACGATAGGGAGCCGGACCGATGAAAGCGTCCCAGTTCATGGTGCTGGGGATGGCTTGATCTCCTTCGGGGCGAGCCAAACCTTGTGGCCAGATCGGACGGTCGGTAAAAGCTTCGACTTTGCGAATCTCTCCGATTTCGCCATTCCAAATCCATTCACAAGCCGTGCGAACACCCTCTCCCGAAGCTCCTTGATTACCCATCTGGGTAGCTACCTGATATTTGGCTGCGAGTTTGGTGAGCAGACGCGACTCGTAAACCGAGTGAGTCAATGGTTTCTCAACATAGACGTGTTTGCCGGCAGTCATTGCCTCAGCGGCGATGATGGCGTGCGTGTGGTCGGCAGTGGCTACCATGACGGCATCGGCCGATTTGAGCATTTTGTCGTACATCTTGCGATAGTCGTTGAACTTCTTGGCTTTGGGGTACTCCTTGAAGACACGATCGGCATATTTCCAGTCGACATCGCACAAGCCAATGATATTTTGGCCTTTGAATCCGCGCAATACACTTGCACCGCGACCGCCAACACCAACACCCAAGATATTCAACTTATCACTCGGAGCTGTGTGCCCGAATTTCTTACCCAATACGGTGTTGGGGACTACCGCTAAACCGAGGGCTGCCGTTGCTCCCGTTTTCAGGAAATTACGGCGAGACATTTCGTTTGACATGGTTTTAGTAGTTTTTATTTAAGTTTGAGAGTTATTTTTTATCGTCAGTTCCTTCGATCTCTTTTTCGATGTTGTTCATGCCATCTTTGAAACTGCGGACACCTTTGCCGATGCCCTTCATCAGTTCGGGAATTTTACGGCCGCCGAAAAGCAGCAAAACAATCAGCGCGATGATAATAATTTCGCCAGTGCCGAAGTTACCGAGAAATAAGAAATTGTTCATAATGATTTCAGTGAATTTCGAGAAAGCTATTTGCCATAGTCTCCCGAGGGTTATTTTAATTTAAGTTGTTTTCCTTTGTTGTATCGTTGTTTGTTTTGTGGTTGCGACAAGGAATGGTTTTTGTCGCAGAGGGTATATCTCTCCTAAAATCGTTGCAAGATAGTAAAAAAAATTAATATAACAAGGTTGAACTGCGATTTTTTTGACGTCAATCGAGGAGAAACGATAAAAATGTGCGAGGATATTTATGCCGAAAAGAGTTGCCGATTTTTGCCGAGAAGTCGGGATATTGCCCAAAAAATATCGGCCAAAATTAGGATTCTACCGCTTTTCACACTATTTTTGTCAAAAATAGAGATGCTTATGAAACAACAATTTTGTTTTGACTACGAACACTATGCGTCTTGCGGCACACTTCCCGAAGCCGACCGTTTGTTGGTGATCGAGGCCGAGCGTGCCACCGCCAATGCACATGCACCTTACTCGAATTTTCATGTTGGGGCAGCTGCCCGTTTGCGTAGTGGCAAAATTATCTATGGCAGTAATTTCGAGAGCGAAGTCTATCCAGCGGGATTGTGTGCCGAGCGATCGTTGTTGTTCTATGCGCAAGCCAACCATGCCGACGATCCGATCGAGGCGTTGGCCATTGCCTCGGTGCCTTCGGAGCGCGAGTGTTATCCCTGCGGCCAATGTCGTCAGGTGTTGGTCGATGTCGAGCGTCGTCAGGGCTCTCCCATGCGGGTCATCATGAGCGGCAACGGCTCGGCTACGGTGGTTGATTCAGCTACCCAATTGTTGCCTTTTACCTTTGTGCTTTAATTTAGTTGTCAAAGATGTTCTCCCCAAACGATATCCTTTACGAAGACAACCACCTGCTGATCGTTAACAAGCACAGTGGCGATCTGGTGCAACCCGATCCCTCGGGTGAAAGTGCCCTTGAAGATCAGATAAAAGCCTTTATTAAGGTGCGTGATGCGAAAGCCGGCGAGGTATTTCTCGGTGTGGTACACCGTATCGACCGGCCGGTGAGCGGTGTGGTGCTCTTTGCCAAAACCTCGAAAGCACTTGTGCGACTCAACGAAATGATCCGCGAAGGACGCATTCGTAAATTCTATTGGGCTTTGACCGAACAGACGCCCGATCCCGAAGCGGGTGAATTGCGCCACTATATCCTGCGCGATGGTCGTACCAACCGCTCGCGGGCTCTCGATATGCCCAAAGCCGACGCCAAATCGGCGCGATTGCGTTATGAGGTGCAGGGGCGGGCAACGCACTATACGTTGGTTGAGATCGAACTATTGACAGGGCGCCACCATCAAATTCGTGCGCAACTCTCGAAAATCGGTTGCCCGATTCGTGGAGATCTGAAATATGGAGCCCGCCGCTCGCTTGCCGGAGGTGGTATCTCGCTCCATTCGCGGCGTGTTGAATTCGAACATCCTGTTCGCCACGAGCCGGTTGTGGTGACAGCTCCCGTGCCTGCCGGAGATAATCTGTGGGCAGTGTTTGAAAATTGCTAATCTTTCCGAATTTATGCGAATTTTGATACAACGTGTCACAGAGGCCTCCGTGACGATTGATTCCCAACTTCACTCCCGCATCGGTCGTGGATTGTTGGTGTTGCTTGGTGTCGGCATGGACGACACGGCCGACGATATCGAATATTTGGCCGGTAAACTTGTGCGGCTGCGCATCTTCGACGATGAGGCCGGTGTGATGAACCGCGACATACAACAAGTGGGTGGCGAAGTGTTGGTGGTAAGCCAATTTACACTGATGGCCGCTACGCGCAAGGGCAATCGTCCGTCGTATATCAAAGCGGCGCCCGAAGCGGTTTCCCGTCCGCTATATGAGGCTTTTTCGGCACGAGTTGCCGATTTGCTCGGTCGGAAGGTGGCCACAGGTGAATTTGGTGCCGATATGCAGGTGGCGCTCACAAACGATGGTCCGGTAACAATATGGATTGATTCGAAGAATAGAGAATAATCGAAAATAAACAATGAAAAGAGTATTTGTTTTGTTGTTGATTGGCTGTGTCGCAGCTTTATTCATCGCGTGCGGTGACTCCTCTTCAAATGACGAGCGAGTATGGCTTACACAACCAGAAGTGGTGTCGATCGAAGCAACCAAGGTGCAGTTGAGTTGTCAAACGAAATTTGCCGAGACTGTGTTGGCGGATACCCGTTGCGGATTTTCGTATATGGTTGTCGATGGTGGCGACGATTCCGTTCAAGAGATCACAGCGCAGCCCGAACAACAGACGTTGTACGGCTCGATCGAGGGTTTGCAAGCTTTGACAACCTATCGGATTTCGGCATGGGTTCAAATCGGTTCGATGCGCATGGAGAGCCCTGCGGTGCTCATTAAGACGATAGCAGGCGGATCTGGTGGCGGAAATCAAGGAGGAGGCAACCAGAGTGGAACGACTCCATCGGGAACTACGAAATTCGCAGGTTGGCCTGAGTTGTTGCCGGAAGATGCTGCGAAGTCCGGTGAATATTATTACGCCTACCACCTTTGCCCTGATCTTATGATAAAAGGGAACAAGGCGCGTAACTATACGGTTTGTTTCAGTGCTTCGCACCATTGTCCGGTTTGGGTGGCAGCTCCGCGTCATGCCTGCTACAAAGGAAGTTCGGGGCGCACTGATGCCTATGCGCAAGATCCCGACATCCCGTCGAGTATTCAGTTTGCCAGCAAAAGTACCGGTGATGGATGCAACAAGGGGCACATGCTTGGTTCGGCTGAACGAACGCGCTCTTCGGCCATCAATCGACAGGTCTTTTATTACACGAATATTGCTCCGCAATACTCCTCAGGTTATAATACCGGTGGTGGCGGATGGAATACGTTGGAGGATTGGATCGATACGAAAGTATGCGCCGATACGACCTATTTGGTGATCGGAGCCTATTTCGATGCCTACACTGATGGTTACGGCATGTCGGCTTCTCCGAAGAAGATTTCGTTCGGAGGTCGTGATGATGTATCATGCCCTACGATGTTTTATATTGCCGTGTTGCGGACCAAAAAGGGGAACACGGGGAAATCGGTGCTAAATTGTTCGGCCGATGAGTTGATGTGCGCTGCTTTTGTACGTGCACACAACAACGGATTGAAAGGACAGCGTGTCACGGCTCGTGAGATGATGACCATTGCCGATCTCGAAAAACTGACAGGACATACTTTCTTTGTCAATGTTCCTAATGCACCCAAAAACCGATATACCGCTTCTGATTGGGGCTTATAAATATGGTTTATCCTTGGGGCGATACACGACGTTATAACTCTTATGCGGGGTATTTTCGTCGGCTGTTTGGCGAACGGATGCAGAAAATCTCGGTCGATGCAGGTTTTACCTGTCCCAACCGTGACGGATCACTTGCCGTAGGCGGTTGTACGTTTTGTAACAATGGAGCTTTTACTCCTTCTTATTGTACTCCTGCCAAAAGTGTGCGGCAGCAGATCGAAGAGGGGATCGAGTTTCATGTCAATCGCTACCGTAAAGCTTCGCGCTACTTGGTTTATTTCCAATCGTTTTCCAATACCTATGCCCCGTTGGAACAACTGCAAAAGGTCTATGAAGAGGCCTTGTCGCATCCTGCCGTAGCAGGAATCATTGTGGGAACACGTCCCGATTGTGTCGATGAGCGTAAACTCGATTATTTAGCGACTTTGGCTCGCGATAAATATGTGGCAGTCGAATACGGCATCGAATCGACCTCAGATGCAACTTTGCGACGTATCAATCGCGGCCACGACTTTGCATGTGCAGAGCGGGCGGTGATGATGAGTGCCGAGCGAGGGTTGCATGTCGGGGCTCATTTTATCCTCGGATTGCCGGACGAAACCGACGAGATGCTGTTGGCACAGGCTGAGCAGATCAATGCGTTGCCTCTTACCTCCGTGAAGTTCCATCAGTTGCAGATTTTTCGTGGAACGACAATGGCGGCCGAATACGACAGCCATCCGGAACACTTCCGGTTTTGGACATTGGATGAATATCTCGATCTGATGGTCGAGTTGTTTCGGCGGTTGCGCCCCGATCTGGTGGTCGAGCGGTTTGCCTCCGAAGCTCCACCCCGTTATCACTACGGTCCCAATTGGGGATTGGTACGCAACGAACAGCTTTGGGCGATGCTTGAAAAAAAATTGGAGCGTTGTGATGTATATCAAGGCGAAATTGTGCTATCTTTGCGCCCAAATTTGTCTTAAATTGATTCGTTCTCATGAAAATTACAAAAGATTCTGCATTCAAATCCATTAAGGAGTATGTGGTGATGACTTTGGGTGCGATGCTCTATTCGTTTGCTTGGATCGCTTGTATTATTCCGGCTAAGGGTACGGGTGGCGGTGCTACGGGTTTTTCATTGGTGTTGGCCTCAGCGTTGGAAGAGTGGTTTGGAGTTTCGATTCAGATCGGTACAATGGCACTTATTGTCAATGGTATATTGCTTGTTGTCGGAGGATTAGTGGTCGGCTGGAATTTTGGCGTCAAAACAATCTTTTGTATCGTGATGCTTTCGGTCGGAATGAATGTTTGGGAGACAATTCTTCCTGCGGGCGATTTCCTGCATCTCGAACGAATTTTGTCGATTATTTTGGGTGGTCTTTTGGCTGGTGCTGGCGTGGCTATTTGTTTTACGCAAGGAGGCTCTACGGGAGGTACGGATATCGTGGCGATGATTATCAACAAATATCGCACAATCAGTTATGGTAAGATCTTGATTTACACCGATTCGCTCATTATCTGCTCGTCGTTGCTTGTCGGATATAGTATCGATTCCGTTATCTATGGTTTCGTGTTGACTGCCGTAGTGGGATATACGGCCGATATCATTTTGGCCGGCAACCAGCAGTCGAGCCAACTCTTTATCGTAACCCACGATTACGAGAAGATGGCTGATACCATCATCCAAGAGTTGCATCGCGGAGTGACGCTCCTCGACGCGCAGGGTTGGTACACCAAAGAGCAGTCGAAGATCATCATGGTTGTTTGCCGGAAACGTGAGAGTGCCTTAATTCTCCGTTTTGTTAAAGCCATTGATCCCAATGCGTTCATTACCGTTGGCTCTGTGATGGGGGTTTACGGTAAAGGATTCAGTGCGCTCAGTAAATTGTAATTCCGGATCGGCACAAAGAGTTTCGATCCGCAGATATGCCGGCTTTTTCGAGGTAGGGGGCCGGAAAAACAGATGATCCATGTCTTTGTATGCCGATATTGTATTGCCGTTAGCGCAACCTGCTTATACATACGCCGTTCCCGAGAGAATGACGGTTGTTGTGGGACAGGCTGTGGCTGTGCAATTCGGGCCTCGGAAATTCTATACGGGAATCGTTTGGCGTACGCATGATCGTCGCCCCGACTTCCCTCGAATCAAATCCGTTCATCGTATATTATATCCTGATCCGCTCCTGACGGCTGAACAAATGGCCTTGTGGGAGTGGATTGCGTCGTACTATATGTGTTCGCTTGGCGAGGTGATGCGTGCGGCCTTGCCGACACTAATGAAGCCATCGGGTGAGACCGAGGAGGAGTTTGCCGAGGAGGAGTTTCGTCCGAAAAAGGAGGTCTATGTGGCACTCGATGTCGCGTTGCGAGATGAAGAACGTTTGCACGAAGTCTTCGAAAAACTGGAACGGCGTGCTCCGAAACAATATGAAGCCCTATTGGAGATCGCCACGGCCGGAGATGATACCCGCATAGCGACCGGTGAAATTGCCCGACGATTGTTGCAAGCCGATTATGCCGTGTTGCAGGCGTTGGCTCGCAAGGGGTTTATCCGACAGGTCGAACACGAACGACGAGTGGAGCGCGGAAATTCGAACTTCCGACTGCCAAAACTTTCGGAGCACCAAGTTGCTGCATTAAGCAGACTGCAAGCGCAGTTTGCCTCCGGAAAGAGTACAGCTTTGTTGCAAGGCATCACTGGATCGGGCAAAACTGAAATCTATATTCATTTGATTGCTGAGATGCTGTCGCGCGGGGGGGATGTGCTGTTGTTGGTTCCGGAGATTGCACTCACGGCGCAGCTGATCGATCGTATGGAGCGCATTTTCGGTAGTCGTGTGACTCCCTTTCATTCAAAACTTACCAATCGGTGTCGCACAGAGACCTATATGCGTCTCAATCACTCGGAGGGAGGTGAATTTGTTGTCGGAGCTCGTTCAGCCTTGTTCCTGCCACTCAAACGGTTGCGGTTGATCATTGTCGATGAGGAACACGATAGCAGTTATAAACAGAGCGAACCGGCTCCCCGCTATCATGCCCGCGATTGCGCAGTGATGATGGCGCGTTTGTATGGGGGACACGCGCTGTTGGGTAGTGCTACACCCTCGCTCGAAACGTGGCTTAATGCTCGGATCGGGAAATACGGAATGGCCACACTCTCCGAGCGTTATGGCGATGCACGTTTGCCGCAGATTCTGGTTTCCGATACGTTGAGAGCAGCTCGTCGAGGCGAGCGACACAGCCATTTCAACAAATTACTGTTAGACAAAATCGAGGAGACGTTGGAGCGTGGCGAACAAGTAATGTTATTCCAAAATCGTCGTGGTTTTTCTCCTTATGTCACCTGTACCGAGTGCGGGTGGACAGCCCGTTGCCCATCGTGTAACGTGACACTTACTTATCACCAGCGGGGTGGCGGCCGGCTGATCTGTCATTATTGTGGTCACACCGAAGTCGTGCCGGTCAAGTGTCCATCGTGCAAGGTTACGGATGTCGTGTCAAAGGGATTTGGCACCGAAAAAATCGAGGAGGAGATCGCACGTTTGTTTCCCGAGGCGCGTGTGGCGCGTCTTGATCGCGATAGTGTAACCTCTGAACGGGCTTTTCGCAACATTGTGGCGGATTTCGAACAACACAAAACCGATATTTTGGTGGGGACACAGATGATCACCAAAGGATTCGATTTCGGGGGAGTTTCGTTGGTCGGAATCCTCAATGCCGACAATCTGCTGAACAATCCCGACTTCCGAGCCGCCGAGCGGGCTTTTCAACGGATGATGCAGGTTGCCGGTCGGGCGGGCCGACGTTCCGAGGGCGGGGAGGTCGTAATCCAAACCGCAGAACCGACGCATCCGATTATCCGTCAAGTGGTTGCCGGTGACTATGAGTCGATGGCGCGGGAGCAATTGGCCGAACGCCAACAGTTTTTTTATCCGCCGTATGCGCGACTAATTGCGTTGACTTTGCGTCATCGCGATCCGGAATTGTTGCGTCGTGCGGCCGGTGAGTTGGCTGCTCGGTTGCGAGGTCGTTTTGGGAACCGGTTGCTGGGACCTATGGCACCTCCGGTCGATCGTATTCGGGGCGAGTATCTGATGAATTTGTTGCTCAAAGTCGAGAGCGGAGCCTCTTCGGCACGAGCCCGCGAGATAGTGAACGGAGAATTGAAAGAATTATTTAGTAATCCGAGTTTCAAACAAATAACCGTTATAGCCGATGTCGATCCTCAATGATTGGTGGCAGGATCTGCGTGCGCTCTTCGTGCCGGATCGTTGTGCCGTGTGCGGAAAACCGTTGGTGGCGGGCGAAGAGGTGATATGTGTCCTATGTCGGGCTTTGGCACCGCTTACGGGGTATTGGCGTGAAGCCGATAATCCGTTGCTCGATCGTTGCCGCGATCAACTGCCCATTCATCGAGCTTCGGCTTTTCTGTTTTTTGTGCATGGAAGCGGTTGGCGCGATCTGATTCATGGTTTCAAATACCGCAATATGTGGCGGTCGGCTCGTGTTATGGGGGCATGGTACGGGCGTTGTTTGGGTGAAAGCGGTCTTTATGACGATGTGGAAGTGGTTATTCCGTTACCGTTGCATCCTTTGAAACAGTGTCATCGAGGATATAATCAGTCGGAATATATTGCCGAGGGTATCGCAACAGAACTCGGAGTGCCGGTGGATCTTCGGAGTGTTTATCGACGTCATAATACGCCGAGTCAGGCACTTCGAGCGCGACGCGAACGGGCTGCTAATGTCGAGGGGGCTTTTGCCGTGCGACGACCCGAGCGATTGGCCGGACGCCATATTCTGTTGGTTGACGATGTGATGACTACGGGCAGTACACTTCTTTCGTGTGCCGAGGCTGTTTTACGGGCCGCTCCTGATTGCAGGGTAAGTATTGCGGCATTGGCCGTGTCGCGTCATGAGTTGGGTGTGAAAAGCTGAAAAAAGTTTTCGACAGCCCGATTGTAGTCCGAGATTGCGTAAAAATCCGTTGTCCGATGTTATAAACATCGATTTGTCGAAAAACTCCTGTTTTTGTGTTTTGATATTTCGTGGCAAATCGCTACTTTTGGAAATTGAAAAATCACGAAACAATGGCTAAAAATTATACCCCTTCCTCCCGCAATCGGGAAGCTTTCGAAGCGTTGACCGAAACGGTCGGCAATGTGCCACCACAAGCCGTTGAATTGGAGGAGGCAGTGCTCGGAGCCTTGATGCTCGAAAAAGACAGTATCATTGCCGTGCAGGAGTTTGTCACTCCTGAGGCTTTCTATACCGAAGAGCACCGTACGATCTATAAGGCGATCGAAGAACTGTCGATGGAACTCAAACCCATCGACCTCTTTACTGTGACCGAAAGACTCAAAGTAAAAAAAGAGTTGAAAAAGGTGGGAGGGGCATCGTACCTTGCGCAACTGACCCAAAAAGTGGGCTCGGCGGCCAATGTCGAGTTTCATGCCAAGATCATTGCCCAAAAATATGTGCAACGCGAATTGATTCGTTCGGCCACCGAAATTCAAAGACGCTCTTATGACGAATCGACCGATGTGACAGAACTCATCGGATATGCAGAGGGCGAAATCTTCAAAGTTTCGGAGGGACATGTGAAACGTTCGGTGCAGTCTTCGAAGGATATTTTGGCGCGGGCGTTGATGCAGATCGAAGAGGCTTCGAAAAATACGAGTGCATTCAACGGAGTGCCATCAGGCTTTATGGCGATCGATCGCGTGACGCTCGGTTGGCAGTTGTCTGACCTGATCATTATTGCAGCACGTCCGTCGATGGGTAAAACGGCCTTTGTGTTGTCGATGGCTCGCAACATGGCGGTTGATCACGAGCAGGGCGTGGCATTTTTCTCTCTCGAAATGTCGGCCGTGCAGCTCATGATGCGTCTGATTATTGCCGAGACAGGGTTACAGGGCAACGATGTGAAGTCGGGACGCCTCTCTCCGGAGCAGTGGCGACATTTGGAGTCGGCAACCAAACCGCTGGGAGCCGCACCGCTCTTCATCGATGATACTCCTGCATTGTCGGTCTTTGAGTTCCGCTCGAAGGCGCGTCGTTTGAAAATTCATAATGACATCAAAATCATTATCATCGACTACCTCCAATTGATGACCGGTAATCAGGATTCAAAAGGTAATCGCGAACAGGAGGTGGCCTTCATTTCGCGTACACTCAAAGCGATTGCCAAAGAGTTGAATGTGCCGGTGATCGCCCTTTCGCAGTTGAGCCGTGCTACCGAAATGCGAGGTGGCTCGAAACGTCCGCAGTTGTCAGATCTTCGTGAATCGGGGGCTATCGAGCAGGATGCCGACATTGTGGCATTTATTCATCGTCCGGAGTATTATGGCATCAATCAAGACGAAAATGGTCAGCCGACCGCTGGTTTGGCCGAGATCATCATCGCCAAGCATCGTAACGGTGCTGTTACCGATGTCAACTTGCGATTCTTGAAAGAGCAGGCACGATTTGCTGATATGGACGATTCGATGTTGGCTCCGGCACAGGCTGCCGATAGTCAGCAGGCTTACGACGATTATGCCAGCGGTTTTAATGGATCAAATGCCGGAGGTGGATTTGGTGCGAGTATGGGTGCTCTCGGCGCGGCAACGGGTGGAGAGTTCGATCCGAATTTGTCGCGGAATATGGGCGATGAAGTGCCGTTCTAATACGGGAGTACGTTTAAGTATCGAATAATTAAACAAAAAAATCGGTGTTTGTCAAAATTCATGCAGGAGCTATTGTCGGGATCGACGCGGCATCGGTGGTTGTTGAGGTTAATATCACCGGAGGTGGATTAGGCATGTATTTGGTCGGACTTCCGGATAGTGCCGTCAAAGAGAGCGAGCAACGTATTCGGGCAGCTTTCGAAAATTCCGGAGTGCGGATGACAGGCCGAAAGGTGGTGGTCAACCTCGCTCCTGCCGATTTGCGCAAGGAGGGCGCATCGTTCGACTTGCCGATTGCGGTGGGAATCCTTGCTGCTATGGAACGGATACCGGTTGAGGCGGTTGAGGGAACTCTCTTCGTTGGCGAATTGTCGCTCGATGGCTCGGTACGTCCGGTGCGCGGTGTGCTGCCGATTGCCATTAGGGCTCGGGAGTTGGGATTGCGTCGAATTGTGCTTCCGCAGGAGAATGTTTCGGAGGCAGCTGTCGTTGAGGGAGTTGAGGTGATTCCGGTGGATAGCCTAAAAATGTTGATCGGTTGGCTGATGGGCGAAATGGAGATTGCTCCGGCGCAAGTTGTTGCCGAAGAGCCATTCGAAACGATTGTCGGCCGTTACGACGAAGATTTTGCCGACGTCAAAGGACAGCAACAGGCCAAGCGGGCCATGGAGATTGCGGCAGCAGGAGGTCATAACGTGTTGCTTGTGGGAGCCCCCGGGTCGGGAAAGACCATGTTGGCGCGACGTCTTCCGACGATTTTGCCTCCGCTTACACAAGATGAAGCATTGGAAACCACAAAAATCCACTCTGTGGCGGGCAAAACAGGCTTTGCCGGAGGGTTGATGACACGACGACCCTTTCGGGCTCCCCACCACCTTACATCGCAGGTTGCGGTGGTCGGCGGCGGTCAATCTCCTGCCCCGGGGGAGGTCTCATTGGCACATAACGGAGTGTTGTTCCTCGATGAGTTGCCCGAATTCGGACGCAGCGTCCTTGAAGTGTTGCGACAGCCGTTGGAAGATAAACAGATCACGGTTTCGAGAGCAAAATACAGTGTGATTTATCCGGCTAATTTCATGTTGGTTGCCGCCATGAATCCCTGTCCTTGCGGCTATTATAACCATCCGACAAAAGAGTGTACTTGTTCTTCGGGGTCGGTACATCGTTACATGAGTCGGATTTCGGGCCCTTTGATGGACCGCATCGACTTGCATGTCGAAGTAACCCCCGTATCACCCTCGGCACTCTCGACTGCAACCTCCGAGGAGCGGAGTGCTGTTGTTCGCGAACGGGTGATACGTGCACGAGAGATTCAATCACGGCGGTTTGCTGCTGTCCCGAATGTGCATACCAACGCTATGATGAATTCGGCGTTGTTGCGTGAATATTGCCAACTCGATGCAGCTACCGCCGCCCTGCTCGAAAGAGCAATGGATCGGCTGTCTTTATCCGCCCGTGCTTATGATCGAATTTTGAAAGTGGCACGAACAATAGCCGATTTGGCGGGGCGTGAACAGATTGAGACTTCGGATGTAGCCGAGGCAATCGGTTATCGTTCGCTTGATCGCGAAGGTTGGGGACGGTAGGAGCGAAATAGATAGTAAACGAGAAAAATCAAAATAATGGAGAAAAATAAACCTTTGAAAATCATTCTTTCGGGTGGCGGTACGGGTGGTCATATCTATCCGGCTGTTGCGGTTGCCGAGGCATTGAAACGGCGATTGGGTGAGGGGGTGGAGTTGCTTTTTGTCGGTGCTGAGGGCAAGATGGAGATGGAAAAGGTGCCGGCATTGGGCTATCGAATTGTCGGGTTGCCTATTGCCGGTCTGCAACGACGCTTGGAGTGGCGCAATCTTTTGGTGCCGTTCAAAGTGTTGCGTAGTATTCGCAAGGCGCGTCAAACGATTCGCGATTTTGGAGCCGATGTCGTGGTCGGTTTCGGCGGTTATGCCAGCGCACCGGTGTTGTGGGCGGCACAACGTATGGGAGTACCGACCGTGATCCAGGAGCAAAACTCCTATGCGGGAGTAACGAATAAAATCTTGGCAAAACGGGCTCGACGTATCTGTACGGCATATGAGGGAATGGAGCGTTTCTTCCCTGCTGAGAAGATTCTCTTGACAGGAAATCCGTTGCGCGGGAACTTCTCGAAGACGGGGGCTGATCGCTCCGAGGCATTGGTTTATTACGGGTTGTCGGCCGATTTGCCGGTGGTGTTGGTGGTCGGTGGCTCACTCGGTACTCGGTCGCTCAACGAGATGATGAAGGCGTGGATCGTGCGTACTGAGGGCAAAGCTCCGGTGCAGGTGATTTGGCAAACGGGCAAATACTACGAACGGGAGATGCGTGAGTTTTTGGAAACTCATCCCGCCGAACATGTTTGGCAGGGGGCATTTATCGACCGCATGGACTATGCCTATGCGGCGGCCGATGTCGTCGTTTCGCGCAGTGGTGCCGGTACGGTGTCGGAGTTGTCGTTGGTGGCTAAACCGGTGATTTTTGTGCCGTCGCCCAATGTTGCCGAAGATCACCAGACCAAAAATGCACAAGCTTTGGAGGCCAAAGGTGCTGCTTTGTTGGTTGCCGACAATCGTTGTCGCGAAGAGGCAATGGAACGGGCGTTGGCTTTGGCTGCCGATAAAGAGGCATTGGTGCAGATGAGTTCCAACCTCGAAAAGCTAGCACGCCCCGATGCTGCCGAACGTATTGTCGATGAAATTATTCGGGTCGTCGGGCGTTAAACAGATAGGAATCGAGTCGGAGAGACCTTTATACTGAAAATGGTGTTATGAAGAGTTTTCGAAATATCTACTTTTTAGGGATTGGCGGTATCGGAATGAGTGCTTTGGCGCGTTATTTCCTCCACGAAGGTCGCAGGGTTGCGGGCTACGATCGTACGCGGTCGCAGTTGACCGAGGCGTTGGAAACGGAGGGAGCAGAGATCCACTATGAGGAGGATGTGCAATTGATTCCCGAGGAGTTTCTTGATCCGGAGACTACGATGGTAGTTTATACGCCGGCCGTGCCACAAGAACATGCCGAATATCGTTATTTTATCGATCACGGTTTCTGTGTTGAGAAACGTTCGCAGATGCTCGGACATTTGGCCGAAGGGAAATATGTGATGGCGGTGGCCGGAACACACGGCAAGACATCTACTTCGACATTGATTGCATGGCTCAATCGTGCGTTGACAGGTGGCGGTTCTGCATTTCTCGGAGGCATTTCGAAAAATTTTGATGGCAACTTGGTATTGGGCGAGGGAGTACGCTTGGCTGTCGAAGCCGATGAGTTCGATCGTTCGTTTTTGCGACTGTGGCCCGATGTGGCGGTGGTAACTTCGGCCGATGCCGATCACCTCGACATCTACGGAACGCACGAGGAGTTGAAAAAAGCCTTTTCGCAATTTGTAGGACAGATCAAGAAAGGCGGATACCTGATCTTGAAACAAGGCGTGGATATTCGGGTTGATAATTCGGGGATCACCTGCTATCGATATGCTTACGATACGCCATGTGATTTTTGGGCATGCAATGTACAACTGCTCGGTGGAGGTTATTATCGTTATGACATCATGACGCCTGATGGCCCGATTGAGGGGTGTACTCTCGGAATTCCCGGGTGGGTGAATGTCGAAAATGCAATAGCAGCAGTGGCTTCGGTTTGGTGTGCGGCGAAGGCCGAAGGACGTACCCTCGATTTTGATCGTCTGCGTGAGGGGCTGGCTTCGTTCTCGGGAGTAAAGCGTCGTTTCGAGTTTTGGGTCAACACTCCGCAACAGGTCTATATGGACGATTATGCCCACCATCCGCGCGAGTTGGCTGCCGCACTTGCTTCCGTGCGTCGGATGTTTCCGGCACGAAAAATAACTGCTATTTTTCAACCACACCTCTATACGCGAACTCGCGATCTCTTCGAAGAGTTTGCCGGAGCATTGTCGCAGGCCGATGAGGTGGTATTGTTGCCGATCTATCCGGCTCGTGAAGAGCCGATTGCCGGTATCGTGTCGGAGATTATTGGTGAGCGAATCACTGTTGCGTGGAAGATTGTACCGCGCGAAGAGTTGGTTGAGACGATTGCTGCAATGCCGACCGATGTGGTGATCAGTTTCGGTGCTGGAAATATTGATGCCTGCTGTGAAAAGTTGGCCGAGAAGTTGAGAGAGAAAAGTTAATCGTTATTCGAACGTGAACCGGTGGTATCAATACCTCTTTTTTTCCTTGTTATGGGGAGCTGCGATTGCCTATGTAGTCGGAGCGGCTTCGCGTGTCCGGAACGTGCGTAGCGGACAACGGGTGCAGGCGTTGGAGATTCATGTGGAGGATAGTACCGCGCAAGGGTATTTGGTCGCATCGGAGAAAGTTCGCGAATGGATTGCCGATAACGGTATTCCGACGATCAACGAGTTGGTTGATTCGTTGCGACTTGCTGACATCGAGAAACTCATAGCCCGCAATGGTTTTGTCGATCGGGTGGTGGCTCGTGTAAATTATGACGGAGTTCTGCGAATCGACATCAGCCAACGTCGCCCTGTCTTGCGTTTGTTGACCGATGGGATGAATAGCTATACCACATCCGAGGGGGTGGTTTTTGTCGCTCCAAAGGGTGTGTCGCGCTATGTGCCGGTGGTAACGGGAGATTATCGTCCGCCTTTTCCTGCAAATTATGAAGGAAAGTTGCGTGATCACATCGATCGGGAACAGGCGCGGATTGATCGGCGAATCGAGGAGTTGGAACATGAAAAATATCCGTTTTATAAGCGTTCGCTCGAAAACGATAACAATTTTAGAAATCTGCGTCGTTTGCGTATCAAGCGGCGTTGGTGGGCTTTCGAGAGTCGGGAGAAGTTCGAAGAACGGGTTAAGGAGTTGCGTCTTTTCAAAGAACAGCGTCGGCGGGATTACCGCTACGAGGCACGTTTGATCCGTGAAGGAATCGAGCAAATTGAGCGTCAGCAGGCCGCACAACGGCAGGAGCAAAAAAAGTTGGAGAAAAACTACGAAGATTTCATGAAACTCCTTACCTTTGTAGAACATGTCGAGAACAACGATTTTTGGAGGTCGGAATTCGTGCAGATCGTAGCGCATACAGCGCATAGTGGAGCTTTGGAAATCGATCTTATTCCTCGTAGCGGACAATATACAATCTGTTTCGGGCGTATCGAGCAGGTGGAGGCAAAACTCAGCAAGTTGTTGCATTTCTATCGGCAGGGGCTTTCCCGAATCGGTTGGGACGTATATCGGGTGATAGATATCAGATTCGACAAACAGGTGGTTTGTAGGAAATAATAAGATGTTTTTTTGTCGTGGAAAGAAAGAATTACATTATTGCCATTGATCTTGGATCTTCGCAAGTGACAGTGGCTGTCGCAGAGAAGAATCCGGAAGGGTTGCTTGATGTTGTATGTGCCGTGCAGAAACCGGTAGAAGGGGTAAAAGCCGGTATGATTGAGAATATCGAGCAGGTAGGCCGCGCGATTCACGAAGCTGTTTCGGAGGTTGAAACACAGTTGGGGATTCGTGTTGAGGAGGCGTATGCCGGTATATCGGGAAATTTTGTGCGTTGTGCCCGCCATACCGATCATGTATTTGTATATGATCCCCAAAACGGAATCAATCAGAAAGATGTTGATGGCTTGTTTGATCGTATGCGCAATGTGCAAGCTCCCGATGACGAAACCATTATGGAGCGTGTGCCCCAAAATTACATGGTTGACGACAATCAAGAGGTGAAAAATCCGGTAGGATCGTTCGGTAAAAAACTCTCTTCGACATTCAATTTCGTTCTCTGCCTTAAAACCCCGATTCAGCGTTTGGATATGGCTCTTCGCCGTTTGGGAATCAAAATGCTTGGCACGTTGCCCAATGCACTTGTGACCCCCGAGGCGGTATTGTTCCCCGATGAAAAGGAAGAGGGTGTGGTTGTTGTCGATATCGGTAGCGGTGTGACCGATGTGACGGTTTACTACCGAAATGTGGTGCGTTATGTGGTGTCGATCCCGATGGGGGCCTCGGCTATTAACCGCGACATTCGGACAATGTGTGTGCCTGAGAAATATGTCGAAAGTTTCAAACAGAAATACGGTTCGGCGGTTGCCGAGTTAGCTCCTGAAAAGTGTATTCGTGTGACAGGACCGGCGCGTGAGGCCAAAGATATTCTGTTATGTAATCTGGCTACGGTAATCGAGGCACGAGCCACCGATATCGCGGAGTTTGTCTTGCAGGAGATTCGAGATTCGGGATATGCCGGAAAGTTGGTCTATGGAATCGTGCTTACGGGTGGTTCGGCCAAACTCAAAGATCTCGATGAGTTGTTCCGTCGGGTGACGGGAATGGAGGTGCGTGTCGCCTTGCCCGATGTGGCTGTTAGTGAAGATTCGAAAAAGAAGGTTGCTGATCCGTCGTTTGCTACGGCAGTGGGTTTGCTGTTGCGAGGAGCTGAATTGGGAGCATCGAGTGTGATGGTAGAGCGTCCGATTGTCAAACCGGAAACCAAGCAGCCGATCGTTACTCCTTCTGTGACAGGTGCTTCTGTAAAGGTTCCGTCGGTAAACAAACCATCGGATACTGGATCACCTTCGGTGGTAAATCCTTTTGCCCGCACGCAAGGGGTGTCGCAGCCCGCAACGCCGACAACTTCGCCTGTTGTTCCTCCGCAACCTGTTCGACCCGTTTCACCGGTCGTACAACAAACACCACCTGTTGGAGTTGACAATAGCGATCGGGATGAGGAACAGTTCTCTTCGGCCGACAATGATACGGATAAATCGGCTAAAAAGAGTGGTAAAGGTGGATTCGGGTTGCGTATCGAGAGCATGTTGAAGTCGCTAACCGAGAAATTTAACGTGCAACAATCCGACGACGAGGAGATCTGATAGAATTTTTGGCCGGAATGAAAAGTCGGAGAAACCGAATTATTTGAAAGATAACACGAAAAACAAAAGATATGACGGACGAATTGATGTCTGAAATAAAGGCTGCACCCGAAAAAAAGACCATTATTACGGTCGTGGGAGTCGGTGGTGCGGGAGGCAATGCCGTGAACCACATGTGGGATCTCAAAATACATGGGGTGACTTTTATGGTGTGTAACACCGATCAGCAGGCGCTAGACAAGAGCCCTGTGGAGTTGAAAATACGTTTGGGCAGTGAAGGTCTCGGTGCCGGCAATGATCCCGAGAACGGACGGCGTGCCGCAGTGGAAACCTTGCCTGAGATACGCCAGCAGTTGGAAGAAGCCGGAACAAAGATGCTCTTCATCACGGCCGGAATGGGTGGAGGTACCGGCACTGGAGCCTCGCCGATCATCGCCAAATTGGCACGTGAAATGGGACTGTTGACCGTTGCCATCGTGACATCACCATTGGCTGTGGAGGGTAAGATACGTTACGAACAGGCTTTTCGCGGCATTGAGGAATTGCGCCAACATGTCGATTCGTTGTTGATTATCAACAACGAAAATATCTTGGAGATTTATGGCAAATTGTCGCTCAAACAGGCTTTTGGCAAAGCTGATGATATCTTGGCTTCGGCGGCAAAAGGTATTGCCGAACTTATTACATTGGAGAGCGATTTGGTGAATGTCGATTTTGCCGACGTGGCGCGTGTGTTGCATAACAGCGGTCATGCGCATATGGCTGTGGCAACCGCTACGGGTGATAATCGAGCTGAGGCTGTTGCCGAAGCATCGTTACATTCGCCGTTGCTTGACCATAACATGATCTCGGGAGCTAAAAATATCTTGTTGAATATCTCGGTGGCCAATACCGAGGAGTTGATGTACGAGGAGGTGATGCGCATTCTCGAATACATTCAATCGCATGCCAGCGTGAAAGATATCAATGGCGAAGTCCACGATGCCAACATCATTTGGGGAACGAGCGAGAAACCACAACTTGGCAATGCTATCGAATTGGTGGTGGTAGCTACCGGTTTCGAAGACGAGATTGCAGGACAATCTATGCGTCAAATCATTCCGCCGGCTCGACAAGTTGTTCCCGCCAGTGAGAAACCCGAAAGCACATCGGACTTGGAACCGCTGAAACCGTTGCAACCCCGAAATGGAGTGCTCCGTCAACCCGAACAAGTGGTGCTGGGAGCCAAATCAACCCGTTATAAGGATATTGAGACGTTGTTGGCAAAGCCTGCCTATCAGTCGCGAAATTCGAAATTGGTGGTCCAACTGTCGGGCAAACGTAAAGAGGTTGTTCGAGAGGATGCCTCCGATAATGCGAAACAGGAGGGAACGCAATCGGCTATGCAGTTTGAATAACTCTAATACTTTGCAACGTTGGATCAGACGACTTCTTGGATTGTTTTTAATGATTTCTCGCCGCAGATCATTGCGTCGTGTGTAGGATCGTTGTGCTTGTTGTGTATCTCCGCTTTGGTGTCGGGCGCAGAAACATCGTTTTTCTCACTGACTCATAAAGACATACAACAACTAAAAGATCGTAAAAATCCTGCCTCGGAGGCAATTCTGCGCTTGTTGGGCAACGTCGATCAGCTATTGGCGACCATATTGGTAGTCAATAATTTGGTGAATATTTGTATCGTCATACTTACCTCCAATGTTGTCGATTCGCTCTTTACTTTCCATCGGTTTGAATTTCTGTTCAAGACGGTGGTAGTAACTTTCTTGTTGCTCCTTTTCGGCGAGATTCTCCCCAAAGTATTAGCTCAGACTATTCCCATGCGTTTTGCCACATTTGTGGCGCAGCCGTTGTTGCTGTTGCGTTGGCTCGTTTATCCGTTCTCATACATATTAGTGCAAACGGGCAATCGGATCAGTGAAAAGGCTGCACATAGGAGCGAAATCTCGCTTGATGAGTTGGCCGACGCCGTAGATATGACACAAGGAGCAACACGCGAAGAGCAAGAAATGTTGTCGGGAATTGTCAACTTTGTGAATACCGAGGTGCAGGAGATTATGAAACCTCGTGTGGACATCACGGCGTTGGAGATAACCGACGATTATGAAACCGTAAAAAAAACGATTATGGATTCGGGATTTTCTCGTATTCCGGTCTATGATGAGGATATGGATAACATTCGCGGAACGCTTTATGTCAAAGATCTGTTACCTTATATTAATAATGGCAACGAGTTTGGTTGGCAGCAATTGATCCGCAGACCCTATTTCATCCCCGAGCACAAGAAGATCAACGATCTGTTGGCCGATTTCCAAGCCAATAAGATCCACATGGCGATCGTTGTCGATGAGTATGGCTCGACATTGGGGTTGGTGTCGTTGGAAGATATCATCGAAGAGATCGTTGGCGAAATATCCGATGAGAGTGATACTGATGAGCGTTTCTATACGCGACTCGATGCCAAGAGCTATCTCTTTGAGGGTAAAACCCACATCGGAGATTTTGAGCGGGTACTTGAAATTGATGAAGAAACTTTCTCCGATGTACGTGGTGAGGCCGAAACGTTGGCCGGTCTAATACTTGAACTCAAACGCGACTTCCCACGCAAAGGCGACAATTTCACGGCGCATGCCATCCGATTTACCGTGCAGGAGATGGACGGTCGCCGTGTCGATAAAATTCGTGTCGATCTGTTATGATCCGCAAACTGCTGATTGGAACTTCGATGGATGTCGCAGAGGCGGCAACATGGGTGACAGCCGATGAGTTGGCTACGGCAGCTACATTCTCGCCCAAACGTTGCGCAGAGTATCTTTCATGGCGGGCTTTGGTGCGTCGCGAAATAGGTATTGATGCCCAATTTGCTTATAACGAGGTTGGAGCTCCCATTATCACCAACTACCCTTTGTATATTTCGGTTTCTCATTGTTCGGAGAGGATTGCAGTCGTCATGTCGGATCGACGTTGTGCGGTGGATATTGAGCCTCTCGGGCGCGATTTCAGTCGGGTAGCTTCGCGTTGTATGTCGGAGGATGAACAGAATTTGTCCGATGATCCGTTACTCCCTGCGGCGTTATGGTGTGCCAAAGAGGTACTTTATAAATACGCGGGAGAGGTGGAGTTGGATCTGTTGCGCGATCTGCATATCGAACAGGTTGATCTGCGAAACGGCCGTAATATGGTAGGTCGCATAAAAAACGGAGAGCCTATCAAACTCTCCGTGTCTTTGGACGACGGCTTTGTCGTCGTGTATATCTTGTAGTCGTTGTATCCTCCTTTTAGAACGCCTCGGATGCCGTAAACATAAATGCCGACGAGCGTTTGCGATCCCACGGCAGATGTTGATTGCCATAAACACCCCAACCGTAGTCGAGACGTATGTTCATGCGTTTCTTGAATTCGAAACGATAACCGCAACCGAAACTATATAAGGTATTGCCCCAATTGAAAGGAGCCGTTCCCCATACTTGACCGGCACCGATCCAACCGACAATGCCGTGACGACGGTAGATTTTTTGGCGTAACTCCAATTGGGTTTCGACCAAACGTTTGTCGCGATAACGACCCTCGTAATATCCGCGCATGCGCTCCATACCGCCCAATTTGGCGTACATGTGCCAAGAGGGTGTGCCGAACACAATGTCGGTATAGAGGTCATAAGCAAGGATTGCTCCTTTCCACAACTTTTGGTAGGCATCGAACGTCAGTGCGAAACGGCCAAAGTGACGACCTGTGTTACCCAACCATTTCGGATACCATTTGACTTCACCCTTGACAAAAATACCTTTCGAGGCGTTGAATGTCAGGTCGCGTGTGTCGTATTGTGCAAAAAGACCGATATTGGTATTGAATGCATTGGCTTTCTCGCTGACCCGCTCAGGATGTGCCGGATCGTTGAAATAGTTGGAGAAAGGATCCTGCTTGTCGGGATCGTAACGCAAATTCTCTTTCGAAACACCGTTAGCCACATCCTCTGCCCAAGTGTCATATACCTTGCGGAAATCTCCTGTTAGTGGATTTTCTTTCCCGTTATCAACGTCGTCTTTAATTTTTTCGAATCTTGTGCTACTTACACCCGTTTTTTTGTATTTGGACCCCGAGTAGTTGAGTTCGGCACTCACTCCGAGATAGAGTCGTCCGACAACTGCTGAACAGTAGGAAATGCGAGCGATACCCATTGTGGTTGTCAAATCTTGTGCGTATCCCTCCTCGCCGGCTTTGTGGCCGATGCCGTAGAAAGCACCCGGAAAATAGACGAAGGCTCCCGAATAGCTCAAACGTTGCTTGTTGTGGTTGAAGATATTATCACCCGAGAAACGCAACAAGAAAAATTTCTCGGTGGTAACATTGCCATAAATCGAAACGTTGGAAGGAGCGGTGATCGAGTCGGTACGATCCAAACGATAGAGTCCGGCAATCAAGAAACCGATACCGAAACCTACATCCGACGAGTAGTTCGGACCCGGAGCGATGCTCCAATCGATCTTCTTCTCGAAGGTGCGATCCACATTCGAACGATTGTAATAGTCGATGATGCGACGTAGAAATCCTTTCTTTTTGGGAGTGATGGAGAGGGTGTCGGTTGAAAGTGAGACCGACTGATCTTTGTGATCGATTGGTGTATGGATTCCGGCAATCGGAACGACCTGTTTATTGTCGGTGTGCTCTCGCTTTTGGGCGGAACTTATTGTGACGCTCAAAAGTAGAGCCGATAAGAACAGAATTTTTATAAAGTTCTTCATGTTAGGGTATTGATGAGTGCGCAAATATAGTTATAAAATCCTATTTATACAAAAAATGGGTCTTTTTATGGGGATAGGTATCGGTTTTGTTTAGGCATATATCAACGAAGAGTTTGTTTGACATATCTTTTTTATAATATGAAATCGCCCTCGTCAGAAGCATCCTGACAAGGGCGAAATTACGACAATAGGGGATTTATTATTCGATCCCTCTTTTCACGATCCGATTAGTCTTCTACGGGAATATCTTTGTTGACATTTTTCGAGCCGACGAGAGCATAGAAGAGCATGTATGCCAAACCTGCGATAATTACCCAGTAGCTTGCCAAGTAGCTACCCGTCCAGTCAACGATACCGTTTTGCAAAAGCGGGAGAATACCACCACCGCAAACCAATGCCATGAAGATACCCGAAGCTTTCTCGGTGTATTTACCCAGACCCTCGACGGCAAGGTTAAAGATACCGCCCCACATTACCGATGTGCAAAGACCGCACAATACGAGCAACGCAGCATTGATAGGTACCTCGGCCATAGCAAAGCCTTTCGCGCCATCGAATACAGGAAGGTTAACCATCGTTGCGGGATCCAAGAAGATAGCACCCAGCGTGAGGCACAAACCGACAACCGAAACAACGGCCAACATTGCCTTCGCCGAAACCTTGCTACCGATAGCAGCACCGGTCAGACGGCCGATGAGCATCAAGAACCAATATGTACCGGCAACCGTACCGGCAATAGCAGTAGCATTATCTACGGTAAGAGCTACATTCAACCATTTTTGCAGCACGTTCGGAATACCTACCTCTACGCCTACATAAACGAAGATTGCGATAGCACCCAACACAAAGTGACGGAACGACAAAGGACCATACTGCGACTTCTCGGCCTTAGCAGCGGCTTGGGGAGCATTCTCGGGAATTGCCGTAAAGAATACTACAATGAAAGCTACGGCAAAGATTGCCAATGCGGTATACATCAAGGGGAACACCTGGCTGATCTGTGCTTTGGCAATGTTGGGGATCAACAAACCGGTGAGGATGATAACAGCCGTACCCATCAACGAGTTAAACGAACCGCCCACTTGAATAAGCTGATTACCCTTGTTGCCACCACCTGCCAATTTATTGAGCATCGGGTTAACAACGATGTTTAACATACACATCGAGAAACCGGCAATGAAAGCTCCCAACAGATAGATACCGAACGATCCGGCAAAGCCCGAAATGGTCTGAATGGCAACTCCCGTAAAACCTACGGCAATAGCAACCAAAGCTGTCTTTTTATAGCCATACTTTTGAAGCATATTACCGGCGGGGATACCCATTACCGCATAAGCAATAAAGTTGGCAAACACACCTAGCGTACCCATCCAGTTGGCAACACTGAATTGGTTTTTCAATACATCACCCATAGGCGATGCCAAATTGGTCACAAATGAGATCATACCGAACAGCAGGATCATCACGATGATGGCCAATACGTTACTTTTTTGTTTCATGTGCATTAAAATTAGATTGGTGAATATTTGGTTTTTAGTTGTTTGTTATGTCGTTTCTGTTTTGCGTGATGCGCTTACCGGTCGCGCTCGACGATATAAGTGCAGAGGTTGATCAATGCCGAACGATACTCTGACGGCTCATATTCGGACAACATATTAATGGCCTTTTGGATATAGCTTTGCATTACTTGTGCCGCAAACTCCAAACCGCCTTCTTCTACGACAATCTGCTGCAATTGATGCACTGCATCATCCTCGTTGTGACACCGTCCCAATAATTTCAGCAACTCTTTCCGCCGTTCTTCCGAAGATTTATCCAATATAACCAACAGTGGGAGTGTGATTTTTCCCTCGCGCAGGTCGTTATTGGTCGGTTTTCCGGTTTGTGCATCCGCACGGTAGTCGAGGATGTCGTCCTGTACTTGAAACGCCATACCCAGCGCTTCGCCAAATCGACGCATCAAGGTCACCTTATCGCGAGTAGCTCCCACAGCCATTGCTCCGGCCGATGCGCTGATGCCGAGCAGAAATGCGGTCTTTTTATAGACTATGTCGAGGTATTTCTGGCGGTTCATCTCCTGCTTACCGGCGCATTCCGATTGCAACATTTCGCCCTCGCATAATGCAGCCATCGAGCCGCAAATAAGCGTCACCAAATCGTATTGTCCGCTTTGGAGTCCGAGACTTACATTGCGAGCAAGGATATAGTCACCTAAAATTACCGCTTTTTGCGACTGCCAACGCGCATTGACCGAAGGTCGTCCGCGACGTGTATCCGACTCATCGATCACATCGTCATGAATGAGCGATGTTACATGAATCATTTCAACCAACATGGCAGCCAAGCAGGCTCGTCGTCCTGTTGCCGCCCCCTTCACCGCAGCGTTCATCGCTCCCGAAAGCATGACCAGCAACGGCCGAATCCCTTTGCCCCGCGATGTCAGCGCATAATGCAACATCTCGGAGAGTAATTCTCCTTCGGCCGTAAACTGCCGTTCGACAAATTCGTCGTAGGCCTGCAATTCGGCGGTTACGGGCTTGCGGATGAGATCGAGTGTTATCATAAACAAACTTTTCCGGCATCTCGGATCTTCGAGCCGACCTTTTTGCATCGTACAAAACGTCGGATTGCCACATAATTCATGCAAAGATAATAAAATTTCGCAACAGCCACTCTGTAAGTAGGAGATTTTATTTATAATGCTCTTTCAGTAATAAGAAAAATTCCTAATAATTGGATGCCAATCAGTTAAGACCTTTTTTGATAGTTACAAAAGTTATAAGTGAAGCTATAATTATCACTAAATCAATAAGTTAAAAAATAATTATTAAAATAGGATATTTGAAACTATTGGGATAATTGAGAATTTCTGTTACCTTTGTGATATGATGATCAAATAATAACTCTATGAAACCACCATCCATGTGTCGATTTTTCGCAATAATCGCCCTATTGTTTACTATTTCATGCAACCAAGAAAAGGAAGAGGTGAACGCTATTGTAGTTTGCGGAAACTTACGTCCTTCTAACGACGAGCACAAAGGATTCTATACCACTCCTTCCGGTGAGCGAATTTATCTGAAATCCTCCTATGCAAATACGGCTGTTCACGATATGGTACAGGCTGGCAATGATATTTATTGCGCAGGCACCACATGGAACTCTCCAGATTTCAAGATCGCCGTATATTGGAAAAACGGCGAGCCTACCTATGTGACTGACGGAAAGCACAATGCTTTAATTCAACAAATCGCCGTAAATGGTACAGATGTCTATTGCGTAGGATGCGAGCAAACCGGTTCGTGGCACACAAACTGGAGAAATGAAAAATTATTTCGATTCAATGTTGCCAAATGTTGGAAAAATGGGAAATTACTATACACATTAACCAATGGCAAGAAAGGAGGTTGTGCAAACGGCATCTATATCGATCCCGACAATCGTGTGCATATTGTAGGATTCGACAACTTCTTGTTGGAGTGGTATCAATATGCTTGGGTACGAACCAAAAAAGCTTGCTTTTGGATTGACGGCAAACGACAAGATCTCGATAATCACCGCTATTCGGATGCAAGTACAATCGTTGGTGATGGGAAGAAAATTTATATTTCAGGTTGGATTAGCAGCTTCGAATATGACGGGGATGAAAAGGATATATATTGGGAGAACGGATGGCGAAAAGCTCTTAGCGACGGCAGACAAGGCAATAGTTACTTTCATAGTGCGCGAATATTCAATGGCAACTATTATCTCTGTGGTTACTATGAAGAATCTAAATTCAAAACTCCTGCATACTGGGTGAATGGGCAATATGTTCCCCTCCGCGAAATCGGTGCGAGTGTATTTGATATCTCCGTTGTTGGAGAGGATGTCTATTGTGCAGGAGATAACGGATACGCTCCTGGAATCTGGAAAAATGGCAAATTCAAGAAAATATCAGAGGAGTCAGGCTATTTAACAGGAATTATTGTTTATCCCAATACAACAGAATCACTATGAAAAAAATCCTATTAGCAGGTTGCATCGTATGCTTATTACTGTCGTGTCAAAGATTCGAAAAAATAATACTTGTCGAAAAAGACTACCTTACAGGTAAGGTGAAAACTGAAATGCGCCGTGCCAAAGGCACGCAGAAGTGGGCCATTTATGATGCCTATAACAAAATCTACCTCAGTGACTTTGTGATTGATTCATTTCAACCGTTAGGATTGGATGAAGTTTCGGGCAGTGAGAATATGTTTATTATGAGCGAAAACGGGAAGGAGTATTTATACAATGCTGACGCGCAAATGTTCTTATTTGAAAAAGAATGCTATACTCTAAAAAAAGATGAGGAAGGATATGCGTATGCCGAAACCGAATCAGGCATAAAATATCCATTAAGAAACACGTATGGGCTTCCAAAAAAATGCGCTAATTTTTTGCGCAACAACAGATGTTTCCTTTATACGCTTGACGGTAAATACTGCGGCCTATATTATGATGAGGATGATTTATACGAGTCTAAAAAATATCGACAAATCTTTCCAGATATATACGACCGAATCATATACGTCCACAACTATTTGTCCATCAGCCATTTTGTAGTATGCAAAGACGGTCAATGGGAGATACTGACCATGAAGGGAGAACCTACAAAAGCGACAAAAGGATTCTTAGGAGCACTAGAAATAACAAATGATTTTTACGGTCCGAACAGAGAGTGTACCCAATGGTATATCAATTTGGTTCGCAGTATTCCTTTGGGCATTGACAACAAATATGTACCTGCCATGAGAACCAATTGTTCTCATATCGGCAATAAGCAGATGAGTGTGATTATAATCAAACCTGTTAGCAAAAGACAAAAATCTCAAGATTGGACTCTTCACAAGTATGGAATTTTTGAATAGCTCGATTGATAATGCCATAGCCAAACTTCGTAACCGAGTTACGAAGTTTGGCTGTAAGTCTCCCTGCGGCGAGCAGTATAGGGAAGGCGTCATGGAGTAGACCGCATGGCTACGAAATAACCCATTTGGTCATCCCAACCAAACCGAATGAAGCAAGAAGATACCAAATGACATCTTCTTGCTTTTTTATACCTATTGCATATTAAGAAAGAAATTAGTAATTTTAACCATCAAGCCCTAATCTTATTAGATAATAATTTATAAAGTTCTATCAGTAACAAAATAAGTTCCTAATAATTGGACGCCAACCAGTTAGGGCTATTTTTAATAGTTTCAAAAATTCCAAATAACCCTAATTCAAACTAAATCAAGAGGTTAAAAATCAACTGCTAAGATGGGGCATTTGGAGCTATTGGGACAATTGAAATTTGTCTGTTACCTTTGTGATATAATAATCAGATTTTTCGTATCTTTGGCAGAAGTTAATCGTTGAAAAATGAATTTGTCGGAAATAACGTTGCGTCGGTTTTTGCCAGCAGCCATTGCCTTTATACTTTTTTTTGTAGTGAGTGCCACCTATTTCTCCCCGCAATTTCGTGGTGAGAAGTTGCCTCAACATGATGTACTTCAATATGAAGGCATGAATAGCGACATCAAACAGATGCGTTCTGAGACAGGTGAAGACCCCCAATGGACCGGTAACATGTTCGGTGGTATGCCTGCCTATCTGATCAACGTGGCCTATCCGGCTCAATTGGTGAAAAACACCGTTGGTGAAATCATACGTTTGGTTGCTACTCCGGCCGGTTTCCTTTTCTTTGCCATGTCGGCCATGTGGCTTATGCTCTTGATTTTCGGAGTTAATCCGTGGATCGGGATCATTGCATCATTAGCATACGGATTATCAACCTATTTTGTGCTGATCATCGGTGCTGGCCATATCACTAAAATGTGGGCTTTGGTCTATGCTCCGCTGATGATGGGCGGAGTTTGGATGACACTGCGGCGCAACCTTTGGTGCGGAGCGGCATTGACAGCTTTGGCGACTTCGCTTGAAGTCGGCACCAACCATCCGCAAATTGCGTATTATTTCGGGATGGCAATGGCGGCTCTTTGGATTAGTGAAGCCGTTATTGCCGTGCGCGACAAACGATTGCGCGACTTTGCACTGCGTACCGTAGTCCTAATCGCTGCCGGTTTGATTGCCATAGCCTCAAACTTCTCCCCGCTTTGGTATACCATGCAACACTCGAAAGAGACAATACGAGGTGGCTCGGAATTGGCTGTTGCCGATGAAAAACCTCGCTCGGGGTTGGATCTCGAATATGCCACAGCATGGAGTTACGGACCGACCGAAACTTTCAATTTGCTGATCCCCGACTTTATGGGGCGCGAATCGGCCTCGACTTTCCCTGCTGATGGCGCAACGGCCGCCGTGCTCAATGACTACGGTCTGCGTGGTGCGGCACAGCAACTGCCCACCTATTGGGGGGATCAACCCTATACCGGAGGCCCTACCTATCTTGGGGCCGCAGCTGTTTTTCTTGCCGTTTTAGGGCTTTTTTTGCTTCGCGGTCGCGATAAATGGTGGCTTTTGGGCATTTGTCTGCTGATGATGTTCCTTTCATGGGGACGTCATTGGATGGGATTTACCGAGTTTTTCTTCGATTATTTGCCCGGGTATAATAAATTCCGTACCGTATCGATGGCTCTTATTGTTGTGCAATGGGCTGTGCCCTTGTTGGGGGCTTTGGGGCTGATGCGGTTGTGGAAAGGTGAAATCTCGCGTAAAGAGTTGCAACGTGCTTTGGCTTGGAGTGTAGGTCTTACCGGAGGATTGTGCCTTCTTTTCGCACTTTTCGGAGGAACACTTTTCGATTTTGGGCAACGAGCAAGCAGCGACATGATGATTGATCAATTCCAGCAGATATTTCGAGCCAACAACCTGCAAACCTATCTCGATCGCGGTTTGGATGTCGAATGGGGAGAGGCTGTCGGAGCTGCTATGGCGACCGATCGTATTGCCATGATGTCGGCCGATGCTTGGCGCTCGTTGTTGATGATTCTGCTTGCGGCCGGAGGTGTTGCCCTCTTCATTTGGCAACGTATTGGCGGTAAGATCCTTGTGGCAATTCTTGCCGTTATCATGCTTATTGACCTGATTCCCGTTGATCTGCGTTTTTTGTCGCATGACAACTTTGTGCCCGCCCGACAACAGCGTATTACGGCTACTGCTGCTGATAAAGCAATTTTGGCTGACAAGGATTTGGGATTCCGTGTGTTGAATCTCACCGTCAGCCCTTTCAACGATGCCACAACTTCTTATTTTCATCGTTCGGTAGGTGGCTATCACGGAGCGAAATTGGCTCGTTATCAGGATTTGATCGATCGCTATCTGATTGCACCGCACCCTGCAATTCTTGACATGCTCAATACCCGTTACCTAATTGTCCCTAATACCGATGGTGTTCCACAGGTGCAACGTCGTGGTACGGAATACGGGGCGGCATGGTTTGTTGATAACATTGCCTACGCCGACTCTCCGCAACAGGAGATCGGACTGCTTGATACCGTTAACCTGCGTACCACTGCTGTCGTGGCTGCCAAAGATCGTGGCTGCATGGATACTCCGGTAGCACAATCCGATTCGGCAACTATCCGATTGGTTGCATATCATCCCAACTATTTGAAATACGAATATACGGCAGACGAGCCGAGAATTGCCGTGTTCTCGGAAATATTCTATGATAAGGGTTGGACTGCCTATGTCGATGGAAAAGAAAACTCTTATTTCCGAGCCGACTATGTGTTGCGTGCTATGCAGTTGCCGGCCGGAAAGCATGTGGTCGAATGGAAATTTCGCGCACCGCATTGGCGTATGGCTGAAACCATTACAGCTGTTGCTTCTCTGCTCGTTTTGTTGGGAGCAATTGTTGCAGTGATATATTGTATCCGTAAAAAAAAGAGTGAGATTCAATAGATTTCCGGTTTGTTTAGTTCACGGCCTTCAATGATTACCGAACATGAAAGAAGATAAAAGATTAAAACGCAAGGTTCGCAACTCCTACCTGATCTCCACGATCAGTATGGCTCTCGTGCTGTTTCTGTTGGGGTCGGTGGGCTATTTGATGGTTGTAGCCATGCAGGTTGCCGATACGTTGCAGGAGAGTATCTCCGTTACGGTGGAACTTGCCGATGGTCTTGCCGATGATAAGCGGGAATCTGTTGGTAAGCAACTTGCCGACAACGAGATGGTTGCAACGATCAGTTACTCGTCGAAAGAGGAGAAACTCGAAGATAAAGAGTTTCGTAAAATGTTCGAGAGTCAATTTGAGGAGATTTTGCAAGAAAATCCGCTATCCGATTCCTATGAATTGAAGCTCACAGCTCGCTCATCCGATCAAACGGCCCTCGACAAATTCATCGCAGCCACTGAAAAACTATCGGGTGTCGCCCGCGTTTCTTATCCCGTGCGACTTGCTGAACGGTTACATTCCACAGTCGGAAAGATTCGTTTGGTGTTGCTGTTCTTTGGTGGGGCTCTGTTGGTCATCTCGCTGATTTTGTTGAGCAATACAATTCGGTTGGCAATCTTTTCAAAACGCTATTTGATCAACACGATGAAATTGGTCGGTGCAACCAAATGGTTTATCATGCGTCCGTTCCTTGCCGATAGTGTCAAACAGGGTTTTTGGGCAGGAATCTGTGCTGCGTTTCTCTTTGGTGGGGCGATTTACAGCCTCAACGAAACAATTCCCGAGTTGACTGCCATTGCCGATATTGCAAAAATCGCTATTATCCTCGGCGTTATGCTTATTGGCGGCATTATCTTCTCGTTGGCTTTTACCTATACGGCCCTCAATCGTTTTGTAAACATGAAATCCAATAAAATACATCTCTATTAAATAACGTAAGTAATGAGCAATTTGAAAAATACTCCTGAGCAGGAAGATCCGCGTTTGCCACTCTCCCGCCGAAATTATCTCCTGTTGGTCATTGGTTTTGGCATTATACTGTTGGGATTTCTTCTTATGGCCGGCGGTGGCAGTGATTCTCCCGACGAATTTAACTACGCGATGTTTTCATGGCGACGCATTACTTTAGCACCTATTTTGGTTGTAGGAGGATTCGCGGTGGAAGTTTACGCCATCATGAAACGTTACAATCGCTAAATGGAAACTTTTGAAGCCATTCTTCTCGGAATTGTTCAAGGAATTACCGAGTTTCTGCCCGTTTCAAGCAGCGGTCATTTGCAAATAGCCAAAGCAGTACTGGGTGTTGAGTTGGAAAATAATCTCACGTTCGATGTCCTATTGCACACCGCTACGGTACTCAGTACGCTTGTCGTTTTGTGGGGAGAGGTGTGGAAACTACTGAAAGGGCTTTTCTCGCGCCATTTCAACGCCGAACAAGCCTATATCTTGAAATTGATAATTTCGATGATTCCGATCGGGATTGTCGGACTTTTATTCAAAGAGCAACTCGATGCGCTGCTCAATACATCGTGGATTTTGGTGGTTGTGGGTGTTATGTTGCTTGTAACGGCACTACTGCTTGCATTTGCCTATTATGCCCAACCGCGCGAGAAAGAGACCATCTCTTATCGCGACGCCTTTATCATCGGACTCGGTCAAGCTGTTGCCGCTCTCCCGGGACTTTCCCGATCAGGAACGACAATTGCCACCGGTTTGTTGCTCGGTAACCGCAAGACAGTCGTTGCTCAATTCTCCTTTTTGATGGTCTTGGCCCCCATTTTGGGCGAAACACTGCTCAGTGCTCTTGATGGCGAGTTTTCGACCGGCATAGGAACAGCACCGCTGGTGGCCGGATTTCTCGCAGCTTTTATCACAGGCTCGTTGGCCTGCAAATTTATGATTGAAATTGTTAAACGAGGCAAGCTCATTTGGTTCGCAATCTACTGCGCACTGGCCGGCATTGTTTCACTCGTAAGCTACTTTTTCCAATGAATCAACACCACGAACTGCGCGGCATCAATTTCGAAGAGGGATATATCGCCGTTTTGGACAAACCGCTACATTGGACCTCGGCTGACGTGGTCCGCAAGATCAAATTTGCACTGCATAAATTAGGATACCGTAAAATCAAGGTGGGGCATGCCGGCACACTCGATCCGTTGGCTACGGGGATTTTGGTCGTCTGCATCGGTCGCGCGACCAAAATGGTCGATGCCTTGCAGGCCGAAGAGAAAGAATATACGGCCGATGTCATGTTGGGAGCCACTACGCCCAGCTATGACCTCGAACATCCGATTGATCAGACTTATCCGTGGGAGCACATCACGCGAGACGCGACATTGGAGGCACTCCGTTCGCTTACCGGCGAGCGTCTTCAAACGCCTCCGCTCTATTCGGCGAAAAAAGTCGATGGTACCCGAGCTTATGAATTGGCTCGCGCCGGAGAAGAGGTCGAACTGCGCAAAGCGCAGATCACGATTTATGAGTTGGAACTCACCGATTGCGAGTTGCCCCGTATCGGTATTCGGGTACGATGCAGTAAAGGTACTTACATCCGCTCGTTGGCTCGGGAGATCGGCGAAGCGCTCAATAGTGGGGCTCATCTTACGGCTCTTCGACGCACGCGTAGCGGAGGGTTTACCCTGAACAATGCTTGGCAACTCGATGATTTCTTAAAAAAGTTGCAACAACTTGAAACAAAATAGTTTTTTTTGCGTATTATGATTAATTTGTTGAGTATTTTTTGAACGCAAAAAACTATATACCATGAAATTATCGCAATACGGATATGAGTTTTCGCCCGAAATGTTGGCAAAGTATCCGGCGGAAAACCGCGACGAGTCTCGTTTGATGGTGATTGATCGAGCAAAAAAGAGCATTGAGCATCACACATTCAAAGAGATTCTTAACTATTTCGACGAAAAAGATCTCTTTCTGTTCAACGATACAAAGGTTTTTCCTGCTCGTCTCTATGGCAACAAAGAGAAAACCGGTGCCGAGATCGAAATCTTCTTGCTACGCGAATTGAATCGCGAATTGCGCTTGTGGGATGTCTTGGTTGATCCGGCTCGCAAAATCCGAATCGGCAACAAACTCTATTTCGGTGATGACGATCTGCTTGTGGCCGAGGTTATTGATAATACCACTTCGCGAGGTCGTACCCTGCGTTTCCTCTTTGATGGTTCATACGAAGAGTTCAAACAAGCACTTTTTGCTTTGGGTGAAACACCGTTACCCAAATGGATCCGTGAAAAGGTTGAGCCCGAAGATGCTGAACGTTATCAAACGATCTTCGCGGCCAAAGAGGGAGCTGTTGCAGCTCCGACTGCCGGCATGCACTTCTCGAAACATCTGATGAAACGCATGGAGATCAAAGGAGTGGATTGTGCTTTTGTCACTCTGCATGTCGGATTGGGTAACTTCCGTACGGTCGATGTTGAAGATTTGTCGAAACATAAGATGGATTCCGAGCAATTTTTTGTTTCCGAAGAGGCTGCCGAAGCTGTCAATGCCGCTAAACGTGGAGGACACAAGGTTTTGGCTGTTGGTACTACCGTAATGCGCACCATTGAAACCGCCGTATCGACCAACGGTATGATCAAACCTTCGGAAGGGTGGACCAACAAATTTATTTTTGCACCTTACGATTTCTCGGTTGCCGATGCTTTGGTTTCAAATTTCCATCTGCCTTATTCCACCCAATTGATGATGGTGGCGGCATTCGGCGGTTATGATTTGATCATGAATGCTTATAAAATCGCACGCGAGGAGAATTACCGGTTCGGTACTTATGGTGATGCCATGCTCATTCTTTAAGAATCAGACTTAGTTGGTATTTATTGCTTAAAATCGGCAAAAACTCCCTAATTCTAAACATTTTTTTTGTATATTTGCACTTTGTAAAATAACTGATACATGGCTTCACGTAAGATACTCTACGTTTGTCAGGAAATAATGCCTTACCTGCCGGAGAATGAGCTCTCGACACTCTGTCGCAATCTTTCGCAGGCAATGCAGGAGCGTGGGAGCGAAATTCGCACGTTCATGCCTCGTTACGGTTGCATTAACGAACGTCGTCACCAGCTACACGAAGTGATTCGATTGTCGGGAATGAACCTCATTATCGACGACAACGATCATCAACTCATCATCAAGGTAGCATCGATCCCTTCGGCGCGTGTGCAGATCTATTTCATCGACAACGACGATTATTTCTCGCGCAAAGCGGTTCTGACCGATTCGGAGGGGGCCTATTTCGCCGATAACGACGAACGTGCCATATTCTTTGCCAGAGGTGTCCTCGAAACTGTCAAGAAATTACGTTGGGCACCCTCTGTGGTGCATTGTCATGGGTGGTTCTCTTCGGTCATTCCCATCTACTTGAAGAAAGTTTTTGCCGATGATCCGATTTTCCGCGATGTTAAAATCGTGGTTTCGCTTTACGATGATGCTTTCCCTGAAACGCTCGATTCGGGATTTCGTGCCAAGATCGAAGGTGAAGGTATTAAAGATAAAAATCTGAAAAATCTCGATACCCCATCATACGAAAACCTCATCCGTTTCGTTATGGAGTATGCCGATGGTATTGTGGTGGCGTCTGAGAAAGTAGATAGCAAACTCCTCGACGAGGTGCGTGCAAGCGGGAAACCGATACTCGACTACCAATCACCAGCGGATGAAGACTTTTTCGATAACTATATGCGATTCTATGATGCTATTCAATAAACTTCGCCACTTATTTCGGTTGATACCGTTGTTGTTCGTAACAATTGGCTTGGTCAATTGCACAAAAGTTGATGATACTTTGGGAGCCAACATGATTCCCGATAATCAACAGATGAAGGCGGGTTTTATTTCGCTTCGAGCAGATCTCAATCCTAAAAAAGTTGTTGAGACTCGTTTGTATCAGACCGACTCGATTAAAAGTTCCAACATCCAAATCGGCTACCTTGGGGCGCATTATAACGACACGCTCGGACTTCGCTCGGCCGGTTTCTTTTCGCAATATACCAACTACTACATGGTCGATTCGGGTTATTTCGGATATCGCCCGATCTTCGACTCGGCACAAATTATAATCACTGTTGAGAGCTACGGTATCGATACTACCACTGTGCAGACTTTTGAGGTTTATGAGGTTATCAGCAATAAATTTTTGACCGAAAAGCCACCGGTTTCCGGCAAAAACGAGCGTGATACGACCTTCTACCTTTCATTCGACCCCCAAACCGCCGACAACGGTACTAGTATTCTTGGCGAGAAGCTCTTTACCTTCACGTTGGGAGGTGAAACCAATGGACCGAGTGCCACAGCTGTCACCATGCAACCGACTGCTGCCGGTCGCGATTTTGTTGCTCGCTTGATGTTGCAACCGAGCGACAACTATCGCACCAAAAATTATGCTGCCGACTACTCCATTTATAGTACCGATAGTTTGACTCAATGGTTCGACGAATTTATGGGAATCTATATCAAGCCCTCCGATGAAACGAATAACGCCTTGAATAGCAGTAGTGAGGGAACAATTTATGGATTGACCCTCTCCTCTTCGGGTTTTGCCATTTACGGCCGTAACCGTGACAAAGAGGATCCGACACTGATCAAAGATACGATCGGTATGAACTTTTTCTTCTTTGATGAACTTTGCGAGCAGGGCAATGTTTCGATTAATACTGTCAGACACGATTACGATCGAGCCATTTCGCCTGCAAAGATCAATATTGCCGATGCCAAAGAGCCGACGTCCGGTCAGCCGGACAATCGTCCGACGACCTCTCGTGCCTATGTTTCCGGTTTAGGAGGTGTGGTTACCGAAATAAAGTTTACACCGGCATTCTTCGAGGCATTGGAGCAGAAGATCGAGGAAGAGAACATAGATTCGAACAAAGGATTCCGTTCATTCGCGTTCAGTCAGGTTCTCATGTCGATTTATTTTCCCGAAAGCCAATACGATTGGGAGAGCATAAAACCTTCGGGTGCTGGTGTTTTGATTGACCAAATGAATCAGGCTCCCGCTCGTTTGGGCCTTTATACCAACTACAAAAATACCAGTGGCACGGTATTGACAGCGATCTCCGATTACAACTATATTTATGAGACGACTTACGAAACGGCGCTCGCCTACAACGGATATGTCAATCGTAGTCGCGGATGCTATGTCATGGATATCACCGGACATGTCCAAATCATGTGGAACGAGTATCTCGCCAATGAGAAAGCGTGGGATAAACTTACGAAGAATACAATTTACCTCGGACCGGAGGCTTACAGCCTTTTCACTCCTCAATTTACCGTACTGCAAGGAGAAGTGACTGATGCGGGCAGCGCAGTTGAAAATAATGCGCCGATACGTTTTGATATCTCTTATAATATGGTAAAATAGACATAAGCCTTGAAATGTCTTATCTCCGTTGTGACAATGGAATGGACATGCAATAAAGAAAGAATTGATAAGAAAGAGCCGATTCAGCGGCTTTTTCTATACCAAAAGATAATAGAAGATAGATATATCCATGCAGGAGAATTTAGTTATCGTTGAGTCACCCGCCAAAGCCAAAACCATCGAGAAATTCTTGGGAAAGGATTTTATCGTTAAGTCAAGCTTCGGACATATCCGAGATCTTTCGAAGAAGGATCTCGGAATCCATATAGATAAAGGATTCAGCCCGATTTACGAAATCCCGAGCGACAAGAAGAAGGTTGTTGATGAACTTACACGGTTGGCAAAGACAAAGACCGTATGGTTGGCTTCCGATGAAGACCGCGAAGGAGAAGCCATCGCATGGCACCTAACAGAAGTGTTGGGACTCCCCGTTGAAACCACCAAACGCATTGTCTTTCATGAGATTACCAAACGAGCTATTCTCGAAGCCATTGAGCAACCTCGTACTGTCAATATGAATTTGGTGCATGCTCAGCAGGCTCGCCGTGTGTTGGACCGATTGGTTGGTTTTGAGCTCTCTCCCGTTTTATGGAAGAAAGTACGGCCATCGCTTTCGGCTGGTCGTGTGCAATCGGTTGCAGTGCGTTTGCTTGTTGAACGCGAACGCGAGATTATCGCTTTTCGCTCAACGCCTTATTTTCGCGTTGTTGCCCAGTTTTATTCTGGCTCTGATCCTGACGAAACGCTCTTCAAGGCAGAGTTGTCCACCCGATTCGAAACGCAGGAGGAGGCCGATCGCTTTTTGAAAGAGTGCATCGGAGCATCGTTTACGGTCTCGAAAGCCGAAGAGAAACCGGCACAACGTTATCCTGCACCGCCATTCACTACCTCGACACTCCAACAAGAAGCCAGCCGTAAATTGGGTATGTCAGTTTCGCAAACCATGTCAGTTGCACAACATCTCTATGAGCAAGGTTTGATTACCTACATGCGTACCGATTCGGTAAACCTTTCACAACAAGCTCTTGCCCAATGTAAAGAGCAAATTACCAATCTATACGGAGAGAAATACTCGCGATGGTTCAACTATAAGACTAAAACCAAAGGGGCGCAAGAGGCACACGAAGCCATCCGACCATCGTATATCGATCGTCAGTCGATAGAAGGTACGCAGGCCGAAAAAAAACTCTACGACTTGATTTGGAAGCGTACCGTTGCTTCGCAAATGGTTTGCGCCGAACTCGATCGTACGACGATCGTTATTGATATGGCCGATTCTTCGTATCAATTTGTGGCAACGGGTGAGGTGGTTCGATTCGATGGATTCCTACGTCTTTATTCCGAATCGACCGATGATGAGCAAAATTCCGATGCCGAAGGCAATTTGTTGCCCAAAATGCGCATGGGAGATCAGGTTGTAGCCAAACAAATAACAGCTACAGAACGTTTTACCCAAGCTCCGGCTCGCTATAACGAGGCCTCGTTAGTCAAGCGGCTTGAAGAGTTGGGTATCGGACGTCCTTCGACTTATGCTCCGACCATTACCACGATCATCAATCGTGGTTATGTTGTCAAGCAGAATAAAGAGGGCCAGAAACGCAATTATCTGCAACTGATCCTTGCCAACAATAAGATTTCGGCCAAAACCCTCAGTGAGAATTTCGGTAAAGATAAGAATCGTTTGGCGCCTACCGATATCGGTATGTTGGTCAACGACTATTTGGAAATGCAATTCGGCCCGATCATCGATTATCACTTTACGGCCAACGTCGAAAAAGAGTTCGACCGTGTGGCCGAAGGCGATATTACATGGGACAAGATGATCGGCGACTTTTACGGTCCGTTTCATCAAATGGTTGATACTGCCATAGGTACTCAGGCTGACAAGCGCAGTCAGGTGCGCATACTGGGTAATGATCCGAAAACGGGACAGGTGGTCAAAGCCCGTATCGGCCGTTACGGACCAATGGTTGAAATCGAGAGTGCTGAGGGTGAGAAGAGTCGATTTGCATCGCTCAAAAAGGGACAACTGATTGAGTCGATCACACTCGAAGAGGCTCTCGGACTTTTTGCATTACCTCGTCTGCTTGGCGAATTGGATGGTGATGAGTTGGCCGTTGGAATTGGTAAATTCGGAGCATACGTGCGTTATGGGAAATCGTTCGCATCGCTCCCAAAAGGCGAAGATCCTTATACGATTAGTTACGAACGTGCAGTGGAGATTGTTCAAACCCACAAAGTTGCCGTCACCACTGCCAACACTCCGTTGCGAAGCTTCCCCGAAGATCCCGACATGTTGGTAAAAAGCGGTCGTTACGGCCCATATATAGCCTACAAAGGGAAAAACTACCGTCTTCCCAAAGGAGTCAAGCCGGAAACATTGACCATCGACGAGTGTCGAAAAATTGTCACTACTTCAAAAAAATAATTTAACCCAAAACTTCTATATCATGAAAAAAGTCCTCACGCTGCTGATTTGCTGCATCGCATGCACGGCATTTGCTCAAACTCCGGAGAAATCCGCAAACAAGGGGTATCAGTTTACCGATCAAATCGTCATCCCTTCGACCGATGTCAAGAACCAAAACCGTAGCGGTACGTGTTGGTGCTATTCGACAACTACCATGCTCGAAAGCGAGATTCTAAAAGCCGGAGGCCCCAAAGTACGTCTCTCCGAGATGTGGGTTGTGCGTCTTTCTTATATGGAGAAGGCCGAGAAGTATATTCGCCTACACGGCCACCTCAACTTCGGAGCAGGAGGTGCTGCTCACGATGTTACCGAGATTATCAAGAGATACGGTATCGTTCCGCAAGAGGCTTATCCGGGTTTGAACTATGGCACAGATCTTCCTGAGTTCCGTGAACTGTTCCCCGCTTTGAAAAGCTACCTCAACTCCATCATCCAAACTGCTCGTAGAGCCAAACTCACTCCCGTTTGGAAGAAGGGTTTCAACGCATTGCTCGACACCTATTTCGGTCCGCTGCCCGAGACTTTCGAGTACAACGGCAAGACTTACACTCCGAAAGAGTTTGCGGCTTCGCTGCCGATAAATATGGATGACTATGCTTCGTTCACTTCGTTTACGCACCATCCGTTCTATAAGCCGTTTATCCTCGAAATTCCCGATAACTGGATGTGGGAAACGGCATGGAATCTGCCACTCAACGAGATGACAGCCATCGTGGATAACGCGCTTAACAACGGTTATACCGTTGCGTGGGGAACCGATGTCAGCGAGAAAGGTTTTAGCCGCAGCAAAGCAATCGGTGTTATTCCCGAAACCAAACTTGAAAACCTAAGTGGTACCGAGGCCGAGCGTTGGGGCAAACTCACCGAGAAGGAGATCGCTGATGCCCGCTACAAATTCGAGCAGCCTGGAGCAGAGCGTAAAATTACGCAGGAAATCCGCCAAACGGCTTTCGACAACTATGAAACACAAGACGATCACGGTATGGTTATTGTCGGAACAGCAGTAGATCAGATCGGCAATCGCTACTTCAAAGTACAGAATTCGTGGGGGACAGCCTCTCCTTATAAGGGATTCTGGTATTTCTCGCGTCCGTTCTTCGAGTACAAAACCACGACGATCATGGTTAACCGCAAGGCTGTACCCAAAGAGATCGCCAAGAAGTTAGGTTGGAAATAGCCTGTTGAAGTAGGTGGATTTCTATTGAAATCATACGTCTTCGACCGTAAAAGAGTTTGTAATGCAGACTTTTAATGATTATGCCCTCGTCGGAATTTCGGCGAGGGCATTTCTATTCTGACAACAAGGCTTTCTGTTTAGAAATGTTATACGATTTTTGACAAAAGAGGCTGTCCTATCTAGTAGAACAGCCTCTTTTGTCTGTGACTTTCGACGGATTATTTCTCCGTGTTGGTCATGCGCTTCTCTTTGATACGGGCTTTTTTGCCAGTGAGTTTGCGCAAGTAGTAGATGCGAGCACGACGAACAACACCGATCTTGTTCACCTCGATCTTGTCGATGTGGGGTGAATAGAGCGGGAAGATACGCTCAACGCCCACGCCGTTCGAAATCTTACGGATCGTGAACATCTTGGTTTTACCCGAGCCCTTGATCTGGATTACCACACCGCGAAAGCTCTGCAAGCGTTCTTTGTTACCCTCGATAATTCTGTACGTTACGGTGATTGTGTCACCAGCTTTGAACGACGGTACCTCAGCATCCGTCTTCGTCCACATCTGCTCGTTTACGAGCTTGATGATTGCATCTTTGTTCATTGTTGCAACAATTTTTTTAATTTCGCATTCAACATTCCCGCTGTACCGTAACTACCATGTCGGTCTCTTAACCGGCAATCCCATCTCCATATGCAAGTGTATCGAAATACACCTAGTTTACATGGCTGATTTTTGTCGTAGTACCCAATGAAAGAGGTTGATATACGTCCCCAAAGGGGTTGCAAATATACGAATAAAAATCGAATCTGTGCAAATTTGATGTAAAATATCTTTTGGAAAGGATTTTGAGGGGCGCTAATTATTGCTATATTTGCAATCGAAACCTTGAAATAATGAATTGATATGGAGTTTAAGGAAGTTGTAGCCAAACGTCGCAGTATTCGTAAATTTTCGGATAAAAAAATCTCCGAAGAGGTCGTTGATAGGATTCTTACCACCGCACTGAATGCGCCCTCGGGACATAATACCCGTTCGACTCGTTTCTTGGTGGTCGATAATCCTGAAACCATTGCACGTATGAGTCAGATGCGCGATTCGGGAGCTGCGTTCATGGCAGGCGCATCGATGGCGATTGTTGTGTTGGGCGATACGGCCAAAAGCGAATTGTGGATGGTTAATGCTTCGATTGCGGCAACTATGCTACAACTTGCAATTGTCGATGAGGGACTTGCCTCTTGCTGGGTGCATATCGCTGGCCGCGCACAGTGTAAAGAGAATCCCGAAGGACCTTCTGCTACCGATTTTCTCCGTGAATTCTTGCCGTTGCCTGAGGGCTGCGAGCCGCTGTGTGCCATTGCTTTGGGTTATTCTGATTATCAGCCGAAACCACTCCCTGTGCCGGAGAATGATCGTGATCGGATAACTTATGTTGAGAAATAGTGATTTTAGGCGTATCGGGGTGTAAACATTCCACCCTATTTTGAGAGCCTTAGCGAGGTTGATGGCGAAAGTTTTTGGTCCTACTGCAATTTTTTTGTGCGAAAATGCGCAAAAAGAAAAAAAATGTCTATATTTGCAGTCCCAAAACAGCACTTTGTTGTTCGGGAATAAGTTTGGAGAGATGCCGGAGTGGTCGATCGGGCCGCACTCGAAATGCGGTGTACGGGCAACTGTACCGGGGGTTCGAATCCCTCTCTCTCCGCAGTAAAGGGTGTAAATCAAGTAGTTACGAGATTTACACCCTTTTTCGTACCCCTCCCAATTGAGATAGGGCTGTTGGGATTCTCAAATTTCGACAAGTTGAAAACGCGAATTTATTCTGTTGAGATATTGGCTTTTCGTAAAAAAGACCTATCTTTGAAGATTGAATCTATATATAGCTACGATAATTATGAAACGATTGTTATTTGCATTTTCCCTCTTGTTGGCGTTGGTGGCTTGTACCAAAGATCAGACAGAGGATGATTTAGGCAAACTGATTCCCGCAGAAATAAAATCCAAAATTACGGGCTCGACAGCAGTTGCAGCGCGAGGAACGCTTGCCGTGAAACTTACTCCTTCGGCTGCTGCTGCGGTTTCGACCAAACGGATTACAACCCGAAGTGGCGAGGTGGTAACTCGTTCGGGTTTGGAGAATATTGATGCCGTTTTGGAGGAGTTTGGGGTAACGCATATTGAGCGAGTTTTCAAATACGATCCGGCGTGGGAGTCGGCTTATGATCGTACCGGCATCAATCGATGGTACGCACTTTACTTCGATGAGAATACCGATTTGCTGTCTGTTAGTAAGGCACTTGGTATGCGCGAAGAAGTAGTCGGTGTGAACTTGCTCGTTGATCCCAAATACCGTCGTTCGTTGCGTAAAGGGCCTGCTATTCCCGCTACTTCTGCGAATATGTTGATCTCGCAAAACGTCCGTCCGACTCGTGCTGTCGCTGCGATGAATGATGCATTGTTAAAGTATCAGTGGTCTTATGAGAATTCTGGCTCCAATGAGTATTTCCCGAATCAGAAAGCCGGTGCCGATATCAACCTTGCTGATGCTTGGGGGCTTTGCACGGGTAACAACTCCTCGATCATCGTAGCTGTGATGGATGAACCGATCTATACTGAACATCCCGATTTGAAAGCTAATATTTGGACAAAAGCCTCTACCGGTGAGCATGGCTATAATTTCTTCAACAACAAAACGCAACTCGACTGGACGTCGTTCGGTGTAGAGGAAGAGAATGGTAAAACTTATTACTCCTATGCCGATCATGGTTCTCATGTTGCCGGAATCATTGCCGCTGTAAATAACAATAATATCGGTGTTTGCGGTATTGCCGGCGGTAAATTGGGGAGAGGTGTGCAATTGATGTCTTGCCAAATATTAGGTTATGACACCCAAAATACCGACCCTTATGCCGAGGTTAGAGCCTTCGAATATGCACTGACCAATGGCGCAGTGATCGCTAATAATAGTTGGGGATATGCCTTTTCCGATAAGGTTACCCCCGAAACGGTGCGCTCATGGTGGGAGGGTACTCAATATACCAATATCAATATGCTGAAAAATGCAATCGATACTTTCGTGCAAAGTGCCGGTAAAAATAATCCGAACTCCCCGATTTCCGGTGGATTGGTGATCTTTGCTGCCGGTAATAATGGGGATACGCAGGGCGATGTGGCGATTTATCCGGCTGCTTACGCTTCTAATATAGCTGTGACATCCACTGATTGGAGTGATTTGCCCGCCTATTATACCAACTATGGGAAATGGGCAGAGATTGCAGCTCCGGGTGGTGATTTTACAGCCTCGGAGTCCGAAGGGTCGTTTTATACCAATGGTGAAATTTTGAGTACTATGCTCTGTGATAATTCGATAGATTATAAAGACGATCGTAAAAAAGATGATTATTATGGCTATGGATGGATGCAGGGTACTTCTATGGCCTGTCCGCATGTTTCGGGAGTTGCAGCATTGGGACTTACCTATGCGGCACAACTCGGCAAGAAATTCACGGCCGATGAGTTTCGCGCGTTGCTGCTCAGTGCGGTGAGAGGTGTTGATGCGGGCTTTACGGGAAAATCAAAATCGTTCCCGAACTATGGAATTTCGATGAATGCAGCCAATTATAAAGGTAAAATGGGCGGTGGTGTGATTGATGCCCTGAAACTCCTGCTCGCCATCAAGGGTAGTCCGGCCTTTTATGTTCAAACCGGAAAATCGACTGTCATTGATTTTGCCGATTATTTCGGAGGTTCTTCTGCGACAATCAAACTGACCGGTGTGACATCGAAAAACTTGGCAAATATCGGGTTAACAACTGCTCCGACTTTGAATGGCTCGAAGATAACGCTGACTTGCAAAAAAGAAGGTATGGCTTTAATTACGGTAACGGCTTCGGTCGGTGATCAAACCATATCGCGCGAATTTGCACTCGTAGCTCGTGCGACAATGGCAACCAATGGTGGGTGGCTTTAATCGGGACTTTCGTTTCGGTGTCGATAGCTTTAAGCCGAAAAAGTAAATATGTGATCTGCTCGGATCTTCCTTTGGGAGGTCCGAGCACTGTTTTGAGGGTTATATATAATAATAGGTGTATCCCCTATTTAGGACTAAATTCAAAATTTTTCGCAAAAAAGTGTGAAAATATTTGCAGATTCAAAAAAAGTCCCTACCTTTGCATCCGCATTTGAGAAAAACGTGGTTCTGATAAAAAGTTGAAGGTTTACAATAAGGGAGCCGAAGACCTTTGGAAACACGATTTTGAAAGAAGATGCAAAGTTCTTGAAAAAATATTTGCAGGATTCAAAAATATGCTTTATCTTTGCAGTCCTTTCGCATTACAAAATGCGAGGTTTTTTCAACTGGTTCTTTGATTTACTGGTATTTTCTGAGAGAAAAAGAAATGTAGTATTTATCTGTCAATTTCCTTTAAGGAAAACGAATAGTCAGGACTCTAACGAAACATTTATATTTTTTTACAATGGAGAGTTTGATCCTGGCTCAGGATGAACGCTAGCGGCAGGCCTAACACATGCAAGTCGAGGGGCATCACGATTGAAGCTTGCTTCAATTGGTGGCGACCGGCGCACGGGTGCGTAACGCGTATGCAACCTACCCATAACAGGGGGATAACACTGAGAAATTGGTACTAATACCCCATAATATCAGATAAGGCATCTTATTTGGTTGAAAGCTTTGGTGGTTATGGATGGGCATGCGTTGTATTAGCTAGTTGGTGAGGTAACGGCTCACCAAGGCGACGATACATAGGGGGACTGAGAGGTTAACCCCCCACATTGGTACTGAGACACGGACCAAACTCCTACGGGAGGCAGCAGTGAGGAATATTGGTCAATGGACGGAAGTCTGAACCAGCCATGCCGCGTGCAGGATGACGGCTCTATGAGTTGTAAACTGCTTTTGTATAAGGGTAAACCCAGATACGTGTATCTGGCTGAAAGTATTATACGAATAAGGATCGGCTAACTCCGTGCCAGCAGCCGCGGTAATACGGAGGATCCAAGCGTTATCCGGATTTATTGGGTTTAAAGGGTGCGTAGGCGGTTTGATAAGTTAGAGGTGAAATCCCGGGGCTCAACTCCGGCACTGCCTCTAATACTGTTGGGCTAGAGTGTAGTTGCGGTAGGCGGAATGTATGGTGTAGCGGTGAAATGCTTAGAGATCATACAGAACACCGATTGCGAAGGCAGCTTACCAAACTATTACTGACGTTGAGGCACGAAAGCGTGGGGAGCAAACAGGATTAGATACCCTGGTAGTCCACGCAGTAAACGATGATAACTCGCTGTCGGCGATACACAGTCGGTGGCCAAGCGAAAGCGATAAGTTAT